>NZ_JBVASH010000004.1:0-635000 GCF_057813895.1 Nocardioides sp. F233
CGAGCGCCTCGGCCCGACGGGACACCGCCAGGTCGAGGTCGTGTCCGTCGGCGGCATCCATCAGTCCGTCCAGGTGGACCAGCCCGTGCTCGTCGACTTCGCCGATGTCGAAGTGCCGGTGGTCGGCTGCGTTCTGGCGTTCGGCTTCGGCTCGTTCGGGGTCGAACCGCAGGACTGCTTCGGTGACGAGGCGTTCGAGCTGGGCCCAGCCGACGCCGGAGGCGTTGAACAGTTGCCGGTCCACGAACGCCGCTGCCTCCGCCGACAGGCCGCGGGTGAGGTCGGCGATACGTTCAGCCCGCCACGGGGCGAGCTTGCCTGTGGTGACGGCGTCGTAGACGTTGGGCAGCCGCCAGGCGCACTCGATGACCCGCCCGACATAGGCCTTGCCGCCATCGGGTGTGCGGCCGAGGACCGCGACGAGCTCCATCAACGCGAACTCCGAGACCAGGGGGGCGCCGGCACCGGCGATCGGGATGCCGGTGTCGAGGTAGCCCTCGGTGATCGTCGCGGCACCCTCGGGTGAGGACACGATGTGCTCGCCGGCCCATTCCACGATGGCTGCCCATTCGCGGACCAGGGAGGCCTGTCGGCCTTCGACCTCGGCGCGCAGCCCGGACAGCAGTGCTGCTGTCGAACGGGGCTGGGTTCCGAGATCCATGACTGGATTCTCCCACCCACCTCCGACACAAACGAACGCCGGAAACCCGCCTGTGGACAGGGGAAGCTCGATAGATGGGGTGTGGAGGATCGACGTCACCAGGTGCAGCTCGAGTGTCGTCGCGAGCCGCAACCCGACCGCCGAACCCAGCCACCTACGGCCCTTCCTCGTCGCTGCCGTTCGGAACGCAACCAGCTACGCGACCGAAGCGTGCGCACAGTTCCGGCAGCATCCCGGGTGGTCTCGTGACGGTCGCTGCGCGACCTCCTCAACCACTGAGGGGCGTTCACCCTCGGGCGAGGCCCATCCCCAGCCAGTCCGCGAGAGCGGTGAGCTCGGCGTCGACCGCGTCGCCGACCTCGGGCTCCCACGGGACGTCCTCGTGGAGCGCGTGCACGCGCAGGACCCCCGCCTTGCGGTCGGCCTTGGCGTCCAGCTTCCCGACCAGCCGGTCGCCGTGGAGGACGGGGAGGGCGAAGTAGCCCCACCGGCGCGACGCGGCGGGCTTGTACATCTCGAGCACGTACTCGAAGTCGAACAGGTCGAGTGCCCGCTCCCGGTCGTGGACCAGCCGGTCGAAGGGGGAGAGGAACGCACAGCGTCCCGAAAAGGCCGAGTCGACCGCGGCCAGGGCATCGGGATCGACCCGCCACGACCCGTCGCAGCCCTCGACGCTCGCTTCCGCACCGGGCCCGGACCGGGCGATCCCCAGTGCGGCGAGCTCGCGCTGGTCGAGGGCGGCCCGCGCGTCGTCGTACGCGGGGACGTCGAGCTCGCCCGGGTAGACCCGCTCGGGCAGGTCGTAGACCCGCAGCTTGCCGCGGCGTCCGGTGATCGCGACGTCGCCCATCAAGGTGAGCACCTCGAGCAGCCGGTTGACGTTCTTGTCGTTGTTCCACCCGCTCGACGCCCAGGGGACCTCGCAGGTGTCGGGGATCTCCGCGGCGGTGCGCGGTCCCTCGGCGTCGAGCAGCCCGAGCACGTCGGACCGGAACCGCTGGTTGGCTCCCAGCCACTCGTGGATCGTCGGGTGCAGGTCGTGGGGCGCGACGGCGAGCAGGAGCCCGATGTCGTCCATCGCGCGGACGTACGACGACAGCTCGGCCAGCGAGCGCTCGGTCTCCAGTGCGAAGGTCAGGTCGGAGTGCTCGTAGCCGTCGCCCAGCCGGGACCACAGCACCAGGTCGACGCTCGGCGCGACCGCCGCGGTCGGGTCGACCTGGAGCAGGGTCAGCTCGTCGACCACCTCCGCGACCGAACCGGTGCGGCGGGTGTCGAGGAGCTGCGCGCGAACCGCGATCCGGCGGGCCTGCTCCCGGTCGAGCCGGATCACGGCGCGTCCGTCAGAGCCGGCCCAGCGCGGCCTGGAGCGGGTCGAGGCCGAGGCTGCCGAGGTCGAGCGCCGCGGTGTGGAAGGCCTTGAGGTCGAAGGCCGAGCCGTGCCGGGCCTGTGCTGCGACGCGGGACTCGAGCCAGATCCGCTCGCCGACCTTGTACGACGGCGCCTGGCCCGGCCAGCCGAGGTAGCGGTTGACCTCGAAGCGAAGCGAGCCGTCGTCCATCCGCGAGTGGGCGCGCATGAACTCGTAGGCCAGGTCGGCGTCCCAGGTCTCGCCGGGACGCCAGCCGAACGGGTTGTCGGCCGGCACGGTCAGCCCGAGGTGGACGCCGATGTCGACGACGACCCGCGCGGCGCGGAAGCCCTGCATGTCGAGGAAGCCGAGCCGGTCGCCCGCGTCGGCGAAGTAGCCGAGCTCGTCCATCAGCCGCTCGGCGTACAGCGCCCAGCCCTCGCCGTGGCCGCTGACCCAGCACAGCAGCCGCTGCCAGCGGTTGAGCAGGTCGGCGCGGTGCACGGCCTGCGCGACCTGCAGGTGGTGGCCGGGCACGCCCTCGTGGAAGACGGTCGTCGTCTCCCGCCAGGTCGAGTAGCGCTCGTGGTCGTCGGTGAACGAGAACCACATGGTGCCGGGACGGGAGAAGTCCTCGGTGGGCGGCGTGTACCAGGCGCCGCCGTCGTTGATCGGCGCGACCTTGCACTGCAGGGTGCGGATCGGCTCGGCGATGTCGAAGTGCACGCCGTCGAAGTCGGCGAGGATCGTGTCGGACTTCTCCTGCATCCACGCCTGGAACGCCTCGCGGCTCCCGCAGTCGCGCGCCGGATCGGCGTCGAGCGCGGCGACGGCATCGGCGACCGAACCACCCGGGACGATCCGCCCGGCCGTGGCGGCCATGTCGTCCTCGATCCGCTTCAGCTCCTCCCAGCCCCAGCGGTAGGTCTCCTCGAGGTCGACGCTCGCGCCGAGGAAGTACCGGGACGCGAGCGAGTAGTGGTCGCGACCCACCCCGTCGACGTCGCGGCCGCGGGGGAGCAGGTCGGTCGTGACGAAGCGCCCGAACTCCGCGTACGCCGCCGACGCGCTGGCCGCGGCTGCCGCGAGCGCGTCGCGCTGAGCGTCCGGCGCTGCCGCGACGACGTTGGCGAAGTAGTCGCCCGCGGCCCCGGTCTGCCCGGTCCAGCCGCGCACCTGGTCGGCCACCTCGGCGTACTGCCGCTTCGCGGAGACCCGTCCGGCGGCCGCCTCCTCGAGCAGCGTGGTGCGGTAGCCCGCCAGCGCAGCAGGGACAGCAGCCAGCCGTGAGCCGATCGCGTCCCACTGCTCCGTGGTGTCGGTCGGCATCAGGTCGAACACCTCGCGCACGGCGTGGATCGCGCTCGAGATCACCGAGAACTCGCTGCGCTCGACGCCCGCGTCGGCCCGCTCGACGGTGAGGCCCACCCGCTCGAGGAAGGCCGCCTTGGCGACCTCCTCGCGCTCGTCGGCCGTGTCGAGCGCGGCGACGTCGGCCAGCGCCCGGCGGTGCAGCTCCTCGCCGGCCGCGAAGCCGTCGGGGGACAGGTCGGGCAGCTCCCCGTCGTGGCCGGGGATGCCGGCGTACGTCGCGGTCAGCGGGTCGAGGGCGGCGAGGTCCTCGACGAACTGGTCGGTGCGGGCGTCCACGAGTCGCGTCATGACCGGAACCCTAGGAGCAGGGGCCGACAACCGGCACCTCGATATCGCCCACGGCGGGTCAGGCTGTGGAGGAGGTCCGGCGGGCGCCCAGCAGCAGCGCCCCGGCCACGACCGTCTCCAGCGCGATGAACCCTGCCATCTTCAGGCTGGGGCGGCCCTCGAACACCGCCGACGCAGCCCGTCCTGCCGCCATCCCGGCGGTGGCGACCCCGATCGCCGTGCCGGAGGTCGGCGCGGCCACGAGACTCGCGGCGAACGCCAGCGGCAGGCCGCCGTAGACGGCCCGGATCTCGGTGCGGGTGTCGGCGTCGGGGGCGGCGTACCCGATCACCGCGGGCACGACGTCGGGCTTGAGGAAGGACGCGATGCCGAGCCCTGCGTAGGCCGCCGCACCGGAGGCGATCAGTCGGTTCATGCGGTCATCCTCGCCCGGTCGCCGCCCCGGCACATCCGACCGTGGTCGGATCGCTCAGGATCCCGCGACCGCGCCGGCGTACCGCTCCGCCAGCACCCGCAGGTGCTCGACCAGCGCGGCCGGCGTCTCGACGGTGAAGTCCAGCCCGAGCATGCCGATCCAGACCGCGACGACCTCCAGGCTGTCGCCGCCGGTGACCAGCACCGAGCGCCCGTCCGGCAGCGGCTCGACGACGCCGACGGCCGGGTTGATCCGGGCGAGGACCTCCTCGGCGGGCGCGTCGATGACCAGCCGGGCGTGCACGGACCAGCCGGTGCGGGCGACCTCGCGCACGACGAGCTCGGTGAGGTCGCCGGGCAGGGGAGCGGGCCGGAAGGTGCGGCCGCCGGGGATGCGCAGGGTCAGCCAGTCGACGCGGTACGGCGCCCAGCGCTCGCCCGAGGCGTCGACGGACCGGCCGACCACGAACCAGCGCCGCTGCCAGGCCACCAGCCGGTACGGCTCGATCTCGATCCGCTCCTGCTCGTCGCCGTAGAACGCGCGCAGCCCGCGGTGGTCGCGGATCGCGTCGGCGATCTCGGCCAGCACCCCGGCGTCGACCTCGGGGTCCTCGACGTTGGAGTCGGTGTTGACCGGGCCGGCCTCGGTGGCGTCGCGCAGCGAGGTGACCCGGCGTCGGAGCCGGTCGGGGAGGACGTGCTCGAGCTTCGTGAGCGCCCGGCCGCCGCTCTCCTCGAAGCCGGCCACACCGGTCAGCGTGCGCAGCCCGACGGCCACCGCGACGGCCTCCTCGTCGTCGAGCAGCAGGGGAGGGAGCTTGGCGCCGACGCCGAGCCGGTAGTGCCCGGTCCGCCCGCGCACCCCGTCGACGGGGTAGCCCAGCTCGCGCAGCCGGGTCACGTCGTTGCGCACGGTCCGCTCGGTCACGCCGAGCCGCGTGGCCAGCTCCGGAGCTGTCCACTCGACGCGCGACTGGAGCAGCCCGAGCAGCTCGAGGACCCTTCCCGAGGTCGTCTTCACGAGTCCGATTAAACAGGAACGAACCGTTCCGCTATGGCTCCTAACGTCAGTGCCATGAACCAGATCACGCCCTACGTCATCGACATCCCGCAGACCGACCTCGACGACCTCCGCGACCGTCTCGACCGCACCCGCTTCGCCCCCGCCGTCCCCGGCGACTCCTGGGACTACGGCACCCCCGAGTCCTACCTCCGCAGCATGGTCGAGCAGTGGAAGGAACTCGACTGGCGCGCGGTCGAGGCCCGCCTCAACGCGTACGACGGCTTCGTCACCGAGGTCGACGGCCAGCGGATCCACTTCCTCCACGTCCGCTCGAAGCACGCCGACGCCACGCCGCTGCTCCTGGCCCACACCTACCCCGGGTCGCAGCTCGACTTCCTCGACATGATCGACCCGCTCGTCGACCCCGAGGCCCACGGCGGCACCGCCGACCAGGCCTTCCACGTGGTCGTCCCGTCGATGCCGGGCTTCGGCTTCTCGACCCCGCTGGTGGAGACCGGCTGGACGATGAGGCGGGTCGCGGCGGCGTACGACGTCCTCATGCGCCGCCTCGGCTACGACTCCTACGGCATCCACGGCAGCGACGGCGGCGCGATGGTCGGCCGCGAGCTCGCGGTCGCGAACCCCGAGGGCTTCCTCGGCGCGCACGTCCTGCACCTGTTCTCCTTCCCGAGCGGCGACCCGGCCGAGTTCGAGGGCTTCGGACCGAAGGAGTACGCCGCGCTCGAGCACATGCAGTGGTTCCAGTCGGTCGGCGGCTACAACCAGATGAACGCCACCCGCCCGCAGACCGTCGCGGCCGGTCTGGCGGACTCGCCGGTGGCGGTCCTGGCCTACAGCGAGCTGTTCGAGAGCTTCGGCAACGGCACCAGCCTGGTCGCGCCGGAGCAGGTGCTCGCCCAGGCGACGCTGTACTGGCTGACCAACACCTACGGCGCGGCCGCGCGCTACCACTACGAGGAGCAGCACGCCGGTGCCGAGCCGGTCGTCAGCACCGGACGGATCGGGGTCGCGGTCTTCAAGGACGACTTCCAGACGATCCGCTCGCTCGCCGAGCGCGACAACGCGAACATCGCGCACTGGTCGGAGTTCCCGCGCGGCGGTCACTTCGCGGCGATGGAGGTGCCCCAGGACGTGGTCGGCGACCTCCGCGTCTTCTTCGCCTGACGCCGGAGACCAACCCCTTGCGAGCCATTACGTACAACCCATAACGTAATGGCTCGCAAGGGTGACGTGCGTCACCCCGAGAGGATCCCGATGACCGACCTGTCCCAGGCCTTCCACGAGCTCGTCGACGAGGTGAAGGGCGTCGAGCGTCGCTTCCTCGACGCCGACCCCGCCCTGCCCGAGGCCGACGTGCTCGACGGCTACCGGTTCGCGTTCAGCCTCCTCAAGGTCGCGCTCGAGGCCTACGTCTGGGCCGACACCGACCGCCCGCGGTTCGTCGACGTGATCACCCCGTCGATGAAGTGGGGCGGCGACAACTCCGACGCGTTCTACCAGCTCACCGCGCTCGACCCCGAGCGCACCTACCGGGTCCGCGGCCACCGTGCCGACGCCGTCTACCTCTCGCTCACCGTGTACGGCGGCCCCGACGACGGCCGCTACAGCGACCGGATCATCGCGACCGTCAACGACCGCGACCTCGAGATCGCCCCGGACGGCAGCTTCGAGCTGGTCCTCAGCGCCACGCCCCACGAGGGCAACTGGATCAAGCTCGAGCCGGACGCCGTCTTCGCGCTCACCCGCGACTACCTCGTCGACCCGGTGCAGGGCGTCCGCTCCACCTGGGAGATCGAGGCCGACGACCCGCCGGCCCGGCGTACCGACAGCGCCGAGGACCTCGCCCGCCGCCTCCGCGCGGCCCGCACCTGGGTCGCCGAGCAGGCCGCGATGGTGCCGGTCCGGGTCGGCCCGCCCAACGAGGTGGGGGAGCCGTACCCCGTGCCGACGACCACCTTCGGCTGGGCGGCCGGCGACGCGTCGTACGCCTTCGGCGCCTACGAGCTCGGCGAGGGCGAGGCCCTGGTCATCGAGGGCAGCTCGCCGGAGTGCGCGTTCTGGAACATGTGCCTGTGGACGCCCTACCTCCACACCTACGACCACCGCTACGAGCAGGTCACCATCAACGGCGGGCAGACGACCCACGAGCCGGACGGGTCCTGGCGGATCGTCGTCTCCGCGACCGACCCCGGCCACCCCAACTGGGTCTCGACCGCCGGGCGCGGGTCCGGCCTGATCTGGTTCCGCTGGTTCCTGCCCGAGCGCACGCCCGACCGCCCGGTCTGCCGCGTCGTCCCGGTCGCCGAGGTCGCCGAGGCGGTCCGGTGAGGACCGACACCGTGCGCTTCGACGACCTCGCCGCACCGGTCTACCCGGAGGCCTCCGCCCCGATCCGCGACATGCTCGCCGAGTACGGCGGCGCGCTGGTCCTCGACCCCGCCGTGCTCCGGGCGACGGCGGTCGAGCGCACCGGCCTGTCCGCGTGGGGCGACGAGCGCTTCGCCGAGAGGTTGGACGTGCTCTGCCGCTCGCTGCGCGAGGAGGCCGCGCTCTCGCCGGCCGGCTCCGCGATCGTGTTCGAGCAGCTCGTGCAGATCCTCAGCGGCCGGCTGCTCATCGAGGACCTGGTCGCGCGCCACCCCGAGATCGAGGACGTCGTCATCGACCGTCCGATCATCATCTGCGGGCTGCCGCGCACCGGCACCACGCACCTGCACAACATGCTCGCCGCCGACCCCGCCCTGCGGCACCTGCCGTACTGGGAGAGCCTCGAGCCGGTGCTCGCCGCGGCCGAGCAGGATGCCGACCCGGACCCGCGCCCGGCCCGCTGCGCCGCCGGCCTCGACCTGCTCGACGGCGTGATGCCCGAGTTCAAGCGGATGCACGAGATGACGGTCGAGCACGCGCAGGAGGAGCTCCAGCTCCTCGCATACGACGTCAGCGGGATGCTCTTCGAGTGCAGCGCGCACCTGCCGACGTGGAGCTCCTACCAGCGCACCAGCGGCCAGGACGCGTCGTACGGCTATCTCAAGCGGGTGCTGCAGGTCCTGCAGTGGCTGCGCGGCGGCGAGCGCTGGGTGCTCAAGTCGCCGCAGCACCTCGAGCACTACGGCCCGCTGCTGCGGACCTTCCCCGACGCGACCTTCGTGCTCACCCACCGCGACCCGGTCGCGGTGACCGCATCGGTCTGCACGATGGTCGCGTACACCGCCCGCATGGCCAGCGAGCACCCGGACCCGGTCGCGATCGGCCGCCAGTTCGCCGGCCGCCTCGAGGACCTGCTGCACGCCTGCGTCCGCGACCGCGACCTGCTCCCGGCCGCGCAGTCGATCGACATCCGGTTCGAGGACTTCATGGCCGACGAGGAGGGCACCATCGCCGCGATCTACGCCCTCGCCGACCAGCCCTTCGACGCCCGCGCGCGCGGGGCGATGGCCGCGTTCCGCGACGCGCACCCGCGCGGGCGGCACGGCTTCGTCGAGTACGATCTGGCCGCCCTCGGCCTCGACGCGGACGCGATCGACGACGCGGTCGCGGACTACCGGGAACGCTTCCTGGGCTGAGCATCGAGCTGAGACCCCGGGGTTTCCTCGAGGCCCGGGCTGCGCCAAGGTAGAGCCCGTGACTTCCGGTTCCACCCCGACCCCCACCCGTGGACCGCTCGACGGCGACCGTCTCGCCGGCGTGTCCGAGCTGACCCCCGACCTCTCCTTCGAGCTGCTCGCGGAGGCGCCGTCGACCAACGAGGTCGCCGCCGAGCGTGCCCGCGCCGGTGCGCACGAGGGCCTCGTGGTCGTCGCCGACCACCAGTCGTCGGGACGCGGCCGTCTCGACCGCACCTGGGAGACCCCGCCGGGCACCGCGGTGACCTTCTCGCTGGTGCTGCGCCCGACGGTGCCGCCGGCGTCGTGGCCGTGGCTTCCGCTGCTCGTCGGCCACAACGTCGCGAAGGCGATCACCGCGCTGGGCTACGACGCGAACGTGAAGTGGCCCAACGACGTCCTCCTCGACGGCGACCGCAAGGTCGCGGGCATCCTCGTCGAGCGGGTGGAGACCCCGACCGGCCCGGCCGCGATCGTCGGCGTCGGCATCAACGTCGCGATGACCGCCGACGAGCTGCCCGTCCCCACCGCGACCAGCCTCGCCGTCGCCGGTCCCGGCGCGCCCGACCGCACCTCGGTGCTGCTCGCGGTGGTCGCTGCCGTGCGTGAGGGGTACGACGTCTGGCAGGCCGGCGGCGAGCAGGGCACGGCGCGCCTCGCGACGTCGTACCGCTCCAACTGCGCGACCCTCGGCCGCGACGTGCGCGTCGAGCTGCCCGGTGGCGGGGAGCTGCTCGGTCGCGCCACCGACATCGACGACGACGGCCGGCTCGTGGTCACCACCGCCGACGGGACCGAGCGGGTCGGCGCCGGCGATGTCATCCACGTCCGCGCAACCTCGACCTGAACCGACGTACTTGGTGGAATGATCTGACCGTGGCCATCTCGAAGAAGCTGCTCAACCCCGGCGAGCGCCTCGTGCTCAGCACCCGTCAGCACCCCAAGGCGCTGTTCGGGCCGATCCTCGCGCTCGTCGTGCTGCTCGCAGCCGGCGTCGCTGCCCAGGTGATGCTCGACGACACCGGCTTCCAGCGGGTGCTCACGCTCATCGTGTGGGTGCTCGTCGCGATCGGGATCGCGTGGTTCTCGCTGCGCCCGTTCCTGGACTGGCTGACCACCGTGCACGCCTTCACCGACCGCCGACTGATCACCCGCAACGGGATCATCACGCGCCGGGGTCACGACATCCCGCTGGCACGCGTCAGCGACATCGCGATGGAGATCAACCTGCTCGACCGGCCGTTCGGCTGCGGCAGCCTGCTGATCTCCGACGCGTCGACCTTCGGCACCGTGCGGCTCAACGACATCCCGCACGTCGAGGCCACCCAGCGCCAGCTCAACGAGCTGCTCCACGAGCTGCACAGCGGGCCGGCGCCGCGCCGGGACGAAGGTGTCTGAGAGCGGTGAGCCCCGGCTCACCGCCGCCGAGGTGGCCGAGCAGGCCGGCCTGTCGATCGACCTGACGAGGCGCCTGTTCCGCACCCTCGGCTTCGCCGAGCACGGTGACGAGCGCGCCTACACCCGGGCCGACGTCGACGCGATGCGGATCCTCGCGGAGGGACCCGACGGCGAGGTCGTCGTACCGGACGTCGCTCTCAACGTCACCCGCGGCATCGGCATCACGATGGCCCGGCTGGCCGACTGGGAGGTCGGCGAGCTGGTGCAGCACGTCGCCGACGGCGCGCCCGAGGACGTGGAGGACCCCGGTGCCTGGGTGACCGCCCGGCTGGGGGAGCAGTTCGAGGACCTGCTCGTCTACGCGTGGCGCCGTCACCTCGCTGCCGCCATCGCGCGGATGGAGGCGGTCCGGGCGCTCGACGACGACCCCCACACCACCGACCTGAGCGTCGGATTCGCCGACATCGTCGGCTTCACCGCACTGTCCAACGAGGTCTCCCGGGAGCGGATCGGCGAGCTGGTCGAGGTCTTCGAGGCCCGCTGCGGTGACGTGATCGCCCGCGAGAACGGCCGGCTGATCAAGAGCATGGGCGACGCGGTGCTGTACGTGAACGACGATCCGATGGCTGCCTTCACCACCGCCGAGGGCATCATCAACGTGATCGGCCGCGACCCTCGGATGCCCGACGTCCGGGTCGGCCTGGCCACCGGCGGGGTGGTGCTGCGGATGGGTGACGTGTTCGGTCCGCCGGTCAACCTGGCTGCCCGACTGACCCAGGTCGCGCGCCGCAACCGGATCATCGTCGACCACGCGACGGCCGACCTGCTGCCGGGCGACCAGGTCGAGTCGCGTCCGCTGCCGGCCCGTCCGGTGCGCGGGTTCGGCGTGCTGGAGCCCGTCGCCGTCAGGCGAGCCTGACCTCCGTCAACCCACGTATCCGCTGGTCAGCGGTGGTTTTGGCGCGCCTTCTCAAGGCAAAATTCTTTGCATTCCGCGTCGCTGGAGGTCTCCGCGTCCTTACCTTGGCCCATGTGATCGAGGTGCAGGATGTCCGGGTCGACCCGTCGACCCGGCGAACGTGGCGTGGGGACCGCGAGATTCTGCTGTCGCGCAAGGAGTTCGACCTGGTGCACGCACTCATCGCGCGCGCCGGGTCGGTGGTCAGCCGCGAGGAGCTGATGCGTGACGTGTGGGGCGTGACCTTCTGGACGTCGTCGAAGACGATCGACGTCCACCTGGGGTGGGTACGCCGCAAGCTCGGCGACGACACCCGCCAGCCCCGCCTGATCACCACCATCCGCGGTCAGGGCCTGCGCTTCGAGCTCGGCATGGCCGCCGACGCCACCAGTTCCGCGTAGCGCCCCCGCATTGCGTAGGGTTCGGCCGTGTCGACGACCGAACCCGCGCCCCGGATCGCCGTGATCGGAGGCGGCCAGCTCGCCAGGATGATGGCCCAGCCCGCTGTGGCCCTCGGCGTACCGCTCCGACTGCTCGCCGAGGCCGAGGGTGTCTCGGCCGCCCAGGTCATCCCCGACCAGATGGTCGGTGACTACCGCGACCTGGCCACGCTGCGCACCGTCACGGAGGGCTGCTCGGTCGTCACCTTCGACCACGAGCACGTCCCGACCGAGCACCTGCGTGCCCTGGCCGCCGACGGCGTGATCGCCCACCCCGGCCCCGAGGCGCTGGTCCACGCGCAGGACAAGATCGTGATGCGTGAGGCGATGTCGCGCATCGGCGCGCCCCAGCCGCGCTGGGCCGTCGTCGCGACCGAGGCCGACGTCGAGGCGTTCGGCCTGCCGTGCGTCCTCAAGGTCTCCCGGGGTGGGTACGACGGCAAGGGCGTCTGGGTCGTCCGGACCCTCGCAGAGGCTGCCGAGCCCCTGGCGGTCGCTGCGGAGCGCGGCGTGCGGCTGCTCGCCGAGGAGCTCGTCGACTTCCGCCGCGAGCTGTCCGCCCTCGTCGCCCGCGCCCCGAGCGGCCAGGCAGCGGCGTACCCGGTCGTCGCGACGCTCCAGGTCGACGGCGTGTGCCGCGAGGTGATCGCCCCCGCGCCCGACCTCGACCCCGCCCTCGCCACCGCCGCGCAGGAGCTCGCGCTGCGCATCGCCGGTGAGCTCGACGTGACCGGCATCCTGGCCGTCGAGCTCTTCGAGGCCGTCGACGCCGACGGCCGCCCGGCCGTCTACATCAACGAGCTCGCGATGCGCCCCCACAACACGGGCCACTGGACCCAGGACGGCGCCGTCACCAGCCAGTTCGAGAACCACCTGCGTGCCGCCCTCGACCTGCCCCTCGGCTCGCCCGCCCCCCGCGCCCGCTGGACCGTGATGGTCAACATCCTCGGCGGCGACAACCCCGACGTCGGGCGCCTCTACGACGGCTACCCGCACGCCCTCGCCCGCGACCCGCAGCTGCGGGTCCACCTCTACGGCAAGGACCTGCGCCCGGGCCGCAAGGTCGGTCACGTCAACGTCTACGGCGACGACCTCGAGGACTGCCTCGAGCGGGGCCGGCACGCTGCCGCGTGGTTCCGCGGCGACCTCGGCAACGAGAGCGAGTAGCAACTCACTAGTGGTCATCTCCGGAAGTTCTCCGGGTGTCCCGCACCCCGAGCACGCACCTCGCGGCGTTGCAGACGCTCGCGAGACAACCCGGTATGGCTTCGCGCCTGCGCCTTGCGATGCGCGCAATCGGAGCACGGGCCACCCCCGAACAACTTCCGGAGATGACCACTAGGCTCGCGCCATGACTGCGCGCGTGGGCATCGTGATGGGCTCGGACTCCGACTGGCCGGTGATGAAGGCCGCGGCCGAGGCGCTGCGGGAGTTCGGCATCTCCTACGAGGCCGACGTCGTCTCGGCGCACCGGATGCCGGCCGAGATGCTGGCCTACGGCCAGGACGCCGCCGGGCGCGGACTGTCGGTGATCATCGCCGGCGCGGGCGGTGCGGCCCACCTGCCGGGCATGCTCGCGGCGGTCACGCCGCTGCCGGTGATCGGGGTGCCGGTGCCGCTCAAGTACCTCGACGGCATGGACTCGCTGCTCTCCATCGTGCAGATGCCGGCAGGGGTGCCGGTGGCGACGGTCGCGATCGGTGGCGCGCGCAACGCCGGCCTGCTCGCCGTACGCATCCTCGCGGCGACCGACCCGGCTCTGCAGAAGCAGATGACCGACTTCCAGGCCGAGCTGAAGCTCGCCGCCGAGGCCAAGGGCGCCGTCGTCCGCGACCAGTAGGGGTCAGCGAGCGCGCTTGCGCCACTCGATGGCCGGGCAGGTGTCCATGACCATCGGTACGCCGGCCGCCCGGGTCCGCTCGAAGGCGGCCTGGTCGACGATGCCGAGCTGGAACCACACGCCTCCGGCGCCGATCGCGACCGCCTCGTCGGCGAACCGTCCGGCGTCCTCGGAGCGACGGAACACGTCGACCACGTCGACGGGGAACGGCACGTCCGCGAGCGTCGCGTAGCCCTGCTCGCCGAGCACGACCGGTGCCGAGGGGTGGATCGGCACGATCTTCTTGCCGCGCGACTGCAGCAGCTCCGCGATCCGGTACGCCGTCCGGTCCGGGTTGCCGGACAGGCCGACGACCGCCCAGGTCGTGGCCTCGTCGAGCATCCAGTCGATGGCGTCGGGGTCGAGGTGCAGGGGGGAGGTCATGCAGTCCCAAGGCCCGCAGGGCCCGGGTTCTTCCCGAGCGCGTCGCGGACCTCCCGCACGACCTGCTCGACGTCGCGGCCGCCGCTGGTGATCACGATCGTCGGCGCGCCGCCGGCCGCCGGTCCGCGCAGCACGGCCAGCGCGTGGTCCAGGGCCCGGTCGACGAGCGCCCGGGCCGTGGCGGCGTCGTCGACCTCGCCGCGCAGCCACTGCCGCAGCACGTGGTTGTGCCCGATCACGACCGCGGAGGCGACCAGCTCGGCGCGCAGCGACCCGTCGGGCTCGGCGTCGAGCCAGCGGTGGACGTGCTTGCCGAAGAGCCGCACGTAGCGCTGCACGCTCGCGATCTCGCGGTCCCGGATCGCCGGGACGGAGCTGGCCAGCCGGTAGCGGGTGCGGGCGGTCTCGCCCTCGTCGAGGTAGTGGGCCAGCACGACTCCGGCCGCCTCGCGCAGCGCGACCTCGCGTCCCGCACCCGAGGCCGTGGCGAGCCGCTCGTCGACCCGGCGCAGCAGCGCCTCGTGGTCAGGCAGGACGACGTCGTCCTTGGTGGGGAAGTGGCGGAAGAAGGTGCTCCGGCCGGTCCCGGCGCGTGTGGCGATCTCGTCGACGGTGGTGGCGTCGTACCCCTGGCCGGCGAAGAGCTCGAAGGCGGCGGCGACGAGACGGTCGCGGGAGGTGGCGGGCACGGCCTGACCCTAACTCGACGGGACGGAGTCTCACTAGTACGATACTGAGTACCAACGAGATCAGGAGAGCCGTCGTGAGCGACTACCCGATGTACGCCCTGTCCGAGGAGCACCAGGCCATCCGCGAGGCCGTGCGCGCGATCTGCGACGCCAAGGTCGCCCCCTTCGCGGCCGAGGTCGACGAGCAGGCCCGCTACCCGCGCGAGGCCGCCGAGGCACTCCTGGCTGCCGACTTCCACGCGCCCCACGTCCCTGAGGAGTACGGCGGCGCCGGCGCCGACGCGCTCGCCACCGTGCTCGTCATCGAGGAGATCGCCCGCGCCGACGTGTCGGCCTCGCTGATCCCGGCCGTCAACAAGCTCGGCTCGCTGCCGGTCATGATCGGCGGCTCCGAGGAGCTCAAGGCCAAGTACCTCGGCCGCCTCGCGGCCGGCGAGGGCTTCTCCTACTGTCTCTCCGAGCCCGACGCCGGCTCGGACGCCGCCAACCAGAAGACCCGTGCGGTCCGCGACGGCGACGCCTGGATCCTCAACGGCACCAAGCGCTGGATCTCCAACGCGGGGGAGTCGGAGTTCTACACCGTGCTCGCGACCACCGACGCCGACGCCCGCAGCAAGGGCATCTCGGCCTTCGTCGTCGAGAAGGGTGATGCCGGCGTCTCCTTCGGTGCCCCGGAGAAGAAGCTCGGCATCAAGGGCTCGCCCACCCGCGAGGTCTACTTCGACAACGTCCGGATCCCCGGCGACCGGATCATCGGCGAGGAGGGCAAGGGCTTCGAGTACGCCATGAAGACCCTCGACCACACCCGGGTCACGATCGCCGCCCAGGCCGTCGGTGTCGCCCAGGGCGCTCTGGACTACGCGCTCGGGTACGCCAAGGAGCGCCAGCAGTTCGGCAAGGCGATCGCCGACTTCCAGGGCCTGCAGTTCCTGCTCGCCGACATGGGCATGAAGGTCGAGGCCGCCCGTCAGCTGACGTACGCCGCCGCCGGCCGCTCCGAGCGCGGCGACAGCGACCTGACCTTCTTCGGCGCCGCGGCCAAGTGCTTCGCCTCGGACGTCGCCATGGAGGTGACCACCAACGCGGTGCAGGTCCTCGGTGGCTATGGCTACACCCGCGACTACCCGGTCGAGCGGATGATGCGCGACGCCAAGATCACCCAGATCTACGAGGGCACCAACCAGGTGCAGCGGATCGTGATGGCGCGCCAGCTCCTCGCCGGGGTGCAGAGCGAGCTCTGAGATCACACGCATGGGCGGGTGTGGCCCTCTCTCGGGTGGGTAGGAAGCGGCCCGGGGGGACGTCCGGTCCTGCCCGACGTACTCACCCGAGGAGAAGCTCCATGCAGATGCGCCGGCTCCGCCAGGCCCTTGTTGCCGTCATCGTTCCCGTCGCCCTGGTCGGCCTGACGGTCGGTCCCGCCGACGCGGCCGCGAAGGCCCCGAAGATCCCCGCTCCCGCGAAGGTCGCTGCGGTCTACCCGAACCTCGCGGGTGTCGCGCCGACGACGTACTCCGGTGCCGCCAAGTCGAGCACCTGCACCCCGGCCACGCTGGTCAAGGGCGCCACGACCTCGAACGCTCTCTACTCGACCACCGCGACGCCGACGGCTGCGGCGCCGTACGTGACCGTCGCGGCCATCCGGTTCAAGTCGGCTGCCAAGGCCAAGGCGTACCTGAAGAAGGCCATCGAGTTCTCCAAGTGCGAGGCGGCGGCGCTCGGCTTCACCCTCACCGCCACGCCGTTCAAGTTCAAGGTCAAGGGCACCGACCAGCGCGTCGGCTTCAACGCCGTGCAGACCATCAGCGGCTACTCCGTCGCGAGCGAGACCCTGCTGGCTCGCAAGGGTGAGAAGCTCGTCAGCGTGACGGCCGTCTCCGGTGACGCCACCGTCCCGGCCCTCGCGCCGGCGCAGGCCCTGCTGAAGGTCGCGGTCAAGACCGCCCGCTGACCCACGTCAGACGGGGAACGCCCCGCAGCCCGCTGGGCTGCGGGGCGTTCTGCATGTCAGGCGTGCGAGGGAGACCCCTCTCCGATCCGCGGGTATCAAATGGTGTGACCCGAAGTAGCGCGTACAAGGTAAAAAAACTCCGGAACGGCCGTAACGAACCTCACAGGGGCCCGTTTGACCATCAAGTTCGCCCATCCACCGGGGCGATGGGCGAAGCGTCCGTTTTTCATCTTTCGGGAGATGGGGTCTAGATGCGTCGTTACCTGGTCCTGGGGAGTGCCGTCGTGGCGCCCCTCGCGTTCCTGCTCGCCCTGTTGGCGTGGGGGAGCCCCGCGTCCGCGGACACCTACACGCCTGCCGTGCCGACGTCGTGCCGGGTCAGCGTGCCGGCCGCCGTCGTGGGCGACCGCGTCGTCGTGCGGGTCCGGGTGAGCGCGGCCGGCAACGTGCAGCCGACCGGGAACGTGACCGTCGCGGTCGACAAGAACTTCACCAAGAAGGTGCGCTACGACGGCGTCGCCGTCGAGGTCCTCGGGCCGCGGCTGAGCCGTGGCGAGCACAAGGCGACCGCCACCTTCGTCCCGGACGATGCGAAGAAGTTCTCCGGGTGCCGCGACGGCGTGAAGTTCACCGTGGGTGCCGAGCAGGCCGGTGGGGGCAAGGGCGGGTTGCCCAACACCGGCGGTCCGCACCTGGGCTTCCTCCTCGCCGGGGTCGGGCTCGTGGCGACCGGTGGTGGACTCGTGGAGCGAGGCCGCCGCCGGGCGTGACACGCGGGTCCGCACCGCGTTGGATGGGGTGGGGCTGTCCGACGTGGGGCCCCGCGAGGAGGGAACCCCATGACCCAGACGGACCGGCCCGAGGGCACGGACGTCGCGCCCGAGCGCGTACGACGACGGCGCTCGCGCCCCGCAGACGCCCCGTCCGGCAAGGCATCGGTCTCGACGGGCCGCCGGATCTCGTTCTGGACCGGCTGCGGCCTGATCGTCGCCGGCCTCGCCGTGCTCGGCTGGGTGGCGTGGCAGTTCTGGGGTACCAACTGGCAGTCGGGCCAGCGCCAGGACGACGTACGTCGTGCGCTCCAGTCCGGCTGGGGTGACGGCCAGGACGTCGTCCGCACCGACTTCGGCAACGCCACCGCGATCCTGCACATCCCGAAGTTCGGCAAGGACTACGCGGTCCCCGTCCTCGAGGGCTCGAGCCAGGAGGTGCTCGCCGCGGGCGTCGGCCACATGGCCGACACCGCCGACGCGGGTGCCGCCGGCAACTACGTCCTCGCCGGTCACCGGGTGACCCACGGCGAGCCGTTCGCCGAGCTGCCCTCGCTGGAGCCGGGCGACGAGGTGGTCGTCGAGACCCGCGCCGCGACGTACACCTACGTCCTCGACACCGGCGGCGAGGACCTCGTCATCCCGTTCACCCAGACCTGGGTCCTCGACCCGAAGCCGGTGAACCCGAACGGCGGCACCCAGCCGCCCGCCGACGCGGGGGACCACCTGATCACCCTGCTCACGTGCTCCGAGATCTTCCACACCGACAACCGATCGGTCGTCTTCGGCCACCTCGTTGAGACGAAGCCCACAGGCGAGTCTGCAGCCGGCTGACCCGGCGCGGGTGATGTGCACTACGCTGAGCGACGCACTGCCCGTCACCTTGAACATCACGGGTCGTTGCATGGGGAAGTTCAAGGAGGACACGTGCTCAAGAAGCTGGCTGCGCTCGCCACGCTTGCCGCCGCATTCGCTGTCGCGCCGTCGGCGCCGGCGCTTGCGGATGACGGCTACACGGTCAAGATCCCGACCGTGACCCACATCCAGGTCATCACCGCCGAACCGGGTGAGCCGATCGTGCTGGAGGTCAGCGCGAGCGCCAACGCCCCGACGCCGCCCGCCGGCAACATCGCGGTCACCGTCTCCGCAGGCGGCAATGCCGCCCGTGGCGCCCAGGCCGCCGCTGCCAAGCCGGTCTTCTCGACCACGGTGCACTTCGTCGACAAGCCGATCCGGGTCACGGGTCCGCGCCTGCCCAAGGGCGGCTACCTGGCCCACGCGGCCCTGTCGCCCGACGACACGGCCCGGTTCCTGCCGTCGTCCGACACCACCACCTTCCGCATCGGCGCTGCCGGCGGCGGTGGCGGCGACAAGGGCGGCGCGCTGCCCAACACCGGTGGCCCGGACCTGATCTGGTTGGTCCTCGGCGCCGGGCTCGTCGCGGCGGGTGCCGGTGGGGTCAGCTACGGCCGCCGCCGCAGCGCCCTGGCTGCTGCCTGACGCACCACGAACCACCGCACCGGCCGTCCCCTCGGGGCGGCCGGTGTGTTTTTGCGCTGACCCGGCACAAAGTGGCTCCTGGATCACGCTGACCCGGCAGGAAGTGGCTCCTGGATCACGCTGACCCGGCAGAAAATCACGCTGCGTCAGGCCAGTTTGTGCCGGGTCGGCGTGGATCTCGGGGCAGTTCGGGCCGGGTCGGCCGGGTTCTCGGGCCAGTTCGGGCCGGGTCGGCCGGGTTCGGAAGCCAGTTCGGGCCGGGTCGGCGTGGATCTCAGGCCAGCTCGGGCCGGGTCGGTCAGGGAGCGAACCAGCCGGTGCTGCGGGCCATGCCGAGGGCGCGGTCGGCACCGCGCCAGTTGGCCTGCATGAACAGCCAGGGGCGGGCGTACCAGAGGAATCCGTCGACGTACTTCTTCGCCTCGCGGCTGGTCTGCTTCGACAGGCCCCAGCGCTCGTCGCCGACGCGGGAGGTCGGGGGGATGCCGAGAGTGACGCATCCGCGGCGGTCGGAGGTGGAGCCGCAGACGCGGGCGTTGTCGTTGACCCGGCTGCCCTGGGCCTCGACCTCGGGCCAGGTCATGCCGTTGCCGTTCTGGGCGGTGTCGATGACGAAGTGGACGCCCTTGATCCCGCGCTGGCGCAGGGTCCGGACCAGCTCGGCGCCGTAGGCGACGGACTCCTCGGCGCCGACGTAGTGGGTGGCGTTGAGGGCGAAGCCGCGGGCGCCGGCGATGCCGTTGGCCATCAGCAGGTCCGCGGCCTGGGAGGCGCGGGGGGCGCCGACCTGCGGCGTGCTGCTCCAGTCGGCGGCGCCGGCGTCGAGGTAGACGCTGGTGTTGGGCTGGGCGGAGAACGTCGTGACGGCGTACTTGATCAGCGAGCTGGTCACCGCACGGTTGGAGCACCACCAGAAGGGCAGGTCCGGCTGCAGGATGATCGCGGTGTGCTGGCGGCCGAGGGCGCGGGCGGCGTTGGCGATCCAGCGCCGATAGGTGTCCTGGGCGCCGCCGGAGGGAGCGCGGCCGCCGCAGACGGCGTGCTCCCAGGGGTCCATCCGGAAGATCGCGAGCTGGACGAGGACCTTCGGGTCGCCGCCGGAGGCGTTCGCGACGTACTCCCGCACGACCGAGCCGATCTGCTCCGGGGAGCCGCTCCAGTCGCCGAGCCACAGCGACTTGGGGCGCAGCGCGATCTTGCCCAGCTGCCGCTTCGTGTCGCCGCCGGCGGACTCGTAGGCGCGCCAGGTCTGCTCGAGGTCGCCCTTGTAGACGCCCCAGCGACGCTCGGCGAGCGGGTTCTTGAGGTTCTGCAGGTGGGCCGGCTGCGCCTTCTGCCAGACCTCCTTGTCCTTGACGTACGGCCGCTGCGTGCGCTGGACGTGGGGGAGGGCCGTCTTCGTCTGCTCGGCCGCGGGCGGCTCCGGCGTCGGCGTGGGGGTGGCCGTGGTCGGCGGCGCGGTCGTCGGTACGGCGGCCGCCGGCTCGGAGGGGCCGGGCTCCTGCTCGTTGCAGCCGGCCAGGGCCACGGTCGCGAGGACGGCGACCAGGGTCGCGAGGGTACGTCGGACGGGGGCTCCAGAGCTGCGCATCGCCGTCGAGGCTAACCCGACGGGTCCCTCCTCCCGAAGTCGCCGGAGCCCTAGACTGGAACGCGTTCCTGTTCGCCGTCCCCGGAGGTCCCGATGCCCTCGCTGCGTTGCCCCTGCGACACCACCCTGCGCGCCGACACCGACGACGAGCTCGTCGAGAAGGTGCAGGAGCACCTCGCGGCCGAGCACCCGGGACGGGAGTACAGCCGCGAGGAGATCCTCTTCATGGCGATGTGACCCTCGGGGTCACACGATCCGGGGCAGCTCCGACGCCTTGCCGCTGAAGTCGGGCGTGCGCTTCTCCAGGAACGCCGCAACGCCCTCCTTGCCGTCGCCGATCGACGTCCAGAACATGGCGAGCGAGTCGGTGAGGTGCGCCTCGAGCGGGTCCGCGGCCGCGCTGTTGCGGTAGAGCATCTGCTTGGCCAGCCCCAGTGCGACCGGGGAGCGGTCCTTCACGAACGACCGCGCCAGGTCGTACGCCGCCGGCAGCAGCTCGTCGGGCTCGTGGACGCTGCGCAGCAGCCGGCCGGCGAGAGCCTGCTCGGCGGTGAGGACGTCGGCGGAGTAGACCCACTCGAGGGCCTGCTGGATCCCGACGATGCGCGGCAGGAACCAGGTCGAGCAGGCCTCGGGCACGATGCCGAGGCGGCCGAAGACGAACCCGATCCGGGCCTTCGTCGAGGCCAGGCGCAGGTCCATCGCCAAGGTCATGGTGGCGCCGATGCCGACCGCCGGGCCGTTGATCGCGGCGATGACCGGCTTGGGCAGGGCGTGGATCGCCAGCGTGATCTTGCCGCCGGTGTCGCGCAGGCCGTCGGCGTACGGCGCCTCGTCGTACGCCGCCCGGAAGTCCTCCGGCGTCGGGGAGAGCGACTCGTCGAGCCCGAACACGTTGCCGTCGGCGGACAGGTCCATGCCGGCGCAGAACGCACGCCCGGAGCCGGTCACGACGAGCGCGCGCACGGCGTCGTCGCGGGCGTCGGTGGTGAACACCTGGAGCAGCTCGCGGGCCATGGTGAGGTCGAACGCGTTGAGCGCGTCGGGCCGGTGCAGGGTCAGCGTCGCGATGCCGTCGTCGTCGACCTGCCAGGTCAGGGTCTCGTACACGCGGGTCCTCCGTGGGTTGCGGTCAGCGGGCGAGGCCGGTGGCCGTGCAGAGATCGGCGGTGATCTCGTCGGTCCGGTCCGCAGCGATCTTGCCGAACAGCTGCTGGGCGCGCTTGGTGTCCCACGTGGTGTCGGCCCGGGCGAGCGGCACCGTGCACGACTTCTTCACCTTGGTCATCGCCAGCGCCCACTTGCCGGCGGCGACCGGGCCGGTCGTCTTGCCGAACCGGAAGAAGTCGGGGACGGCGCCGTTGAGCTCCCACCAGCGGACCGGGTTGAGCACGGACCACGGGGAGAGCACCTTGTCGCCGACCGCCGCGATCACCTCGCGCTGCTGCTGGACCCGGGCCAGGTCGGAGATCGGGCTGTACTTGCGGGCCCGCGAGTAGGCCAGCGCCGTCGCGCCGTCGACCTGCTGGCAGCCCTTCTTCACGTTGAGGCCGGAGTCCTTGTCCTTGATCCGCTGCTTGGGGCAGACCTGGATGCCGCCCACCGCGTCGACGACGCCGACCAGGCCACCGAAACCGATCTCGACGTACTGGTCGATCCGCAGCCCGGTCGCCTTCTCCAGGGTCTGGACGAGCAGCGGCGTGCCGCCCTTGGCGTACGCCGAGTTGACCTTGCTCCTCCCGAAGCCGGGGATCTCGAGCGGCGAGTCCCGGGGGATCGACACCAGCGTGGTCGGGCCGTCGCCGGTGTGCAGCAGCAGGATGGTGTCGGTCAGCTCGGAGGCGGCGTCACCGGTGTGGAGCTTGCGGCGCTCCTTCGGTGACAGGCCTGCGCGCGAGTCGCTGCCGACGAGCAGGTACGTCGTCCCCGGCTGCTCGGCCGGGCGGTCGGCGCTGGGCTCGAAGTCCACCTTGTCGACCTTGTTCCACGCGATGAGCGGGACGGCCACCAGGAACGCGAGCCACAGCACGAGCACCAGCGTCACCAGCCGCACGTAGGTGCGCGGCCGGGTCCACCGGCTGCGCTTCGGCATCCGGGGTGTCGGCCGGCCACCGCCGGGCTCGGGGGTGGCGCCGTACTGCTGGGCCGGGGGCAGCCGGACGGGCGGCGGCGGAGGCGCCGGCGACGACGGGGGAGGGTTCGCGCCCGGGCGTCGCTGGACCGGGATCCGGCGGGTGGGTTCGGGATCGGAGGAGCCGCGGGGACCGTCCTGCGAGCCGGATCCGTAGACCCAGTCGAAGTCCTCGCCGCCGGTGCCCCCGGTGTCGTTGCCACGCCCTGCCATGTCCATGACGCTACCGTCAGGGCGTGACAGAGATCGTCGCGGCACGCACGCCGTCGTACTCCCGCATCGAGCTGGCCACGCTGACTTCGCGCGCGCAGGCCAACCTGCTGGGCAACATCCACGGCGGCGAGGTGGTCAAGCTGGCCGACTCCACCGCGGGCGTCGTGGCGCAGCGGCACAGCGGTGGCCCTGCCGTCACCGCGGCGCTCGACGAGATGGCCTTCCTCGAGCCGGTCCGGGTGGGCGACATCATCCGGACCTTCGGCCAGGTCAACTGGGTCGGCCGGTCCTCGATGGAGATCGGCGTACGGATCGAGACCGAGCCGTGGGACGCGGCGGGCAGGGTGCTGCACGTCGGCTCGGCCTACTTCGTGTTCGTGGCCGTCGACGGCGCGGGCCACGGCCGTCCGGTGCCGGCGCTCGAGCCGGAGACCGACGAGGACCGTCGGCGGATGCACGAGGCTGAGGTACGCCGGGCCCACCGGCTCGCGCGGCGCCAGGAGATCGACGCGATCCGCGCCGGCTCCTAGGGTGCTGCCACCTCGGTGAGCGCCGCGGCCACGACATCGACCGCGGCGGGACGCGGGGGAGCGCCGTACGTCGAGAGCTGGACGTGGCGGTGCGTGGCGAGCGGGCGTCGTACGACGTCGCGGTTCTGGTGCGCGCGCAGGGCCAGCCCGGGCAGCACGGTGACGCCGAGCCCGCTCGCGACGAGGGACTGCACGGCGACGTAGTCGTCGCTCGCGAAGGCGATCGCGGGGGTGAAGCCGGCGTCCGCGCACAGGCTGAGCAGCTCGCGCCGGCAGCGCTCGCAGCCGGTGATCCACCCGGAACCGGCGTACGCACCGAGGTCGACGTCGCCGTCGGGCGGGGCGGCGGATGTGGGAGTGACCAGGTACAGCGGGTCGTCGACGACCGGCACCGAGGTGATCTGCTCGGGCTCGGGCTGGTCCGGGTACGCGAAGGTGAGCGCCAGGTCGATCTCGCCGGCGCGGAGCAGCTCGTAGGCCTCGGGCGGCTCGGCCTCGACCAGGTCGAGCTGGATCCCCGGGTGCCGGGTCGCGAGCAGGGCCAGCGCATCAGGGACCAGGGTGGCCGCGCCGGACGGGAAGGCCGCGAGCCGGACCCGGCCGGACTGCAGGCTGGTTGCGGCGGCGAGCTCGGCCTCGGCACGGGCGAGCAGGCCCAGGATCTCCTCGCCGCGACGTGCCAGTCGCTCGCCCTCCGGGGTCAGCCGGACCCCCCGCCCGACCCGCTGGAGCAGGACCGCGCCCGTCTCGGCCTCGAGTCGGCGCAGGTGGTGGGAGATCGTCGGCTGCCCGTAGTGCAGGTGGGCCGCGGCCGCCGACACCGAGCCGGTGCGGTGCACGGCGACGAGGGCCTCGAGACGGCGCAGGTCGATCACCACCCCAGCATAGATCGACGCTGTCGATCATTCCTGTCGAAAGGAACTATTGGACCGATGGGTGCCCGGTCGCCGACGATGGACCCATGGCCTTCGACCTCACGTACGACGACGTCCTCGCCGCCGCCGAGGTCGTCGGCGCCCACCTGCCCGTCACCCCGCTGCAGGCGCACCCGCTCCTCGACCAGGCGCTCGGTCGCCCGGTGCTGGTCAAGCACGAGAACGTGCAGCCGACCGGTGCGTTCAAGGTCCGCGGCGGCGTGCACCTGTCGGCGACCCTGACCGAGGCTGAGCGCGCGCACGGACTGGTCACCTGCTCGACGGGCAACCACGCCCAGTCGGTGGCGTACGGCGCCCGCCTGGCCGGCGTCCGCGCCACGATCGTGATGCCGGCCAGCGCCCCTGCGGCCAAGCGCGACGCGGTCGCGGCACTGGGTGCCGAGGTCGTGCTCGTCGGTGCCAGCCTCGGCGAGGCGGGCGAGCACGCCCGCGCGCTCGCGGCCGGGACGGGCGCGTCCTTCGTCTGCCCGACCGACCCGCGGATCGTGCTGGGCCACGCGACGGCGTACCTCGAGCTCTTCGGGCAGGCCCCCGACCTCGACACCCTGTTCGTCCCGATCGGCAGCGGCACCGGTGCTGCCGGCGCCTGCCTGGCCCGCGACGCGCTCGCTCCCGACTGCCGGGTCATCGGCGTGCAGTCGTCGGCCGCTCCCGCCGGCTGGCACTCGTGGCGCACCGGCCTGATCGAGGCCGCCCCGGCGACGACCCGGGCCGCGGGTCTGGCCACGACGACCGGGTATCCCCGCACCCAGGAGGTCCTGCGCGCCCGCCTCGACGACTTCGTGCTGGTCGACGACGACGCGATCGACGCGGCCGCGCGGCTGCTGGCCACCTGTGCGCACACGCTGGCCGAGGGCGCCGGCGCAGCCTCGCTCGCCGGCGCGATCGAGACCGAGACCGAGGGTGCCGTCGCGGTGGTCTGCACCGGCGCGAACGCCTCGGCCGACGAGATCGCCCGGCTCGCGAGCGCGGTCGCTGCTGCCTGACGCGCCCTGACTCGCCCCGGCTCGCGGCGCGTCGTCACCGGAGTGGCGCGTGGGACTGGTGATACTGGGCGGGTGCCTCAGCAGATGCCCGTCGACGAACGCGCCGCCCGGGTGCGGTTCCGCCGGGCCCTGACCCTGATGGCCTTCACCCTCGTGGTGCCCGGCTCGGCCCAGCTGCTCGCCGGCAACCGCGCGATCGGCCGCCTCGCGCTGCGGATCTGGCTGTTCTCGATCGGCACCCTGCTCGTCGTCGGCGTGTGGAGCTGGTTCGACAAGGGCGTCGCGCTGACCCTGGCGTTCAGCCCGACCGTGATGCTGGTGATCCGGCTGTACCTGATCGCCGGCGCCCTCGGCTGGGCCGCGCTCTTCGTCGACGCATGGCGGATCGGCCAGCCGCTCAGTCTGCGCCTCCCGCACCGCCGCGCCGTCGTCGGCATCAACGGCATCCTGTGCTTCTCGGTCGCCGGGACCATGCTCTTCGGCGCGCACCTCGCGGCCGCCCAGCGCGACTGGCTGACGATGTTCGCCGACGGCGACCTCGGCAGTGCCCACCACGGCCGCTACAACATCCTGCTCATCGGCGGCGACTCCGGCAACGACCGCTGGGGCCTGCGCACCGACTCGATGACCATCGCCTCGGTCGACGCCACCACCGGGCGCACGGTGATGATCGGCCTGCCCCGCAACATGCAGAACTTCCCGTTCCGCAAGGGCAGCGTGATGGCCGAGGAGTTCCCCAAGGGCTTCAACTGCGACGGCTGCTACCTCAACGGCGTCAGCACGTGGGTCGGCGACCACACCCAGCTGTTCAAGAACTCCGAGAACCCCGGCATCGACGCCACCGTCTCGGCGATCGAGGGCATCACCGACCTGGACATCAACTACTGGGTGATGGTCAACATGCGCGGCTTCGAGCGCCTGGTCAACGCGTTCGGCGGCGTCACCCTCAACGTCCGCTCGCGGATCCCCGTCGGCGGTCTCGGCGACGACGTCACCGGCTACATCGAGCCGGGCAGACGCAAGCTCAACGGCCACGACGCGCTCTGGTACGCCCGGGCCCGCGAAGGCTCCGACGACTACTCGCGGATGGCCCGCCAGAAGTGCGTGTTCTCCGCCCTCGTCTCCCAGGTCAGCCCCGCCCAGGCGCTGACCAACTTCCAGGAGATCGCCAAGGCGTCCAGCGCGATGATCCAGACGGACATCCCCGGCGGAGCGCTCAGCGACTTCGTCCAGCTCGCGTTGCGAGCTCGCACCCAGAAGATCTCCTCGGTCTCCCTCGTGCCCCCGCGCATCGACACCGCCCACCCCGACATCGACCTGGTCCAGCAGATGATCCGCAACGCGATCAACCGGGCCGAGGGCGACCCCAAGGCCGCCAAGAAGGGCACGACGCCGGCCGAGGCAGACACGCCGAAGGGCGGCGACGGCGGCAAGGCCACCGAGCAGCCGGCCCAGCAGCCCGGAACCGTCACCGGCGGATCGCTCGGGTCGCGCAACCAGGGCTACCAGGCCAACGAGACCGACGACGTCGCGGCGGCCTGCTGATCGGGTGACCAGCAGCGGTCAGCGCTCGTTCAGCGGACGATCTTGAAGTTGAACGACGAGCTGCCGAGCGCACCGAACAGGCGCAGCCAGACCGGAAGCATCATCTCGGTGCCTCGGGCGGTGGTGATGTCGCCGAGGTCGATGACGTCGGTGTGACCGAACTCCTCGAGCAGCGCCGTGGCGGTGCCCTTGGCGTCGGCGTCGTTGCCCGAGACGAAGACGCTCGACCCCTCCGGCAGGGTCTCCGGGTGGACCATCAGGTCGGCGTTGAGGGTGTTGAGCGTCTTGACCACCCGCGCGTCGGGGAAGGCGCGCTGGATCTGCTCGCCGAGCGAGTCGGTGTCCTTGACGAACAGCGTGGGCGGCATGCCCTGCGAGAAGTCGAGGGGGTTGGCGACGTCCAGGAGCACCTTGCCCGCCAGGTGGTCGGCGCCGGCGAGCTCCAGCACCTCGAGGGACGCAGCGCCGTTGGTCGCGCACACGACCACCTCGGCGCCCGCTGCGGCCTCGGCGAAGGTCGCCAGCCCGATCCGGGGGTGCGCGGCGGCCCAGGTCGTCCAGGACGCCGGGCCCTCGTCGCGGGCCCGTGTCGACTCGGGGTCGCGGGTGCCGACGACCACGGTGTGCCCGAGCTCGTCGAGCCGGCCGGCGATCGCGCGACCGACCATGCCGGTGCCCAGGACTGCGATGTTCATGGAGTGCTCCTCGGGTCGGGTGCTGCGGAGTGGGATCAGTGGGTCAGATCGGGAGGGCCGCCACCACGGCGTCGTACGTCGCCCGGTCGGGTGCGGCGACCAGCCCACCGGCCAGCTGCTGCGGCTGCATCGGGGAGCCGTCGTGCTGCCCGATGACGCCGCCGGCCTCGGTGAGGATGAGAGCGCCGGGGAGGTGGTCCCACGGCATGGAGCGGCTGTAGACGAGGGCCTGGGCATCGCCGGCGATGAGGTGCGGGTAGTCGACGCCGCAGCAGGCCCAGGTGAGCTCCAGGGCGCCGAGCTCGCCGAGCTCCTGGCCGACCCAGGCGCGCCGCGCGGTCCGGAACGGCACTCCGTCGCCGGCAGCGGTCACGGTGAGCCGCTCGCCGTTGCGCCAGGCGCCGGCGCCGTGCTCGGCGACGTACGACGTCTCGTGCTGAGGCTGCCAGATCCAGCCGCGGGTCACCTCGCCGCCCCGGACCTCGGCCACCATCACCGCGTGGTCGGGGGAGCCGTGGACGAAGTTCTTGGTGCCGTCGACCGGGTCGACGGTGAAGGCGTGCTCGGCGTTCGCGAACCGGTCGAGCAGCGTGGCGTCGGCCGCCATCGCCTCCTCGCCGAGCACGAGCGCGTCCGGGTACGCCGCCTGCAGCGCCGCCGTGATCAGGGCCTCCGACTCGTGGTCGGCCACGGTGACCAGGTCGCCGGGGTTCTTCTCCGCGACCTGCTCGTCGGAGAGCGCGCGGAACCGGGGGTTGATCACCTCCGCGGCGACGTCCTGGAGCAGGGTCAGCACGGCGGCAGTGTCCACGCCGCCACGGTAACGGGACACCGGGCAGCCAGGTGAGGTTGGGTGGGTCCATGCGCTTCACCGAGCACGAGCTGACCGCCGCACTCGCCGGCGCGGCCAAGGTCGCGCTGGCCGCCGACCGGCGCTTCCGCAAGCGGGGCGTCGACGTCGACGCCGCCTGGGAGCAGATGGACCGCTACCAGCGGTTCAAGGTGCTCGACGCACTCGGCGACCAGGTGCTGCCGGTCCTCGTCGCGCTGCCCGACGTCGACGTCGCCCCCGGCACCCGGCCGACGTACGACGACCGCCAGGTCGCCGAGGTCGTCGAGGGTCTGGTCGGCAGCGGCAAGGGACGGCTGCGCCGGGCCGTCGAGGTGAAGGGACGCACTGCCCTGGTCCAGGCCGCGCTCGCGGCGATCCCGCCCCGGCTCGACCCGGACGCGCTGCTCACCGGGGACGACCTCTAGTCACTGCCCTCCTCGTGCGGGGCGTCGCTGTAGCCCAGCACCGCCCGGGTCATCTGGTTGCGCGTGTCCAGCAGGTCGTCGAGGGCCGCGTCGAGGTCGTCGGCGCTGACCCGGATCGGGCCGTCGCCGGACGCCTGGGCGTCGCGCTCGGCCGCGACCACGGCTGAGCGGCGCAGCAGCTCCTTGAGGAAGGACGCGGTCACCCGCTCGGTCCGGTCCAGGACGGTGTCCAGCCGGCTCAGGTCGACCTCGAGGCTGCCGCGGTAGAGCTCGACGAGGCGGTGCCGGGACTCCCGGTCGGGCAGGTCGATGTGCACGGCCTGGTCGACGCGGCCGGGGCGCGAGGCGAGGGCGGGCTCGAGCAGGTCGGCGCGGTTGGTGGTGAGCAGGAAGACCACGTCGGCGTCCTCGTCGAGGCCGTCCATCTCGTTGAGGAGCGTGAACAGCAGCGGCGTCTGGCCGCCGTACCGGTCGCGTTCCTCGGCGATCAGGTCGACGTCCTCGACGACGATCATCGACGGCTGCAGCGAGCGGGCGACCGAGCAGGCCTCCCGGATGGCGTGCAGGGTGTCGCCGGTCAGCTCGACGACGGTGGTGCCGGTCAGCTCGCTGACGAGGTAGCGCACCGAGTGCGTCTTGCCGACGCCCGGCGGGCCGTAGAGCAGCAGCCCGCGCTTGAGGTGCTGGCCGGCCGCGCGGAGCCGGTCGCTGTTGCGGGCGACGCCCACGACCTGGCGGCGAAGGTCGGCGAAGGTCGACGCGGGCAGCACGAGGTCCTCGGGCGTCATCGCCGGCCGCTCGTGGAAACGGAGCAGCGACCCCCGCTCGCCGAACATGCTGCCGCCGAAGGACACCACCTGGCCGCGGTACACGTTGAGCTCGAGGGCCAGCTCGCGGATCCGTCGGCCCAGGTCCTCCGCGACCCCTGGCGCGGTCGCGATGACCTCGATGCTCACCTGCGAGTGGCCGCTGTCGGGGTCCGGCCCCACCAGGAGCAGGGCGGCGCGCGCCGTACCGGACCGGAGCAGGACCACTGCGGCCTGCATGCACTCGCGGGTCGCGCCGCCCGGGCCGCTCGGCAGCGCCAGCCGAGTGAGGTTGCCGGGCCGTGGCCCGAAGGGGTCGTTCGGGTCGTCGCCGACCAGGTCGGCGATGCCGAACGGGCCGCGGTGCCGGTGCCCCGTCACGCCGATGACACGGGTCTCGGGGCTCTCGGCGACGATGACGTCGAGCGCCGCCTGCACGTTGACGTGCTCGTACGACGGCCACTGCTCGCGCGCCACCGGCAGCTCGTCGACGGCGGTGTCGAGGTGCTCGCCGATGATCGTGCGGAAGGTCGGCTGGTCGGCGCTCCGGGCCCGCTGGGCCATGCCGCGCAGCAGGTAGCGGCCGTAGCGGCCGACGTCGGCGAGCGAGGGTGCCTGGTCCGTGGACATCGCACGAGGGTAGGTCGCGCCGACTCTCCGCGACACGGGTTTTCGGTGTCTTCCCCAGTAGGGTGACCGCCGTGCGAGTCCAGGCCGTCGTGGTGACCTTCAACAGGTTGGCGATGCTGCAGCGACTCGTCCCGCGGCTCCAGGAGATCGCCGGCCTGGAGCGGATCCTCGTCGTCGACAACGCCTCGACCGACGGCACGGGGGAGTGGCTGTCGACCCTCGGGGACGAGCGGGTCAGCCACGAGACGCTCGCCTCCAACACCGGTGGGGCCGGGGGCTTCCACCACGGGTTGGGCCGAGCCGTACGCGAGGGTGCCGACCTGGTCTGGCTGATGGACGACGACGGTCTGCCGGCCCTCGACTGCCTCGACCTCCTGTTGGAGCGACAGCAGCGCGACGGCCTCGATTTCTGCGGCCCGGCCGTGCTCGCCGAGCAGGACACCTCGCGACTCTGCTTCCCGATCCGGTTGCCCGGCGGCACCCGGGTCGTGCACGACATGTCCGCCGTCGAGGCGGCCGCGCGCGACGGCCTGATCGACGACGTCGTGATCCCGTTCAACGGCGTCCTCGTCACCCGTGAGCTGGTCGAGCGGATCGGCCTGCCTCGCGAGGAGTTCTTCATCTGGGGCGACGACGTCGAGTACCTGTGGCGCGCGCAGCGGGCCGGTGCCCGGATCGCGACCGTCGTCGACGCCCACTTCCTGCACCCGGCGACCGATGACCTCGGCACGCCGATGATGTTCGGGCGCACGACGTACAACCACACCGCGAGCGACCTCAAGCACTACTGCATGGCCCGCAACAACACGCTCAACCTGCGCACCTACCGCGGCTGGGTGCACGTGCTGCTGTTCTGGCTGAAGACCGTGTGGTTCTACCTGTTCACGAAGCCGCAGCCGGCGCGGATCCCGTTGAGCGCCCGCGCCGCGGCCGCCGGGCTGCGCGGTGACTTCACCGGCCACCGGAGGTACCTGAAGTGAGCGCCGAGAAGGTCGCCGTCGTCGTCGTCACCTTCAACCGCGCGGACCTGCTCGAGCAGATGCTGGCCGGCCTCGCCGCGCTCGACCGCGCCCCGGACGCGGTGTTCGTGGTCAACAACGCCAGCACCGACCACACGCGCGAGGTGCTCGAGCGCAGCACCCTCGCCGGCTTGGTGCCGATCCACACCACCGACAACCTCGGGGGAGCGGGCGGCTTCCGGCTGGGCCTGCAGACTGCCTACGACCGGGGCTTCGACGCGATGTGGCTGATGGACGACGACGTCGTCCCGGCTCCCGACTGCCTGACCCGGCTCCTCGAGGCCGACGGCTCCTGCCTGATCGCGGTCCGCGAGGACCGCGCGGGGGCACTCGTCGAGAAGGCCGCGCTGCGCTTCGACCTGCGCAACCCGCTGGCGATCCGGCCGAAGACGGCGAGCATCGACTCGACGTACCCCAGCCGTGCGGCGATGCCGGCGACCGTCGAGGTCGAGAACGTCGCCTTCGAGGGCTTCCTCGTCCGGCGCGAGGTGATCGACCGGATCGGCCTGCCCGACGCGTCCTTCTTCATCTTCTACGACGACGTCGACTTCGCGATCCGCGCCCGCCGCGCCGGCTTCGCGATCCGGGCGGTGCGCGACGCCGTGCTCGTCCGCCAGCTCGACTTCGACCAGCAGCACGACCTCGCCGGCTGGAAGGGGTACTACATGTACCGCAACCTGTTCGTCGTGCACTTCCGGTACGGCGAGAACCTGCTCGTTCGGCTCAAGCCGGCGCTGATCGCGCTGGTGGTGGTCCTGCTCAGTCCGCTGCGGGGCGGTCGGGCAGAGGCAGCGAACGTGACGCGAGCGCTTCGGGATGGCTGGCGGATGCGGGCCCTCCCGACGCGCTGACCTCGGGCACCAGGCGCACGCGCAGGCCGACCCGGTTGCCGGTCGCGATGCCGGCGATCCACACCGCGAACGCGCCGACGGCAGCGCCGGCGAGCACGTCGACGAAGAAGTGCCAGCCCAGGTAGACGGTGGCGAGCACGGTCAGGCCGAAGAAGGTCCACGCGCCGATCCGCACCCAGCGGGCCAGCTTGACCGCCTGCACGATGAGGCAGATCGTCATCATGATGCCGACGTGCAACGAGGCGAACGCCGCGATCGTCTGCAGGCCGGACTCGCCGTGGGTGGCGAGCGTGTTGACCCGGTCGGTCCACATCGAGTCGGCGAGCTTGCTGACGTAGGTGTCGGGCAGGTCCGCGAAGGTGCTGCTGTCGGAGTAGATCGGGCCGACCGTCGGGACCAGCACGTAGAGCAGCGCGCCGAGCGCCCAGTCGACGGCGACGGCCGTGACGTACCACTCACCGGCGCGCGTCTGCCGGGTCCAGACCAGAGCGATCGCGATCGACACCGGGACCAGCGCGATCCACACGATGTAGACCGACGAGAAGAAGTGGGCCGCGATGCCGGTGCCGAACCAGGCGTGCAGCACGGCGGCCGGGTCGTGGCCGGCGAAGAGGAACTTGTCGATCCCGGCCAGCGGGTCGTCGTAGATCTTCTCGTGAACGAACGGCGCCATGCTCTTCACGTTGCGGAACGCGGCGTAGCAGAGGTACCAGGCGATCACGCCGTTGAGCGCGAACTTCCAGTGCGACAGCGGCCAGCGCTCCCGCATCACCGTGCGGAAGGCGGCGCGGATCCGGCGCAGCCAGCCGCCGCCCGGCCGGCCGGCGCCCATGAAGGTGTGGGGCACCACGTCGAGGGCGATCGCACCGAGGACGATCGCGGGGAACCGGATGTAGCCCGGCACCAGGCTGTCGGGGTCCTGGATCGGGATGTTCTCGAACTTGGAGAACGCCACCGTGGCAACGGCCAGACCGAGGCCGGCGAGCCAGGCAAGAGCAAAGGACGGCGCGCCGCGTCCGGTCGACTGGTGGGTATACACCAGAACAGGATATTCGTCACCTCCCCCAGTGGGTGAACAGGGCATGGCCGCGCGTCCGAATGGGGAACTGGTCGACGGGTCCGTAAACTCACCGATCGTGTCTCTCACCTCGTCGAACCCCGACCTCCCTGATCTGGTCGTCGTCGGCTCCGGATTCTTCGGCCTGACCATCGCGGAGCGCTGCGCCGCCGAGCTCGGCCTCAAGGTCCTGGTCCTCGAGCGCCGCTACCACCTCGGCGGCAACGCCTACAGCGAGTTCGACCCGGAGACGGGCATCGAGGTGCACAAGTACGGCACCCACCTGTTCCACACCAGCAACGAGCGCGTGTGGGAGTACGTCAACCGGTTCACCGAGTTCACCAGCTACCAGCACCGTGTGTTCGGCCGCTACCAGGGGCAGGTCTACTCCCTGCCGATGAACCTCGCGCTGATCAACAGCTTCTTCGGCAAGAGCCACACCCCCGACGAGGCCCGGGCGCTCATCGCCGAGCAGGCCAGCGAGATCGACACCCGGGACGCGAAGAACCTCGAGGAGAAGGCGGTCAGCCTGATCGGTCGCCCGCTGTACGAGGCGTTCATCAAGGGCTACACCGCCAAGCAGTGGCAGACCGACCCCACCGAGCTGAGCGCGGACATCATCACCCGCCTCCCGGTGCGCTACAACTTCGACAACCGGTACTTCAACGACACCTACGAGGGCCTCCCGGTCGACGGCTACACGGCCTGGCTGACCCGGATGGCCGAGCACCCGAACATCGAGGTGCGGGTCGACACCGACTTCTTCGACGTCGCCGACGACTACAAGGGCAAGGTCCCGATCGTCTACACCGGCCCGGTCGACGAGTACTTCGACAACCAGGAGGGTCGCCTGTCGTGGCGCACCGTCGACCTGGTCCAGGAGACGCTGGACGTCGACGACTACCAGGGCACCGGCGTGGTCAACGCCAACGACGCGGACGTCCCGTTCACCCGCGAGCTCGAGTTCAAGCACCTGCACCCCGAGCGGGCGGCCTCGTACAAGCCCGGCCGTACGGTCGTCGTACGCGAGTTCAGCCGGTTCGCCGAGGAGGGTGACGAGCCCTACTACCCGATCAACACGGCCGACGACCGTGCGAAGCTGCTCAAGTACCGCGATCTCGCCGAGAAGGAGCCCATGGTGCTCTTCGGTGGCCGCCTCGGCACCTACAAGTACCTCGACATGCACATGGCCATCGCCTCGGCGCTGTCCATGTACGACAACAAGCTCAAGCCGCACTTCGCCGACGGTGCCGAGCTCAAGAGCGGTGGGGTGGACGCGTGAGCAGCACCGAGACCGTGCAGCGCCTGCTGCAGCGCCAGATCCTGCCGCTGGACACCGACCCGGACGTCCTGCCGCTCTACCTCGACTGCGAGGAGACGAACCTCGACGAGGACAAGTACGTCGTCGGCGGCTCGCGCGCGGCCAAGGAGCTCAACAACGCCTCGATCCGGCAGAAGACCGCGACCGGACGCACGGTCCGGCCCGACCAGGTGCTCTCCCGCACGGCCGTGCTGGTGCCGTCGGGGGAGAAGGTCTCCTTCGGCACCTACTTCAACGCCTTCCCGGCCAGCTACTGGCGCCGGTGGAGCGTCGTCGACGCCGTCACCCTGACCGTCACGGTCCGCGGCGCCGGCGCGACCGTCATCGTCAACAAGTCGATGGCCAACGGCCGCCAGCAGAAGGTCGACAGCGGGGTCACCGAGGCCGAGGGCCCGACCACGCTGACCTTCCCGCTGCCGCTCGGCCCGTTCATCGACGGCGGCTGGTACTGGTACGACGTCGTGGCGGGCCACGGCGACGTCACCGTCGAGTCGGCTGAGTGGACCGCCGCCGTACCGGCCGACCGCGCCGAGCACGGCACCGTCGACCTGGCGATCACCACCATGAACCGGCCGGACTTCTGCGCCAAGCTGCTCGCCCAGCTCGGCACCCCCGAGCTGCTGCCCTACCTCGACACCGTCTTCGTGATGGAGCAGGGCACCCAGCTGGTCCGCGACAGCGAGTTCTTCCCCGGCGCCGAGGCCGGCCTCGACGGCCGGCTCAAGGTCCTCCAGCAGGGCAACCTCGGCGGCTCGGGCGGCTACGCCCGCGGCCAGCTCGAGTCGGTCCGCAAGGGCACCGCGACGTACGCGATGATGATGGACGACGACGTCGTCTGCGAGCCCGAGGGCATCATCCGCGCGGTCACCTTCGGCGACCTGGCCAAGCGCCCGACCATCGTCGGCGGCCACATGTTCAGCCTCTACGCCAAGAGCCGGCTGCACAGCTTCGGCGAGATCGTCCAGCCCTACCGGTTCTGGTGGATGTCGCCCAAGGACGGCTTCCAGGACTGGGACTTCGGTGCGCGCAACCTGCGCTCCGCGCGGTGGCTGCACAAGCGCCAGGACGTCGACTTCAACGGCTGGTTCATGTGCATGATCCCGCGCCAGGTGCTCGAGGACATCGGCCTGTCGCTGCCGCTCTTCATCAAGTGGGACGACTCCGAGTACGGCCTGCGCGCCAAGGCGGCCGGCGTACCCACCGTCACCTTCCCGGGCGCCGCGGTCTGGCACGTCCCGTGGACCGACAAGAACGACGCCCTCGACTGGCAGGCCTACTTCCACCAGCGCAACCGGTTCGTCGCGGCGCTGCTGCACTCCGGCTACCCGCGTGGTGGCCGACTGCTCCAGGAGAGCTTCGCCTTCGACCTGGCCCACCTCGTCTCCATGCAGTACTCCACGGTGGAGCTGCGGATCCAGGCGCTCGAGGACGTCCTCGCCGGCCCGCAGGGCCTGCACGGGATGCTCGGCACCCGGCTCGGCGAGGTCAACGCCTTCCGCAAGCAGTTCTCCGACGCCCAGCTCCACGCCGACCCCGACGACTTCCCGCCCGTGCGGCGCGACAAGCCGCCGCGCAAGGGCAAGGACCTCAGTGACGTCCCCGGCCGCCTCTCCAAGGCGATCACCGCCGGTCTGGCGCCGGTCCGCCAGCTGAAGAAGCCGCGCGACCTGTCCCGCGAGTTCCCGGAGGTCGAGATCCGGGCGATGGACGCGAAGTGGTACCGGATCGCCGGCTTCGACTCCGCGATCGTCTCCATGAACGACGGCACCTCCGCGGCGCTCTACCAGCGCGACCGCGAGCGCTACAAGGCGCTGGTACGTCGTACCGTCCAGCTCCACAACCGGTTCCGGCGAGACTGGGACGAGATCGCCGCGCAGTACCGCGGGGCGCTCGGCGACATCACGTCGCCCGACACCTGGGAGAAGACCTTCGCTCCGTGGATCGAGGGGACCGACGCGACCGAGGGGGAGGGCCGATGACCGCCGATGCTCGAGGTGCCCGGCACATCGATGACGAGCCCGGCCTGCCGCCGCTGCGCCCGCCGTCTGCCGAGAACGGTCTGATCGGCGTCTTCAAGCGGCGCTACCTGCTCAGGCTGCTGGTGACACGCGAGATCAGCGCGCGCTACCAGGGTTCGTTCCTGGGGCTGCTCTGGTCCTACATCAACCCGCTGACGCAGTTCTTCATCTACTACTTCGTCGTCGGGTACATCTTCAACCTGCACGCGAACATCCCGAACTTCGCCATCCACCTCTTCGCCGGGCTGACAGTGGTGCACTTCTTCACCGAGACCTTCGGCGCGGGCACCCGGTCGATCGTGCGCAACCGTGCCCTGGTGGTGAAGATGGCCATGCCACGGGAGATGTTCCCCGTCGCCACGATGATGGTGTCGCTGTACCACGTGCTGCCTCAGATCGTGATCCTGACCGTCGCGTCGTTGATGTCGGGCTGGACGCCCGAGCCGGTCGACCTGATCGCGCTGGTCCTCGGCCTGCTGATCTGCGGTCTGCTCGGCCTGGCTGGTGCGCTGTTCTTCAGCGCTGCCAACGTCTTCTTCAGCGACTTCGGGAACATCGTCAGCGTCTTCAACAACTTCGTCCGCTGGGGCGTGCCGATGATGTACTCCTACTCCATGGTCGACGACCGCTTCGGCCGGTTCGCGCAGTACTACCTCTACAACCCGCTGGCGGACGCCGTCCTGCTCTTCCAGCGGGCCTTCTGGGTCGGCACAGTGCCACCCGGGCACGAGGCCGTGAGGGCCATGCCCGAGCACCTGATCATGCACGGATTCATCATTCTCGTCGCATCGATGGGCGTGCTCGCCGTCGCTCAATTCGTCTTCAGCCGACTCGAGAACAAGATCCCGGAGCGCCTCTGATGGCCAAGTCGATCGTGGTGGAGAACGCCACCAAGTACTTCACCCTGCGCTACCACCGCACCTTCAAGGAGGTCACGGTCGCGAAGGCCAAGGGCCGCAAGACGGGGGAGACCTTCCGCGCGGTCGACGACGTGTCCTTCAGCGTCGAGCTGGGCGAGTCGGTCGGGATCATGGGCCTCAACGGCTCGGGCAAGAGCACGCTGCTCAAGATGATCAACGGCGTGATGCGGCCCGACGAGGGGTCCATCCTCACCCGCGGGCGCATCGCGGGCCTGATCGCCACCGGCGCCGGCTTCCACAACCAGCTCACCGGGCGCGAGAACCTGTACCTCAACGCCGCGATCCTCGGCATGACGGAGCAGGAGATCAAGCGCAAGTTCGACTCGATCGTCGACTTCGCCGACCTCGGCGCCACCCTCGACGGACCGGTCGGCCACTACTCGTCCGGCCAGAAGGCGCGACTCGGCTTCGCGATCGCGATCCACGTCGACTCCGACATCTTCCTGGCCGACGAGGTCCTCGCCGTGGGCGACAAGCCGTTCCGGATCAAGTGCATGAAGAAGATGCGCGAGATCCGCAACAGCGGTGACCGCACGCTCTTCTACGTCAGCCACTCTCCCGAGTCGGTCATCAAGATGTGCGACCGCGTCCTGGTCCTGGAGAAGGGGCGCCTCGGCTTCGACGGCGACCCGGTCGAGGCCGTCCACTACCTGCGCTACGACGAGGACGACGACCTCGACGACGACTCGCTCGCCAACGACATCTGAGTGGGATGGCGCGAGCGGGTCGCTCGTGCCTCGCGCCGCGCTGCCGCGCACGCAGTCGCTCGTCCCGACAACGCCCGTGGTCACCCGCAAGGGGACCGCGGGCGTTTCGGCATTTCCGGGCTCAGATACCCCTGCTCCGGGTCGATCTACAAATTTGCAGGCGATCGGCGTGTCGAGTGGAAATTACACGATTGTAGTTACTCACTTTCCCTTCCCAGACTCGTGTGACGCATGTGAAAGTTGCTACTCGTGTGACACCTTCCCCGCACACACGTCTGGAGCAGAACCATGTCGCCGTACCCCACGGAGATCCCCGAGCACACCCGGCGGAGCCGGTTCGTGACGCTGTGCCAGCAGGCGCTGGCCCTGGCCGTCGTCGTCGCCGTCCTCACGCCCGCCGCACGCACCGTGACCATGGAGGTCCGCCCGGCAGAGCCGGGTGCCACCTCCGTGCCCGGCACGGTCAGCCTGCAGGCTGCGACCACCCCGCTGACGGTGCCGACCGCCACGGTCGACCCGACCGTGACGTCGTACTCGCTGACCCCGTCGCCGACCGCCGTCAGCGGCCGGGTCACGCTGCACGGGAGCGTCAAGGAGCTGGCCGACGGCGGTGACAAGGTCACCAGCGACGCGCTGCCGGTCGAGGGCTACGGCACCGTCGGCGTGACGTGGGAGCACGGCGCCACCGTCCCCGAGGACGGGATCACGGTCGACGTCCGCACCCGCACCGGCGACACCTGGAGCGACTGGACCGTCGCCGACTACCACGACGAGCACGGCCCCGACCCCGACAGCGAGGAGGGCCAGCACACCCGTCCCGGCACCGAGCCGGTCCTGGTCGGCGACGTCGACCAGGTCCAGGTGCGGGTCGAGACCAGCGACGTCGCGCCGGCCGACCTCCAGGTCGCCGTCATCGACCCCGGTACGCCCACCGCCACCGCGAAGGAGGGTCCCGCGATCACCTCGGGTGCCTCGGCCGCGACCACCTCCGGCGACGAGAGCGCGCGGCCCGGTACCGACGGCGCGATCGCGATGCAGGCAGCCACGACCGGTGCGCCGCAGCCGCAGATCTACTCGCGGGCCCAGTGGGGCGCCCCGGAGGACCCCAGCTACAAGCCCAAGTACGGCACGATCAGCGCCGGCTTCGTCCACCACACCGTGAACGCCAACGACTACCGGCCCGAGGACGTGCCAGCGATCCTGCGCGGCATCTGGAAGTACCACGTCAAGACCCGGGGTTGGAGCGACATCGGCTACAACTTCCTCGTCGACCGGTTCGGCCGGATCTGGGAGGGGCGCGCCGGTGGCGTCGACAAGCCGGTCGTCGGCGCCCACACCCTGGGCTACAACGACTACTCCTTCGCGATGTCCGCGATCGGCAACTACGAGACCGCGCAGCCGACGCCCGAGATGATCAACGCGTACGGCGCCCTGTTCGCCTGGAAGCTCTCCCTGTCCGGCGTCGACGCCAGCTCGATGAGCCAGACGGTCGGCAAGAGCACCTTCGCCGCGATCAACGGGCATCGTGACGCCGGCAAGACCGCTTGCCCCGGCAAGTACCTGTACGCGCAGATCCCGGCCATCCGGGCGCTCGCCGCCCAGATCCAGCAGGGCGCGCTGCTCGGCCAGCTCAACGGCAACTACATCGGCTCGGCCAACCCGGACATCGTCGTACGCAAGGCCTCGACGGGCCGCCTGGTCCTCCACGACCTCGACAGGGTCGGCGGGCAGTGGGCGATCGCGGCGACCGTCAAGACCAACGTCTTCGCTCCGTGGGCCAAGCAGGTGCTCCGGGTCGGCGACTGGGACGGCGACGGGCTCAACGACCTGATCGCGATCCGCAAGAGCGACAAGGCGCCCGTGCTCTTCCGTGGTTCCGGTGGCGGGATGTTCCAGCCCGCGCAGGTGCTGCCGGGCAGCTTCGCCGGCGTGAAGATGCTTGCTGCCGTCGGGGACATGACCGGCGACAAGCTGCCGGACCTGATGGGCCAGCCGAACGGCGGCCAGATGCAGATCTGGCCGGGCAACGGCGTCAACGGGTTCCAGGCGGCCGTGCCCGCCGCGGGCCAGGTCCCGGGCAAGCGATTCGTTCCGGTCGGCCGCTGGAACAAGGACGGCTCGCCGGACGCGCTGGTCAGCAACGGCACCGCGCTCTCGCTCTACACCGGCATCCTGCCGGGCGGCTGGGCCGCTGCGAAGGCCATGAAGTCGGGCGTCAGCGGCTACGACTGGGTGATCGGCCTCGGTCCGATGGCCAGCGGCGGCAAGGTCGTCGTGGTCCGCAACAAGGCCACCGGAGCGGTGTACGCGCTGGAGAAGACCAAGGCCAAGAAGCTCGGCTCGCCGGTCTTCCTGACGAAGCGCAAGAAGTACGACCTCGCGGGCTAGTCCCGCGTACCGATCCGTCCTGGTCGTTCAGGCGGGGAAGCGGGCCGTGGCGTGCTCGGCGACGTACGTCGCCTCGAGCCGCTCCGGTTCGGCCCGAACGACCAGGACGAGTGAACCGCCCGCAAGGAGCGGTTCGCAGAGGATCGCCGGCTCCGAGACGGGGTCGGCGACCGCGAGCAGGCGGCCGTCGCCGACCAGACCGGTGACGGCCGCCTCGCTCCACAGTCCGGCCTGGCTCAATGTCCGGCCACCCACCTCGAGGGCGAGGTCGTCGCCCTGCGGCGGGTCCCAGGCCGAGAAGGCGTCGGGCTGGGACCAGATGTCGATGCCGACGTCGGTCACCCCGGGCGGGACCGGCTCCGCGAACCGCACGCCGAGCGGCAGCAGAGCACAGGCCAGGACCGCCAGCTCGCCGGTTCGCGCGGCCCAGTCGGCCAGGGTGTCGGGGCCGCACACGACCGCCGCCAGCTCCGCGTCGTCGGTACCGGAGACGACCAGGCCGCAGTTCCAGGCGGCGCCGAGGAGCACGGTCCCGAGCCAGTGCGGTGGCAGGTCGATCGCGATCCGGTCGCCACGCTCCAGCCCCAGCTCGTCGACGAGCAGCGAGCTCGCCTTTGCCACCCAGTTCGCCCACGTGGTGACGGACAGCTCGACCCGCTCACCCGTCGCGTGGTCGTAGAAGGTCACCAGCGGCTGGCCCGGGTCGGTGCGCAGGCGGGCGGCCAGGACGGCGGGGAAGGTGGTCGGGGTCGTCACGACACGAGCCTAGGGTTCGGCCGTGCGTCGGTGGGCCATAGGGTGCGGCCATGGTCCTCGACGAGATCCCCGGCTTCTGGGCCGTGGTCCCCGCCGGCGGCGCCGGGACGCGGCTGTGGCCGCTGTCGCGCTCGCACGCTCCCAAGTTCCTCCACGACCTCACCGGTGCTGGTCGCACCCTGCTCGAGCAGACCCAGGACCGGCTCACCCCGCTCGTGGGCGACCGGGTCCTCGTCGTCACCGGCGCAGCGCACCGTACGGCGGTCCGCGGCCAGCTCACGAGCCTGCCGGAGGACGCCGTCGTGGCCGAGCCGTCGGCCCGCGACTCGATGGCCGCCATCGGCCTGGCGGCCGCCCTGCTCGAGGCCCGCGGCGCCGAGGTGATGGGCTCCTTCGCCGCCGACCACGTGATCCCCGATCCGGAGCGCTTCGGCGCCTCCGTGGCCGAAGCCGTCGCCGCCGCCCGCGAGGGCTGGCTGGTCACCATCGGCATCGAGCCGACCTTCGCCTCGTCCGCGTTCGGGTACATCCGCCAGGGCGACCCGCTGCCCGGTCACCCGACCGCACGCCGTGTCGTCGAGTTCGTGGAGAAGCCGTCGGTACCGGTGGCCGAGGAGTACCTCGCGACCGGTCAGTACCGGTGGAACGCCGGCATGTTCGTCGTACGCCCGACGGTGCTGCTCGACCTGCTCGCCGAGCAGGACCCCGGCTTCGCCGCCACCCTGCGCGCCATCGCCGCCGCACCCGAGCACCTGGCCGAGCTCTGGGAGACCCTCCCGAAGATCGCCATCGACCACGCCGTCGCCGAGCCCGCGGCCGCCGCCGGCAAGGTGGTCACCATCCCCGGCACCTTCGCCTGGGACGACATCGGCGACTTCGACTCCCTCGCCACGCTGCTCGGCGACGACGACGCCTGCAGCGTCCTCGGCGACGCTGCGCTCACCCAGCTGATCGGCGCGAGCGGGATCGTGGTCCCGCAGTCCGGGCGGACGGTCGCGGTGATCGGGCTGGACGACGTGGTCGTCGTCGACACGCCTGACGCCCTGCTCGTCACCACCCGCGCCCGGGCGCAGGAGGTCAAGAACGTGGTTGCTGCGCTCAAGGACCAGGGCCGCACCGACCTCGTCTAGCGCGACCCGGCACAAACTGGCTCCGCAATGGCGCCGACCCGGCAGAAACTGGCTCCGAAATGGCGCCGACCCGGCAGCAACTGGCTCCGAAATGGCGCCGACCCGGCAGAAAGTGGCCTCGCACGAGGCCACTTTCTGCCGGGTCGGCGGTTTTTTCGAGCCACTTCGCGCCGGGTCGGCGCAAACCCCGGGCTAGTTTCTGCCGGGTCGGCGACTCAGTAGGCGTAGGGCTCGGGCGCGTCCGTGAACGGGTACTTGTCCATGAACTTGCTCAGCGAGGCACCGCTGACCTCGGAGCAGTACTGCCAGGCGCCGTACTGCTTCTGGGTGTCGGGGTCGACGCGCCAGTGGGTGAAGGCGATGTGCTGGCCCTTCGGGAATTTGCCGACCTCCTTCTCGTCCGCCTTGGTCCACGGGGCGACCTTGAACTTCAGTCGCTGGTTGGTGTCGTTGGCGTCCATGATCTTGGCGATGGCGCGCATGGCCGAGATCTCGGAGGAGTCGTCGTTCGCGGTGGTGTCGTACCAGAGGATCGTGTAGCCGTGCTCGCTGTTGTGCACCAGCGCCTCGAGCTCGGGGCGGGAGTCCTCGGTGTAGAAGCGGTCGCCGATCGGGGTCGGGGCGACGCCGGCGACGTTCCAGTGCGCGCCGAAGGCCGGCGGGGCGTCCTTGTAGTCGACCTGCTGGCCCTCGGGGACGTGCTCGCCGCTGCCCGTGGCCTCCTTCTCGGTGATCTCGCCGCACACGCTGGCGGAGGCACCGATCTCGGCGACGCTCTTGCCCTTCCACTTCTGGTCGTTGACCATGTCGCGGATCTTCGGGTAGAGCGCAGCGCCGACGATGATGAGCGCGACCGCGACGCAGACGCCGACGATGGCCATGCCCTGGCGCTTGTCGGCACGCTTCTGCTTGCGCCGGATGTCGTCGATGACTTGGCGGCGCTCCGACTTCTCGGACTTGCTGGACTTGGCCACGTGCGGGGTACCTCGTCTTGGTCGTGAAGGGCATGCGGGAGCACGCCCCGTGCGGCGAACGCGGTGAGTCTACGGAGTCACCGGTCGAAACCGCAGGTCGGTGTCGACATCGCCGGTCTCCGTGCTGTGCCAGCCGTGGGCGAACGCGACGATGTCGGCGGCCGCGCGCCGCTCCCTGTCCGCGTGTACGACGTCCGCCGCCGTCGCGCGGGCGGTGATCCCCGCGCGGCCGAGCGCGGCGACGAACTCGGCGGCGTCGACGGGGCTGCCGAACGGGGTGCGCGCGCCCGGGTGGGCGGCGACGGCCTGGATGACGGCCTCGCGGGCGCCGTACCCGAACAGGTCGGCGCCGTCGGCGCGGATGAGGGAACGGGCGCCGGGGCCGTCCTCGCCGCGGGCGAGGACCAGGTCGGCGCGGCCACGCAGCACGGCGCAGGGGCGGGCGCCGAGCTTGCCCTGGGCGAGCTCGACGGCGGAGGCGATCTCGTCGGCGACGGCGGGTGCGGTGACGGCGAGCTCGTTGCCGTGGGCGTCGACCCGGCCGGCGAAGGACTCGAGCACGGCCAGTCCGGCGGCACCGATGGCGATGTCGGTCTGGCCTTCGCGCCAGGCCCGGCCGGCGGTGTCGGTGACGACGACGCCGACGTTGACGCCGCGCCGCTCGGCGACCGCAGCCCGCAGCGCGCGGGCGGAGGCGTCGGGGTCGAGGGGGAGCAGGACCACGGATCCGGCGACGACGTTCGAGGCGTCGACGCCGGCAGCCGCCATGGTCAGGCCGAGGCGGTTGCGCACGATCCGGGTCGGGCCGCGGCGCGCGACCAGGCGGTCGGTCTCGGCGTCGATCCACGCCTCACGGTCGCCGTCCTCGATCCGGCCCTCTGCCTTGCTGACCACCTTGCTGGTCACCACGAGCACGTCGCCGTCGACGAGGTCCTCGGGGCCGAGCGCGGCGAGCAGGGCGGCGGCGAGGTCGTCGCCGGGCTGGATCTCGGGCACGCCGTCGGGCGCGGTCACGCTCAGCGCCATCAGCGCACCAGGTCGATCGCGGCCGCCGCCATCGCTGCAGTGGCGTCGTGGTCGGTCATCATCAGCGGTACGGCGGCCGCACGGATCCCCGCCGCCTCGAGCCGCGCCACCTGGGCGGCGTCGCGCTCGTCGACCAGCCAGCCGTCGAGCACCCCGCCGGCCGCGCGGGAGCCGTAGTTGAGGCCGACGCCGGCCGCGCTGACCTCGACGCCGATCGAGGTCAGCATCTGCTCGGCCATCCCGCGCACGTGGCTGTCGCCGACGATGGGGGACAGGCCGACGACCTTCGCGTCGCTCGCGCGAACGGCCTCCCGCAGGCCGGGGACACCGAGGATGGTGCCGACCGACACGACCGGGTTCGACGGCGGCAGCACCACCAGGTCGGCGCCCGTGATGGCGTCGACCACGCCCGGTGCCGGGGAGGACTGGTCGAGGCCGACGAACACGACCTGCTCGGCGGGTACCTCGGCGCGCAGCCGGACCCAGTACTCCTGGAAGTGCACGACCCTCTTGCCGCTGACGCTCTCGGCGTCGGCGACCGCGACGTGCGTCTCGACGCGGTCGTCGGTCATCGGCAGCAGGGTCAGCCGGTCGCCGTACGTCGGCTCCAGCCAGCGCTTGCACAGTGCCTGCGTCACCTGGGAGAGCGGGTAGCCGGAGTCGAGCATCTGGGTGCGGACCAGGTGGGTGGCGATGTCGCGGTCGCCGAGCCCGAACCAGGTCGGCTCGACGCCGTACGCCGCCAGCTCCTCCTTGGCGCTCCAGGTCTCCGCCCGCCGGCCCCACCCGCGCTCGAGGTCGATCCCGTCGCCGAGGGTGTACATCACGGTGTCGAGGTCGGGGCACACCTTGAGGCCGTGGATCCACCAGTCGTCGGCATTGTTGGCGACCACCGTCACGTGGGCGTCCGGGGCGACACCCGGTAGGGTTCCAGCGGCGATGCCGTGGAGCAGGCCTTGCAGGAAACGGGCTCCGCCCATGCCGCCCGAGAGGACGGTCAGCTTCCGCACGGGTCGGCCGATGAGTCCACTGGCGGTCGCGTCAGGTGTCGAGTCCACGGGGGACAACTGTGCCGTGCCCGTAAAAGGCTGCGAGCACGGGGCTCCCCATAGCAGACTCGACCTTGACTGTTTGGGTATGACACGTATGTAATTCCAGAGATGTCGTTCGGGGCATCGGGTCGAGACGTAAGGGGCGTAATCGTGAGGGAACTGTTCCTGGTCGAAGCAGATTCCGAAGAGCTGGGGTGGCAGGAGCGTGCGCTCTGCGCGCAGACCGACCCCGAGGCGTTCTTCCCGGAGAAGGGAGGATCGACGCGCGAGGCCAAGAAGGTCTGCCAGACCTGCGAGGTGCGCATCGAGTGCCTCGAGGCGGCGCTGGGCAACGACGAGCGCTTCGGTATCTGGGGTGGCATGTCGGAGCGCGAGCGCCGCAAGCTGAAGAAGCGAGCCGTCTAGCGACAACAACGGCACGGCGCCGGTCCCTGCCGACGGTTCGCCCCCTTCGGGCCGTCGGTCGTAGGGTCTGACCTCGTGTCGCAACAAACCGAGGTGGCTGTCCTCCTGGTCAGCCACGACGGCAGCACCTGGCTGCCGGCGGTCCTCGACGGCCTGCTCGCGCAGACTGCGCCCCCCACGCGCGTGGTGGCCGTCGACACCGGCAGCAAGGACGGCAGTGCCGACCTGGTCCGGGCCGCGCTGGCCGATCGGCTGCCCCTCGAGCAGCGGTCGCTGGCCGGCGACACCGGGTTCCCCGACGCCGTCGCCGAGGGTCTGCTCGTGCTGGGCGAGACCGGCACGACCCCGGACTGGGTGTGGCTCCTCCACGACGACGCCAACCCCGCGCCCGACGCCCTCGCCGCCCTGCTGGCCGCCGCCGCAGCGCGACCCGACGCCGACATCCTCGGCCCCAAGCTGCGCGAGTGGCCCTCGCTGCGACGGCTCCTCGAGCTCGGCGTCACCATCAGCGGCACCGGCCGGCGCGAGACCGGGCTGGAGCGCGGCGAGTACGACCAGGGGCAGCACGACGAGGTCCGCGAGGTGCTCGCGGTCAACTCGGCCGGCATGCTCGTGCGGCGCGAGGTACTCGAGGAGCTCGGCGGCTTCGACCGTGCGCTGCCGATCTTCGGCAACGACATCGACCTCGGGTGGCGCGCCGCCGCGGCCGGCCGCACCACGCTGGTCGTCCCCGACGCCGTCGTGTTCCACGCCGAGGCCGCACACCGCGGCATCCGTCGCACGCCGCTGACCGGCCGGCACACCCACTTCCAGGAGCGCCGCGCCGCGCTCTTCACGCTGCTCGCCAACGGCCGGGGAGCCACGCTCCCGCTGCAGGTGCTGCGGCTGACCCTCGGCTCGCTGCTGCGCGTGCTCGGTCTGCTCGGCGTCCGCGCCGTCGGCGAGGCGCTCGACGAGCTCGCCGCCCTGGTCTCCGTGCTGCGACACCCCGGCCAGGTCCGGGCCGCGCGCCGGGCGCGGCGTACCGCCAGCGCCGGCGGCACCGACCGTGCCCGGGTACGACGGCTGCTGGCTCCGTGGTGGCTGCCCTACCGGCACGGTCTCGACTTCGCCGGCGATCTCGTCGCTGCCGCGACCAACCAGGCCGCTGACGTCGCCGACCGGCGCCGGATCGCGGCCGCCGAGCGCGACGCCGCGGTCGGCCCGCCGCCCGCCCGGCACCGCGACGAGGACGAGGATTTCGCCGACACCGGCATCGTCGTCCGCTTCCTGACCAACCCGGTCGCCGTCGCGACCGCGGTCACCGTGCTGGCGCTGCTCATCGGCGTGCGTGACGTCGTCGGCGGGGTCGCCGGCGGTGCGCTGTCGCCTGCCCCCGGCAGCGTCGGCGACTGGTGGGCGCTGCACCTGGAGGGGCGGCACCCGATCGGCTTCGGCAGCGACGTGCCGGCGCCGCCGTACGTCCTGCCGCTCGCGGTGCTCGGCCTGCCGTTCGGCCCGTCGCTGCTGATGTCCCTGCTGATGGCGTTCGCCGCGCCCCTTGGGCTGTGGGGTGCCTGGCGCTTCCTGCGGGTGGTCGGCCGCCTCGTCACGCCGTACGGCGCACCGCGCTGGCTGCTCCTGTGGGGCTCGGTGACCTGGGCGCTGGTGCCGCTGGTCGCCGGCGCCTGGGGCGGCGGCCGCTGGGGGGTCGTCGTCGCGGCAGCCGTGCTGCCCTGGATGGCGCACGCCGCGCTCGGCTTCGCCGACCCCGACGCGGCCCACCGTTGGCGAGCCGGCTGGCGCACCGGCCTCGCGCTCGCCCTGCTGACCGCCGTCGCACCGCCGGCCTGGCTGGTGGTCGCGGTCCTGATCGGGGTGCTGCTCGGCTGTGCCGTGCGGCTGCTGCCGAGCGAGGCCGGCGACCGCTCGGTGTGGGGGCCGCCGGTCCTCGCGCTCGCGGTGCCGCTGCTGGTGCTGCTGCCATGGTGGCTTCCGGCCCTGCTCGAGGGCGGGATCGCCGGCACCGTGCTCGACGTCGGTCGCTGGCCCACAGCCGCGACCTCCGGCTGGGACCTGCTCGCCGGACGCCTCGGCGGCCTCGGCGCCCCGATGCCGGTCGGCTACGCGCTGCCGGTGCTGGCCCTGCTGGCACTGGTGCCGCGCACGACCCGGATCCCCGTCGTCGTGTGCTGGCTGGTCGCTGCCGTGACGGCCGTGGTCGCCGTACCGCTGGCGATCACGACCATCGACATCGCCGGCCCGGTCGGCCAGCAGCCCGGCCTCGGCGCCGTCCTGCTGGTGCTGCAGGGGGCGTGGATCACCGCGATCCTGCTGGGCGGCCTCTCGCTGCACCACCTCGGCGACCGGGCGAAGCCGGCGCAGGCCGTGCTGGCGCTGTCCGGCGTCGTCGGGCTGGTGGCGCCGCTCGTCGGTCTCGTGTGGTTCGCCGGCTGGGGCGCCGAGCAGCTCGACGACCCGCCGACCTCCGACGTCCCCGTCTACATGGCCCAGCGCGCCGAGCAGGCCGAGCAGAACGGCGTCCTGGTGCTGCGCGGCAGCAAGGACACCGGCCTGCGGTACGACGTCCACCGCGGCGACGGGCTGAGCGTCGGAGAGGACGAGATCGCCGCGCTCACGCCGGAGGACACGAAGGCCACCTCCACCATCCGCTCGCTGGTCACCTCGCCCGACCCGGACGCCGTGGCCCGCCTCGCCGACCTCGGCATCCTCTACATCGTCCAGGCGGCGCCGGCCGACGGCTCGGTCGCCGCGAGCCTCGACGCCACCACCGGCCTCGTCCAGGCGAGCTCCGAGCGGGGCACCCGCGCCTGGCAGGTCAGCCCGGAACCCGGACCGCTACCGAGCCACCACGCGTGGCTGCGCTGGATCCTGCTGCTCATCCAGGCCGCCGCGGTCCCGGTGCTGGTCGTGCTCGCCCTCCCGCCGCTGCGAAGGAACCGCGATGAGTGATCCCCAGCAGACCCCGTCCCGCTCCGGCGGACGCCGTGCGTCCGTGGTCCGGCGCCGACGCGTCGACATCCTCGTGGCGCTGGCGATCCTGCTGCCCGCCGTGGTGGCGCTCGCGATCGGCGCGATCGGTGACGAGCAGTCGCCCGTCGCCGGGCCGCAGCCGCCGGGTACCGCCGAGCTCACCTCCGCCACCGTCGTGTGCCCGGGCGGCACCCGCGCGTCGAGCTCGACCCGCGTCGGCCGCACGCCCGGCGTCGCCGGCGGTGAGCTCGCGGTGCTCACCGCTCCGGCGGACGGTGCCGAGGCGGATGCGGGGGCTCCGGTCACCGCGGACGCGGGGAGCTCGGCCGTCGTACCCGACAGCTCGGGGCCGGTCGTCCTCGACGGCAGCGGGACCGCCGCCCCTGGTGTCGTCGCCGGCCGCGACGACCCGCTGGCCGTGCCCGAGTGCCGCGCCCCGGCGTACGACGAGTGGCTGGTCGGCCTCGGCGCCACCGCCCGCTACGCCACCACCCTCGAGCTGGTGAACCCCGACGACGGCGAGGCGGTCGTCGACGTGGCGCTGTCCGACGCCGACGGTCCGGTCGAGGAGCCCGCGCTGCGCGGCATCCAGGTGCCGGCGCACGGCGTGCACCGGATCGACCTCGCCGCCTCGGCGCCGCGTCGCGAGCTGACCGCCGCGCACGTCACCGTGACCCGGGGTCGGGTCACGCTCACCGCGCGCACCACCCGCGACCAGCTCGGCCGCGGCCGGGTCACCACCGACTTCCTGCCGACGCAGGCGGCGCCCGACACGGACAACCTGATCCTCGGCGTGCCCGAGGTCGCCCGCGGCGCCTCGCTGCTCGTCGCCAACCCGGGCGACAACGAGGTCCGGGTGCAGGTCCGGCTGGTGACCGCCGACGCCACGTTCACCCCGACCGACGCACCCGAGGTCGCCGTCGGGCCGCACGCCATGCAGGAGGTCGACCTCGGCCCGCTGCTCTCCGGCGAGAGCGGCGCCGGCGTAGTCGGTGTCGTCGTCGAGTCCGACGACCCGGTCGTCGCGTCGGTACGGCTGGTCTCGCGCAAGGACCTGGTCCTGCTCGCGCCCGCGATCGAGGTGCGTGAGCCCACGGCCGCGGTGCTGCCGACGGGGGACAAGACCCTCCTGCTCGGGCACGCCCTGCGCACCGGCGTCGTCCACGTGACGTCGTACGGCGCCGACGGGGCGGTCCTGCGCGAGGACCAGGTCGAGGTCGCGCCCGACCGGGCCGCGTCCCTCGCGCTGCCGCCGGAGGCCGTGCTCGTGGCCGTCGAGCCGCGCAACACCCGGATCGCGGGTGTGGTGTCGATGCCGACCGGCGGTGGGCAGCCGGGACTTGCGACGCTGCGGCTGCGCCCGGCCGAGACCCACGCCCGGATCCCGGTCGTCTCGCCGGACTGACCGGTCGCCCGGGCCGGCGTCAGTCGTCGTCGAGGTCGGAGGGGTAGCGCGGGTCGACGTCGTGCGGCTCGATGCCGAGCAGCTCGGCGACCTGCTCGACCACGAGCGCCAGCACGATCGCCTCGAGGTCGCCCCGGTCGGCCGCGCGGTGCTCGAGCGGGCGGCGGAACACCACCAGCCGGGTCGGCGTCGTACCCGATCCGCGCACGAGCGAGGACAGCGGCACCCGGCCCGAGTCCCAGTCGTCGGGGAGCTGCGGCGCGTCCTCGACGGCGTACTCCACCAGGCCGAGGTGCTCGGACCAGCGCGCGTCGATGTCGGTGACGACGTCGAGCATGATCTTGTCGAACACCTCGCGCCGGCTCCGCGGCAGCGGCGGCCGGTGCCCGGTCGCGGACAGCGGCTGCACCGCCGGACCGCGCATCCCGCGCCCGCGCCGGTCGCGGCGTCGGCGGGGGACCAGCTCGTCGTGCTCCATGCCGCGAGCCTATCCACGGGTTGCCCGGGAGGGCGGTAGCGTCTGCGCCGTGAGTCAGACGGCGAACGCGGGTCCGCAGAGCCTGCGAACCTGCTCGCGCACGGCCTGCGCCCGGCGCGCGGTCGCCACCCTGACCTACGTGTACGCCGACTCCACCGCGGTCCTCGGCCCGCTCGCGACCTACGCCGAGCCGCACGCCTACGACCTCTGCGACGTCCACAGCGAGCGGCTGTCCGCCCCGCGCGGCTGGGAGGTGGTCCGGCTCTCGCTCGGCACCCAGCAGCCCGGACCCAGCAACGACGACCTGCTCGCGCTCGCCGACGCGGTCCGCGAGGCCGCCCGCCCGGTCCGGCGCGAGCCGGTCGAGGCGCCCCGCGAGCCCGGTCGCGAGGTGGCCCGCAAGGGGCACCTGAGGATGCTCACCACCGACTGAGTGCACCGGCCCCCGGATGCCCTAGGGTCTGGGCATGGCCACGACCAGTCCTGACAACCTCGGCAAGGTCTTCAAGGCCTACGACGTGCGCGGTCTCGTCGGCGAGCAGCTCGACGAGGAGCTGGCGCGGGCGACCGGGTCGGCGTACGTCGAGGTGCTCGGCGTCGACGCCATGGTGATCGGCTACGACATGCGCCCGAGCTCGCCGTCGCTCGCCGGCGCGTTCGCCGAGGGCGCCACCGCTGCCGGTGCCGACGTCACGATGATCGGCCTGGCCTCGACCGACCAGCTCTACTTCGCCTCGGGTCACCTGAACCTGCCGGGCGCCATGTTCACCGCGAGCCACAACCCCGCGGCGTACAACGGCATCAAGATGTGCCGTGCGCTGGCGCAGCCCGTCGGCATGGAGAGCGGCCTCGCCGAGATCCGCGACCGGGTCGCGGCGGGCAACCCGCCGGCCGCCGGTGCCCGGATCGGCGCGGTCGGCTCCCACGACGTGCTGCAGGCGTACGCCGCGCACCTGCTCACCCTCGCCCCGGTCACCGGCCGCAAGCTGAAGGTCGTCGTCGACGCAGGCAACGGCATGGCCGGTCACACCGCCCCCGCCGTCTTCGGCCGCCTCGCCGACCAGGTCGAGATGGTGCCGCTCTACTTCGAGCTCGACGGCACGTTCCCCAACCACGAGGCGAACCCGATCGAGCCGGACAACCTGGTCGACCTGCAGAAGGCGGTCATCGCCGAGCAGGCCGACATCGGCCTGGCCTTCGACGGCGACGCCGACCGCTGCTTCCTCGTCGACGAGCGCGGCGAGCTGGTCTCGCCGTCCACGCTGACCGCCCTCATCGCCGCCCGCGAGCTCGCCAAGGAGCCCGGCGCCACGGTGATCCACAACCTGATCACCTCGCGCGCCGTGCCGGAGATCGTCACCGAGCTCGGCGGCACCCCGGTCCGCACCCGCGTCGGGCACTCCTACATCAAGGCCACCATGGCCGAGACCGACGCGATCTTCGGCGGCGAGCACAGCGGCCACTTCTACTTCCGCGACTTCTGGCGCGCCGACTCCGGCATGCTCGCCGCGCTGCACGCGATGGCGGCGCTGGCCGAGTCCGACCGTCCGCTGTCCGAGCTGCTCGCCAGCTACGCCCGCTACCCGCTCAGCGGTGAGATCAACAGCACCGTCGCCGACCAGGACGCGGTCCTCGCCGCGCTGGAGGCGTCGTACGGTGGCCGGGACGGGGTGAGCGTCGACAAGCTCGACGGTCTGAGCGTCGGCCACGAGGACTGGGCGTTCAACGTGCGCGCCTCGAACACCGAGCCGCTGCTGCGGCTCAACGTCGAAGGAAAGGACGAGTCCACCATGGCCCGAGTCCGGGACGAGGTTCTCGCGATTATCCGGAGTGGCAAGTGAGTGCCGCGCAGGGCGGGATCTCGCCCGAGCTGCTGGCGATCATCGTGTGCCCCTCCTGCAAGGGCGAGCTCGCGGTGACGCCCGCGGGGGAGTCCGTGGAGCTGGTGTGCCAGGGCTGCGGGTACGCATACCCGGTGCGCGACGGCATCCCGGTCCTGCTGGTCGACGAGGCCCGTAAGCCGGCCTGACATGGTCTGGTTCGACGAGTCCCGGCTGGACGACGAGGCGGCGCTCGCCGCCGCCGACCTGCGGTTGCGCACGCTCGCCGAGTCCGGCGCCCGGGTACGCCGGGAGGTCGGCGACTCCGCCGAGGCCATCGCCGAGGCGGTGTCCCGCTCGATCGAGACCCGCCCGCGCGCGGTGATCGCGGCCGGGCCCGACTCCCGCCTGCTGCGGGCCGTGCTCGAGCCGTTCTGCCCGGTGCCGTTCGTGGCCTGGCCCTCCCCGGCCCTGCCCGGCTGGGCCGGCAGCCTCGACCTCGTCGTCGTGCTCGCTCCCGAGGGAGGAGACGCAGGTACGGCGCTGGCCGTGGCCGAGGCCGCGCGCCGTGGCTGCCAGCTCGTCGTGGCCGCGCCGCCCGGGTCGATGGTCGCCGAGCACGCGACCGGCCGGTGGACCACGCTGCTGCCCACCAGCACCGGCGACCAGCTCGCGACCGCCGTCGCCATGCTGTCCTTCCTCGACCAGGTGCACCTCGGCCCGAGCGCCGAGCCGGAGGCCGTGTCCGAGGCCCTCGACGCGGTCGCCATCGCCTGCTCGCCGAACCGCGACATCTCGATCAACCCCGCGAAGATGCTGGCCATCTCGCTCGCCGACGCCGCCCCGCTGGTCTGGGGTGGGTCGGTCCTCGCCGCCCGGGCCGCGCGCCGGATCGCGGAGTCGATCCGTCGTACCTCCGGCCGCACGGCGCTCGCCGGCGACGCCGAGCACCTGCTGCCCGTGGTCGAGGCGGCTCGCCCGCGCAACGTGTTCGCCGACCCGATCGCCGACGGCACCGGCGATCGCCGCCCGGTGCTGGTCATGCTCGACGACGGCGTCGACGACCCGGTCGTCCGCGACCAGCGACAGCGCCTCGAGGATGCGGCCCGCAGCCAGGACGTCCGGATCGAGCACGTCGCCTCCGAGGCGGCCGGTGAGGTGGCCCGCTACGCGTCGCTGCTGCTGAGTGGCACGTACGCGGCGGAGTACCTGCGCCTGGGTCTCGTCGCGGACTGAGACCGGCACCCTTCCCGGGCGATCCCCAAACTTGGGCAATTGCCTCGGCGGGGTCCGTCCTGCCCGCGTGATGGCGACAAGATGCCGGGTGACGCCCAGCAGAGCGAAGGGACACCGACGCGCACGCGGCATCACCACCACTGCCTCAGGCGCGACGCTCCCTGCGACCACCACAGCACCCAGGGAGATGTCATGCGCATTCACAGGAGGGGACTGGCTGCCTTCGTCGCGCTGCTGGCCCCGCTGACCTTCATGGTCGCCGCGCCGGCGGCCGGAACCGGACCGGGTGACCCGCCCGATCCCACGGCGGCCGCGCTGGTCGCGACCCCCTTGACCCCCGCCTCCCGGGTCAAGGCGTTCAAGGCCGACTCGAGCACGTTGGCGCAGACCAGTCCGGGCCTGCTCGACCGCACCGGGACGGCGCCGGTCGCGGTCATGGTCAAGCTCGACCAGGACTCCCTGTCGGCGTACCGAGGCGGTGTCGACGGCCTCGAGGCGACCAGTCCGTCGGTGACCGGCCACAAGATCCAGCCCGGCTCAGCGGCGGTCCGCGCCTACCAGGCCTACCTCGACCAGAACGAGCGCGCGTTCACCCACGACCTCGCGCAGCGCGTCCCGGCCGCCCACGTGACCGGCAGCTACCGCACCGTCTACGGCGGTGTGTCGGCCATCGTGCCCGCCAACAGCGTGCGCACGATCCTCGGCATCGACGGGGTCGTCGCGGTCCAGAAGGACGCGCTGCGGCAGCCCCTCACCGACTCCAGCCCGGAGTTCCTCAACGCCGGACCGGTGTACGCCGCCCTCGGTGGCAACACCAACGCGGGCGCCGGCGTCATCTACGGCAACCTGGACACCGGGGTCTGGCCGGAGCACCCGTCGTTCGCCGACCAGGGCAACCTGGCGGCACCGCCGGGGCCTGCCCGCGCCTGCGACTTCGGCGACAACCCGCTGACCCCCGCGGTCGACCCGTTCGTGTGCCAGCACAAGCTGATCGGCGGCGCGCACTTCACCGACGCCTACGACGCGACCATCGGCGACGACCCCTTCGCGGGCACGGCGCGTGACAGCGAGGGCCACGGCACCCACACCGCGTCCACGGCGGCCGGCAACGTCCTCTCCAGTGCGCCCGTCTTCGGCGTGGAGCGTGGCCCGCTCGCCGGTCTGGCGCCCGGTGCCTGGGTGATGGAGTACAAGGTCTGCGGTCCGCAGGGCTGTCTGTCCTCCGACTCGGCCAGGGCCGTCGAGCAGGCGATCGTCGACGGTGTCAGCGTCATCAACTACTCGATCTCCGGTGGCACCGACCCGATGACCGACCCGGTCGAGCTGTCCTTCCTCGATGCCTATGCGGCCGGTGTCTTCGTCGCCGCCTCCGCCGGGAACGACGGGCCGGGTGCCGGCACCGCCAACCACCTCTCGCCGTGGGTCACGACGGTCGGCGCCTCGACCCAGCGCCGCGAGTTCGCGACCACGCTGCACCTCACCGCCGACAACGGTGAGACCTTCACCGCCGACGGCGCGTCGATCACCGGTGGCGTCGGCCCGCTCCCGGTGGTGCTGTCCTCGTCGGCGCCGTACTCGAACGCCAACTGCTCCGCGCCCGCCGTACCCGGCACGTTCGCCGGCAAGATCGTCGCGTGCCAGCGTGGTGGCGGCATCGGTCGCGTGCAGAAGGGGTTCAACGTCAGGCAGGGCGGGGCAGCCGGGATGATCCTCTACAACCCGGCCCTGGCCGACGTCGAGACAGACAACCACTGGCTGCCGACCGTGCACCTGGCCGACGGCACCGACTTCGTGGCCTTCATGGGCTCCCACACCGGCGTCACCGGCCAGTTCGCGGCTGGCGAGAAGCGCGACGGCCAGGGCGACGTGATGGCGGCGTTCTCGTCGCGGGGGCCGGGCGGCGCCTTCATCAAGCCGGACGTCACCGCGCCCGGCGTGCAGATCCTGGCTGGCCACACCCCGGTGCCCAATGACGTCACCGGCGGTCCGCCGGGCGAGCTCTTCCAGGCGATCGCAGGCACCTCGATGTCCTCACCGCACGTCGCCGGTGCGGCGCTCCTGCTGCGCGACACCCACCCCGGCTGGTCGCCCGGCCAGGTGAAGTCCGCGCTGATGACCCGGTCGCTGACCGACGTCCTCAAGGAGGACCTCACCACCCCGGCCGACCCGTTCGACATGGGTGCCGGCCGGATCGACATCGGTCGCTCGGACGTCGTCCCGCTGACGCTCGACGAGACGGCGGCCCGGTACGCGGCGCTGACCGGTGATCCCGTGCACGCCGTGGACCTCAACGTGCCGTCGATCAACGCTCCGGTGCTGCCGGGTCGGCTGACGACGACCCGCGTGGTGCGCAACGTGTCAGGGACGACGCAGAGGTTCGTGGCGTCCGCCACGGCCCCGGCTGGTTCCTCGATCAGGGTCTTCCCGGCGTCGTTCAGCGTCGATCCCGGGGCCACCCGGACGCTGAGCATCACCATCAGCACCGACGCTCCCCAGGGCGCCCAGCAGTTCGGCGAGATCCAGATCCGGCGGAGCAGCGGTGCGAGCCGCGCGATGCACCTGCCGGTGGCCTGGATCAGGACCCAGGGACAGGTGACCCTGGACCAGTCCTGCGTGCCCGACTCGATCCGTCGGGGCAGCTCGACCACGTGTGCGGTGGCCGCGACCAACCAGTCCTTCGAGAGCCAAACGGTCAGCCTGAGCACGACGACCTCCGCCAACCTGACGATCACGAGCGCGTCGGGCGCGACGGTCGTCGGACCGCACCGCGCGCGCAAGGGGCCGATCAGCCTCGCCGGAGCGCAGAACGGCGTGCCGTCGGTGGCTCCCGGCTCGCTGTTCGGCTACATCCCGCTCGATGCGTTCGGCATCACGCCGGTGGCGATCGGTGACGAGGAGATCATCAACTTCAACGTGCCCGCCTACCGCTTCAACGGCAAGAGCTACACCGCCGTGGGCGTCGACTCCAACGGCTACCTGGTGGCCGGCGGTGGTTCGTCGGAGGACAACGAGTGCTGCAACCTGCCCACCGGTCCCGACCCGGCGCCGCCGAACAACATGATGGCGCCGTTCTGGACCGACCTCGACGGCACCGGTGCCCCCGGTGTCTTCGCCGGGACGCTGACCGACGGCGTCGACACCTGGCTGGTCGTCGAGTACCGGGTCAACGTGTTCGGTACGAACAGCAGTCGGGTGTTCCAGGTCTGGATCGGCGTCAACGGGACGCAGGACATCACCTACGCCTACGACCCGGCCAACCTGCCCGCCAGCCCGAACGGCCAGCCGTTCCTCGTCGGGGCGGAGAACGAGTCCGGCCAGGGCGCCATGGCGGCCACGCTGCCGACCGGCGACCTGCGGGTGACCTCGACCGACCCGGTTCCCGGCGACACGGTGACCTACACGCTCGTCGTCCGCGGCGATGCGCGCGGCCCCGGCCAGGTCACGACCGAGATGAACGCGACGGGAGTGCCGGGCACGACGATCGTGAGGACGCCGGTCCAGGTCACCAGACGGTGAGGACCGTGGCCCCCGTCAGCCCCGGCCGGCGGGGGCCAGCACCTCGCTGAGGGCGGTCCAGCGAGCGATCTCGCACCCGTCCGTGCGCCGGTACGTCGCCGCGACCTGCTCGCCGTGCCAGGTGCCGGTGATCGTGGCGGTCTCGGGGCCGCCGTACACCTGGATGCACCGCATGTCGGCCGGCACCGGTGCGAACGGCCGACGGGCCGCCTCGAGCGCCCGGCACGCACCCTCCGGGTCAGGATGGGTCCCGCCGGCAGGGTCGCAGACCAGCGTCCACGTGGTCGGTGGCTGACCGGGCCCGTCCGTGACGGTGACGGTCAGCCGGCTGCTGGCGGGGGAGTCGTCCGGACGCTCGGTCACCTCACCACTGTCGCCCGCGCACGCCCACAGCGCCAGGTTGTCTGACACTTGGTCTCCGCACAGGTGGTTCGGGTACCAAGGAGTGATGGCCTCAACACCTCGGACTCGGGACCCGTGGCTCGACAACGCGAAGATGGGCCTGGTCACGCTCGTCGTGGTCGGGCACCTGCTCGCGCTGCTGCCGTCCGACGGCCCGGGCGGACGGGCGTACGACTTCGTCTACCTGTGGCACATGCCGGCGTTCGTGTTCCTGTCCGGCTACCTGTCGCGGGGCTTCCGCTACACACCGGCGCGGCTGTGGCAGCTGGTGACCACGCTGCTGGTGCCGTACGTCCTCTTCGAGGGTGCGCTGGCCTGGTTCCGGATCAACGTCGGCGGCGAGCACCTCTCGGACCTGTGGACCGACCCGCACTTCCCGCTCTGGTACCTGCTCGCGATGGTCGCCTGGCGATTGGTGACCCCGCTGCTGCGGCCGCTGCGGGGCGGCGTGGTGCTCGCTGTCGGCCTCAGCATCGCGGGTGGTTTCCTCCTCGCTGGGGACTGGACGCGGTGGCTGGACGCCCCTCGGATCGTGGGCTTCCTGCCGTTCTTCGTGCTCGGGCTGAAGACCACGCCCGAGGCGCTGGAGTGGTTGCGTGGGCGGTTCGCGGCTGTGGTCGGCGTCGTGACCTTCGCGGCGCTGTGGGTCGTCGCCGGCTCGCTCGACGAGTGGGCCAGCCGTGACTACCTGTACCAGCGGCCGTTCGCGCTGCTCGACGACCCGACCTCGACCGCGATCCTGACCCGGCTGCTCGTGCTGCTCGCCGGTGTGGCCGGCGCGCTGGCCTGGCTGAGCGTCGTACCCCGGATCGGGGGCTGGTTCACCCGGATGGGCTCGGCGACCCTCGTCGTGTACCTGTTCCACGGGTTCGTGGTGAAGGAGCTCGAGTACCTCGGGTTCGTCGAGTGGGCCCACGACCGGCCCTGGCCCGGCCTGCTCGCCGCGGTCGGCATCGGCGTCGCGGTCGCGCTGGGCCTGGCCGCACCGCCCGTGCGCCGGGTGCTCGAGCGGGTCGTCGACCCGTTCGACGTCGCCCACCGCCGGGTCCGGGAGGCGGTGCAACTGACCGGTGTCGTCCACGAGCAGGAGAGGGACACCGCGGACGCGGGGCTCGTGCCTGCTGGCCGGTAGGGCATGCCGAGGAACGCGGCGCCGTCGCGAGCGACGCTTCGCGCCGCCCTGGCAAGGCGGCGGAGCGACGACGTGCTCGGCCGCACTTCGAGCGACTCCAACGCAGCCAGGGCGGATGCGAGGCGTTGCGCAGCAGGCGGCGGGTTGCTCGGCATGCCCTAACCTTTCGGCATGCCTCTCACCACGGACCGACTCTCGTGAGCGCCGGCCTGTTCGGTCTCCTCGACGACGTCGCCGCCATCGCCAAGATGGCTGCCGCGTCGATGGACGACGTGGGTGCCGCAGCCGGCAAGGCCACCGCCAAGGCCGCCGGCGTGGTGATCGACGACACGGCGGTCACGCCGCAGTACGTCCAGGGCGTCGCCGCCTCGCGTGAGCTCCCGATCGTGAAGAAGATCGCGATCGGCTCGATCCGCAACAAGCTGCTGATCATCCTCCCGGCGTCGCTGCTGCTCAGCCAGTTCCTGCCGGACCTGCTCCCCATCATCTTGATGATCGGTGGCACCTTCCTCGCCTACGAGGGCGCCCACAAGATCTGGCACATGGTCTCCGGCCACGACGAGCACGAGACGCCCGTCGCCGAGGTCGGCCCCGAGGCCGAGAAGGAGCTGGTCTCCGGCGCTATCCGCACCGATCTGATCCTGTCGGCCGAGATCATGGTGATCGCGCTGGCCTCGGTCGAGGACGAGAACTTCTGGACCAAGCTCGCCACGCTGCTGGTCGTCGCCGTCGTGATCACCATCGCCGTCTACGGCGTCGTGGCGCTCATCGTGAAAATGGACGACGCGGGCCTCAGCCTCGCGCAGCGCTCCTCGGCCCTCGCGCAGAAGCTCGGCCGCGGCCTGGTCGCGTTCATGCCGCGGCTGCTCTCGATCATCTCGATCGTCGGCACCGTCGCGATGCTGTGGGTCGGCGGGCACATCCTGCTCGTCAACGTGCACGAGGCGGGTTGGTGGGACGCGCCGTACGAGTGGGTCCACGGCATCGAGCACGACATCGAGCACGCCGTGCACGGCTTCCTCGGCAGCGCGCTGGCCTGGCTCGCCAACACCGGCATCTCCGCGGTGATCGGCCTGGTCGTCGGCTCGATCGTGGTCGCGATCGTGCGGGTGCTGCCGTTCACCGGCGACAAGGACCCGATCGAGCGGTACGACGACGGTGAGCCCGCCGCGCACTGACCTCGTCGATCAGCCGCGGCGGGCCCTCCGCGCGGCGTCGCCTCAGACGGCCGGCAGCTGGACGGTCGCGTCCAGCGCGCTGGCCAGCTCGCGGCCCTTCGTCTCGAAGTGGCGGCGGAAGTAGTCGAGGTGCTCGTCGTGCTCGTGGAAGTGGTGCGGCGTGAGCACCGCCGAGAACACCGGCACGTCGGTCTCCAGCTGGACCCGCATCAGTGCGTCCACGACCGACGACGCGACGAAGTCGTGGCGGTAGATGCCGCCGTCGACGACGAGAGCGGCCGCGGCCACCCCGGCGTACTGACCGGACAGGGCGCGTCGACGTACCTGCAGCGGGATCTCGAACGCACCCGGCACGTGGACGACGTCCACGGCGTAGCCGCGCTCCTCGAGCTCGGCGGTGAAGGTGGTGACGGCGACGTCGACGATGTCGGCGTGCCAGCGGGCCGCGACGATGGCGACGCGGGGGGCGGTGGGTGACATGGGCTCTCCTGTTCGCGTGTCACCCAGGGCGTGACGACGCGCGCGAGGCCCGTCGCGTTCTCTTCCATCCGGACTGTGACCGTCGGCTCCGGAGTCGCACCGGATCTGCTGACCCGACCCGGTCGTAACCGGGCCGGCGCTCGCGGGCTCGGTCGCCCCGGATCGGCCGGGACGCCCTCACCGCCGGTGGGGAGTTCCACCCCGCCCTGAGAACGTACGGCAGCAGCCTACTGGCCCCGCACCGCCTGTCCGCCGCGTGCCCGCCTGATGCCCACGACCCCCGCCGCCACGAACGGCACCGGTGCCAGCGTGGCGACCAGGCCGCCCGGGCGGCCGACCGTGCGGATGGAGGCGGCACCGACCACGACGTCGGTCAGGTCGCTGGCCAGCGCGGTCGTCGCCCAGCGGGTGAGGTCGGCGTCGGGCGCGAGCACGGTGCCCGCCCCGAGCACCAGGTCGCGGACCCCGATCGTGCGCATCAGCAGCTGGAACGACGGGTCGTCGCTGCGGCCGACCAGCCGCGGCGCGGCCAGCATCGCGACGCCCACCGCCATCCGCAGTGCGCCGAGGCCGCGAGCCACGCTGGTGTCGGGCATGGCAGCAGGGTAGGCGCCCTCAGCCGCCGACGCAGTCGTTCGAGCCGGAGTGGCAGGGGTACCGCGGACCGGGCTCCGGCGGGCGCTGTGACCCGTCCCAGTCGATCTGGGGCATCGCGGTCAGCAGCGCCACGACGAGCGCGACCCCGGCCACGGCGAGGTGCCACAGGAAGACCCAACGCCCGCGGCGCAGCGCCGCGGTCACCAGGGTCGTCGCGACCGAGACGGCGAGGGCGGTCGTGAGGAGGCGGTGGACGAGGATCTCGGCGTCGTCCGGGGCGTCGCAACCGCCCCAGCAGAGGTAGACGGAGAATCCGTGCCAGAAGGTCGCCAGCGTCAGGACGGCGGCGGCGACTGCGGCGGTGATCTCGAGGGGCCCGGCCGGGCGGCGATCGGTCATGTCCGCAGGGTCACGTGAGGGGCTCGCGAGAACATGAGTACGCGGCCCCAGATGTCTGGGAATCGCGCACCACCGGAAGATCTGGGGGAGCGGAGAACCCGCCGGCTTGGGATGGTCGGCGTACCGCCGCGACGGCCAGCATCTCGTCCCATGACGACCACCTCCGCGACACCCGCGACCCCGCCGGTCGCCCGGACCGCTGCCGACCGGAAGGTCAGCATCGCCGTCGCCTGCGTGGCGACCGTGATGCTGATGCTCGACGTCAGCGTGGTCAACACCGCCCTCGACGACATCGCGGCCGGGCTCGGCGCGGGCCTGTCCGGACTGCAGTGGGTGATCGACGCCTACACCCTGCCGCTGGCGGCGGTCGTGCTGTCGGCCGGCTCGATCGCCGACCGCTTCGGTCGCAAGCAGGTGTTCCTCGGCGGCATGGCGCTGTTCACCGTCGCCTCGGCTGCCTGCGCCCTCTCGCCGGGCATCGCCACCCTCGTCGCGGCCCGCGCCGTCCAGGGCATCGGCGCGGCGGTGCTGTTCGCCACCGCCCTCGCCCTGATCTCCGAGGTGACCCCGACCGCCGAGGAGCGGGCCAAGGCGCTCGGCGTGTACGGCGCCTCGATCGGCGCCGCCTTCGCCATCGGTCCGTTCGTCGGCGGCGTGCTGACCGACGTCATCGACTGGCGCGCGATCTTCTGGTGCAACGTGCCGATCGGCCTGCTCACCCTCGTCCTGGCCCGCCGGGTCCGGGAGAGCCGGGACCCCGAGGCGCGGCGGCTCGACGTACCCGGCCAGCTCGCCCTCGTCGTCGGCCTGTTCCTCCTCGTGCTCGCCCTGCTGCGCGGCAACGAGCGCGGCTGGGGCAGCGGCCTGGTCACTGGTTCGCTGGCCGGCGCCGCGGTCGCCCTCGTGGCGCTGGTCGTCATCGAGCACCGCTCGCGGGTGCCGATGCTCCCGCTGGTGCACTTCCGGCGGCCGGCCTTCAGCGCGCCGCAGGTGCTGGTCTTCGGCATCTCGGAGTCGTTCTTCGCGGGTTTCCTCTACCTCACGCTGTACCTCCAGGGGGTCGTCGGGCTGAGCCCGCTGCAGACCGGGCTGGCGTACCTGCCCGGAACCGCACTCGTCTTCGTGGTCTCCGGCATGACGGCCGGGCTGATGAACCGGTTCGCCCCGGCCGCGCTGGCCGTCGCCGGCCTGCTGCTGGTCGCGGCCGGCATGGTGGTCTTCGCCTGGACCACCCACGCCGACTCCGGCTGGGCCTCGATCCTGCCCGGCTTCCTGCTCGCCAGCGTCGGCACCGGACTGTTCAACCCGTCCGGCAGCGCCCTCGCCCTCGCCGCCCTCCCGCCCGAGCAGAGTGGCCTCGCCGCCGGCGCGAACGACACCTTCCGGCAGACCGGACTGGCCGTCGGCGTCGCCTGGCTCGGCACCTTCGTCCCCGCCGCCGGACCGTACGGCGCCGACGCCGTCGCGTTCGTCGACGGGCTGCACGACGCGGTGCTCGCGGGTGCGGTCGTCGCGCTCGTGTGTGCCGTGGTGGGCGGCGTGCTGCTCCGGGCGGGAGCGGGGCCGAGCGGTAGTGCTGGGTTGGGTGGGTGAGGGTGACGTAGGGGTCACTCTCACCCACCCAACTGACGGGCCTGGCCGTCAGGCCGCACCCGCCCTCCTTGCCTCGAGGGACATTCCCGATGATTCCGCGGCCCTCGGAGCACGCTTGTAGGGTGTTCTGTGTCATGCGCGGGAGATCCCGACGTAGCGCAGATGCGCCGCAGGGCGAACGACACTCGAACCTCGAGGATCACTTTCATGGACTACAAGGTTGCTGACCTGAGCCTGGCCGAGTTCGGCCGCAAGGAGCTCACCCTCGCCGAGCACGAGATGCCCGGCCTGATGGAGATGCGTCGTCGGTACGGCGCGTCGCAGCCCCTCAAGGGCGCCCGCATCGCCGGCTCGCTGCACATGACGATCCAGACCGGCGTGCTGATCGAGACGTTGACCGCGCTCGGCGCCGACGTCCGCTGGGCCACCTGCAACATCTTCTCGACCCAGGACCACGCCGCCGCCGCGGTCGTCGTCGGCAACGGCACGGTCGAGGACCCCCAGGGCACCCCGGTCTTCGCCTGGAAGGGCGAGACCCTGGCGGAGTACTGGGACGAGGCCGAGAAGGTCTTCCAGTTCAAGGACGCCGAGGGCAACGCGATCGGCCCGAACATGATCCTCGACGACGGTGGCGACATCACGCTGCTCGTCCACAAGGGCACCGAGTTCGAGAAGGCCGGCGCCGTCCCGGGCCAGGACACCACCGACAACGAGGAGTACAAGGAGGTCCTCCGGGTCCTCGCGCGCTCGCTCGACAACGACCCGACGTACTGGACCAACATCGGTGCGGGCATCAAGGGCGTGACCGAGGAGACCACCACCGGTGTCCTGCGCCTCTACGACCGGTTCAAGGACGGCTCGCTGCTCTTCCCGGCGATCAACGTCAACGACTCGGTCACGAAGTCGAAGTTCGACAACAAGTACGGCTGCCGCCACTCGCTCATCGACGGCATCAACCGTGGCACCGACGTCATGATCGCCGGCAAGACCGCGGTCGTCTGCGGCTACGGCGACGTGGGCAAGGGCTCTGCCGAGTCGCTGCGTGGCCAGGGTGCCCGCGTCATCATCACCGAGATCGACCCGATCTGCGCGCTGCAGGCGGCGATGGACGGCTACGAGGTCAAGCGCCTCGAGTCGGTCGTCGACTTCGCCGACATCTTCATCACCACGACGGGCAACTTCGACATCATCCGGGTCGAGCACTTCGAGCGGATGAAGCACCAGGCGATCGTCGGCAACATCGGCCACTTCGACAACGAGATCGACATGGCCGGTCTCGCGAAGATCCCGGGCATCGTCAAGGACGAGATCAAGCCGCAGGTCCACCAGTGGATCTTCGAGGACGGCAAGAAGATCATCGTGCTGTCCGAGGGCCGCCTGCTGAACCTCGGCAACGCGACCGGCCACCCGTCGTTCGTCATGTCGAACTCCTTCACCAACCAGGTGCTCGCGCAGATCGAGCTCTTCACCAAGCTCGAGGAGTACCCGATCGGCGTCTACGTGCTCCCGAAGCACCTCGACGAGGAGGTCGCCCGCCTCCACCTCGACGCCATCGGTGTCGAGCTGACCGTCCTCAACCAGGCACAGGCCGACTACCTCGGCGTGCCGATCGAGGGCCCGTTCAAGTCGGACCACTACCGCTACTGAGCAGCTGCTGATCAGCTACTGAGCAGTACGTCGACGAGGCCCGGCACCGTGGTGGTGCCGGGCCTTCGTCGTGCTCCCGCCTAATATTGCGGCGTGACCCCGCCCAGCACTGCGCCGTACCCCACGAGGGGGCGCGTCCTCGTCGTCGACGACGACGCCCCGCTGGCGGAGATGCTGGGCATCGTGCTGGGGCAGGAGGGCTTCGAGAGCCGGGTCTGCCCGCGTGGCGACCTGGCGCTGGCGGCGTTCCGCGAGTACAAGCCCGACCTGGTGCTGCTCGACCTGATGCTGCCCGGCAAGGACGGCATCGACGTCTGCAAGGAGGTCCGCGCCGAGTCGGGTGTCCCGATCGTGATGCTGACCGCCAAGGGCGACACCGTCGACGTGGTGGTGGGGCTGGAGTCCGGGGCCGACGACTACGTCGTCAAGCCCTTCAAGCCCAAGGAGCTGGTCGCCCGGATCCGGGCGCGGGTACGCCGCACCGAGGCGGTCCCGCACGAGGCGCTCACCATCCGCGACGTCGAGATCGACGTGGCCGGGCACGCGGTGACGCGGGCCGGCGTGGAGATCTCGCTGACGCCGCTCGAGTTCGACCTGCTGCTGTGCCTGGCCCGCAAGCCCGGTCAGGTCTTCACCCGCCAGGCGCTCCTGGAGGAGGTCTGGGGGTACCAGCACGCTGCGGACACCCGCTTGGTCAACGTGCACGTGCAGCGGCTGCGCTCCAAGGTCGAGCACGACCCCGAGCACCCCGAGATCGTGCTGACCGTGCGCGGCGTCGGCTACAAGGCCGGCTCCTCCTAGTGCTCGACGCCCTCCGCCGCTGCTGGGGGTGGCTCGCACCCCGGCTGCGCCGCGCACTGACCTTCTGGCGGCGCTCGATCCAGGCCCGGGTCGTGGCGAGCACGGTCGTGCTGTCCGCGGTCGTGGTCAGCGGCGTCGGCTGGATCCTGCTGCAGCAGACCCGCGACGGCCTGCTGCAACACCGGGCCGAGGTCGTGCTCGGCGAGGTCGACGCGGAGGTCGCCGACGCCCAGGACCGCCTCGCGGCGGCGTCGGGCCGCGAGGTCAACGCCAGCCAGCAGCAGCGCGACCTGGTCGACCCGATCATCGAGCGGGGTGCGAGCCGGGGGTACGCCGTCGTGCTGGCCGGGCCGGAGGGGGAGGACCCCGCGCTGCGCACCGGCGGCGGCGAGTACACCAGCGGCCTCGACCTGGTCAGCATCCCCACCTCGCTCGAGGACCACTTCGACGCCCCGCGCCGCTCCACCGCGTGGACCTACACCGAGATCGTGCGTACGACGGGCGCCGGCTCCGACGCGAGGACCACCCGGGAACCGGGGATCGTGGTCGGCTCGCAGGTGCAGCTGCCCTCGGACGGCAAGACCTACACGCTCTACTTCCTGTTCCCGCTCGCCGAGGAGCAGGACACCCTCGACCTGGTGACCCGGGCGCTGCTGACGGCCGCCGGGCTGCTTCTGGCGCTGGTCGCCGGCCTGACCTGGCTGGTGACCCGGCAGGTGGTCACCCCGATCCGACTGGCCCGACGGGTCGCCGAGCGGCTCGCGGCCGGGCGGCTGCAGGAGCGGCTGCAGGTCACCGGCGAGGACGACATCGCGCGCCTGGCGTACTCCTTCAACCAGATGGCCACCAGCCTCCAGCGCCAGATCCGCCAGCTCGAGGAGCTCAGCTGGGTCCAGCGCCGGTTCGTCTCCGACGTCTCCCACGAGCTGCGCACCCCGCTCACGACGGTGCGGATGGCCTCCGACGTCCTCCACGACGCCCGCGAGAACTTCGACCCGGCGACCGCCCGCTCGGCAGAGCTGATGCAGGCCGAGCTCGACCGGTTCGAGAACCTGCTCGTCGACCTGCTCGAGATCAGCCGCTTCGACGCCGGCGCCGCGGTGCTCGCCAACGAGAACGTCAACCTCGGCGACCTCGTACGACGGGTGGTCGAGGCCGCGCAGCCGCTGGCCGACCAGCGGGGTGTCCGAGTACGGGTGCAGGAGCCGGGGCACCCGGTCCAGGCGGATGTCGACGCACGGCGCATCGAGCGCATCGTGCGCAACCTGGTCACCAACGCGATCGACCACGCCCTGGCCGACGACCCGACCGAGGCGGTCATCGTGCGGCTCGAGTCCGACGACGAGGCGGCCGCGATCACCGTGCGCGACCACGGCGTCGGCCTGGCGCCCGGAGAGGCCTCGATGGTGTTCAACCGATTCTGGCGCTCCGACCCGGCCCGCACCCGCACGAGCGGCGGCACCGGCCTGGGCCTCGCGATCGCGCAGGAGGACGCCCACCTGCACGGCGGCTGGCTGCAGGCGTGGGGCAAGACCGGGCAGGGGGCGCAGTTCCGGCTGACCGTGCCCCGGCACACCGGTGGCACGCTGCGGCACAGCCCGCTGCCGCTGGTCCCCGAGGACGCGATGTCGAGCGACGCCGCTGTCGTGGTGGGGCCCGGCGGCGTCGTACCGGAGGGGGAGGAGCGATGACCCGACTCCGCGCCCTCGCGGTGCTGGTGCTGGCCCTGGCGGTGCTGTGCGGGTGCACGTCGCTCCCGACGTCCGGCCCGGTGGTCCAGAGCCGCGGCACCGACCGCGGCGACACCCGGCGGGCCAGCGACATCGATGCCCGGCCACCGGTCGACGGCGCCTCGCGGACCGAGGTGGTCGCCGGGTTCCTCGACGCGATGACCGCGTGGCCGGTGCAGACCAGCGTCGCCAAGCAGTACCTCACCAAGGAGGCCGCGGCCGGCTGGAACCCCGAGCAGGAGACGGTCATCTACAGCGACTCGCTGCCCGTGCGCGAGAGCGGCGGCTTCGTGTCGGTGTCGCTGACCGCCGCCGACCGGCTCGACTCGGTCGGGGCCTGGCGGGGAGCGATGGGGACCGACGAGCTGACCCTCGACTTCAAGGTCACCGTGCAGGACGGGGAGTACCGGATCACCGACCCGCCGGACGCGCTCGTCGTACCCGCCTCGTGGTTCCGGCAGCGCTACCACCAGGTCTCGCTCTACTACTTCGACCCCGTCGCCAAGATCCTCGTCCCCGAACCGGTGTTCGTGCCGGAGGGCGACCAGCTCGCCACCAGCCTCGTGTCCGGCCTGCTCGCCGGGCCGCCGCCGCTGGCGCAGGGCGTGGTGCGCTCGTTCCTGCCGGCGGGGCTGACCGTCGGACTGTCCGTGCCCGTCAGCGACGCCGGCGTCGCCGACATCTCGCTCGTCGGTGAGGCCCAGTCGGTCACCTCCGAGCAGGCCGAGCTGATGCTCGCCCAGCTCGCGTGGACGCTGCGCCAGGACCCGTCGGTCACCGCACTGCGGGTCAGCGTCGACGGTACGCCGCTGCCGCTGCCGGGCGGCGTCGCGCAGTACTCCGTCGACGCGGCCGCCGCCTACGGTCCGGCCGGCCCCGGCGGCGGCAAGACGCTCTACGGCATCAGCCAGGGGCGCCTGGTCTCCGGCGGCAAGGACACCGAACTCGACCCCGTCACCGGCGTGTTCGGCGACGAGGGGGCGGGCATCACCGCGATCGCGGTCAGCCCCGACAACGAGGAGGCGGCCGGGGTCGATGCCGGCGGGCACCGCGTCCGCCTGGCCCACGTCCAGCAGTCGACGTCCGAGCCCGCCGCGCAGGTGCTGCTCGACGGCGGCAGCTACGCCCGCCCCACCTGGGACCACGCCGGACGGTTGTGGGTGCTCGAGCGCCGCACGAGCGGCGCGGTCGTGTGGCTGTACGACGGCGCGGAGCTGCGCACCGTCCGGGTCCCCGGCATCACCGGCACCCGCGCCCGGAGCCTGGTCGTCAGCCGCGACGGCACCCGGCTGGTCGCCGTGGTCCGCGTGACGGGGCAGGGCGACCAGGTCGTCGGCGCCCGGGTGTTCCTCAACGGCCGCGGCCAGGTCGCTCGGGCGGGCCGGCCGTTCGTCGTACGCGCTCCGGAGGGCAGCGCCATCATCGACATCGGCTGGGCCAGCCCGATCCGGGTCGCGCTGCTGACCGCGACCGTCCCCGGCAACCTCTACGAGGTCGACGTGGTCGCCGCCGACGGCGCCACGGTCGGCGTCGACGTGCTCTCCACGATCGTCACCGGCGAGGTCCTCGGGCTCGCCGTCTCGCCCGTCGAGGACGCGCCGATGTACGCCGTCTACGCCGACCAGTACGTCGACCTGGTGCGCCAGGAGGACCACGAGGCCGGGCCCGGCGGGCTCTCGCAGCTCGACTACACGGGCTGAGTCTCCCGGGCTCTCCACAGCCCCGGGCTCTCTGGTTGCCCGGGTGGGGGCGGCCTGCTGAGGTGGGCCGATGGCCACCGCGCAGCTGCTCGTCGACGGGTTCGTCGACCTGGTGCTCGGATCGCGCTGCGTGGGCTGCGACCGGCCGGGGCGCCCGTGCTGCCCGGCCTGCCGCGACGTGTGCCGGGACCGGGCCGGCGACGCCCGTCCGCACTGGCCGACACCCTGCCCGGTGGGGCTGGCGCCGACCTATGGGGTGGGGGAGTACGACGGCGTGCTGCGCGACCTCGTCCTCGCCCACAAGGAGCGTCGGGTGCTCGCCCTCGCCCGGCCCCTCGGCGAGCTGCTCGCCGGTTCTGTCGAGGCAGCGGCACCTCTCGGACCGCTGGTCCTGGTCCCCGTGCCGTCGCGCGCCACGACCGTGCGCCAGCGCGGCCACGACCCCACCCTGGCCATGACCCGGGCCGCGGCCGCGCTGCTCGGCGCCGAGGTGCGGGTGGCCCGGCTGCTGCGGCTGCGCCCCGGCGTCGTCGACCAGGCCGGACTCGACGCCGCCGGCCGCGCGGCCAACCTCGCCGGCTCGATGACGGTGCCCGCTGCCGCCGTACGACGCCTCGTCCGGCGCTGCCCCCGCGCCCACGTCGTGGTGTGCGACGACGTGCTCACCACGGGCGCCACGTTGCGCGAGGCACAGCGCGCGCTGGAGGCCGCCGGGGTGTCTGTCCACGCTGCCGCGGTCGTCGCGGCAACCCGCCGCAGGAACCCCGCCAGATGAACGGTCTGAACTTCGGATGAAGCCTTTCGCCGTCACCACCGACGGACTAACGTCTGGTCATGGAGTCCGCCCGGGTCCGTGGTTGCGTCGCCCAGGCCGGGTGCGAGCCCAGCCAGGTGCGGCAAGCCGATGCCAGTCGCAGGCGAAACGGTCCACGTAAGCCGGCCCTCGGGCCGGTGATCACGGTGCGGCTTAGTCGTCAGTCCTGCCTCGGTCCGGACGTCAGATACGTCCGGCCCCGGGAGAGGGCCGGTAGTGGCAACAAGCTGCGGAAGCCCCAGCAGGCGGGTGTGGGGACGAAGACCAGGTCGGCCGGGCGGACTCCACTGTGTTCGTCTGGCGCTCGCTTCGCTCGCGCATGTCGGGCGCGCTTCCGCGCGTTGCCTTCCTCCGCTCCGCTCGCTCGTTCCTCGCTCGCTGCGCTGCGTCCAGGCAACGCGGCGCGCCCGACGGGCCGACGCTCGCTGCGCTCGCGCGGCGGCTCTCCCAAGATCTGTGTTGGTGGCGCGGTCCACCTGCACGTAGACGTCCTGCCTGGGCGGCAGGAGAACCCATCACGCCGAAATCCCCTTGGAGGTAACTGATGGATGTTGTGGTCACCGGACGGCACTGCGAGATCTCGGACAGGTTCCGGGAGCATGCCGCGGAGAAGCTCACGAAGCTGGAGAAGCACGATCACCGGATCATCCGGGTCCATGTGGAGGTGGACAGCGAACCCAATCCCCGCCAGCACGACCAGGCGGTCCACGTCGAGCTCACGGCCTTCTCCAAGGGACCGGTGATCCGGGCCGAGGCCGCCGCCGACGACAAGATGGGTGCGCTCGACCTCGCGCTCGACAAGATGGCCGCGCAGATGCGCAAGGCCGCTGACCGCCGGCGGGTGCACCGCGGCCGTCGTACGCCGGTCTCGGTCGGCAAGGCGCTCTCCGACGTCCCGACCACGGTGGTCGAGGAGGAGGACGAGGTCGCGATCGAGCGGCAGGTCGGCCCGATCACGGTCACCGGGGACGGGCCGCTCGTGGTCCGCGAGAAGACCCACCCGGCAAGCCCGATGACCCTCGACCAGGCGCTCTACGAGATGGAGCTGGTGGGCCACGACTTCTACCTGTACGTCGACAAGGAGAGCGAGCGTCCGGCCGTCGTCTATCGCCGCCGCGGCTACGACTACGGCGTCATCTCGCTCGAGGTCGGGGGTGTGGAAGGCTGACGCAGGACTCGCCGTGCGACCGTCGAAACCAGCCTCGAACGGTACTCTCACGCGAGGTCGTGTCATGATGCCGCCGTGGCGGATGGTACTTCGCCGGCCGCAGCACCGGGACAGCCCGTGAGCGAGCCGGTACGTGTGGTGGTGGTCGACGACCAGGAGCTGTTCCGGCGCGGGCTGACCATGCTCCTGGGCATCGAGGACGGCATCGAGGTCGTCGGCGAGGCCAGCAACGGCATCGACGGCGTGAGTCTCGTGGTCAGCAGCGTGCCCGACGTGGTGCTGCTGGACGTCCGGATGCCCAAGCAGTCCGGGATCGAGGCGTGCGTCGCGATCAAGGAGGCGGTCCCGATGACGAAGATCATCATGCTGACCGTCTCCGACGACGAGGCCGACCTCTACGAGGCGGTCAAGAGCGGTGCCTCGGGCTACCTCCTCAAGGACTCGTCCATCGAGGAGGTGGCCCAGGGCATCCGCGTCGTCGCCGACGGCCAGTCGCTGATCAGCCCGTCCATGGCGGCCAAGCTGATCGACGAGTTCAAGACGATGTCGAAGCCCGACCGCGCCGCCGGCCCGGCCCTCAAGCTCACCGAGCGTGAGCTCGAGGTGCTCCGGTTCGTCGCGCGCGGCCTGAGCAACCGCGACGTCGCCGCGCAGCTCGCGATCAGCGAGAACACCGTCAAGAACCACGTCCGCAACATCCTCGAGAAGCTCCAGCTGCACTCGCGGATGGAAGCGGTCATGTACGCCGTGCGCGCCAAGCTGGTCGAGCTGGAGTAGCTCGACCGGCTCGGCCGGGCTGTCGGCGGCTGCTTCTAGGGTGGGCCCGTGCCCACCACGCAGTCGTTGTCGCTCGCCCAGGCCCGCCGGATCGCGCTGGCCGCGCAGGGCTTCCTCGACCCTGCCCACAGCGCCCCGACGCTGCGCACCTTCGACCGCACCCTGGCCCGCACGGGCGTGCTGCAGGTCGACAGCGTCAACGTGCTGCAGCGCGCCCACTTCATGCCGCTCTACTCCCGGATGGGCGGCTACGACGTCGACCTGCTGCAGCGCGCCGCCAGCGGGCGCAACCGGCGGGTGGTGGAGTACTGGGCGCACGTGCAGGCGTTCATGCCCGTCGAGCTGTGGCCCGCGATGCGGCACCGGATGGACGACTACCGCGCCCGGCGCGGGAAGTGGTTCACCGTCGAGGAGGGCGACCAGCTCGAGTCGGCGCTGATCGCCGAGATCACCGACCGGGGCGCCAGCACCGCGCGTGAGCTCGACGACGGCCTGCCGCGCACGAAGGACCACTGGGGTTGGAACTGGTCACGCACCCGCCGGATGCTCGACTACCTCTACATGACTGGCGAGCTGGCCATCGCGGGGCGCAACAGCCAGTTCGAGATCCGCTACGACCTGCCTGAGCGGGTCCTGCCGGCCGCCGCCCTGGACGCCCCGGCGATGACTGCCGCCGAGGCCCACGTCGAGCTCGTACGACGAGCGGCCCGGTCCCACGGCGTGGCCTCGGCCAACTGCCTGGCCGACTACTACCGGATCCGGATCGGGGAGGCCCGGGTCGCGATCGACGAGCTCGTCGCCGCCGGTGAGCTGGAGCCGGTCGAGGTGCAGGGGTGGAAACGCCCGGCGTACCTCCACCCCGAGGCGCGGCTCCCGCGCCGCGTCGGCGCCCGGTCGCTGCTCAGCCCGTTCGACCCGGTGGTGTGGGAGCGCGATCGGGCCGAGGCGCTGTTCGACTTCTTCTACCGCATCGAGATCTACGTGCCGGCCGAGCAGCGGGTGCACGGCTACTACGTGCTCCCGTTCCTGCTCGGCGACCGGATCGTCGGCCGGGTCGACCTCAAGGCCGACCGGGCCACGGGGCGGCTGCTCGTGCAGTCGGCGTGGTCCGAGCCGCACGCCCCCGCGGAGACGGCGGGGGAGCTGGCCGCCGAGCTGGAGCGGCTGGCCGGGTGGCTCGGCCTGGCCGAGGTCGTGGTCGCCCCGAAGGGCGACCTCGCCCCGGCGCTGATCGCAGAGGTGGCTCGGGCTGCCTGACGAGCGGCACCGGCGGGTTGCCGATCAGCCCATTCGATCCGCGCCCCGCCGATCCCGGCCGGAGCACGCCGGGCACGTCGTCGGGGATCCCGTCCATCCGGCGACCTGCAGGAGGCGCGCGACCTTGGCTGCCGTGACGCACGACCGCGCGAGTACCTGTCCGTAGCCGAGGCGCACGGTGTCGGCGCCGTCGAGCGCGGCATCGAGGTCCCGCTCCAGGTCGCGATCCCGGTCCCGCGCGGAGTCGTGACCGAGCCGGCCGTCGAGCTCGACGATCTTGCGCCAGGCGGGCCGTCGTCCGCCGTACACGACGTCGCGGAACATCCGGCGCCCTTGGCTGTCGCGCGCAGCGACCTGCCGAAGTCCGCGGGGCAGGTCGTGGGCGCGCTCGACGCGTGTCAGGTACGCATGCTCCAGCACCGAGCAGGTGCCGTCCGCGATGTCATGCAGCACGTCGGCGAGCAGTTGGCGGCGCGCCAGTCGGGACATCCCGACGATCCGGTCCTGAAGCCGCGCGGCCGTGGTGCGACGGCCCCCGCAGGCGTCCGCGAGGATCGCGACCGCGGCCAGCGCGTCGGGCGCGCGGTCGGCGAGCTCCACGATGGCGTCGTCGTAGTGCTGTCGTGGCGGGCTCAGGTGGGTCTGGACGGCGCCGTCGAAGCGACGCGACTCGCGGATCCGCACGCCCGGCACGGGATCGAGCGCGCGGCCGTGAGGGACGAGCACCTCGATCGGGCTGTCGTCATCGTGCTGTCGCCGCCCGGGACCTTCGTGAGCGCGGACGGCTGACCACCCGGCAAGCGCGGCCGGCCAGCAGGCGAGAACCGCGGCCCAGGCGCGCTGGCGCCACGTGAGCGGGCCGGTGTGGTTCACATAGACGCCGGGATGGACGCGCACCCACTCGCGGCGGCGGACCTTGCGCGCGACGAAGGTGGGAGTGCGGCCGGAGGCCAGGACCTGACGGCGGGCGATGACGCCGTCCTGGCGGTCGAGGAGGTCGTCGATGGGATCCATGATCTCGGCCTGTCCCACGGTCAGGCCGACCAACCATCCGCCGATCGGGCCTGTGGACGGGAGCGTGAGTCGGCGTCGACGAACCGCAACGGCGGGCTGGGGATCAACCTGCTTGATCTCCAGCCCGCCGTTGTGACGTCCGTCCGCGTCAGCGCACCCGCAGCCTCCTGAGCAGCTTCAGCTGCGCATTGCCGATCCCCACGAACTTCTCCAGGGCCATGCCGGCGGGTGGGCCGAGGGGGACCAGGCGCTGGGTGGCGACGGTCTGCGACTCGGTGTACTTCCGCATGCCCTCCGCGCCGTGGCGCCGGCCCAGGCCGCTGTCGCCCATGCCGCCCATCCCGGCCTCGATCGAGCCCGCCGCGGCGGCGGCACCGTCGTTGATGTTGACCGAACCGGCCCGGATCCGCTGAGCCAGCGCCTCGGCGTGGGCGGTGTTGCGCGACCAGATGCTGGCCGAGAGGCCGTAGCGGCCCTCGTTGGCCTTCTCGATCGCGTCGAGGTCGGTGGCCACGCGGTACAGCGAGATCACCGGGCCGAAGGTCTCCTCGAGGCAGACCGGCATGTCGGCGGTGACGCCCTCGAGCACGGTCGGCTCGTGGACGAGCGGGCCGAGGTCGGGGCGCGCCCGGCCACCGGTCAGGACCCGCGCCCCGCCGGCGACGGCGGAGGCGACGTGGGAGGTGACTGCCTCGAGCTGGGCCGGGGAGGCCAGCGAGCCGACGTCGACGGTGTAGTCGTACGTCTGCCCGAGGGTGAGCGCCTCGGTGGCGGCCACCAGGGCGGACCGGAAGGCGTCGTACACGTCCTCGTGGACGATCACCCGCTCGATGTGGATGCACATCTGGCCGGTGTTCGCGAAGGCCGCCGCCACGCAGCCGGCCGCGGCCTTCTCGACGTCGGCGTCGGCGAGCACGATGAGCGGGTTCTTGCCGCCCAGCTCGAGGGAGGCCGCGATCAGCATCTCGCCGGCGCGACGACCGACCGAGCGGCCGGTCGCGGTCGAGCCGGTGAAGCAGATGTGGTCGACGCCGGCACCCGGTGCGTCCGGGGAGCCGATGAGGGCGTCGCCGACGACCGAGCCCGGACCCACGACGACGTGCCAGATGTCGCGGGGGAGACCGGCCTCGGCGAGCAGCGCCCGGGTCCACAGCAGGGTGAGCGGCGTCTGCGAGTCGGCCTTGCTGACCACGCCGTTGCCGGCGAGCAGGGCGGGGAGCACGTCGCCGACGGCGAGGTAGAGCGGGTAGTTCCAGGGCGAGATCATCCCGATGACGCCCTTCGGCACCCGCACCTCGCGGACCCTGGTCAGCCCGGGCATCGCGCCGCGGACCTTGTTGTCGACGAGGTAGCGGCGGCCGTGCCGGGCGTAGTGCCGCGCGATCGTGGCGACCTGGAGGATCTCCTGCCAGGCGCTGAACCGGGACTTGCCCATCTCCCACTGGATCAGGTCGATCACCTCGTCCTGCCGCTCCACGAGCAGGTCGTGGAAGCGCAGCACGATCCCGGCGCGGGTGCTCCACGGCAGCAGCGCCCACCGGTGCTGGGCCGCACGGGCGCCGGCGATCGCGGAGACGACGTCGGAGGCGCTGGAGACGGGTACGTCGGCGGTCGGCTGCCCGTCGTACGGCGCGATCGCGGTGCTCGTCGCGGTCGAGGCCTCGTCGCGGAACACCCAGCGGTTCCACCCGGCGATCCGTTCGTCGGTGACCCAGCCCGGGCGGGCGGTGGCGGCAGGAGCGACAACAGTGGTGGTCACGAGTAGAGCCTCTCCAGGACGTCGGCGTACTTGGCGTGGACGACGCGGCGCTTGAGCTTGAGCGTCGGCGTGAGCTCCTCGGACTCGGCGGTCCACTCGACCGGGAGCAGCTCCCAGGCCTTGACCTGCTCGGGCCGCGAGAGGCGGTCGTTCGCGGCGTCGACGGCCTGCTGGGCGACCGCGAGCATGGCGGGGTGCTGGGCCAGCTCGGCGAGCGAGGTGCCGCCCGGGATGCCGAGCTGCGCGCCGACCAGCGGCGCGATCTCGGCGTCGAGGGTGAGCACCGCGACGACGTACGGCTTGCCCTCGCCGAAGACCAGCGAGTGGCCGACGATCGGGCTCTCCTTGAGGTAGTTCTCGATGTTGGAGGGCGCGATGTTCTTGCCGGAGGAGGTGATGATCATCTCCTTCTTCCGGTCGACGACCTTGAGGAAGCCGTCCGTGTCGATCTCGCCGATGTCGCCGGTGTGCACCCAGCCGTCGGCGTCGATGAGCGCGGCGGTCGCCTCGGGCTGCTTGTAGTAGCCCTTCGAGGCCACCGGGCCGCGGGCCAGGATCTCGCCGTCCTCGGCGAGGGCGATCTCGATGCCGGGCAGGGCGCGGCCGACGGTGCCGAGGCGGAACTGGTCCGGGCCACACGAGGTGACGGCGGCGCAGGTCTCGGTCATGCCGTAGACGTCGTAGATGCGCATGCCGAGGCCGGCGAAGAACCTCGCGACCTCCAGCGGCATCGGGGCCGCGGCGGACGCGGCCCACTCGCAGCGGTCCAGGCCGAGCAGTGCGCGCAGGAAGGCGAGCAGCCCGGCGTCGGCGGCCTGGTAGCGGGCCTCGAGCTCGGGGGAGACCGTGCTGCCGGCCTGGAGCGCCTCGACGTACTCCAGTCCGATGGCGAGCGCGCCCTCGACCTGGGCCTTCTTCTCGGGGTCGGTCTCGGCGGCGAGCTTGGCGGAGATGCCGGTCCTGATCTTCTCCCAGACCCGCGGGACGCCGAAGAAGCGCGTCGGGTGCACCTCCCCGAGGGCGCCGAGCAGCAGCGCGGGGTCGGCGATCAGGTGGATGTGGGCGCCCATGACCTGCGGGATGTACATGCCGAGCGTGCGCTCGGCGATGTGGGCGAACGGCAGGTAGGAGATGAACTCGTTGTGCTGCGTCGGCGAGGCCACGCGCAGCGAGCAGAGGCATTCGTAGAGCACCGCGTGGTGGGTGAGCACCACGCCCTTCGGGTTCCCGGTGGTGCCCGACGTGTAGAGGATCGTCAGCGGGTCGTCGGGGGAGATGCCCGCGGTGCGCTCGGCCAGCTCGGTCGCGTGGTCGCCGCGCCAGGCGGCACCGGAGGCGAGGAAGGCGTCCCAGGCGACGAAGCGGTCGTCGCCCTCGGGTGCGGCCACGTCGATCACGACGACGGTGCGGATCGAGGTGGACTCGGCGAGCGCGCGCTCCCAGCGGGCGAGGTGGTCGGCGCTCTCGAGCACGACGACGGCGGGCTCGGCGTGCCCGGCGACGTAGGCCACCTGGTCGGGGGAGAGGGTGTTGTAGACCGACATCGACACCCCGGCGGCGTGCACGACTCCGAGGTCGGCGACGACGTGCTCGATCCGGTTGCTCGCCATCAGCGCGACCCGGTCGCCCGCGGCGACTCCCGCAGCCATCAGCGCCCCGGCGAGGTCGAGTGCCTGCTCGCGCAGCTCGGTCCAGCCGACCGTGCGCCAGCCGGGTGCGTACCCGGCGGACAGGTCGATCCCGACCTTGTCGGAGTACGCCGCCCGGTCGCCCTCGGCCTCGACGGTGCGGGCCAGGGCGGCGGGCAGGGTGAGGCCGGCGATCTCCTGCTCGATCTCGGCACGGATCGTCAGGGTGTCGGTGCTCATCGTGGTTCCTCTCGGTTCGACGGACGGGACGGGACTACTGCTGGGGGACCTCGGCGGAGCCGCGGCCCTGGGTGCCCTTCGGCGGATCGGTGCAGCGCACGTCGGTGCGCGGCTCGCGGCGGCTGGTGTCCTGGACGTCGCGCTGGACGCTGCGGTCGTAGACGCAGTTCTTGAGGATCCGCGGGACGAGTAGGACCCGGCCGCTGCCGTCGCGGGTGCTGCCGGCCATCACGTCGGCCTGGACCGGCGCCCAGTCCAGCCAGTGCTGGAGGCCGCGCAGGTGCTCGGCGGCCATCTCCGTCAGGGGTACGCCGTCACGAAGCATCCGACGCAGCTGCGGCGAGGCCGCCCGCCACCAGCGCTCGAGACGAGGCACCAGGTCGATGGCGGTCGTGACGGTGCTGCGGACGGCGGGTGTGGCCTTCGCGAGTGACTGGGCGACGGCTTCGAGGTCGGCGGAGAGCCGGCGGATCTCGGGGGAGAGGTCGGCCACCGTGCTCAGCGGTGTCTCGGCCTGCTTCGCGAGCCTCGTGAGGTCCGGCTCGAGGCGGCGCAGCATCGCGAACGCGCTCTCCAGCTCGATCGCCAGCGAGCGCAGGTCGACGTCCTGGTCGTTGTCGCCGAAGATCGCGGCGGTCTCGGTGGCGATGGTCTGCACGTCGGCGACGTCGAGGTGCGACATCAGCCGCTGGGCGTGCGCCAGGACGTCGGGCACGCCCAGCGGCACGCTGGTCGCCGACACGGGAACCGTCGCGCCGTCGGCGAGGTAGGGACCCTTGCCCGAGGACGGACGTACGTCGAGGTACTGCTCGCCGACCGCGGACAGGTTGCGCACCTCCATCGCACTGTCCCGCGGCACCTCGACGCCGGACTCGATCTCGATGCGCGCGACCACGCCGACACCGGGCTTCGCGCTGAGCCGGACGTCGGTCACCTCGCCGATCCGCTGGCCGCGGTAGGTGACGACCGAGCCCTCGTGCAGGCCGGCGGCCTGGGGGAGCTCGACGGTCACGGCGTACGGGTGGTGGAAGAGAGAGCCGCCGACGACCGTGTCGGCGACGTAGACGACGCCGCCGACCAGGATCACGAGGATCAGCGACTGGGCGATCCGGATCCGGCGCCGCCACATCCGGGCCGTGGCGGCGACGGCCTCGATGGGCGTGGGGCGGCGGCTCACTGCGCGCCTCCCGTCGCGGCCAGGGCCTTGAGATCGAGCAGGAAGGTCAGGTCGAAGTTGGCGAAGTCGCCGGGCGCGGCCTTGTCGCTGCCCTCGGCGAAGGCGACCAGGCCGGTCATCACGCCGTCGATGTCGTCGCGGCCGGCGAGCAGGGTCCGGACCACCGGCTTCATGTCCTTCAGCTGGGCGACGAGGTCCTCGCGCACGGCCGCGGTGAGCGGGGTGGCGACGGCGTCGAACCTGCTCAGCGACTCCATCGCCCTGACCAGCTGCGCGCGCTGCTGGTCGAAGGTGGTGACCAGCCCGGTGAGCGTCGTGAGGGAGCGGGTGATCTCGGGCAGGTCGCCGGCCAGCCGGGTGGTCAGCCGGTCCAGTGACGCGGTCAGCCGGTCGACCTGCGGGAAGTCGGCGTTCAGGTCGGTGACCGCGGTGTCGAGACGACCCAGCAGGCGCCGTACGTCGTCGGCGTTGCCGGTCAGCGCGACGTTGAGCTGGTCGATGATCGTGGAGATGTCGGCGAAGCTGCCGCCGGTGACCACCGTGGACAGGGCGCTGAGCAGGTCGGTCACGTCGGGCGCGCTGCCGGTCGCGGCGACCGGGATCCTCGCGCCGTCGGCCAGCACGGCGCCGGTCTCGCCGGGGAACAGCTGCACGAACGCCGTACCCATGGGCGAGGTCAGCCGGATCTCGGCGCGCGAGGAGTCGCGCAGCTGCACGGCCGTCGACAGCGCGAGCTCGACCTCGGCGACGTAGTCGCCCGCCGCGACCGCGGTGACCTGCCCGACGGTCGCGCCGTCGAGCTTCACCGGCGCGTCGACGGGGAGGTTGAGGGCGTCGCCGAACTCGACCGTGACGGCGTACGTCGGACCGTCGACCAGGTCCGGCAGCGGCACGTCCTCCAGGGTCAGCCCGCAGCCGGCGGTGAGGGCGCCGAGGAGGATCGCGAGTGTTGCCAGGGTCCGCCTCATGGGATCGCCCCCGGGAGGCCGTCGTAGACGCCGTCGAGGAGCGGGTCGAGCAGCCCGGTGCCCTGCCCGGTGAAGAGCAGCCCGCAGATCCGGGTGCCGGTGTCGCCGGCGAGCGCCTCCGCGAAGACCCGGCAGCTGTGGTCGCGGAAGGCCGCGGAGAAGGGGCCGGCGCTGAAGGCGAACTGCACGCGCAGCCGGCCGAGGTCCCAGTCGTAGGCGCGGGCGAAGTTCTCCGCCATCGTCGGCATCGTGTCGAAGGCCTCCGCCAGCGAGTCCTGCCGGGAGCGGACCAGGGCGACCACGTCGGCGAGGCCCTTCAGGTCGTTGCCGAGGACGCCACCGTTCTGCTTCAGGAAGCGGTTGGCCAGCCGGGTGAGCTCGTCGAGGCTGTCGAGGGTCGCGACCAGCTCCTGGCGCTGGTCGGCGAGGACGTCGCCGGTGTCGGCGGCGGCCCGGGTGAAGTCGCGGATGCTGCGGTCGCGCTCGGCCAGCGTGCCGACCAGGGTGACCAGGTTGTCGGTGACCGCGGTCAGGTCGCCGTCCTTCGCGTTGATCATCGCCAGCGCGTCGCGGCTCTCGGCGAGCGCGGCCCGCAGGTGCGGCCCGTTGCCGTCCAGGGTCGTGGCGGTGGCGGCGAGCACGTCGCCCAGTCCCTTGCCGCCGTTGCTGCCGGGGCCGTCGGGGCCGCCGTCGAGGGCGAGCACCAGGTCGTCGATCGCCTTCGCGATCTCGTCGACGGTGGCAGGTGCCCGGGTGTGGTCGGCGGCGATGTGGGCGCCCGACGCGAGGGTGGGGCCGTCGGTCCAGGCCGGTCCGAGCTCGACGTACCGGTCCGTGACGAGGGAGCCCTGCAGGATCTCGGCGCCCGCGTCGCGGGGGACCCGGGTGTCCGGGGCGAGGTGCATGACCACCCGCATGGTCGCGCCCTGCGGCTCGATCCGGACGATCTCGCCGACCCTCACCCCGAGGTAGGTGACGTCGTTGCCGACGTACACGCCGGTCGTGTCGGCGAAGTCGGCGGTCACGACGAGGTCGCCGGGGTCGTCGCCGCCGAGCCAGCCGAGCAGCCGGGCGCCGGAGAGGAGGAGGGCCAGGGCGACGACGACCCCGGCTGCGGTGAGGATCCTGGGCCGGCTCACTTGCAGTCCTCCGGCGTGATCGAGCAGACCAGGTCGTCGGGGATGATCGCCCAGGGCGCGTTGACCCCGAGCCACGGCCCGTCGCCGGTCGCGTTGGTGAAGACCCGCATGGTCGGACCGGCGAGCTCGAGGGTCGTGTCGAGCTTCGCGCGGTGCTCGTCGAGGACCCGCAGCACGGTGCGCAGGTCGCGCAGGGCCGGCTTGAGCTGGGGCGCGGTGGCGCGGACCAGCGCGGTGAGACCGGTGACGAAACGGTGCGCGTCCGACAGCAGCGCCCGCAGCGTCTCCTTGCGCTGCTGGACCATCAGCATCACCGTCGTGCCGTGGGCGAGGACCTGGTCGAGCTCGTCGCTCTGGGCGAGGACGACGTCGGTGACCTTGCGGATCGAGGTCAGCAGCCCGTCGAGCTGCTGCTCGCGGTCGTTGGCGATCGCCGACACCCCGGCGATCCCGTCGAGGGCGTCCCGCAGGGCGTCGGGCTCGACGGCGAGGTCGGTCGCCAGTACGTCGACCGCCTGGTGCACCCGGTCGAGGTCGAGCGCCTCGACCTGGGGCGTGGACTCCAGCCAGAACCGCTCGATCGTGTAGCTGTCGACGGCGTGCTCGACGGCGATCGTGCTGTCGTCGCCCAGCGCCGCGCCCTTGCCGGGGGCGAGCGAGAGGAAGCGCTCGCCGAGGATGGAGAGCAGCTTGACCTGCACGCTGCTGTCCTCGGTGACGCCGAGGTCCCCGGGAGCGCCGGTCAGGCTGAACCGGACGTCGACCTGGTCGCGATCGGCCGTCACCGCGATCACCTCGCCGATCTTCAGCCCCGCCATCCGTACGTCGTCCCCGGGCTCCAGTCCCGCGGCGTGCCGGAGTCGCGCGTGGTACGCCGGGTCGCCCGCGAGCGCCCGGACCCCGAGCAGCAGCAGGCCCAGCACGACCAGGGCCGCGACCAGGCGCAGCGGCCAGGCGAGCCGTCCGAGCGTCGCGGACATCAGCGGCACCTCGTCGAGTGCTTGTTGCCGGTCACGCCGAGGTCGAGCTTGAACGGGACGCCGGCACCGCCCGCGGCGAGAGTGCACACGTAGACGTTGAGGTAGCTGCCGTAGCCGAGGGTGCGCAGGTAGGTGTTCAGCTGCCGGGGGACCGCGGCACCGGTCTGCACGAGCAGGTCGCGGCGCTGGGCGAGGTAGCGGAACCACGGGGTGCTCAGGTCGGCCACGTCGACGACCGGCTGACGGACCTCGCCGACCAGGTCGGCGGTCGTGGCCGAGAGCCGGGCGATCGAGTCGAGGCTGGTCGCGATCCGGTCGCGGTCCTTCGCGAGGCCGCCGGTGAGGGACGCCAGACCGTCGACCAGGCGGGTGATCTCGGTGCGGTGCTCGTCGGTGGTGTCGAGGACGAGGGTCACGTTGTCGACGACCTTCGCGAGCGTGGCGTCACGGTCGACGATGCCGGAGGTCAGCTTCGCCGTCTGGTCAAGCAGGTGCGTCATCGTGGGGCCCTGGCCCTGCAGCACCTCCACGATGTTGGTCGCGAGCTGGTTGATGTCGGCGGGCTGCAGCAGGTCGAAGATCGGCTGGAAGGCGTTGAACATCGCGGTCAGGTCGAGCGCGGGCCGCGTGCGGGCGAGCGGGATCCGGGCGCCGTCGGCGAGCCGGCCGGCCTCCGCGGTGCGGTCGGGCCGGGCCAGGGCGACGTACCGCTGGCCCATCAGGTTGAGGTAGTCGACCGACGCGGTCACGTCGTCGTGCAGCCGCTGGTCGGCGTCGACGCTCATCGTCACGACCGCGAGGCCGCGCTCGTCGCCGGTGCCGAGGCGGGTGCCGGTGACTCGGCCGACCCTCACCCCGGCGATGCGTACGTCGTCGCCGGCGCGCAGGCCGGTCGCGTCGCGGAACACCGCGGTGACCGTGATCGCCTCGCCGTGCTGGGCGCGGGACAGGGTGCCGGCGACCATGCTGGTCAGCACGACGGCCACCAGCGCGAAGACGGCGACCCCGAGCACGGCGCCGCGGTGGCGACGCAGCTCGCTGAGCTGGCGGCTCATCGCGTGCCTCCGCAGGGTCCGGTCAGCCCGCGGTAGGTGGGGCAGTCCTTCGGGTCGGCGGGGTCGTAGGGGTCGAGCAGCTGGGGCGCGAGCACGCCCTCCATCTGGATCCGGCCGTTCCTGACCGCGTTGGCGCCGTTGCGCAGCAGCACGGGCACCTTGCGGAGCAGCTCGGCGAAGGCGGGGTAGCGCTCGGCGAAAACCTCGAGCGTCGCGGCGCTGGCGTTGAGCAGCCGGGCCGTGGCCGCGCCGTTCTCGCGCAGGAACGTGGTCACGCCGGTCTCGCCGTCGAGGAGCTCGGGTACGTCGGCCAGCAGCTGCGAGATCTCCGCCTGCTGCTGCACGAAGGTCCGGGCCAGCGGCCGGGTGTCGCGCAGCGCCTCCACCAGCTGCGGCTCGACGTCGGCTGCCAGGTCGGTGTCGCGGGCGAGCAGGTCGAGGTCCTCGCGCACCTGTGGGTGCAGGTCGGCCCAGCGGCCGAGGAAGCCGTTGCCGTCGCGCACCAGCTCCGCGATCCGCGCGCCCCGACCGTCGAGGGCGTCGGCGAGCTGGGACAGCGCGACGTCCCACTGCGCCGGGTCGACGGCCGCGAGCAGCCGCTGGGTCGCGGAGAAGGTGTCCATCAGCCGCAACGTCGCGGTCGACGTGTCCGCCGGTACGACGGCGCCCTCGGCCAGATGCGCGCTCGCGGCGGCGGACGGGGTGGGGATCGCGGCGGAGTCGGCGCTGACCAGGTCGACGTACTCGTTGCCGAACAGGGTGCCCGGCAGCACCCGCGCGACCACGCTCGCCGGGATCAGCGCTGCGTGCTCGGGCGCGACGAGCACCTCAGCGCTCGGGCCGGCGGGGTCGACCTCGACGACGCGCCCGACGCGGAGGCCGTCGTACTTCACGTCGGAGTTGATCCCGAGCGTGTCGCCGACGGTGGGGAGCTGGACGGTCACCCGGACGTCGTCGCTGACGATGCCGAGGGTCTGCAGGCCGAGCACGCCGGTGAGTGCACCGAGCAGCAGGAAGCCGACGACGCCGACCGCGGCCAGCCGCAGCCGCAGGACGCGTGGATCGGCCGACGAATGGGCGAACAGGAACTCGCTCACCGGCTCACCCCGAGATCTGCACCTGCTGGTCCGCGCCCCACAGGAGCAGCGTCAGCAGGATGTCGACGACGGTGAGCGAGATGATGCTGGCCCGGATCGCGCGGCCGGTCGCCCGGCCCACGCCCTCGGGGCCGCCGGTGGCGGTGAAGCCGTGGTAGCAGTGGATGAGGGTGACCACGGTCGTCAGCACGACGACCTTGATCGCCGAGTAGATGACGTCGACCGGCGCGACGAAGGTGCGGAAGTAGTGGTCGTACGTGCCGGCCGACTGGCCGTAGAAGGTGGTGACCATCAGGTCGGTGGCGACGTAGGTGCCGACCAGGCCGATCAGGTAGAGCGGCAGGACGACGATCCACGCGGCGACCAGGCGGGTGCTGATCAGGTAGGGGATCGGGCGGATCGCCATCGACTCGAGCGCGTCGATCTCCTCGCTGATCCGCATCGCGCCCAGCCGGGAGGTGAAGCCGCAGCCGATCCGCGCGGCGAAGCCGAGCGCGGCGACCATCGGCGCGAGCTCGCGGGTGTTGGCGTACCCGGAGATGAACCCGGTCAGCGGCGCCAGGCCGATCACGTCGAGGCCCTGGTAGCCCTCGAGGCCGACCTCGGTGCCGGTGAGCGTCGACAGGAGCAGGACGACGCCGACCACGCCGCCGCCGACGAGGAAGATGCCCGAGCCGAGGGTGACCTCGGCGAGCACCCGCTGGATCTCGCCGCGGTAGCGGGTGAGCGCGATCGGCAGCGCCACGATCGCGCGCCAGGCCAGGACCAGCTGCAGGCCGATGCCGGCCAGTGGCCCGACGACCGCCTTGTCGACGGTCTGCTCGATGGCCCGGGCGGGGTCGATGGCCGTCACCCGATCGGCCCTCCGGCGAAGGTGCTGTAGACCTGTGAGATGACGAAGTTGGCGGCGAAGAGCAGCACGAAGTTGGTCACCACCGCGCTGGTGACCGCCTCGCCGACGCCGGTCGGGCCGCGCTCGGCGCGCAGTCCCTGGTACGACGCGACCAGTGCGCAGATCACCGCGAAGATCGCCGCCTTGGCCAGCGAGAGCCACAGGTCGGAGACCTGGGCGAGGGTCGTGACCGAGGCGAGGTAGCTGCCCGGCGGCAGGTCCTGCAGCACCACGCTGACACTCAGCGTGGTGATGATGGTGAAGAACATGACGACGCCGTTGAGCAGCACGGCGACGGCGATGATCGCGAACATCCGCGGCACGACGAGCCGCTCGACCACGGAGAGGCCCATCACCTCCATCGCGTCGATCTCCTCGCGGATCCGGCGCGAGCCGAGGTCGGCACAGATCGCGGAGCCCGCGACGCCGGACAGCATCAGCGCGGTGATCAGGGGAGAGGCCTGGCGTACGACGGCCAGGGTGTTGCCGGCGCCGGTGAACGCGACGGCGCCGACCTCCTGGGCCAGCACGCCGACCTGCAGCGCGAGGATGATGCCGAACGGGACCGAGACCGCGAGCGCGGGCAGCGTGCAGACCCGGATCGCGTACCAGGTCTGCACCACGGTCTCAGCCAGGGGGAACCGGCGCCCGGTGATCGACCCGAGCGCGGCCGCGAGGACCCGGCGGGTGAACCCGAGCAGTGCGACGACCTCCGCCAGCGGCCTGCCGAGGGCCGGGTGGACCCGCGGGGCGCTGTGGGCGGGCATGGCGCTCCTGTCGTCGTACGGCTGCGGTCAGGCTCGGAGGGGGCACGATGACAGTAGAACTGTCACACACGTACTGTCCACGTCGATGTGACGCACGTCAACCCTTTCGCAGATCCCTCGTTGCACGCGGCAAATGACAGTCGTACTGTGACAGTCATGAGTTCTGTTGCGGGGGTCGACTCGGCGCCCCAGGCCGACGACGGCGGCCCGCTGCGCACCGTCGACGAGCTGGCCGCGGCCGCCGGGCTGACCGTGCGGACCACCCGCTACTACGCCAGCCTCGGCCTGCTCCCGCCGCCCGCGCGACGCGGCCGGATGGCCTGGTACGACGACACCCACCTCGCGCGCCTGGAGATGATCCGCGCGCTGCAGGGCCACGGCTTCACGCTGCAGGCGATCGAGAAGTACCTCGCCTCGTTGCCCGCCGACGCCGGCGTCGAGGACCTCGCCGTGCAGCGCGCGATGCTCACGTCATGGACGGTGGGGGAGCCGCAGGAGCTCACCCGCCGCCAGCTCGACCAGCACGCCGGGCGCCGGCTCACCGACGACGAGGTGACCCTGATCGAGGAGTTCGGCCTGCTCCGCGCGGTCGCCGACGAGCGCGGTGGTGTCCGCTACACCCCGGTCCACGGCTTCGACGTCGCCGTCCAGCTGCTCGAGGTCGACATCCCCGTCGCCGGCATGCGCGCCGCCGGGGATGCCATCGAGCGGCACATGTCGGCGCTCGCCGAGGAGCTCACGCGGGTGCTCCACGACGAGGTGGTCGAGCCCTGGCGTCATGCCAGTGACCACCACTCCCGCGAGGACGCCGAGCAGCTCGAGGCCACCATCAGCACCCTGCGCCGGCTCACCCTCGACGCGATCGTGCGCGGCTTCCAGCGCTCCGCCAACAAGGTCATCGCCCGCTCGCTCGACCGCGGCTGAGGCGCCGCCCGGTCGGCGTACTAAGGTCGCGCCGTGACCCAACGCACTCTCGTCCTGCTCAAGCCCGACGCGGTCCGCCGCGGCCTGGTCGGCAACGTGCTGGCCCGGTTCGAGGCCAAGGGCCTGGGCATCGTCGCCATGGAGCACCGTCACATCGACGCCGCGATGGCCGACGCCCACTACGCCGAGCACGTCGAGCGCGACTTCTACCCGCCGCTGCGCACGTTCGTGACGAGTGGCCCGCTGGTGGCGCTGGTGCTCGAGGGCGACGAGGCGATCGAGGTGGTCCGCGCGCTCAACGGTGCGACCGATGGCCGCAAGGCTGCGCCGGGCACCATCCGGGGCGACCTGTCGCTGTCGAACCGCGAGAACCTGGTCCACGGCTCCGACTCGCCGGAGTCGGCTGCGCGCGAGATCGCGCTCTGGTTCCCCAGCCTCTGAGGTCCGCCCGCTGCAGGGATACCCGCTTCAGCGGGTATCCCGTCGCTTCCTGACCGTTGCAACCGTCAGGAAGCGACGGAACCCGTCAGGTGACGTGACGCGTGTGACTCCTGAGACGCGCCGCGCCGTACGGCGTGCCTGCGCGTCCTGACCCGTCTCGTTCCTTACGCTCGCAAGCGGAGACCGGCGGATCGTGCGCTCGTCGACCTCCCCGGCACACCCCTCGCCACCACGAGGGGAGCGGGCCGGCTTCCCCGACGCGCGCGGACGGGCCTGTCAGTCGACCGGTCCGGTGACGTCTTGCGAGGAAGCGTGAGGGCGAACTCCATCATCGGCCGCGACATGGCCGTCGACCTCGGTACCGCCAACACGCTCGTCTACGTCCGCCGCCGGGGCGTGCTGCTCGACGAGCCGAGTGTCGTGGCACTCAACGACAGCACCGGCGAGGTGATCGCCGTCGGGCACCAGGCCAAGCAGATGCTGGGCCGCACCCCCGACAACATCACCGCCCTGCGTCCGCTGCGCGACGGCGTGATCGCCGACTTCGAGGCGACCGAGCAGATGCTGCGCCACTTCATCGCGCGGGTGCACCGCCGTCGTTACTTCGCCAAGCCCCGCATGGTCATCTGCGTCCCGAGCTCGATCACGCCGGTCGAGCAGCGTGCGGTCAAGGAGGCCGGCTACCAGGCCGGCGCCCGCCGCGTGTACGTCGTCGAGGAGCCGATGGCCGCCGCGATCGGCGCCGGGCTGCCGGTGCACGAGGCGACCGGCAACATGATCGTCGACGTCGGCGGCGGTACGACGGAGGTCGCCGTCATCTCGCTCGGCGGCATCGTCACGTCCCTCTCGGTCCGCACGGCCGGCGACGACCTCGACGCCGCGATCATCGCGTGGATGAAGAAGGAGCACGGCGTCATGCTCGGCGAGCGCACCGCCGAGGACGTCAAGATCACCCTGGGCTCGGCCTTCCCGCGCCCCGGCGAGCCGCAGGGCGAGGTCCGCGGCCGCGACATGGTCACCGGGCTCCCGCGCACCGTCGAGGTGACCAGCGCCGACATCCGGCACGCGCTCGAGGAGCCGCTGCACGCCATCGTCGACGCCGTCCGGGTCACCCTCGACCAGACGCCGCCCGAGCTGGCCGGTGACATCATGGACCGCGGCATCGTGCTCACCGGCGGGGGAGCGCTGCTGCGCGGCCTCGACGAGCGGATCCGCCACGAGACCGGCATGCCCGTCCACGTCGCCGAGGACCCGCTGGTCTCGGTCGCGATGGGTGCGGGCCGCTGCGTCGAGGAGTTCGAGGCCCTCCAGCAGGTGCTCGTCACCAACCAGCGGCGGTTCTGATGGCCATCGACACCCGTCCCCCGACGAGCAAGCCGAACCCCCAGGTACGCCGTACCGGCACCTCCCGCGACCCCGAGCGCGACGCCGGCCGCCCGGCGCGGTCGCTCGTCGTCGCCCTGGTGCTCGCGTCCGCCGCGCTGATGGTGGTCGACAAGGCCGGCGGCGACGGCTCGCCGGTCGACCCGGTCCGCCGCGTGGTGGGAGAGGTCGTCGGCCCGGTCCAGGCCGGTGTGTCGACCGTCGTCCGCCCGCTCGTCGACCTGCCGGGCGCGCTGCGGACCAACGGCTCGCTGCGCGACGACGTCAGCAAGCTCGAGGCCGAGAACGCCGACCTGCGCAACCAGCTCGGCAAGGCCGGGTACGACGACCAGCGGCTCGCCGACCTCGAGGGGCTGCGCGCCCTGTCCGGTGACATCGGCTACGCCCTCGTGCCCGCCCGGGTGATCGCGATCGGGTCCGCGCAGTCGTTCTCCAGCACGGTCACCCTCGACGCCGGCTCCGACGCGGGCCTGCACCCCGACATGACGGTGGTCGCCGCGGAGGGCCTGGTCGGCCGGATCACCTCGGTGACCGCGCACACCGCCACCGTGCTGCTCATCGTCGACGACACCTCCTCGGTCGGCGGCCGGATCGGCGACAACCAGGAGCTCGGCTTCGTCCGTGGTCACGGCACGCTCGGCACCGACGACCGCCTCGAGCTGGAGCTCGCCGACCGCAACCTCGTCCCGAAGATCGGCCAGCCGATCCTGACCTGGGGCAGCGAGGGCGGCTCGCCGTACGTCGCCGGTGTCCCGATCGGCACCGTCGGCAAGGTCTACGAGTCGCTGCGGGAGACGTCGTACCGCGCCGTCATCACGCCGGCCGTCGACTTCACCGCGCTCGACCTGGTCGGCGTCGTGGTGCCGTACGACACCTTGGGCCGCGTGATCGAGGGGGGCACCCAGTGAACCGCCGCGGCCGCCTGATCGCCACTCTCGTCTCGGTGTTCGCCGCCCTGCTGCTGCAGGTGACGGTGCTGCCGAACTTCGCCTGGGACCTCGGCGGACTCGGTGTCGTCCCTGACGTGGTGCTGCTCGTGGTGGTGGCGACCGCCGTCGCCACCGACACCCGGTTCGCCACCCTGACCGGCTTCTGGGCCGGCCTCCTGCTCGACGTCGCGCCGCCCGCCGACCACCTCGCCGGGCGCTGGGCGCTGGCGCTCATGGTCGTCGGGTACGTCGTGGGCCGGCTCGTCCACGACAACGCCGGTGATGTCGGTGCCGGCAGCCGCTTCGCCCGCGAGGGCGTACGACGCCCGCCGCTGCTGCTCGCCCTCGCCGCCGCCGCGGGCGGGTCCTTCGTCGGCACCTCCGTCTTCGCACTGACCGGGCTGCTGCTGCGCGACTCCGGTGCCGCGATCGGCGACCTGCTGCCGGTGGCGCTGATGGCGCTCGTGCTCGACGTGGTGGCGGCCCTGGTCGTCGTACCGGCCACGTTGTGGCTGCTCGACCGCACCACCCGCGACGGCCTGCCGCGTCCCTCCCAGCGCATCCGGGTCCGGGCGTGACTGCAGGCGCCTCCCACCGCAGCCGGTTGCGGCTGATCGTCATCCAGACCCTGGTCTTCTCGCTGCTGGCCACTCTCGGCGCGCGGCTCTACTACCTCCAGGTCATCTCGGGTGAGCGCTACCAGGGCAAGGCGGCCTCGCAGTCGGTCCGCGAGATCGTCGTGCAGCCGCAGCGCGGCCTGATCGTCGACGCGATGGGCCGACCGCTGGTCACCAACCGGCTCACCTGGGTGGTCTCCGTCGACCGCACCCTCATCGGCAAGATGTCGGCCGCCGACCGCGCCGAGCTGCTGGCGCGCACCTCCGACGCGATCGACGTCCCGGCCGAGAAGATCGCCGCCAAGCTGCTGCTCTGCGGCGACAACGGTGCGGTCGCCGGCCAGTGCTGGAACGGCTCGCCGTACCAGCCCGTCCCGGTCGCGCAGGACGTCACGGAGGCCGCCGCGCTGCGGATCCTCGAGCAGCCCGAGGACTTCCCGGGCGTGGTCGTCGACCGGCAGAGCGTGCGGCAGTACCCCGCGCCGTACGGCATCAACGCCGCCCACGTCCTCGGCTACCTCAGCCCGATCACCAAGGACGAGCTCGAGTCCGCCGAGGGCTCCGGCGACAGCTCGGTCAACGGCGCCTCCGTGGTCGGCCGGGCCGGTGTCGAGAAGGAGTACGACGAGTGGCTGCGCGGGCAGCCGGGCTACGACCAGGTCGCCGTCGACTCCAAGGGCCGGGTCCGCGAGGACGTGTCCGGTCTGGAGGCGCAGCCCGGCGACACCCTGGTCACCTCGATCGACGCGAAGGTGCAGAGCGTCGTCGAGGAGCAGCTCGCGAAGATGATCGCGACCCAGCGCCAGACCCGCGACCCCGTCACCAAGCGCAACTTCGAGGCCGACTCCGGTGCCGCCGTGGTGATGGAGGCGAAGACCGGCCGGATCGTGGCGATCGCCAGCCAGCCGACGTACGACCCCTCGGTGTGGGTCGGCGGGATCACCGACAAGCAGCTCAAGCGGCTGTACTCCGAGGCCGCCGGCACGCCCCTGCTCGCGCGCTCCTTCCAGGGCCAGTTCGCGCCGGGGTCCACGTGGAAGCCGTTCATGACCGTCGGCGCGCTGACCCACGGCTACTCGCCGTCCACCGTCCTGCCGTGCTCCTCGGCCGTGCAGATCGGCAACCGCGCCTTCCACAACCACGAGTCGGCGGCGTACGGCCCGATCACCTTCGCCCGCGCGCTCGAGGTCTCCTGCAACACCTTCTTCTTCCAGGTCGGCATGCACTTCTGGCAGACCCTCGGCTCCGACCCCGACAACGTGAAGGCCAAGGACCCGCTGGTCGAGCAGGCCGAGAAGTTCGGCTTCGGCGAGCGCACCGGCGTCGACCTGCCGGGCGAGGCGTCGGGGCGGGTCGCCGACCGCAAGTGGAAGCGCAAGTACTACGAGTCGATGAAGGACTACTACTGCGGCATCGCCAAGAAGCCGCAGGACACCAAGACCTCCGACTTCGTCTACAGGTTCGCCCGCGAGTTCTGCGTGGAGGGCTGGAAGTACAAGATCACCGACGCCGCGAACTTCGCGATCGGTCAGGGCGACACCATCGTGACGCCGCTCCAGCTCGCCCGTGGGTACGCCGCGATCTCCAACGGCGGCACCCTGTGGGAGCCCCGCGTCGGCAAGGCGATCGTCTCGCCCGACGGCAAGGTGATCCGCGAGATCGAGCCGAAGAAGGAGCGCAAGCTCACGATCCCGGCGTCCGTGCTCACGTACCTCGACGACGCGCTCCAGGGCGTCGCGCTGCGCGGCACGATGAACTGGAAACTCCAGGGCTTCCCGCTCGACAAGGTCCAGATCCGCGCCAAGACCGGCTCCGCCGAGGTCTACGGCAAGCAGTCGACGGGCTGGGTCGCGTCGTACACCAAGGACTACGTCGTCGTGATGATGATGAGCCAGGGCGGCACCGGCTCCGGCTCCACCGGTGAGGGCGTCCGGGCGATCTGGGAGGCGCTGTACGGCGTCGACGGCGACCAGGTCGACCCCGGCAAGGCCGCGATCCCCGGCGTCACCCCGCCGGCCCACCTGCCGACCTTCGCCGATGACGGCTCGATCCTCCCGCCCGCGCGATCCAAGGGGGAACAGTGAGCAACCGGATCCAGGCCAGCACCCGCCGTACGACGGCCTCCCGGCGGGTCGGACGCCTCCAGTGGGCCGACCTCGACCTGGTCCTGCTCGGTTCCGTGCTCGTGCTCTCGCTGCTGGGCTGCCTGCTGATCTGGTCGGCCACGCTCGAGCGCGACGACCTCACCGGCGGTGACTCGCGGGCGTTCCTGGTCAAGCAGGTCGTCAACGTCGTGATCGGGATCGGGCTGATGCTGCTGGTGGTGGTCACCGACCACCGCTGGGTGCGGATCCTCGCGCCGATCGGCTACCTGGTCGCGATCGGCGGACTGGTGCTCGTGCTCGTCATGGGCTCGACCATCAACGGCTCCCGCTCGTGGCTGATCCTCGGCGGGATGTCCTTCCAGCCCTCCGAGCTGGCCAAGCTGGCCGTCGTCGTCGGCATGGCCCTGGTCGTCGCCGAGCGCAGCGAGGGCCGCTGGCGCGACCGGGTCGGCACCTCCGACGTACTGCTCATGCTGCTGGTCGCCGGCGTGCCTGCCGTGCTGATCCTGGCCCAGCCCGACCTCGGCACCATGCTCGTGCTCACCGCCACCGTCTTCGGCGTGATCGCCGCCTCGGGCGCCCACCGGCGCTGGCTGGCGCTGCTCGCCGGCGGCGGCGTGCTCGCGGCGGTCGCGGCGGTGTCGAGCGGGATGCTCAAGGCCTACCAGGTCGACCGCTTCCTCGCCTTCACCAACCCCGCGCTCGACCCGAAGGGTGCCGGCTACAACGTCGAGCAGGCCCGGATCGCGGTCGGCAACGGCGGCCTGTTCGGGCAGGGGCTCTTCCACGGCTCGCAGACCCAGTCCGGCTTCGTTCCCGAGCAGCACACCGACTTCGTCTTCACCGTCGCCGGCGAGGAGCTCGGCCTGGTCGGCGCCGCGCTGATCGTGCTGCTGCTCGGCGTCGTGCTGTGGCGGGCGCTGCGGATCGCCACCCGCACTGACGACGTCTTCGGCCGGATCGCCGCCGCCGGCATCGCCTGCTGGTTCGGCTTCCAGGCCTTCCAGAACATCGGCATGTGCCTCGGCATCATGCCGGTCACCGGCGTACCGCTGCCGTTCGTGTCGTACGGCGGCTCCTCGATGTTCGCCGGGATGCTCGCTGTCGGGCTGCTCCAGAACATCCACCTCCGTGCCCTGTCCGCCCCCGCATCGCGACTCGCGCCCCAGCAGCGGGTGCTCGTCCGCGGCTGAGCGTCGCCGGACGTCGAGGAGGTCGCGCAGCGACCGTCACGAGACGCCGGGCCATGCTGCCGGAACTGTCCACGCACAGTCGCGACAGCGCCTCACCGTGGTCTCGTGACGCGTCACGACCTCGCTTGCTTCGCGGCGCGAGTTCGTCGACGCTCCTCGACCTTCGGCCCTGATCCACACCCTCGCAAGCTCGGTTGTGGGGGCCTCCGGCAGGATGGGGTCGTGCTGACCCTCCGCCGCGCGCCGCGCTCCCGCGTGCGCCTCTCGGCGACGCTGGGCAGCCTCGAGAGCGTGACGGCGCTGGCCCTGGCCCACCGGGCGGCCGGGGGAGAGCTCCCGTCGGTCGGGTGGCTGGCCGCCTTCGCGGTCCTCGTGTACGGCGCCGGCCGTGTCGTGCTGCGCGATCGGGCCAGAGTCCGGGTGGTCCTGCCGGCGCTGCTCGGTGCGCAGGTGCTCGGGCACGCGTGGCTGGTCACCCTGGCCCCGGACCTGCACCCGGGCCACGAGCACGCGATGTCGGCGTTCCTCGGCCTCACCCCGGCGATGCTGGGCGCCCACGTGCTGGCGGCCGCGGTCACCGGCGCGATGTGGGTGCTGCGTCGCCGGGCGGTGGAGGTGCTGCTGGGCTGGACCGACGCGGGCGTCGTACCGCTGCCGGTCGTGCGTCCGCTCCGGACGGCGGCGCCGCGTCCGGCCCGCACCGCGCGCGAGCACCGCGCGCTGGCGCCGACCCGGGGCCCGCCGGTGGGCCTGCTCGCGATCGCCTGACTCCGTTTCGGAGGCAGGTCGTTCGCCGCTGCCCTCCCTACGAGTCACCCGATCGAAAGAGACATCCATGCAGATCCGACGCTTCACCCTGCCCACCCTCGGCGCCACCGCGGCGCTCGGGATCGTCGCCCTGACCGCCGGCGCCGCCAGCGCCCACGTCGACGTCGCGCCCGACACCACCGCCGCGGGGTCCTACGCCGTGCTCACGTTCGGCGTGCCCCACGGCTGCGAGGGCTCGCCGACCACCAAGGTCGCCATCCAGATGCCCGCGGACATCCCGCAGGTGACGCCGACCGTCAACCCGGGCTGGACCGTCGAGAAGGTCAGCGAGAAGCTGCCCGAGCCGATCAAGGACGCCCACGGCAACGAGCTCACCGAGCGGATCAGCCAGGTCGTCTACACGGCGAAGACCCCGCTCGAGGACGGCTACCGCGACACCCTCGCGCTGTCCGTCCAGCTGCCCGAGAAGGTGGGCGAGACCCTCACCTTCCCGGTCCTGCAGACCTGCGCGAAGGGCGAGACCGCCTGGAACGAGACCCCGGCCGAGGGACAGGACGAGGAGGAGCTGGAGAACCCGGCGCCCGCCCTGACGATCACCGAGGCCAGCGCCGAGGGCCACCACGGCGGTGCCGCGGAGTCGGACGAGAAGTCCGACGCCAAGGATGACGAGAAGGCCGACGCCAAGGACGACGACGGCGACGGCAACGGCCTCGCCATCGGCGGGCTGGTCGCCGGCATCGGTGGCCTGGCGCTCGGTGGCCTCGCCCTCGCCCGCTCCGGCAAGAAGGCCTGAGCGCTCCGATGATGCGGCGTGTGCCGGCGTACCTCGAAGGGCGCGTCCGGCAATGCCTCGCCTGCTGCGCGACGTTTCCAACTCGATCTGGCTGCGTTGGGACCGCTCGATGGGCGGACAAGCACGACGTCGCGGACCCGCCTTGCCAGATCGGCCGGAAACGCCGCTCGCGACGCCGACGCATTGCTGGACACGCCCTCGCCGTCCTGGTCGCCGTCCTGACGGTGGTCGGGGCGGCGGGTCCGGCGTCGGCACACGCCACCCTCGTCTCCACCGACCCGGCCGAGGGCGCGGTCCTCCCCGAGGCGCCCAGCCAGGTGACCTTCACCTTCGACGAGCCGGTCCAGCTCGTCCCCGACGGCCTGCTCGCCTTCGACGCGGCGGGCAAGCGGGTCGAGGTGGAGCCGTCCGCGAAGGGCGTCGAGGTCACCGGCCGGCTGCCGGGCAAGCTCGACAACGGGACGTACGTCGTCACCTGGCGGGTCGTCTCCGCCGACGGCCACCCGATCGCCGGCTCGCTGACGTTCCACGTCGGTGCGCCCAGCCCGAAGGTGGTGCCGCCCCAGACCGGGCCGGCCGATCCCGGCGCGGTCCCGACCGTGCAGGGCATCGTGCACGGCCTCGACTACGCCGCCCTGCTGCTCGCCGGCGGGCTCGCGATCTTCCTGGCGTGGACCGCCCGCGGCGTCCGCCTGCCCGACGACGTACGACGACGGCTGGTCCGGGTGCTGCGCTGGAGCGCGCTCGTGGCGGTGGTTGCGGCGGCGCTCGCCGTACCGCTGGCGGGGGCGTACCAGCTCGGCTCCGGGCTCGGTGGCGTGCTCGACCCGGGCTCGTTCGATCCCGGCCTGGTGCAGGACGACCTCCAGGTGCTCGCCCTCCAGGTCGCCGGCCTCGGCGTCGCGGCCTGGGCGGCCGGGCAGGCTCGCTCGTCGCTGGTCGTCGACCTCGTCACGGCACTGGCGGTGTGGTCACCGGCCCTGGTCGGGCACACCCGCGCCTACGAGCCCAGCATGCTGCTCGTCGTCACCGACGCGCTGCACCTCAGCGCCGGCGCGGTCTGGCTCGGCGGCCTCGTCGGGCTCGCGCTCACCCTGCCCGCGGTCGCCGGGCGGCCGAAGGACGCGGCACAGCTGATCACCCGGTTCTCGGCGGTCGCGGCCGGACTCCTCGCCGCGCTCGCCGTCACCGGCGTGCTGATGGGCTGGCGGATCGTCGGCGCCTGGGCACCGCTGGTGGAGGAGACCTGGGGCCGGCTGCTGCTGGTCAAGGTCGCCCTCGTGCTCGTGGTCGTCGCGATCGCGGCGTACAACCGGTTCCGGCTGGTGCCGCGCGTGGCCGGCGACGGCGGCCACGACCAGCGCCGGCTCGCGACCGGCCTGGTCCGGCGGACCGTCGTCGCCGAGGCCGCCCTGCTCGTCGCGGTCCTCGGCGTGACCGGCTTCCTCACCCAGAAGCCCCCGGGCGGCGAGGCGCCCGCGCAGGCGCAGACCGCCGACACCGGCGTCGTGACCGGCGTCGCGAACGGCGACCTCAAGGTGCTCGCGGTCCTCGACCCCGGCCCGGGCCTGCAGCGCAAGCTGATCGTCCAGGTGCAGAACCTGGCCGGCGACCCGCTCGACCTGGCTGCCGCCCCGGCGGTCGCGCTGCGCTCCGACAGCGTCGACCTCGGCACCATCCCGGTCGTGCCGAGTGGCGCCGGCACCTACACGGCCGACGTGGTGTTCCCGCACACGGGCGCGTGGAAGCTGCAGGTCAGCATCCGGGTCGACACGTTCACCAGTCCGGTGACGACGGTGGACCTCAGGGTGCGCTGACGTCGTACGACAGCGTGAGCTCGACGCCCGGCTCGGCCGTCACCTTGACCGGCCGGCTCCGGCCGTCGAGCCAGACGTCGGCGTCGAGGGAGTCCGGGAGCATGGCCTGGACCTGCGCGGGCAGCGTGATGCCGGCGAGCGCGGCCTTCGGGTCGAGGGTGATCCGGTAGTGCTCGGTCGCGACGCCGTCGACCTGGTCGGGCCCGATGTGGACCAGCTGCTGGGGGAGGGCGACGTTGTCCAGCGCGTCCGCGATCTGGGCGGTGTCGATGGTGAGGTCGCGGGCGGGGCCGCCGGCCAGCGATGCGCTCACCTTCACGTGGCCCGCCGTGCGCAGCGCGTCGGCGACCGCCTTCAGGACCGGACCCGCATCCACCGTCGTGCCCTCCTGTGCGGAGGGCGCGGAGGTCGGGGACGAGGAGGCTGCCGGGGTCGAGCTCGGCTTCGCGGGCTTGTCGTCGCCCCCGCAGCCTGCGAGGAGCACCGACGAGGTGAGCAGCACGACGGCGGGAAGGGCGGTGCGGCGGTTCACGAGGCCTCCTTCGGGGCGATGACCGGTGCGGTCACCGCGAGCTGGTGGAGCAGTCCGTCGACCCGCACCTGCAGGAACAGGCGGTAGTCGCCGGGCTGGGTGAAGACGGTGTGGAAGGTGAGCACGGTGCCGTCGTCGGTGACCTCGGGGGCGCCGTACGGGTGGACGTGGACGAACCCGCGTGAGTCGATCGCGAAGCCGGTCAGGTGCGCGCTGGTGCCGAGGTAGCTGCCGAGAGCGACCGGATCGCCGTCCTCGTCGGTGACCCGCAGCCGCAGCCGCCCGTTGGGGCCGACCTCGCCCTCGGCCTGCAGCCGCGCCTTCACGACGCCGTCGTCGCCGGTCTCGGCGGCCTTGCCCCGTGGTACGTCGGCCGGCGTCCACCCGCCCGCGACACGCAGCGTCGTGCCGAGGACGATCGGGTTCGCCGCACCCTGCGGGATGAACTCGGCGACCACGCGCCACCTGCCCGGCGAGCCGAGGTCGACGCGGGCGGTCCAGGTGCCGTCGTCGGCCAGGGTCGGGTGGAGGTGGCGGAATTGCGCGAGGTCGTCGCGCACGACGTACAGGTGGAGGAGCTTGGTCTGCTCCTCGGTGTAGGTCGTCAGGGGCGCGCCCGAAGGGGTGAGGATCCGGAACGCGACGTCGCCGGTGCCGTCGGCGCCGGGCAGCCGTACGTCGGTCATCCGGTAGCCCTCGACCTCGGCGCTGGTGCCGTCGCCGACCGGGTTGCCGACCGGCTGGGCGCCGGAGCCGCCGTCCTTGGCGGGTGTGAGCGTGATCCGGTTCGCGTCGTCGGCCGGCTCGTCGCCCGAGGAGCAGGCGGTCAGGCCGAGCGCGAGGACGGTCGCGGTGCCTGCGGCGAGCAGGGCCGTCGTACGACGGTGCCGCCGGGTCATGGCGCCACGGTCAGGAACAGGAAGGCGGCGAGCAGCACGAGGTGCACCGCGCCGTTGAGCGGCTTGGCGCGCCCCGGCACAACGGTCAGCACGCCCACGACGGCCGAGAGGAACAGCAGCGCGAGCTGCAGGGGCGCCAGGCCCAGCTCGAGCGGACCGTCGAGCCAGATCGAGGCGATGGCGATCGCCGGGATGGTGAGGCCGATCGACGCCATCGCGGAGCCGTAGGCCAGGTTGAGGCTGATCTGCACGCGGTCCAGGCGCGCCGCGCGGACCGCCGCGATCGACTCGGGCAGCAGCACGAGCAGCGCGATCACCACGCCGACGGTGGCGTGCGGGAAGCCGAGCGCGTTGACGGCGTCCTCGATCGGGTACGACTCGACCTTCGCGAGCCCGACCACGGTGACCAGCGCGAGCACGAGCAGGCCGAGGCTGGTCCAGGTCTCGCGGTTCGTCGGCAGGTCGGCGTGCCCGTCGCCGTCGAGGTCGCGCACCGGGAGGAAGAACTCGCGGTGCCGCACGGTCTGCGTGAACACGAAGGCGCCGTACAGCGCCAGCGACGCGACCGCCGCGAACGCCAGCTGCTGGCCGGTGAAGACCGGGCCCGGCTCGCTGACGGTGAAGGTGGGGACGACGAGGGTCAGGCCGGCGAGCGAGATGACCGTGGCGAGGGCGGAGCCGGTGCCCTCGGCGTTGAACACCGCCAGGTGGTGGCGCATCGCGCCCACGAGGAGGGCGATGCCGACGATGCCGTTGAGCGTGATCATCACCGCCGCGAAGACGGTGTCGCGGGCCAGGGTGGCGGTCTCGCCGCTGCCCGAGGCCATCAGCGTCACGATCAGGCCGACCTCGATCACCGTCACCGCCACCGCGAGCAGCAGGGAGCCGAACGGCTCACCGACCCGGTGCGCGACGACCTCGGCGTGGTGGACCGCTGCGAGCACCGCGGCCACGAGCGCCACGCCGATCAGGCTGGCCGCGACCGGCCCGGGGTGCGAGCCCCAGTTGATCGCGAGCACGACCGCGGCGAGCGGCGGCGCGAGGACCGTCCACCCGAGTCGTCCGGAGGTGGAGGCGCTCATGGTGGTGGATCCTACGGGGACGGGGCCAGTGACGATGCCGCTCGTGCCCGCGTGCCCTCGTAGAATCGGGGGCATGTCCGTCGAGTCCGTCTTCCCCCGGCTGGAACCCCACCTGCTCTCGGTCTCCAAGCCGATCCAGTACGTCGGCGGCGAGCTCAACATGGTCTCGAAGGACTGGGACGCCGCCGAGGTGCGCTGGGTGCTCATGTACCCCGACGCCTACGAGGTCGGCCTGCCCAACCAGGGCGTCCAGATCCTCTACGAGGTGCTCAACGAGCGGGAGTGGATCCTCGCCGAGCGCACCTACGCCGTGTGGCCCGACATGGAGAAGGTGCTGCGCGAGCAGCAGATCCCGCAGTTCACCGTCGACAACCACCGCCCGGTCGGTGCCTTCGACCTGTTCGGTGTGAGCTTCTCCACCGAGCTCGGCTACACCAACCTGCTCACCGCGCTCGACCTGGCCGGCATCCCGCTGCACGCCGTCGACCGCGACGAGTCGCACCCGGTCGTCGTCGCTGGTGGCCACGCCGCGTTCAACCCCGAGCCGATCGCCGACTTCGTCGACGCCGCCGTCCTCGGTGACGGCGAGGAGGTCGTGCTCAAGATCTCCGAGGTCGTGCGCGAGTGGAAGGGTGAGGGCCGTCCCGGTGGCCGCACCGAGCTGCTGCGCCGCCTCGCCGTGTCCGGCACGGTCTACGTGCCGCAGTTCTACGACGTGTCGTACGACGACAGCGGCGCCATCGCGGCCGTCGTACCCAACCACCCGGAGGCTCCCGACCGGGTCCGCAAGCACACGCTGATGGACCTCGACCAGTGGCCCTACCCGCGCAACCCGCTGGTGCCGCTCGCCGAGACCGTCCACGAGCGCTTCTCGGTCGAGATCTTCCGCGGCTGCACCCGTGGCTGCCGCTTCTGCCAGGCCGGCATGATCACCCGCCCGGTGCGCGAGCGCTCGATCGAGACCATCGGCGCGATGGTCGACAACGGCATCAAGAAGACCGGCTTCGAGGAGGTCGGCCTGCTCTCCCTGAGCTCCGCCGACCACACCGAGATCGGCGACGTCGCCACCGGCCTGGCCGACCGCTACGAGGGCTCGAACGTCTCGCTCTCGCTGCCCTCGACCCGGGTCGACGCCTTCAACATCACCCTCGCCAACGAGTTCTCCCGCAACGGTCGCCGCTCCGGCCTGACCTTCGCGCCCGAGGGCGGCAGCGAGCGGATGCGCAAGGTGATCAACAAGATGGTCACCGAGGACGACCTGATCCGCACCGTCGCCACGGCGTACTCCCACGGCTGGCGGCAGGTGAAGCTCTACTTCATGTGCGGCCTGCCGACGGAGACCGACGAGGACGTCCTGCAGATCGCCGAGCTCGCCAAGCGCGTGATCGCGACCGGGCGCGAGGTGTCCGGCCGCAACGACATCCGCTGCACCGTCTCCATCGGCGGCTTCGTGCCCAAGCCCCACACGCCGTTCCAGTGGGCCGCCCAGCTCGACGCCGAGACCACCGACCGACGCCTGCAGGAGCTACGCGACACCGTCCGCGCCGACCGCCGCTACGGCAAGGCGATCGGCTTCCGCTACCACGACGGGCAGCCCGGCCTGGTCGAGGGACTGCTGTCCCGCGGCGACCGCCGCGTCGGCCGGATCATCGAGCAGGTCTGGCGCGACGGCGGCCGCTTCGACGGCTGGTCCGAGCACTTCTCCTTCGACCGTTGGGCCGCGTCCGCCGCGGTCGCGCTCGAGGGCACCGGCGTCGACCTCGACTGGTACACGACCCGCGAGCGCGAGTACGACGAGGTCCTGCCCTGGGACCACCTCGACTCCGGCCTCGACAAGGACTGGCTGTGGGCCGACTGGGAGGACGCCCTCGCCGTCGGTGCCGGGGAGTCGGACGTGGAGGTCGAGGACTGCCGCTGGACGCCGTGCTACGACTGCGGCGTGTGCCCCGAGATGGGCACCGAGATCCAGGTCGGACCGACGGGGCACAAGCTGCTGCCGCTCAGCGTCGTCTGAGGTGGCCACGCAGGTCGTGGTGACCGAGGAGCGGCGGATCGCTGCGTCTCGGGCCGTCGTGTGGGAGCTCGCCACCGACCCCGCCCACCACCAGCTCCTCTCACCGAAGTGCCGCGTGGTCTCGAGCACCGGCGTTCCGGGCGAGGTCGGTGCTGAGTGCGTCGATGCCGTCCGGGTCGGGCCCTTCCGCTTCCGGCTGCGGTCCCGGGTGGTCGCGGCGACAGTGGGGGAGGAGATCACCTCCGAGAGCTGGCGCGGACGCACGCCTGCGGGCGTGCAGCGGGGCGAGTTCCTCCCCGACGGTGACGGCGTGCTGGTCCGGTGGACCGTCACCCTGCCCGACGGCGGGCTGTCGCCGCGGAAGACCGAGGCGACCTGCCGGACCGAGCTGGTCCGCTGGCTGAGCGCGGTCGAGCGCGAGGCGCTCAGCGCCGGCGGTTCCGCAGCGAGCCACTGACCTTCTTGCGGGGGTGCCCGGCCAGGCAGGTGACGTTGCGGTCACCGAGGAGGCGCCACGACTGCTCCCGCGGGAAGGTGTAGTAGACCTCGTAGCGCGACACCCCGTAGGGCTTGCCGACGAACTTCTCGAACAGCTTGATGCAGCGAGCTGCACGCCGGTCGATCGCGGCCTCCCCGGGGTAGTCGCCGTCGGGGAGCTCGATGATCCTGAAGACCTCCAGGTCGTGCTTGCGCTCGCATGGCAGGAGGGTGACGGTCTGCGTGTCGACGGTCTCGTCCGGGGCCATGCCCTGGAGGGCGTCGGAGTCGAAGCAGTCGCCGTTCTGCAGCTTCAGGATCGAGATCTCCCGCGGTTCGCCGGAGTCGCGGGCCTTGTCGGCCTCGCGCTCGAGGCTCTCGTTGGCGCTGTCGCGGATGTCCTCGAGCACGCTGGGGACCATGGCCGCCTGCAGGATCGTGGCGCCGATGCCGATCGCGAGCGTCAGCACCGCGACCCAGCGGGGCTGGAACCGGCGCCGCGCCAGGGCGACGATCGCGATGACGATGCCGACCAGGGGCAGGCACGGGACACAGAAGGCGACAGCCAGGCCGAAGCCGGTCCAGCCGAGTCCCTTGTCCGACGACGGCGGTACGGCGTAGGGCGGGGTCGCGCCGCCGTACGCGTTGAAGGACGGCAGCGGCGGGGGCGGGGGAGGCGGCGGCTCGTGGGAGCCGGGCTGGTCGACGGGGCCTCCGGGTGGGACGAGGTCGCTCACGCTGTCTCCTGACTGCCGTCACCGATCTGACCGGTGAGCTCGTCGCCGTCGACGCGCTCCACGTGGCAGAAGAAGCTGTCCCCGCTCTCGGGCTGGTCGTCGTCGAAGGCGTCCGACTCGACGCGCACGTCGTAGTCGCCGCTCTCGATGGCCGACCGGTAGCCCGGGGCCAAGCCGGGCAGGCCGCCGCAGAACCCGGCGGGCGACACCGTGCGGAACAGGTCGGCCAGGTCGTCGTCGAAGGCGCCGACCCAGATCACCTCACCCGCGTGCGGCTCGCTGCAGTGCGCCTTGATCGGGTCGTCGAGGAAGTCGAGGTCGATGCACTGACCGACCCTGGCCTCGTCCTCCCAGACCGTGCGGCTGCCCATGACCCCGGCGAAGATCACGAACCCGATGCCGGCGAGCACGGCGACCACACCCACCACGAGGCCGGTGACAGCGGCCCACCGTCCCGAGCGCCGACCCGCGCGGGTGCGCACGATGCCGGCGATGCCGAGCCCGATCCCGACCGGCGCGGCGCAGCACGTGAGCGAGCAGATGAGCGCGGCGACGGACAGGCCGTCGTACGGCACCCGGGTCCCGTACGACGACGACCCGTACGAGCCGGACGACCCGTCGTACGGGTTCGAGCCCGGCTCGTAGGAGGGGTAGCCGCCGTACGGGTTCGTCATCCGAGAGGGGCGATCAGGTCAGAGGATCGGCTTGGTGAGCTTGTCGTCGGGCTCGACGTAGCAGACCAGGTGGTCGCCGACGGACACCTTGTCGGGGTCCTCGATGACCGCGTTGATGTCCTGGATGTACGGCGTGAGCTTGGCCAGGTCGTCGGAGTCGATCGCCTTGGCGCAGTAGCCGGCCATGCTGTCCTTGACCTCGCTGAGGTTGGCGGAGGTCACCTTCGCGACCCCGACGATCTCGGCGTCGTGCGACTCGGTGCACTTCTTCTCGCGCATCAGGATGGTGCCGTCGCTGTCGTCGATGTCGACGCACTGACCGACCTTGGCCTCGGCTGGCGTGACCAGCGAGTCGACGACAAAGAACACGAAGATTCCACCGACGACCATTCCGATCGACAGGAGCAGGCCGATCACGAGCCCCGCGACGGCCAGCCCGCGGCCCTTGCGCTGCCCGCCCTTGGTGCGAGACAGGCCCACGAAGCCGAGGATCACGCCGAGCGGTGCGAGGCAGCACGTCAGGCTGGTCACCAGCGCGGCGATCGAGACGCCGTCGGTCTTGGGCGGCATCGGGTCGGAACCGCCCGGGAAGCCGCCCGGAGCGCCGTACCCACCGCCGGCACCGGAGGCGTACGGCGCGGGCGGCGGTGCCGGCTGGCCGTACGGGTTCGGGGGCTGGTTCTGGCCGTAAGGGTTCTGCGGCGGGTTCTGGCCGTAAGGGTCGCTCACGGGCGACACCCTAGGCGAACACGATGGGGTCGCACCGGGGATGTGCCGAACCCGGCCGCGTTGTGCCCGCGCGCCCCACATTAGAATCGGCGCATGCCCGAGCCGACACCTGCCGTCCGCGACACCGGAACGCGCCGGGCATGACCAGGTACGACTACGTCGTCGTGGGGGGCGGCATCGTGGGGGCCGCGACCGCGCGTGCCCTGACCGAACGCTTCCCGGGCAGGACCGTGCTGCTGCTCGACAAGGAGGACGGCTTCGGTCGTCACCAGACCGGGCACAACTCGGGCGTTATCCACTCGGGGATCTACTACACGCCGGGGAGCCTCAAGGCCGAGCTCTGCCGAGCCGGCGCCGCTGCGACCGAGCGCTTCGCCGAGGAGCACGGCGTGCCGTGGGAGCGGATCGGCAAGCTCCTGGTCGCCACCACGCCCGCGGAGGTCGCCGGCATGCGAGCGCTCGCGCAGCGAGCCGAGGTCAACAAGATCCCCGCAACACTCCTCAGCGCCGCCGAGCTGCGCGAGCGCGAGCCCCACATCGTCGGTCTCGGCGCACTGCACCTGACGTCCACGGGCATCACCGACTATCGCCGGATCAACACGAGGCTCGCTGGTCTGGTCGAGGAAGCGGGCGGCACCCTGATGACGCGCACCGCGCTCACAGGCGTGCGCGAGACGAGCAAGGAGGTGGTGCTCTCCACCACCTCCGGCGAGGTGGTGGCCGACTACGTCGTCTATTGCGCCGGGATCCAGGCCGACCGGGTCGCCGCGATGGCAGGCATCGAGGTCGACTTCGCGATGATCCCGTTCCGCGGCGAGTATTACGACGTCCGGCCCGAGCGTGCGGACCTCGCGCGCACTCTGATCTACCCGATACCCGACCCGGACCTGCCGTTCCTCGGCGTCCACCTGACGCCGACCGTCGATGGTGGCCTCAACGTCGGGCCGAACGCGGTCCTGGGCCTGGCCCGTGAGGGATATCCGAAGTTCTCCTTCGATCGGCGCGACGCCGCCGACATCGTGAAGTTCCCGGGCATCTGGCACGTCGCTCGCAACAACGTGCGCACTGGCGCGCGGGAGATGTGGAACTCGGTGTCGAAGCGCGGCTACCTCAAGCTGTGCCAGAAGTACTGCCCCGACCTGCGCCTCGAGGATCTCACCCCCCGCGAGGCCGGCATCCGGGCACAGGCCGTGATGCGTGACGGCTCGTTCGTCCACGACTTCCTGCTGCGCGAGACCCCGCGGAGCCTCCACGTCGTCAACGCGCCGTCCCCGGCCGCGACCTCCGCCCTGCCCATCGCCGGCGAGATCGTCCAGCGGGTCACACAGGCGCAGGGAGCCTGATTCCCGAACTCAGAGCTCGTCGTCCTCGATGCCGGGATCGTGGTGGATCGGGCCCCGCCGGCGTCGCTCGTAGACACCGACCGCGGCGGCAGCCGCGGCAGTCACGATGTCGGCAGCGGTGAGCATGACCCGGGACACGGCAGCCAACGCGATCGCGGTCCCGGTGCCGACATGCGGAGCCAGCGCGGTGACGATCACCAACTCCCGGACGCCCGCGCCAGAGGGCAGGATGAAGAAGAACAGGCCGGAGATCATCGCCACGGCCATCGTGCCGATGCAGGTGAGCAGCAGTCCGGCGCCGGCGCCGGCCCCGTCGGTCAGCAGCCACAGGTGGACCCCGAAGAATGCGTACGACGTCACCGCGGCCGACAGTGACAGGACGATTGCCCGGCCACGGACGGGATGGTCGCGCTGGGGGCGTCGCAGCACCTTGAACCCGATGCCGACCAGCCGGTCGAGCACACGCGGGTGCAGACAGACCAGGCCGACGGGTAGGAGCAGGTACAGCCACTGAAGTGGCGCCAAGGAGTCGTCGTTGTCGATGAGGGACGGGATGACCAGAGCACCGGACAGCAGTGCAGCGACGACGGCCACTGCGAGAGAGAACACGGTCGCAGTGAAGATCCGGGCGCGGGCGAGGCCGGCCCGGCGGCCGAGCTCCATCTGCAGCACGTAGGCCCACACGGAACCGGGGAGATACTTGCCGAGTTGTCCGACCAGGAAGATCTGTGCGCCGCGGGCGGGTCCGATCGGCTCCCCGATCTCGTCGACCAGGAACTGCCAGCTCAGCGTGGAGCACGCGATGGCGAGAGGCAGGGCGAGGAACGCCGGAAGCAGGGTCGTCCACGACATCGTGCTGATCGTGTCGCTGACCTCGGACCAGTGGGACCGGACCGTCCAGAACGCGGCTAGGACCACGGCCAGGACCATGGCGACGCGGCCCCAGTGGAAGAGGCGGCCGATGAGACTGTGCGTCGGTGCGGGTGATGTCGTCGGGGTGGCCGCGGTCGAAGTGGTCGGCGTGGCGTCGCGCGAGGACATCAGGCTCTCCGGTTCGGGGATGGATGGACACCTCATCCTGCCTCACGGACGACGCAAACCGTGGATCCCAGGCCCGCACGGCGTCTCCGGTACAGTTCCCGCGTCCTGACGTCCAGTGCTAGGTCTCCCGCATGTCTGCACCGCTCCGTGTCGCCCTCATCGGTTCCGGCTCGATGGGGCGCAACCACGCCCGCGTCATCGCCACCAGTGAGCGCACCGATCTCGCCGTGGTCGTCGACCCGCACGAGGAGACCGGACGAGCGGTCGCCGAGCAGCACGGCTCCACCTGGGTGCCCTCGCTCGACGGTCTCGGCGATGTCGACGCGGCCGTGATCGCGGCGCCGACCGAATACCACTTCGACCTCGCGCGCGACGTCATCGCGAGCGGCCTCCCGCTGCTCGTAGAAAAGCCGCTATGCCCCTCGCTCGCCCAGACGCAGGAACTCGTCGATGCCTCGGCCGCTGCCGGAACGCCGCTGATGTGCGGCCTGCTCGAGCGGTTCAACCCGGCGGTGATGGTAGCGCTGCGCATGGTGGAGGAGCCGCTCTACGTGCGAGCGACGCGGCACTCGCCTTACGCGCCCCGGATCAAGACCGGCGTCGCCTGGGACCTCCTCGTCCACGACGTCGACCTGGTCGTACGAGTCTTCGGCGGCGACCACCCTGACAAGTTCGACGTCGAGGTCGGCCAGTATCACCCGCAGTCGGTGCCCGGCGCCGAGGACATCGTCGAGGCGTCGCTGCGCTTCACCTCGGGAGGGATCGCCTCCGTCTCCGCGAGCCGGATGGGCCAGACGAAGGTCCGCACCATGGTGATCCAGGAGCTCGACCGGATGATCGAGGTCGACCTGCTGCGCCGTGGACTCACCAGCTACCGCCATGCGACCGTCGCCGAGGACGAGGGACAGAGCGGGTTCCGCCAGTTCACCGAGATGGAGATTCCCGACATCGCCGGCGTGGAGCCACTCGTGGGTCAGCTCAACCACTTCGTCGACCTGGTGGGTGGCAAGATCGACGTCGACCTTGAGCGGGACTCGATCCTGCCAGCGCACCGGGTCGTCGACCAGGTGCTGGCGCTTCGCTCGGCCTGACTAGGCCGGAGGGAACGTCGGCCGCGACGGATCGCTGAGGTCGACCGTCGCGACCACCCGCGCCGGAACCCCGGCGACGACTGTCCGCGACGGCACGTCCGCGGTGACGACGGCGCCCGCACCGACGACGGCCTCGTCGCCGATCTCCACCCCCATGTTGACGATGGCGCCCGCGCCGATGAACACACGGTCGCCGATCCGCACGGGCATGCGCTCGACCTCGGGGAACTGACGGCCGCTCACACATCGCTTTGCCGACGAGTGCGTGTAGATGTGCACGCCCGACGAGATGTCGCATCCGCGACCGATGACCAGACCGCCGGAGCCGTCGATGACGGTAAACGCACCGATCCAGGTGCCCTCACCGATCTCCGGCTCACCGACTATCCAGGCATGCTCGTTGTACGGGTTCGGGGGCAGGGACGCGCCCACGGGATCAGTCGGCCCGGATGAGGTCGGTCATCCCCTTGACCACGTCGATCGTCGGCTCGAAGCCGAGGATCTCCTTCGCCCGCGTCACGTCGGCCGCACGCCGGGCGACCAGCACGTCGCGCGGGTTGAAGATCGGCTCGACGTCGGCGCCCACGGCGTCGATCAGGATCCGGGCCAGCTCAGCGATCGAGGTGTCGATGCCGGTGCCGACGTTGACGGGCACGTTGGCCTGCTCGGACTCGAGCGCCAGCACGACCGAGCGTGCGATGTCGTGGACGTGGATGAAGTCCATCGACTGCTCGCCCTTGCCGTCGATGACGGGCGGCTCACCGTTGCGGATCCGGTTGACGAAGTGGTTGATGACCGACGTGTAGTAGGCGGTGGTCTTCTGGCCCGGGCCGTAGACGTTGAAGAAGCGCAGCGCGATCCAGGACAGGTCGCTGCGACGCTCGTAGAAGCCGAGCAGGTCCTCGCCGGCGCGCTTGGCGATGCAGTACGGCGTCAGCGGGTTGAGCACGTCGTCCTCGTGCATCGGCAGCTTCTCCGGGTCGCCGTACACGGACGCCGAGGAGCAGTAGACGAGCCGGTCCACGCCGTGATCGGCAGCAGCCGCGAACACGTTGTGGTTGCCGATCATGTTGATGTCCATCGACTCGTACGGGTCGGCCTGGCTCTTGTTGATCGACACCGCGGCGGCGTGGATGACCTTGGTGCAGCCCTTCATCGCCGCGTGTACGGCGCCGCCGTACCGAATGTCCTGGTCGATCAGCTCGACATCGTCGCCGAAGGCTGCGATCGCGTCCCGGTCGCCGCGGAACATGTTGTCGAAGATCCGGACCTTGTAGTCCTTCTCCAGCAGCATCGGGACGACGTGCAGGCCGATGAAGCCCGCGCCTCCGGTGAAGAAGACGGTCTCGGAAGTCATGTTGGTGGGGCTCCTCAGGCGCAGTTCGGGTAGGTCGGGCGGGTAGCCGACGTCGGGAAGGCTACCAACGGGGGAGTCAGACGCTGGTACGGGACGAGACGAGGTCGCCGAGGACCTCGAGGTGCTGGTCGAGCACCCGCTCGAGGGCGAAGTGCTGGTCGACGACGGTGCGTGCCTTCGCGCCGACCTCGCGGGTCGCCTCGGGGTCGTCGAGCGCGCGGATGATGCGCTCGCCGAGGCCCGTCACGTCCCCGACCTCGCACATGTAGATCTCGCGGCCGTCGACCATCGGGACGCCCGGGAAGTTGTCGATGCGACCCCACGCGACCACGGGGACGCCGGCAGCCATCGACTCGAGGGTCGCCGTGCCGAGGCCGAGGCCCTGCTCGTGCGACTCCACGCGGGCGGCGGCGAGCAGATGGGGGATGTCCGCCTTCGGCACGGCCCCGAGGGCGCGCACCGCGTGGTCGACGCCGAGCTCCTTGGCGCGCTGGAGGAAGAGGTCGTAGTAGACCCGTCCCACGACGGCGAGGACGGCGTCCGGGTGCTTGTCGAGGATCGCCGGCATGGCTTCGACGAGGCCGAGCCGGTCGCGCAGGGGAATCACGTGACCGACGGACAGGATGACGGGCGTCTCGGCATCGACGCCGATGAGCTCGCGACCGCGGACTGCGTCGCCGGCTCGCACCCAGTCCGGGTCGACCCCGACAGGGATGGCGACGAGGTCGCGGTACCCGCCGCTGTAGCGCTCCTCGATGTAGTCCTGCATGTAGCTGTCCATGACCACCAGCGACGGCTTGTTCAGGCGCAGGCGTGGGGCGACCAGGCTGGCGTCGAGGAACCGGAAGGCGTGGCGGTAGCGGGCGACCGGGTTCTCCAGGCGGGTGTGGATGCTGAGCAGGGAGGGGATCCGGCGGCGGCGGGCGTAGGCGCCGGTCGACCAGGTGAGGTCCATGAACTGGCCGTGTTGGTGGATGACGTCGGGCTTGAACTCGTCGAGGAGCGTGGCCAGCCGGCGCCGGATGCTGGGCCGGGTCGCGAACGAGAGGTCGAATGACACGGCCAGGCGGCTCTCGGGCAGCGTGACGGCCGGCAGCCGCACGATCCGGATGCCGTCGCGCACCTCCTCCGACGGGGCGTCCTGGTACGCAGCCGTCACGACGAGGACGTCGTGGCCGCGCCGGGCGTAGCCGCGGGCCAGCGCCTCGCTGAGGTGGGCGCTGCCGCCGACGCGGGGCGGGAAGAAGTTGTTCACGACGACGATGCGCACGCTCTGCTGTCTCCGATCGAGGCCGCGGTGCACGTCGGACGTTCCGGCGGCACACACGGACCAGCGCAGCATCGTAGCCGCGGTTCCGGGGGAGCCGGGAATCAGCGCAAGGGCTCAGGCACCGGCGCGCACAGTGGTGTTGACTGCGGTGACGATCCGCTCGAGCTCTCCCTTGCTCAGCGACGGGTGCACCGGCAGCGAGATGACCTCGCGGGCCGCGACCTCCGTCTGAGGCAGGTCGAGACCCGGCGCGAATTTCTCCAGCGACGCGAGGCGGTGGTTGGGGATTGGGTAGTAGACACCCGTTCCGACCTGGTGCTCCTCACGGAGCGCCGAGACGATCCGGTCACGCTCGGCACCGTCGACCCGGATTGTGTACTGGTGGTAGACGTGGGTGGCCTGTGCGGCCACCGGCGGCACCGTCACGCCCTCCAGGTGCTCGTCGAAGTACGCCGCGTTGGTCTGGCGGGTCGCCGTCCAGCCGCTGACCTTGCTGAGCTGGACCCGGCCGATCGCTGCGTGCAGGTCGGTCATCCGGGCGTTGAAGCCCACCACCTCGTTGGCGTACTGGCGCTCCATGCCCTGGTTGCGCAGCAGTCGGACCTGTCGGGCCAGGTCGTCGTTGGCCACGGAGACCATGCCGCCCTCACCCGAGGTCATGTTCTTGGTGGGGTAGAGGCTGAACATCGCGAAGTCGCCGAACGTGCCGACCGCGCGGCCCTGCCAGGTCGCGAGGTGCGCCTGCGCGGCGTCCTCGAAGAGGCGTAGGCCGTGCTCCGCAGCGACCGTACCCAGGGCGTCCATGTCGGCGGGGTGACCGTACAGGTGGACCGGCATGATCGCGGCAGTGCGGTCGGTGACGGCGGCGCGCACCGCGTCGGCGGAGAGGCAGAAGTGGTCGGGCTCGATGTCGGCGAAGACAGGGGTGGCCCCTGTCAAGGCCACGGCGTTCGCGGTCGCGGCGAACGTGAAGGACGGGACGATGACCTCGTCACCCGGCCCGATCCCGGCGGCGAGCAGACCGAGGTGGAGGCCGGACGTGCCGGAGTTCACCGCGACGCAGGTTCGCCCCTGGGTCACCTGCTCGGCGAACTCCGACTCGAAAGCCGCGACCTCCGGACCCTGGGCGATCATCCCGGAGAGGAGGACGCGGTCGACGGCTGCGCGCTCCTCCTCGCCCAGGATCGGCTTGGCGGGGGGGATGAAAGCTTCGGACATCGAAGGGCCTCTCGGTTGTTCGGGTGAGGTGCTCAGGCGTCGAGGCGCTCGAGCCAGGCGGTGATCGAGGGGAGGAGCTGGCCGGGAAGCCCGGCGGTCTCGCGGGAGCCCCCGAGCAGGACAGCAGTCAGGTGTGCGTGCTGGTCCTCGGCGACGCCGAGGCGCTGCAGTCGGTGGGTGTTGAGGCGCCGCGGACGGGCGGGAACGCCCATGCTGACGACGTACGGCGGCAGGTCGGTGGTCACCGCGGCCTGCATGCCGATCATGCTTCCGGCCGGCACGACGCGGCGTTGGTGGACGACGGCACCCAGGCCGAGGTTGGCTCCGTCCTCGACCGTGACGTGCCCGGCGGCGACCACCATCGCGGAGATGGTCACGTCGTCGCCGATCCGGCAGTCGTGGTTGACGTGGGCCTTGCTCATGAAGAAGCCGTCATTGCCGATCGACGTCTCGTGGGCCCAGCCGCCGCTGACGGTGACGTGCTCCTTGAAGACGTTGCGGGAACCGATCTGGACGGGCTGGCCGTCGATCTCTTCCTCCCACGCGGGGGTGAAGTCGTGGCCGCGGACCTCGGGGAGGCCGCCGATGCAGGCGAAGGCGGACACATAGTTGTCGTCACCGAGAACGACCGGACCCTGCAGCACGGCGTACGGACCGATGACATTGCCCGTGCCGAGCCGGACCTGCGGACCGAGGACGGCGGTCGGGTGGATCCGGTTGGTCATGCGTGCAGCTCCCGCGCACTCACGCCCGGACTCCGGCGCCGCCCACGACTTCGCGCACGACCGAGGCGACGTAGCTGACGTCGTCCTCGGTGAGGTTGGCATGCATCGGAAGAGCGAACTGCGTTCGGAACAGGCGGGCCGCGACCGGGCATTCCTGGGTCGAACCGTAGACGGGCTGGACGTGGCTGGAGTAGGTGCCGATGTTGCTGCCCACGCCGCGCTCGCGCAGGGCCATCACAACCGCGTCGCGGTCGACTCCGTCGCCGGCCGTCAGCAGGTAGGACTGCCAAGGGTGGGTGCGGTCGTCGAGGACGACCGGCAGGCTGACCTGCTCCAGGTCGCCGAGCTGCTCGGCGTACTGGTCGGCGGCCCGGCTGCGTGCGGCAACCAGGTCCGGGAGCCGGCGCAGCTGGACCCGCATGATCGCGGCCTGCACGTCGGAGAGCCGGTAGTTGTGGCCGGCCATGTCGAAGCTCGGCACGGCGAGAGCGTTGCTGCCCTCGCGGCTCACGGCTGGTGCGATGCCGTACGTGTGCAGCTTGCGAGCCAGGTCCATCCGGTCCACGTCGTCACCGACCAGCGCGCCGCCCTCGCCGCTCGTGATGCCCTTGCGGCCGTGGAAGCTGAAGGCGGCAAGGTCGGCGAGGGAGCCCGCCGGGCGGCCCTTGTACGTGGCACCAGCGCTGCACGCGGCGTCCTCGAGCAGCCACAGGCCGTGCTTGTCCGCGAGGGCGCGCAGCTCGTCGTAGTCGGCGGGCTGGCCGACCAGGTCGACGGCGATGATGCCGACCGTGCGCTCGGTGACGAGCGCTGCCGCGGCCTCGGGATCGATCGTGCCGATGTCGGCCCGGACGTCGGCGAACACAGGCGTGGCGCCGGTCCACATGACCGAGTGACCGGTGGCAGGGAAGGTGTAATCGGCGACGATCACCTCATCGCCCGGACCGGCGCCCAGGACCTGGAGAGCGAGGTGGAGGGCAGAGCCGCAGTTCGACGTCGACAGCGCGTGGCTGGTCCCGACCGTCGCGGCGAACTCCTTCTCGAAGGTGACGCATGTCGGTCCGGCGCCTGAGATCCAGCCGCTGGCAAAGACCTCACGAAGTGCTTCGATCTCCTCCTCGCCGACGGTGGGTTGGCCCAGAGCGACCTGACGAAGGTCCTGCATGTCGTACCTTTCCTGCTGACCGGGGAGTCTTCAACGTAGTGCGGACGTCATGGAGTGGTGAAACCGTGACCGCCGGCGTGTTTCACCACAAGGTGAGGCACCAGCTCAGGACGCTGATGGTCGCCAGGGCGCCGAGCACGCGGGCGAACCACGGGTGGTCCTTGAACAGGAGCAGGACGACCAGCACGAAAAGGGGAGCCAGCGAGATCGAGTACCTGGAGACGATCGGGTGGTCGATGCCGACGTTCACGGCGTTCGACAACCGCAGGAGCGGCGGATAGAGCAAGAAGCCGAGCAGGGCCGACACGCTGAGCAGACGCAGCGGGGACGTGGCCCGATGTGCCTCGGGAGCTTCAGAGGTCGAGTCGTCCGCGGGAGCAAGGTCGGCCGGCGCAGGACGGTTGCCAGAGGTGCGGACGAGGACGGTGCCGACGGCGCCCGCGGCGCCGGCCAGGAGCCCACCAATAACAGCGACCGTGACGGGTAGGGGAAGGGAGACGCCGGCGGTGCGGGCATACGCCCTGGGGAGGCTGAGCGAGGCCGGGATGAGCTCGCTGTCGTCGGACCACGGGTCGTGGAGGCTGAAGACCTCGCCCCAGACGCCGAGCAGCACCTTCGACCAGTCGGCGAGAACGTACCCGGCGTAGATCTCGTCGTTGGTCATTGTGGCCCGTGAGCTGGTCCAGAGTCCGAACACGACGATGGGGACGACGAGGATCGCGGCCAGGACGCCGGCCTGCCACCATCGCGGGATCCAGCCACCCGTGAACTCGTGGCCTCGCCGGCGCGCCACCAGTCCGATCAGGCAGGCGATCAGGAACACGCCTCCGGGCAACGACGACGTCACTGCCACGCCTGCCGCGAATGCCGTCGCGGCGGCCAGCCACCAGAAGCCGCGACCTGTCGTCATCCACCGGATCCCGGCCCCAGCGACGAGCGCCCCGCACAGCGGCGCCATCGACATCGGGTTCACCATGGTCGCGAAGACCAGGATGCCTCCTGCAGCGACGGGGGTGAGCGCTGCCGCCAGCAGGCTGCTGCCCCGCAATCCGACCAGCCGGGCCATCGCCGCGCAGGCCACGACTCCCAGCAGGGTGACCACGGCCGCGTACTGCCGGTAGGAGTCGATCTCGTACCGCGGCGAACCGAGGACGCGGTCGTGGACCTGGCGGAACAGCTCTCCGCCGAGGAAGTACGTGGGGTAGTGGATGTAGCCGGTCGTGTAGGAGCCAGAGGGGATCAGGTTGGGGCGGGACTGCTTCGAGTGGCAGCGCGCTGTCCAGTCGACGTACGCGTGACCGGTGTAGCAGGTCCAGGTGTCGACGGTCTCCTGGTTGATCTTGTCCCCGCGGAACGGGTAGTTGCCGTGGTGCACCTTGAAGGCGGTGTCGGCGTGCACGGTCTCGTCGATGGCGGAGAAGGGCTTGCCCTCGCCGGCGACCCGGTAGGTGACGATCCCCAGCATCGCGACCGCGCCGACGAGAATCGCGAGGCTCGACCACGTCCCGAGCCGGGAGGCGATGGAAGACGCTCGATGACCCGAGTGGTGGGACCTCATGGAACCGGGATCCTAGTGCGGGGATACGAGTGTGCCTGGCTCCAGGGTGGTGCCCTAGCCTGTTGACGTGCCGCGGAACCAGCCCGAACAACAGGCCCCGCCTGTCCAGAAGATCCGGATCCGGTACGCCAAGCGCGGCCGGCTGCGCTTCACCAGCCACCGCGACGTGAGCCGCGCGATCGAGCGCGCCGTCGTGCGCGCCGGCATCCCGATGGCGTACTCCTCCGGCTTCCACCCGCACCCGCGGATCTCGTACGCCGGAGCCTCGCCGACCGGTGCGGCTAGTGAGTCGGAGTACGTCGAGCTCGGGCTCGCCGAGACCCGGGCCCCGGCGGAGGTGGGGGAGGCGCTCGATGCCGTCCTGCCCGACGGGCTCGACGTTGTGGTGGCCGTCGACGCAGCCACGACGGCCGCAGGGTCGCTCGCGGACCTGCTGACCGCCAGCCACTGGCTGATCGACCTCGGGGGAGCCGAGCCCGACCGTGCCAAGGCCGCGGTCGACGCGTTCCTGGCGACGGCGTCGGTCACCGTGGAGCGGATGACCAAGAAGGGGCTGCGCTCCTTCGACTGCCGCGCGGCCGTCGTGCGGCTGCTGGTGACGCCCGAGGGCGACCTGGACCTGCTGCTCGAGCACACGGTGCCCGCCGTACGGCCGGACGACGTGCTCACCGGGCTGCGCGAGGTCAGCGGTCTCGACGTGGCCGCGACCGGGCTGCTCACCCGCATCGCGCAGGGGGTCCTCGAGCGGTCCACCGAGTCGATCGGCGACCCGCTCGCGACCCGCTGACGAGCCAGTGATGCCGGTTGCGTGAGAGCCGTGTGCGATACTCGCCACAGATTTCCACCCGCGCGCGTCCCACAGGACAGCGAGCGGAGAGATCGACGACGTTCTCGCCGGACGGCAGGTGACTGACCGCCCGGCACGGTGGAGACGGACCACCGCCCGACGCGACGCACACGGCGACCGCGGCAGGCGAGCGGCCCCGTCTCCGGCGACGCATCACCGCGGAGGGTGTCGTCCCACGCAGGCTTGTGGCGCCGCCCTGGGCGAGCGCCGACGACACACCCCGGGCGCCGAGCGCCCGGGTGGAGGAGCATCGCAATGACCGACGCGCCCACTGACACCCCGACCGAGGCTCCCGCCGACAAGGCGGTGAAGGCAGACAAGCCGGAGAAGAAGGCGGCGGCCAAGAAGACCGCTGCCAAGAAGACGGCCGCGAAGAAGACCGCGGCCAAGAAGACCGCGGCGAAGAAGACCACCGCGGCGAAGAAGACGACGGCCAAGAAGACCGCCGCGAAGAAGACCACCGCGGCGAAGAAGACGACCGCGAGCCGGGCGAAGGCCAAGGCCGCGCCCGCGCCCACCTCCGAGCAGCTCGAGCTCACGCCCGAGGTCGAGGAGACCGCTCCCGAGGCGCCCGCGGCCGAGGCCCCGGCGACCGCCGTGCTCTTCCAGGCGCCCGTGGCGCCTGCTGAGGAGCCGGTTGCCGAGGAGCCTGCCGAGGAGCTCGCCGAGGAGCCCGCCGAGGAGGAGCCGGCCACGGAGGAGACGCCCGCCGCCGAGGAGCCTGCTGCCGGGCCCGAGGCCGCCGAGGAGCCGAGCGACGAGGACGACGACGAGGACGGCGAGGGCGAGGAGGCCGGCACGGGGTCGGGTGCTGCGCGCCGGCGCCGCCGCCGCGGTGGCCGACGCCGCCGCAAGCCGGCCGCGAATGCCGAGGGCGAGGATGCCGAGTCCGCCGAGGGCGACGAGGCGGAGGGTGCCGAGTCCGGCACCGCCAAGGACAAGGACGCCGAGAGCGCCGAGGGCGAGGACGCTGCCGCCGAGGGCGAGGAGTCCGAGGACGGCGAGGGCGCCGCGTCCGGCGGCTCCTCCTCGTCGCGCCGGCGCCGCCGGCGCCGGCGTGCCGGTGAGGGTGGCGGCGACGGCGAGGGCGACGACCCGGAGAACACCGTCACCCGGGTCCGCAAGCCGCGTTCGTCCGAGGACGAGATCACCTCGATCTCCGGCTCCACCCGCCTCGAGGCCAAGAAGCAGCGCCGCCGCGAGGGCCGCGAGGCCGGCCGCCGCCGTGCGCCGATCGTGAGCGAGGCCGAGTTCCTGGCCCGCCGCGAGTCCGTCGAGCGCGTGATGGCGGTCCGCCAGCGCAAGGACCTCACCCAGATCGCCGTGCTCGAGGACAAGGTCCTCGTCGAGCACTACGTCGCCCGCGAGTCGCAGACCTCGCTGATCGGCAACGTCTACCTCGGCCGCGTCCAGAACGTGCTGCCCTCCATGGAGGCCGCGTTCATCGACATCGGCAAGGGCCGCAACGCGGTCCTGTACGCCGGCGAGGTCAACTGGAGCGCACTGGGCCACAAGGACGGCGAGCCCCGCAAGATCGAGTCGGTCCTGCAGTCCGGCCAGACCGTGCTGGTCCAGGTCACCAAGGACCCGATCGGCCACAAGGGTGCCCGGCTCACCAGCCAGGTCAGCCTCGCCGGCCGGTTCCTGGTCTACGTGCCGGACGGCACCACCTCCGGCATCTCCCGCAAGCTGCCCGACACCGAGCGCTCGCGCCTGAAGACCCTCCTCAAGGAGATCGTCCCCGACACCGCCGGCGTCATCGTGCGCACCGCGGCCGAGGGCGCCTCGGAGGAGGAGCTGACCCGCGACGTCGAGCGGCTCAAGGCCCGCTGGGAGGACATCGAGGGCAAGGTCGCCAAGGGCAACGCCCCGCAGCTGCTGTACGGCGAGCCGGACCTCACCCTCAAGGTCGTGCGCGACCTGTTCACCGAGGACTTCGCCAAGCTCGTCGTCCAGGGCGACGACGCCTGGACCACCGTCAAGGAGTACGTCGACCAGGTCGCCCCCGACCTCGCCGAGCGCCTCGAGCGCCACGACTCCGGTGACGGCGTCCCGGACCTGTTCTCGACGTACCGCATCGACGAGCAGATCTCGAAGGGCCTGGACCGCAAGGTCTGGCTGCCGTCGGGTGGCTCGCTGATCATCGACCGCACCGAGGCGATGACCGTCGTCGACGTCAACACCGGCAAGTTCACCGGGTCGGGTGGCAACCTCGAGGAGACGGTCACCAAGAACAACCTCGAGGCCGCCGAGGAGATCGTCCGTCAGCTCCGGCTGCGCGACATCGGCGGCATCATCGTCGTCGACTTCATCGACATGGTGCTCGAGTCGAACCGCGACCTCGTGCTGCGCCGCCTCGTCGAGTGCCTGGGCCGCGACCGGACCCGCCACCAGGTCGCCGAGGTGACCTCGCTCGGCCTGGTGCAGATGACCCGCAAGCGGATCGGTACCGGCCTGCTCGAGGCGTTCAGCGAGAACTGCACCACCTGCCAGGGCCGCGGCATCGTCGTCCACGACCTGCCGGTGGAGCCCAAGCGCGGGGGAGGCGAGCAGGACGAGTCCCGCCGCCCGAGCCGCCGCCGCAAGGGCAAGGGGGGCAACCAGGCCGACAACCAGGCCGACAACCAGGCCGAGACGCCCGCCGAGGGGCCGAAGGCGGTGCCGTCCCCGAAGGACATCGCCGCCATGGCCAAGTCGTCGGACCACGACCACGAGCACCCGGATGCCGAAGCCCCGGCCGTGGAGGCCCCGGAGACCGAGGCCCCCGAGGCTGAGCAGCCCGTCGTCGACGCGGCTCCTGTCGAGGTCGTGGAGGCCGTCGTCGAGGCGGTCGAGGCGGTCGAGGTGGCGCCCGAGCCGGAGCCCGAGCCCGAGCTCGTCGAGCCGGAGCCCGAGCCGGAGCCCGAGCCGGAGCCGGAGCCGGAGCCGGCCCCCGTGGCCACCACGACCGTGGTGACCCGGACCCGCCGTCGCGCGGCCACCCGCCCCGCGGGCCCGCCGGCCGAGGTCGCGGAGCCCGCCGCCCAGGCAGCTCCCGAGCCGGCCCCCGAGAGCACGGACGAGCCGGCGGCGGACGACTCGCACGAGGACTCCCACGAGGAGCCCCACGTCGAGCACGTCCCGATCAAGCGCAAGGGCGGCTCGCGCAAGCGCTAGTCGTCACCACGCAGCCGGGCCGGAGGGCCCCGTTTTGGCGGAATCCGGCCCGGCTGCGTAACATTGTTCGTCGGTGCGCCGCCGAGGCGTGCCGTTCTGCTGGCACCCGGCATCGTGCGACGTACGTCGCGGCGTGGGATCCGCAGTGTGCCGTAGACAACAGACGTTGAACCAGAAGGAGCCCGGTGGTGTACGCGATCGTGCGCGCAGGCGCGAAGCAGGAGAAGGTCGCTGTCGGCGACGTCATCGAGATCGACAAGGTCTCCACCCCGGTCGGCGACACCCTGACCCTGCCGGTCGTGCTCGCCGTCGACGGCGACAAGGTGACGGCCACCGGCCTCGACAAGGCGGCCGTGACGGTCGAGGTCCTCGGTGCCACCAAGGGTCCGAAGATCATCATCCAGAAGTACAAGAACAAGACCGGCTACAAGAAGCGCCAGGGTCACCGCCAGAAGTACACCCAGGTCAAGGTCACCGACATCAAGCTCTGACCCCGGTCAGCACGACACCCCAAGGACTGAAACATGGCACACAAGAAGGGCGCGGCGTCCACCAAGAACGGCCGCGACTCGAACGCCCAGCGCCTCGGCGTGAAGCGCTTCGGCGGCCAGCTCGTCAACGCCGGCGAGATCATCGTTCGCCAGCGCGGCACCCACTTCCACCCGGGCTCCGGCGTCGGCCGCGGCGGCGACGACACGCTGTTCGCGCTGATCCCCGGCTCGGTGGAGTTCGGCAAGAAGCGCGGCCGCAAGGTCGTCAACATCGTCCCGGGTGAGTGAGCTGACGCTCGCTTGACCTGAGGCTTCGAAGGGCGTCCCGGTGAGGGGCGCCCTTCGTCCATTTCTACTGAAAGACTGAATCCATGGCCGTCCCCACCTTCGTCGACCGCGTGGTCCTGTCCGTGTCCGCCGGTCGCGGCGGCAACGGCGTCGCGTCCGTGCACCGCGAGAAGTTCAAGCCGCTCGGCGGCCCCGACGGTGGCAACGGCGGTCCGGGTGGCTCGGTCATCCTGCGCGTCGACCCCGACGTGACGACGCTGCTCGAGTACCACCACAGCCCGCGGCGCAAGGCCGAGCACGGCGGCCACGGCGCCGGTGACCGGCGCAACGGCTCGCACGGCGCCGACCTGGTGCTCGCCGTACCTGCCGGCACGGTCGTCAAGCAGCGCAACGGCGAGATGGTCGCCGACCTGGTGACGCCCGGCGCCGAGCTGGTCGTCGCCCAGGGCGGACGCGGTGGCCTCGGCAACGCCGCGCTGGCCTCCAAGTCCCGCAAGGCTCCCGGCTTCGCGCTGCTCGGCGAGCCCGGCGACGAGCTCGACGTCGTGCTCGAGCTCAAGGTCGTGGCCGACGTCGGCCTGGTGGGTTACCCCAGCGCCGGCAAGTCCAGCCTGATCGCCGCGATCTCGCGGGCCCGGCCCAAGATCGCCGACTACCCGTTCACCACGCTGGTGCCCAACCTCGGCGTGGTCACCGCCGGCGAGACCGTGTTCACGGTCGCCGACGTCCCCGGCCTGATCGAGGGCGCGGCCGAGGGCCGCGGTCTCGGCCACGACTTCCTGCGCCACATCGAGCGCTGCGCGGCGATCGTGCACGTCCTCGACACGGCCACCCTCGAGCCGGGCCGCAACCCGCTCGACGACCTCGACGTGATCGAGGACGAGCTGCGCCGCTACGGCGGCCTCGACGACCGGCCGCGTCTGGTCGCCCTCAACAAGGTCGACGTCCCGGACGGCCGCGGCATCGCCGAGCTCGTCGTCGAGGAGCTGCGCGAGCGCGGCCTGCGGGTCTTCGAGATCTCCGCCGTGTCCGGCGAGGGCACCCGGGAGCTGATCTACGCGATGGCCGAGATCGTGCTCGAGGCCCGGCGGGCCAAGGCGACCGAGATCCCGGCGCGGATCGTCGTGCGCCCCAAGGCCGTCAACGACGACGGCTTCTCGGTCAAGCGGACCGGTGAGGGTTGGCGGGTCGTGGGTGCGAAGCCCGAGCGGTGGGTCCGCCAGACCGACTTCAGCAACGACGAGGCCGTCGGCTACCTCGCCGACCGCCTCAACCGGCTCGGCGTCGAGACCCGGCTGCTCCAGCTGGGCGCGGAGGAGGGCGACGCCGTCCTCATCGGGCCCACCGACAACGCGGTGGTCTTCGACTTCAAGCCCGGCATCGACGCGGGTGCCGAGAACCTGTCGCGCCGTGGTGAGGACGACCGCTTCCACGAGGAGCGGCCCGCCGCTGCCCGTCGTCGCGAGATCCAGGAGCAGATGGGCGACCGGTCCGAGACCGAGACCCGCGCGGACGTCGCGCGGCGGATCGACCAGCCCGACGTCTACGGTCCGAGCTCCTTCGAGATCGGCTCCGAGGAGGACCCGGACACGAAGCCGGTGACGGGCTTCGAGGACGACTGGCTGGAGGACGACCCCGGTGAGTGAGCGCGCCCTCGTGACGCAGGCGCGCCGGGTCGTGGTCAAGGTCGGCTCCTCGTCGCTGACCACCACGTCCGGCGGCATCGACCCGGAGCGGATGAGCGCCCTGGTCGACGTCCTCGCGGCCGCCCGCGCGCGGGGCGCCGAGGTGGTCCTGGTGTCCTCCGGCGCGATCGCGGCGGGACTCGCGCCCCTCGGACTCACGAAGCGGCCGCGCGGCCTCGCGGCCCAGCAGGCCGCGGCCAGCGTGGGCCAGGGCCTGCTCGTGCACCGCTACACCGAGGAGCTCGCCCGCCACGGCCTGATCGCCGGGCAGGTGCTACTCACCCTCGACGACGTCACCCGGCGCTCGCACTACCGCAACGCGCACCAGACGTTCGCGCAGCTGCTCGAGCTCGGCGTGATCCCGATCGTCAACGAGAACGACACGGTCGCGACCACCGAGATCCGGTTCGGCGACAACGACCGGCTGGCGGCCCTGGTCGCCCACCTGGTCCACGCCGACCTGCTGGTGCTGCTCTCCGACGTCGACGGGTTGTACGACGGCCCGCCGTCACGTCCCGGCGCCCAGCTGATCCCCGACGTGCGCACGGACGCCGACCTCGCCGACGTGGTGGTCGGCTCGGTGGGCGCGGCCGGCGTCGGCACCGGCGGCATGGTGACCAAGGTCGACGCCGCCGCGATCGCCACCGGCTCCGGGATTCCCGTCGTCCTCACCTCGGCCGACCGGGCCGGTGAGGCGCTGGCGGGCAAGCCGGTCGGGACGTTGTTCCACCCCACCGGAAAGCGCCGCCCCACGCGGCTGCTGTGGCTGCGTCACGCCACCGAAGCCAAGGGCGCCCTCGTCCTCGACGCGGGTGCCGTCCGCGCCGTCGTCGACCGCCGGGCCTCGCTGCTGGCGGCCGGCGTGATCGGTGTCCAGGGCGACTTCAGCGCCGGCGACCCGGTCGACCTGCTCGACCCCGACGGCACCGTCGTGGCCCGCGGCCTGGTCAACTTCGACGCCTCCGAGGTGCCCCACCTGCTCGGCCGCTCGTCCAAGGAGCTCAAGCGCGACCTGGGTGCGGCGTACGAGCGTGAGGTCATCCACCGCGACGACCTCGTCATCCTCTGAGGGTCCGCAGCACCACCGCGTCGGGCACCAGCGCCGAGAGCCGGTGCACGGCGGCCGGCGCGTCGACGATCTTGCTGGCCGCCCGGGAGGCCCGCACCCACCGCTCGGTGGCATGACGGCGCTCCCGCTCGAACTCCGCGAAGGCGGCCGCCGGCGTCCCCGGTACGGCGAGCAGCGGTGCCAGCACCGCCGCGTCGACCAGCGCCTGACCACCGCCCTGCCCCAGGTGCGGGCGCATCGGGTGGGCGGCGTCGCCCAGCACCACGACCGGTCCGTCGGTCCAGCGGCGCAACCGCTCGCGGTCGAGCACGTCGTTGCGGCTGACCGTTGCCGGGTCGGTGGTGGCCAGCACTCGCGCGACCGGGTCGGGCCAGCCGTGGAACGCCCGCACGAGGTGGGCGAGCTCGTCGGGCGCCGTCCCGCCCTCGGGCTCGCGGACCGTGGCGAACCAGTAGGCGAGGTCGTCGCCGAGCGGCACCACGCCGAGCTCCTGCCGCTCGCCCCACAGCTGCACCGGCGCCAACCCCGGTGCGGTGGTCAGGCCGCGCCAGGCCGGGAAGCCGGCGTAGGTCTCGGTGAGCCCGGGCTGCAGCGTCCGCGCCACCAGCGACCGGAAGCCGTCGGCGCCGACCAGCGCCGCCGCGTCGATCGATCCGGCGGCCGTCTCCACCCGCACGCCCGCACCGGTCCGCCGGTAGCCGGTGACCGCGCACCCGAAGGTGACGGTGCCGGGGGTGACGGCCGCGTGCAGGAGCTCGACCAGCAGCCCACGGCGTACGGCGAGCAGCGGCAGGTCGAGCGAGCGGATCGTCCGCCCCGCACGGGTCCGGACCGAGCCGGGACCGACCGGGTGCCCTGCCGCGCGGACAGCCGCGCCGACGCCGATCCGGTCCAGCGCGTCGAGCGCCGCCGGCCACAGCGAGATCGCGCCGCCGGTGCTGCCGAGGGCGGGGCGCTCGTCGAGGAGCCGGTAGCGCCAGCGGGCACCGGCGTGGCTGAGGCCCGCGGCGAGGGCGAGGCCGGCGATCCCGGCGCCGGCGATCACCAGCTCGTCGCTCACGCGGCCACGGTAGCGGCCGGGGCCGGGGGTGCCTCGTGAACGGTTGGTGACCACGAGGTGCCCGTGGTTGGTCGCCGCTCCCGGGGGCGCCGTAACCTTGGAGGCGCCATGAACGACTCCCGGACGGTCTACCTCGACCACGCCGCGACGACGCCGATGACCGACGTCGCGGTGGAGGCGATGACCGCCCACCTGCGGGAGGTGGGCAACGCCAGCTCGCTGCACGCCTCGGGCCGTCGCGCCCGCCGGGTGGTGGAGGAGTCGCGCGAGACCGTGGCGCAGGCGCTGGGCTGCCGTCCGGGCGAGGTGGTCTTCACCTCCGGCGGCACCGAGGCCGACAACCTGGCGGTCAAGGGGCTCTACTGGTCGCGCCGAGACGCGGACCCGCGCCGCACCCGGATCCTGGCGACCGCGGTCGAGCACCACGCGGTGCTCGACGCGTTGGCCTGGCTCGAGGAGCACGAGGGCGCTGTCGTCGAGCTGCTGCCCGTCGATCAGGACGGTCGGGTCGCGGTCGACGCGTTGCGGGAGGCGGTGGAGCGGGAGCCGGAGTCGGTCGCGCTGGTCACCGTGATGTGGGCCAACAACGAGGTCGGCACCCTCCAGCCGGTCGGCGAGGTCGTCGCGATCGCCCACCCGCACGGCATCCCCGTGCACACCGACGCCGTCCAGGCCGTCGGCGCCATCCCGGTCGACTTCGCCGCCTCGGGCGTCGACGCGCTGTCGCTGTCGGGGCACAAGGTCGGCGGTCCGCAGGGCGTCGGCGCGCTGGTCGTACGACGCGAGGTCGAGCTCGCCGCGCTGGTCCACGGCGGCGGCCAGGAGCGCGACGTGCGCAGCGGCACGCTCGACGTGCCCGCCATCGCCGGCTTCGCGGCTGCGGTCGAGCTCGCGGTCAAGCAGCAGAGCGAGCACGCGGCCCGCCTCACCGGCCTGCGCGACGACCTCGTCGACGCCGTACGACGGGCCGTGCCGGACGCCGTCCTCAACGGCGACCCGGTCGAGCGGCTGCCCGGCAACGCCCACCTCAGCTTCCCGGGCTGCGAGGGCGACTCGCTGCTCATGTTGCTCGACGCCCGCGGCATCGAGTGCTCGACCGGCTCGGCCTGCTCGGCCGGCGTACCGCAGCCCTCGCACGTCCTGCTCGCGATGGGGCGCACCAGCGACGGCGCCCGCAGCTCGCTGCGGTTCAGCCTCGGCCACACCAGCAGCGCCGCCGACGTCGAGGCGGTCGCCGGTGCGATCGGTGCCGTCGTCGAGCGTGCCCGCGCGGCCCGCGCCTGAGCGCCGGGAGTCGAGATGAAGGTCGTCGCCGCCATGTCCGGGGGAGTGGACTCCGCCGTCGCTGCCGCGCGGGCTGCCGAGGCCGGGCACGAGGTCACCGGCATCCACCTGGCGCTCTCGCGCAACCCGAAGTCGTACCGCACGGGCGCCCGCGGCTGCTGCACCATCGAGGACGCCAACGACGCGCGACGTGCGGCCGACGTGATCGGCATCCCGTTCTACGTCTGGGACCTCTCCGACCGCTTCCACACCGACGTGGTCGAGGACTTCATGGACACCTACGCGGCCGGGCAGACGCCGAACCCGTGCCTGCGCTGCAACGAGAAGATCAAGTTCGCCGCCGTCCTCGACAAGGCGCTCGCGCTGGGCTTCGACGCGGTGGCGACGGGGCACTACGCGTCCGTGCGTACGTCGACCGGTGGCGACATCGAGCTGCACCGGGCCGTCGACGGGGCCAAGGACCAGTCCTACGTCCTCGGCGTGCTCGACGAGCAGCAGCTGCGGCACTCGCTGTTCCCGCTGGGCGACACCCCGAAGCCGCAGGTGCGGGTGGAGGCCGCCGCGCGCGGGCTTCTGGTCGCGGACAAGCCCGACAGCCACGACATCTGCTTCGTCGCCGACGGCGACAACACCGGCTGGCTGCGCGAGAAGCTCGGCGACCGGGCACCCAACCACAGCGGCGAGATCGTCGACGACCTGACCGGCGAGGTGCTCGGCGAGCACACCGGGACCTTCGGCTTCACGATCGGCCAACGCAAGGGGCTGCGGCTCGGGCACCCGGCGCCCGACGGCCGACCGCGCTACGTCCTCGACATCGAGCCGGTCTCCGGCACGGTGACGGTCGGACCGCGCGAGCGGCTCGCCGTCGACCGGGTCGAGGGTGACCGGGTGCGCTGGTGCGGCCGCCCGCTCGACGCGGGCACGCTCCTCGCGGGAGACGGCGTGACCGTTCAGCTGCGTGCCCACGGTGCCGAGCACCGCGCGGTCGTCCACGTCGGCGCCGACACGCTGCGCGTCGACCTGGTCGAGCACGCCGAGGGCATCGCGCCCGGCCAGGCCGTGGTCGTGTACGACGGCACCCGGGTCGTCGGGTCCGCCACCATCACGGCCACCCGGCGGGTGTCGGCGTGAGGGGTACCGGCGTCGGCTCCTTCCCGGGCGACACCCAGCGCGACTACGACGAGGCCCTGTCCGTCGTCCTCGGCGAGCTCGCGAGCGACCCGCACGGACTGGCGTTCGTGCCCGAGGTGCCCGGCCGCGGTGCGGGCGCCGCGATGACGGGCCGCACGCTGGGTCTGGTCACCGAGCTCGACGCCGACCTCCAGCCCCAGGGCTGGCGGCTCACCGGCACCTCCGGCGCCTCGCCCCTCGACCAGCGCCGGGCCCGCAGCCTGCTCGCCCAGGACCTCGACGCCCTCGAGGACCAGGCCGCCGGTCACGCCGGGCCGTTCAAGGTGCAGGTCACCGGTCCGTGGACGCTGGCCGCCACCGTCGAGCGGCCCCGCGGCGACAAGCTGCTCGCCGACCACGGTGCCCGCCGCGAGCTCGCGCAGGCGCTCGCCGTCGCCGTGACCGACCACCTGGCCGACGTACGCCGGCGCCTGCCGGACGCCACCGAGCTGGTCCTGCAGCTCGACGAGCCTGCGTTGCCGGCGGTGCTGTCGGCCGGCGTACCCACGGCGTCGGGGTTCGGCAAGCACCGCATGGTCCACCCGCCCGAGGCCAGCGAGACCCTGGCGTGGGTCCTCGACGCCGCGAGCGCGGCCGGCGCGACCCCGTGGGTGCACTGCTGCGCGCCCGACGTGCCGATCGGGCTGCTCCGCGGCGCCGGCGCGCGGGGCGTGATGGTCGACCTCGACCTGCTCGACGCCGACGGCCACGACGCGGCCGCCGAGGCGCTGGAGGCGGGCGCCACGATCGTGCTCGGCGTCGTCCCGACGACCGGCCCGCTTCCCGGCGACAAGGCACTCGTGGAGCGGGTGCTGCGGTGGCTCGACATGCTCGGCCTCGACCCCGAGAAGGTCGGCGCCGGGCTCGCGGTCTCGCCCACCTGCGGGCTCGCCGGCAGCACCTCCGCCGGAGCCCGCCGCGCCCTGGAGCTGGCCCGGAACGTTGCGAGGTCCGTGTCAGGCTGACCGGGTGAACCCTCGGGTCTACCTGCTCAAGAACCTGGCCGCGGGGCTGGTCGTGCTCGCCGTGGTCGCGGGGATCGTCGCCCTCGGCCACTGGATCAGCGGTCCGGACGAGCCCGACGACCGCCCGGCGCCCGCGACGAAGAAGGCGATCGCCGCCGTGGCGGTCGAGGTGCTGGACCTGCACCCGACGTCCTTCAACGTGAACCCGTACTACGACGTCCCCGACCCGCTCGGCGTCGAGATCCGGTTCCGGCCGCCGGGGGACGAGGGCGACTCGCACTACCTGCACGTCGGGGTCGGTCCGGCCGGTGATGCCGACGACGCCTGCAGCGAGTACCACGACTGCGCCGACTGGGACGGCCGTGGCGGCCACTTCCACCTGGCCTGGCAGGACGAGGAGCCCGAGGAGGACCCCGGCATCCTCACCCTGACCTTCCGCACCGCGGCGGGTGAGGAGCGCAGCGTCACGTACGCCGGCGCGCTCATCGAGGGCGACCCGCGCGAGCAGGACCTGCCGCTCAGCGTCGAGGGCGACCTGGTGCGGCTGCTGACCGACGACCGGTTCTCCGCGACCACCACGCAGGCCATGGTCGACGCCGACCTGCCGAAGTGGCCGAAGGACGACACCCTCGGCGACCCGGTCCCGACCACGCCGGAGGTCGTCGCGCAGTGGATGGTGGAGGAGGGCGTGCGGGACGTGCCGGACCGGCGTCCTGCCGACACGACGGCGTACGGCGACGGCGCGGTCGGCGTCGAGCTGGTCGCCCGCGACCACACCACGAGCGTGGTGCTGGTGCCGAAGGACAGTCCGGCGGCGCCGACGTGCGGCGCGGGCTGGCACTGCGTGACGACGCGGGGTGTCCTGCGCGGCTGGCAGCCGGGCGTGGCCATCGCGATCCGGCAGACGGCCGACGCGGTCGCGCTGGTGACGGTCCGCGCGCCGGGTGTCAACGGGCCGATCGGGCGGCGTACCGGGGACGGCCGGGTGGGGGAGGACTACCTCGCGCTGGCCGACGGGTTCGCCGCGTTCACGCTGTCGACGACGAAGGAGTTCGCGGGCGGCGTGTCCTGACAGCCAGCACGCGACCAGATCGTTCGATCGAGCAGTTCGATCACCGGGAGACGCCGAGACCCCGATCAAACGGCTCGATCGAGCGGTTTGATCGGGGTCTCGCAGGGTCGGGATCAGCCGACGTGGACACCCTCGGGCGCGTCGCCCGCGAGCTCGGTGTGCTTGACGTTGAGGAGCAGCCACACGATCAGCGAGGCGGTCCACATCATGAAGGAGCCGACGAGGAAGGCGTGGGTGGCGCCGTCCGCGAAGGACATCGGACCGTTGAGCTGGTTGGTCGGGTCGCCGGCCACCAGGTCGCCCAGCTTCGAGGTGGTGAAGTGGGCGGCCACGGCCGACAGGGTGGCCAGGCCGAGCGCGCCGCCGACCTGCTGCATGGTGTTGAGGACACCCGAGCCGATGCCGGCGTCCTCGGTGCGGACACCGTGGACGGCGACCAGGGTCATCGGGACGAAGGTCAGGCCCATGCCGAGCGACATCAGCACGATGTACGGGGCAATGTCGGTCCAGTAGTTCTCGGCGCCGAACTCGAGGCGGGAGAACATGAAGAGCGCGAAGCCGGCGATCAGGGTGCCGGTGCCGGCGAGGAAGCGCGGGTCCATCTTCGCGATCAGCTTGGAGGACAGGGTCGCGCCGAACACCATGCCGACGCAGAACGGCAGGAACGCGAAGCCGGCCTTGAGCGGCGAGTAGCCCATGATGTTCTGGATGTAGAGCGAGAGGAAGAAGAACATCGCGAACATCGCGGCCGGGGTGATCATCATCGACACGAAGGCGACCGCGCGGGGGCGGCTGGCGAAGATCGACAGCGGCATGAGCGGGTTCTTCACGCGCGTCTCGGCGATCACGAACGCGATCAGGGCGACGACACCGAGGCTGATCGCGGTGAGAGCCACCGGGTCGCCCCAGCCGTAGCTGGTGCCGTGCGGGTTGAGCGCCGTCATGGTGTCGGGGTCGGCGTTGCTGGTGCGGGTGATGCCGTAGACCAGGGCGAGCAGGCCACCGGTGCCGAGGACGGCGCCGGGCAGGTCGAGCACGCCGGCGTGGTGGTCGGTGTCGGGCAGCAGCTTCGGGGCGAAGTACGCCGCCGCGAGGCCGATCGGGACGTTGATCAGGAAGGTCAGGCGCCAGCCCCAGTTGGGGTCGAGGTCGGTGAGCCAGCCACCGAGGATCAGGCCGATCGCGGCACCGACACCCGACATCATCGCGAACACGGAGAACGCGCGGTTGCGCGCCGGGCCGGCCGGGAAGGTCGTGGTGATCAGGGCGAGCGCGGTCGGCGAGGCGAGCGCGGCGCCGAGGCCCTGGAGCCCCCGCGAGCCGAGCAGCATGGCCTCGTTCTGGGCGATGCCACCGAGCGCGGAGGCGATCGCGAACAGCGCGACGCCGGCCATGAACACGCGGCGGCGGCCGTACAGGTCGCCGAGGCGGCCACCGAGCAGCAGCAGGCCACCGAACGCCAGCGCATAGCCGGTGACGATCCAGGACAGGTTGGAGGCGTCGATCTTGAGGTCGTCGCCGATGTAGGGCAGCGCGATGTTCGCGATGGTGCTGTCGAGCACGACCATCAGCTGCGCCACGCAGATGAGGACGAGTGCCCAGCCCAGGTGCTTCGAGGCGGGTGCGGCCTGCTCCTTCTCGGGCAGGTCGGAGGCGGTCATTTCGGCCACAGTGATTCCTTGGGTGTGAGGAGTTGTGTGAGGAGCGGTCAGCCGCGGGTGGCGGCCGGGATGATGACCTGGTCCACCACGCGGGCGATCAGGTCGGGGGTCGGCTGGTCGCCGAGGAGGAACATGCGGTGCAGCACGATCCCGGGGAGCGCAGCGGAGAGGATCTCGATGTCGACGTCGTCGCGGAGCTCGCCCCGCTCGTGGGCGCGGTCGTAGATCTGCCGGGCGACGGCGACCTTGGGGGCGATGAACCGCTCCCGGAACGCGGCGGCGAACTCGGCGTCGCGCCCGATGGCAGTCACCACGGACCCGAGGATCGCGGTCTGGTGCTCGTCGGTGAGTCCGCCCGGGGCGCAGAACACGCCGAGCAGGTCGCCCCGCAGGCTGCCGGTGTCCTGGGGGACCTCCAGCGGTGTCTTCTGCGAGATCAGGGCGTCGATGACGAGCGCGGCCTTGCCGTCCCACTTGCGGTACAGCGTGGCCTTCGATGCCTTCGCCTTCGTGGCGACGGCGTCCATGGTGAGGCGGTCGTACCCGACGTCGACCAGCACGGCCAGCGTCGCGTCGAGGATCTCCTGCTCCCGGTCGCCCTCGACGCGGGGTCGGGTCGGCGCCTCACGGCGGCTGAGACGAGGGACCATGGATGAAACGGTACGGTTTCGTTTCGTCCGGTGCAAGTCCATTTCCGGTGACGTGGCCGACGGCCGGTGCGCGGAGGTGTCGGTACGACGGTGAAGAATGCGGGTCATGAGCGACGCCGCCGACCTCCCCGCCGTCCCGCCCGAGGCCCGCGACGAGCACGCGACGATCAGCGAGGTGATCGAGGACGCCCGCTACCGCTACTACGTCCTCGACGACCCGACGCTGTCCGACGCCGACTTCGACCAGCGGATGCGCCGGCTCGAGGCGCTCGAGGAGGAGTTCCCCGAGCTGCGTACGCCGGACTCGCCGACTCAGAAGGTCGGTGGCGCGGTCGCGACCGACTTCACCGCGGTCGACCACCTGCAGCGGATGGAGAGCCTCGACAACGCCTTCTCGTTCGAGGACCTCGGCGCCTGGTACGCCCGGCTCGGCCGCGACGGTGTCGAGGCGCCCGCGCTGCTGTGCGAGCTCAAGGTCGACGGCCTGGCGATCAACCTGCTCTACGAGCAGGGCCGCCTGGTCCGCGCGCTGACCCGCGGCGACGGCCGCACGGGGGAGGACGTCACGCCCAACGTGAAGACCATCGCCGCCGTACCGCACCGGCTCACCGGCACCGACGAGTTCCCCGTGCCGGCGCTGGTCGAGGTGCGCGGCGAGGTCTTCCTGCCCGTCGCGGCCTTCGAGGCGCTCAACGTCTCGATGACCGAGGCCGGGCGGCCCGCCTTCGCCAACCCGCGCAACGCGGCTGCCGGTTCTCTGCGCCAGAAGGACCCCCGGGTCACCGCCTCCCGCGCGCTCGGGATGGTGTGCCACGGCATCGGTGCGCGCGAGGGCTTCGAGCCCCGGGCCCAGTCGCAGGCCTACGAGGCGCTGGCCGCCTGGGGCCTGCCGATCTCCGAGCAGGTCCGGGTGCTGCCCACGCTCGCCGACGTCGAGGGCTACATCGCGAACGCCGGCGAGAACCGGCACACGATCGTCCCCTACGAGATCGACGGCGTCGTGGTGAAGGTCGACGACGTCACCCTCCAGCGCCGACTGGGCTCGACGAGCCGCGCGCCGCGGTGGGCGATCGCCTACAAGTACCCGCCCGAGGAGGTCAACACCAGGCTGCTCGACATCGCGGTCAATGTCGGCCGCACCGGCCGGGTCACGCCGTACGGCGTCATGGAGCCGGTCAAGGTCGCCGGCTCCACGGTCGAGAACGCCACGCTGCACAACTTCCACGAGGTCGAGCGCAAGGACGTGCGCCCCGGCGACACCGTCATCCTGCGCAAGGCCGGTGACGTGATCCCCGAGATCGTCGGCCCGGTGCTGCCGCTGCGTCCCGAGGGCTTGGCGCCCTGGGTCGCGCCGACGACCTGCCCGGCCTGCGCGACCGAGCTGGTCGAGCAGAAGGAGGGCGACAAGGACCGGCGCTGCCCCAACCACGAGTCGTGCCCGGGGCAGGTGCGCGAACGGGTCTTCTTCGTCGCCGGCCGCAGCGCCTTCGACATCGAGGGGCTCGGCTACGAAGCGGCCGTCGCGTTGCTCGACGCGGGCGTGATCACCAACGAGGGCGACGTGTTCGACCTCAGCGCCGACCAGCTCCGCGCCACCGAGCTGTTCACCCGTGCGCCGAAGAAGGACGAGGACGGCCCGCAGCTCTCCGCCAACGGCGAGAAGCTCCTCGCCAACCTCGACGCCCGCAAGGACGTCGCCCTGTGGCGGGTCATCGTCGCCCTCTCCATCCGGCACACCGGCCCGAGCGCGTCGCGCGCGCTCGCCCAGGAGTTCGGCTCGATGGAGGCCATCCGCGCCGCCACCGAGGAGGAGCTCGCCGCTGCGGAGGGCGTCGGCCCGACCATCGCGCGGGCGGTCATCGAGTGGTTCGAGGTGCCGTGGCACGTCGCGATCGTCGACAAGTGGACCGCCGCCGGCGTCTCCATGGCCGACGAGCGCGACGAGTCCGTCGAGCGCACCCTCGAGGGCCTGACGGTCGTCGTGACCGGCTCGCTGCAGGACTTCTCCCGCGACTCCGCCAAGGAGGCGGTCCTGTCCCGCGGCGGCAAGGCGGCCGGGTCGGTGTCGAAGAAGACCGACTTCGTGGTGATAGGCGAGAACGCCGGTTCCAAGGCGGAGAAGGCCGAACAGCTCGGCGTCCCGATCCTCGACGAGGACGGGTTCAAGAAGCTGCTGGCCGAGGGGCCGCCCCCGGCCAGCAGCGATCAGGACTCGTAGGAGTTCCCGCTGACCTTGAGGCTCGCGTCGGGGTCGAGGGTGACCGGCGTCGGCACGCACGCGCCGGTGTCGGGGTCGCAGGACCGGACGGACGTGCCGTCGACCTGGAGCAGCCGTCCGGTCGCGGTCCAGCCGTACTCGCCGTACGTCAGCCGGACGGTCGTCCGCTGGCCGCTGGTCAGGTCGACCACAGTCGCCTCGGGGCCGTCGAAGCTGCACTGGGGCTTGTCCGCGTAGCAGTTCGCCATCGGCGTCAGCAGGACGTGCGAGCCGTCCGGCGACAGCCGGGGCCACGTGTCGTCGTCCTGCTGCAGGGGCAGCAGGACGGAGCCGGTGGCTGCGTCGATCACGTCGATGGTGCCCCGGCGGTCGTCGGACACCACGTCGCGACCACCAGCGGTCTCCGGCATGTGGGTCGGGATCGAGGTCGTGCGCACCTCCCCGGTGCGCCACCGCACGTCGAGCAGGGTGCCGTCGACGCCGACGTACACGTGGTCGCCGGACAGCGCCACCGGCGGCGCGACCCAGCCGCCCCAGGTGAACGCGCCCTCGACCGGGATCCGGGTGGCGACCTCGCCGGTGCGGACGTCGCGCAGCACCACGGTCCAGTGCTCGGCGTCGTCGCCGGCGGTGGCGTAGGCGAGGTAGGGCAATGTCGGGTCGGTGCCCGGCTTGCGGTCGCCGAGTCGCAGCCCGAAGTCGGAGCGGGTGCCGTCGGGCGCGATCAGCCAGTACGCCGAGTCGGGGGCGTCGGTGTCGGGCGACTTCCCGATCCGCACCAGCATCCCGGCCGAGGTGTAGTACATCGCCTTCACCTGCCCGGGCACGTCGGCCGAGGCGCCGGTGCCGAGATGGACGGTCGAGCCCTGGGCCACGGCCCAGTCGCTGTCCGTGGCCGGTACGGCGGCCGCGAGGTCGCGCCCCGTCGGCTGCTGGTCGCCGCCGAGCCGGGTGCCGGCGACGGTCACCGCGGCGACGACTGCGGCGACCCCGAGCACGGTCCCGCCGCGGCGGACCCGGCGTCGGGTGCGCAGGCCGCGCCCGCGTCGTACGACATCGTCGGCGGGCAGCGGCGGCACGGCGAGGTACACCGCCTCCTCGTGCAGCAGGGCGGCGAGGCGCTCAGTCATGGTCGGCTCCCTGGGGGATCACGGCGTCGCCGAGGCTGGTGCGCAGCTTCGCGAGCGCCTGAGAGGTCTGGCTCTTGACGGTGCCCTGGGTGACCCCGAGGGCGTGGGCGACCTGGGCGACGCTCTGGTCCTCGTAGAACCGGAGCACGACGACCGCCCGCTGTCCCGGCGGCAGCTCGGCGAGGGCGGCCATCAGGTCGGTGCGGGCGCTGGCGTCGACCTCGGGACCGGGAGTGTCCGGCAGCTGCGCGGACGGTCGCTCGTTGCGCCAGCCCTTCTTGCGGAACCACGAGGCGGCGGTGTTGACGAGCGTGGCCCGGGCGTACCCGCCGGCGCTCTCGATGCTCTGCACCCGGTGCCAGTTAGTGTAGGTCTTCGCCAGTGCGGTCTGCACCAGGTCCTCGGCCTCGGCGTGGTCGCCGAGGAGCAGGTACGCCGTCCGGTACAGCCCGGCCCAGCACCCGTGCATCAGCTGGACGAACTCGTCGTCGGTGAGTCTTCGCGGCATCGACTTCCTCTCCTCGTCACCCTCACAGATGCCGTGGGGTGCGGGAAAGGTTGGCCGGGCGTCAGCCGAACGAGCGTCGCGGCGTCCGGGCGGTGCTGTAACACGTTGTCCATCTCACTTGTCGCCGGCTGTCAGCGCGACACGCCGGCGACACGCCGTGGCTGGTGCTGACAACCGCCAGGTAGTCGGGTGGACGGCGTGTTACAGCGGGGCTGGCGACGCGATTCCCGCCACGCCGGCCGCGTCGGTGAACGCGATGCAGATGCCGAGGACGGATCGTGCGTGCTGGAGGAGCTGCTCCGGTCCACGACGTGGGTCGATCTCTTCGTCGATGGTCGGTTCGGCGGAGAGGCGCGAGGAGAGACGGGCGTACTCGCGCCGGGTCAGCTCGTACTCGGACGCGACGACGGCCAGGACGCTGTTCATCTCGTCATGTGCCGTACCAACGGCGTCGTCGAGGACCTGGATGCTGACGTCGAGCCAGCGGTGGTCGTCCTGCGCCGATTCCTCCAGCGTGTCGACGACGAGGTTGAAGAGCATCATGTGGGCGGCCTCGAGGATCGGCCACGAGCCCTCTCGTCGGTCGAAGGGCTTGGTGGCCGCGCGGTGCAGGAGTCTGTCGGCGGCCGCCTCGTCCCCGTGCCGGAGCGCGGTCGCCGCCTTCTCGAGGAGGTTCGTGCAGGCGCCTGCGGTGTCGAAGGAGATGGCCTGCCGTTGTCGCGCGGACGGAGTGAGGTCGCCGAAGGGCGAGGGTCCGGTGCCCATGCTGTTCAGGAAGTCAGGGGGTACGTCGGTCATCGATAGCTACCTCTCCAGCGAGCGAAGCCAGCTCTCCGCGGTGTCCGGGTCCGGGAGCCGGACGACGGCCAGCCGGGGATGGATCGCGGGTGCGCGGTCGACCCAGCCGAGGTCGGGCCCGCGCTCGCGGGCATCGGAGCGGATCCGGCGCAGGGTGCGGCGTACCTTTCCGGCGAACGAGGCGGACTCCAGCTCGACCCGGACCAGGACGTCGGTGCGCTCGAGGACGAGCGGGCGGGCCCAGGCCTCGTCGGCCGTCGTCACCCAGCCGTCGAACGCCGCCAGCCGTGCCACCTCGCCCGGCCCGGACAGGTCCGCGAGCGGGACGAGGGGGACGTCGAGGGTGGTCGCGAGGCGCGTCAGGAAGGCCGCGAGCGGGTCGCCCGGAGTGCCGGCCACGACCACGCGCTGCGGCAGGCGGCGCGGGACGGGGACAGAGGCGTACACCCGGCGAAGTCTAGGGACCGGATCGCGGCCTAGAATCGCGGGCATGTCTCAACTCTCCCGCGACGAGGTGGCCCACCTGGCCGACCTCGCCCGGATCGACCTCGATGACGCCGAGCTGGACCACCTGGCCCCCCAGCTCAACGTGATCCTCGAGGCGGTCGCGTCCATCAGCGGAGTGGCCGGCGACGACGTGCCGCCGACCTCCCACCCGATCCCGCTCACCAACGTCTTCCGTGAGGACGTCGTCCGCCCGAGCCTGAGCGCCGAGCAGGCGCTGTCCGGCGCGCCGGCGGTCGAGGAGCAGCGGTTCCGGGTCCCGCGGATCCTGGGGGACGAGCAGTGAGCGAGCTGATCACGAAGACCGCCGCCGAGCTGGCCGACGCGCTGGCCGCCGGCGAGACGACCTCTGTCGAGCTCACCCAGGCGCACCTCGACCGGATCGCCGCCGTCGACGGCTCGGCGGAGGCCGGCGTGCACGCCTTCCTGCACGTCGACGCCGAGGGCGCGCTGGTCCAGGCCGCCGAGTCCGACGCCCGCCGCGCCGCGGGGGAGACCCGGCACCTGCTCGACGGCGTCCCGATCGCGGTCAAGGACGTGCTGGCCACGCAGGGCCTGCCGACCACCTGTGGCTCGAAGATCCTCGAGGGCTGGGTGCCGCCGTACGACGCCACCGTGGTGCGCCGCATCAAGGAGGCCGGTCTGCCGATCCTCGGCAAGACCAACATGGACGAGTTCGCCATGGGCTCCTCGACCGAGCACTCGGCGTACGGCCCGACCCGCAACCCGTGGGACCAGACCCGGATCCCGGGCGGCTCCGGCGGTGGCTCGGCCGCGGCCGTGGCGGCCTTCGAGGCCCCGCTGGCCCTCGGCACCGACACCGGCGGCTCGATCCGCCAGCCCGGCGCCGTCACCGGCACCGTCGGCGTGAAGCCGACGTACGGCGGTGTCTCGCGCTACGGCCTGGTCGCGCTCGCCAACAGCCTCGACCAGGTCGGTCCGGTCACCCGGACCGTCCTCGACTCGGCGCTGCTGCACGAGCTGATCGCCGGCCACGACCCGCTCGACTCGACGTCGGTCGACGTCCCGGTCGGCAGCTTCGTGGAGGCCGCCCGCCAGGGCGCGACCGGCGACCTCGCCGGCCTCAAGGTCGGTGTGATCAAGGAGCTGGCCGGCGACGGCTGGCAGCCCGGCGTGATGCAGCGCTTCGCCGAGACGGTCGACCTGCTGAAGGAGCTGGGCGCCGAGGTCACCGAGATCTCCTGCCCGACCTTCGTGCACGCGATGGCGGCCTACTACCTCATCCTGCCGGCGGAGTGCTCCTCCAACCTCGCCAAGTTCGACGCCATGCGCTACGGCCTGCGCGTCGTCCCCGACGGCGACCCGAGCGCCGAGGCCGTCATGAAGGCGACCCGCGACGCCGGCTTCGGCGACGAGGTCAAGCGCCGCATCATGATCGGCACCTACGCCCTGTCGAGCGGCTACTACGACGCCTACTACGGCCAGGCGCAGAAGGTCCGCACGCTCATCTCGCGCGACTTCGCGGCTGCCTTCGAGAACGTCGACGTGCTGGTCTCGCCGACCTCGCCGACCACGGCGTTCCCGCTGGGCGACAAGCTCGACGACCCGCTGGCGATGTACCTGCAGGACCTCGCCACGATCCCGGCCAACCTGGCCGGCGTACCCGGCATCTCGGTCCCCGCCGGCCTCGCCGACGAGGACGGCCTGCCGGTCGGCTTCCAGGTGCTGGCGCCGGCGCTCGCCGACGACCGGCTCTACCGCGTCGGCGCTGCCGTCGAGGCGGCCCTGACCTCCCGCTGGGGTGGTCCGATCCTTGCCAAGGCTCCGACGCTGGAGGGTCCCCGATGAGTGAGACGCTGGTCCCGTTCGACGAGGTCATCGCGAAGTACGACCCCGCCCTCGGCCTCGAGGTGCACGTCGAGCTCAACACGAACACGAAGATGTTCTGCGGCTGCCCCGCGGTCTTCGGTGGCGAGCCCAACACCCAGGTCTGCCCGACCTGCCTCGGCCTGCCCGGCGCTATGCCGGTCGTCAACGCCAAGGCCGTCGAGTCGGCGATCCGGATCGGCCTGGCGCTGAACTGCTCGATCGCCGAGTGGTGCCGGTTCGCGCGGAAGAACTACTTCTACCCGGACATGCCGAAGAACTTCCAGACCTCCCAGTACGACGAGCCGATCGCCTTCGACGGCTGGCTCGACGTCGAGGTGGAGGGGGAGACCTTCCGGGTCGAGATCGAGCGTGCCCACATGGAGGAGGACACCGGCAAGTCCACCCACGTCGGTGGCGCCACCGGCCGCATCCACGGTGCCGACTACTCGCTGGTCGACTACAACCGCGCCGGCATCCCCCTCATCGAGATCGTCACCCGCCCGATCCTGGTGCCGGCCGAGAAGGCGCCGGCCGTGGCCCGCGCGTACGTCGGTCAGCTCCGCGACCTGATCCTCGCCCTCGACGTCTCCGACGCCCGGATGGACCAGGGCTCGATCCGCGCCGACGTCAACCTGTCGCTGGCGCTGAAGGGTGCGGACAAGCTCGGGACGCGCTCGGAGACGAAGAACGTCAACTCGCTGCGCTCGGTCGAGCGTGCGGTCCGCTTCGAGATGTCGCGGCACGCCGGCATCCTCGACGCCGGCGGCTCGGTGCTGCAGGAGACGCGGCACTTCCACGAGGACACCGGTACGACGTCGTCGGGTCGCGAGAAGTCCGACGCCGAGGACTACCGCTACTTCCCCGAGCCGGACCTGGTGCCGGTCGCGCCGTCGCGGGAGTGGGTCGAGGAGCTGCGGGGCACGCTCCCGGAGAACCCGCTCCAGCGGCGGAACCGGCTCCAGACGGAGTACGGCTTCTCCGACCTGGAGATGCGCGACGTCTGGGCCGCCGGTGCGCTGCCGCTGATCGAGGCCACCGTCGCCGAGGGCACCGCCCCGCAGTCGGCGCGCAAGTGGTGGGTCGCCGAGCTGCTGCGTCGTGCCAACGACGCCGGTGTCGAGCTGGCCGAGGTCGGCGTCACGCCGAAGCAGGTCGCCGAGGTGCAGGCGCTGGTCGACGCGAAGACGATCAACGACAAGCTCGCCCGCCAGGTCTTCGACGGTCTCATCGCCGGCGAGGGCACGGCCGCCGAGGTGATCGAGAAGCGCGGCCTGGCCCTCGTCTCCGACGACGGCCCGCTGCTCGCCGCGATCGACGAGGCGCTCGCCGCCCAGCCCGACATCGCCGAGAAGATCCGGGGCGGCAACCACGCCGCCGCCGGGGCGGTCATCGGCGCGGTCATGAAGGCGACCCGGGGCCAGGCTGACGCCGCCCGGGTGCGGGAGCTGATCCTCGAGAAGCTCGCCTGACGGTCCATCTGCTCCACTGCTGCGGAGCCGTCACCGAACCCGGGCAAACCGGGGGCGGGGCGGCTCCGTTGCCGTTAGCGTCGCGCCCGGACGGCCGTCATCCCGACGGCCGCAGCTCATGGGGAGTGACCAACGATGACGCTGTTCCGCGCCCGGCGACCCCGCCTCGCCGTCCTTTCCCTCGTCCTCGGCCTGGCCGGCGGCCTGCTGGCTCTCGCGGGCGCCGGCCCGGCCACGGCCGCCAGCCACACCGGTGACCTGCTCGCCAAGGGGCCGGCCGGATCGGCGTACACCACCAGCCCGATGGTCAGCCAGGTCGGCCGCGCCGGGGCCACCGTGTCCTTCACGGTCCAGGTGAAGAACACCGGCCCGACGCTCGCGCAGTACCGGCTGCGCCTCACCGATCTCGGCGGCGCCGCCCCGTCGAACCTGTACGACGGTCCGCTGGCCCTGCGGCCCCTCGCCGGCACGACCGACGGCTACTACACGCGCGCCCTCACGCCGGGCACCGCGCAGACACTGACGGTGAAGGTCGTCGTACCGAAGACCGGCTTCCACTTCCAGACGGTCCTCGCCCTCTACGCCACCGACGGCCCGCTGCTCGACGTGCTCTACCTCGACACCGAGCGCACGACCGATGTGGCCGGCACCTCGGCCACCGACCTGATCGCCAAGCAGGGCAGCCAGCTGCCGGTCGGCGGCGGCCAGGACTACCAGGTCCTCACCGCCCCGACCGTCACCGCGACCGGCTCGGCCGTGTTCTCGCTGACCCTGCAGAACAGCTCGACCGCGCCCTCGGCCATCGCGTTCAAGCTCGCCGACGCTGCCTGTGGCTACACGGTGACGGTCAAGGACGGCGCCACGAACGTCACCGCCGCGGCCCTCGCCGGCACCTACGTGACGCCGACGCTCGCCGCGAAGGGCAAGCGGCTGCTGACCGTCACCGTGAAGTCCTCGGCGACCGCCTGCACCGCGTCGAGCTGGATCGCCCAGAGCGGCGTCCCCGGCCAGCCGTGGGCGCACGCCACGAACCTGCTGGTCAACAAGGCGGCCTGAGCAGATCAGGCCGCCAGGTCGGCGTACGTCTCACGGAGGACGGCGCGCACCAGGCCCGGGTGGTGCATCACCTGGGCCCAGGTGAACCGAAGTACGCGCCAGCCAGTGGCGGTGAGGGCGTTGTACCGCTCGCAGTCCGTCTCGAACGCGCGCCTGTCCTTGCCGTGGAACTCCCACGACTCGGCCTCGAGCACCACCCCAGCCAGCGGATCGACCAGGTCGGGATGCAGCACGAGCCCACGCGCGTGGATCTCGAACTGCGCCACCACCGGCACGGCCTCCTCGATCGCCAGAGCCCTCAAGGCCGACTCGAACGGGTTGGCAGCGAGCCTGGTCGCGTGGAGCACGACCTTGCGGTCGCGCCCGGTGGCTGCGGCCCGCAGGTCGTCGTACGCGACCGCCCGGTGCCGGAGGGCCGAGTCGGCCACGGTCAGCGCATCCGCGAACGGCAGGTCGCGCGCGCACTGGAGGACGGTCGCGAGCGGACTGGTCGCCCAGCCCTCGGTTGCCGTGCCGCGCGGGAGGCGGCGTACGTCGGCGGCGGTCACACGGGGCACTGGCCGCCCGTGGGGGACGCCGACCTGCGGGCGCCGGGGCGGGATCCGGACCTCCCAGCCCCAGTGCAGGGCTGCGCTGAGATGGGTGACGTGACCGCCGACGAGCACGGCCGCGCGCCGGGCCTGATCGGCGGCAGGAAGCGCGTAGCGACCGTGACCAGCGCGCAGGACCGTGCGCCGGTCGACAGCGGTTCGGAGCCGGCGGCGTGACGTGAGCAGGAGCAGGTCGTGCGCCGTGGCGATTCCGCCCAGACGCTCGAGTGCCTCCACCGGATCCACCCGCTCACCCTCTCCCGATCAGGGGCTTGGTGCATCCGGCTCTCCACAGGCCAACGTGTGCACCCGCGGGGCACCGACACGCCGCCCGGCCGGCGTGTCGCGATGTCGCGACCGCACCAACTGGTCGGCGATGGGCGGATGAGGGCGCAGGGGCCGAGCGGAGGTACCCTGAGCCGGTTACATCGAGAACACGCCCGTGGTGGGGGAAGCCGGTCGAATCCCGGCGCTGACCCGCAACCGTGGACCGCCCCTCGGGGGAGCGGTGAGCCGGAGCACCCGCCATGGCGCGTCCTGACACAACGCTGTCGCGGAGAGCAGCGGGTCAGTGGCACAGGAGATCTGGGCCCGCCCGTCGGCTGCAGCGGGAAGGCCCCACATGTCCACCTCCATGTTCGTACGCCGGGCGGTTGTTGCCGTCGCCGGCAGCGCCGTCGTCGCAGGCGGTCTGATGGCGATTGCGCCGGCTCCGGCCGCGCACGCGGCCCCGGCCCCGCCCAACCCCGAGGCGAGCGCCGCCGCGGCGTGGCTGAGCGATGCCATCGGCGGTGACGGCCTGATCCCCGGTGGCGGGGTCGGAGGCTTCTTCTACGGCGCCAACCTCGACTTCGGCATCAGCCTTGCGGCCACCGGACAGGCGCCGTCCGCCGCGCTGACAAAGCTCACCGATGGCATCGACGCCACCGTCGCCGACTACGTCGGCGACGTCAATGCTGCGGCGAACGTAGGCAAGGTCGCCCACGCGGCGTACTTCTATGCCGTGACCGGCGGCAACGCCTCCGACGCAGGCGACGACCACCTGGACCTCGCTGCGGCGCTGGCCACCCAGGTCGACAACGCGACGGGCCAGCTCGGTAGCACCGACACCGTCTACAACCAGGTCTGGGCGGTCTTCGCGCTCCAGACGCTTGGTAGCAACGAGGCGCCGAAGGCGCGTGACTTCCTCGTCGGCCAGCGCGGTCCCGCTGCGACCGATGGCTGGGGCTATGACGCCGGTGGCTGGACCAACGACGTGGACGCCACGTCCTGGGCACTGCAGGCCCTCGCGCCCTGGCAGTCGGAAGTCGCCGTCAAGGCCGCGATCGACTCGGGAGTTGCCTACCTGCGCTCGACCCAGAAGCCGAGCGGCGGGATCGACGCGGGCTTCCTCGGCGTGAACGCCAACAGCACCGGGCTCGCCGCGTACGCATTCGGCCTCACGGGGCGCACGACCGAGGCCTCCGCTGCGGCGTCGTGGGTCGCGGCCCACCAGTCCGTCGCCCTCCCGGGTTGTGGTGTGCCCGGCCCGAACGCCGGTGCCATCGCCTATGACGACCTCGCATTCGCTGGCGGCGTGACCGCCGACGAGGTCGACCAGGCCGGTCCGGCGACCGCGCAGGCCCTGGAGGGACTGGCCTACCTTCCCGCGGCCCAGCCGAGCCTGCCGAAGTTCGCAGACGCTGGTACGACGGCGACCCTGCCGCTCCAGGGAGCACGCAACGGTCTGCAGGTCTGCATCACCGGTCTGGGCGCCCCCCAGCAGTTGACCGCGCCGGCATCCGCCACGTACGTAGTGCCGGCAGGTACCGCCGACCACCCGGTCACGCTGACCTTCCTCGGTGGCAGCACGACCATGACCCTCAAGGCCCTCGACGCCAAGAAGCTCAAGGTCAAGGTCGCCACCAAGCTCAAGGCGAAGAAGAAGGCGACGGTCAAGGTCAAGGGTCTCGCCGCCGGCGAGAGCGTGACCGTCACGATCGGCAAGAAGACCGCCACCGGCACCGCGAACGCCAACGGCGTCGCGAAGGTGAAGATCAAGGTCACCAAGCGCGGCAAGGCCAAGGTCAAGGTGGTCGGCCAGTTCCCCGACCGCAAGGGCAAGGCCACCACCCGGGTCGTCTGATGACCTTCAGCAGCACCCTGCGCGCGACTGCCGCGACGATCCTCGTCGCGGCAGCCGTCGTGCTGCTCCCACAGGTGTCGGCCTCGGCCGCCGCCTGTGGTGGGAGCACCGGCATCACCGTCGTCGTCGACTCCAACCAGCTCGGCGCCGGCATCAGCGCGGGCTGCGACGCTGATGGCGGCACCGCGGCGAACAACTTCGCAGACGCCGGCTACAAGCTCGAGTACAGCCAGGCGGCCGGCATGAGCGGCTTCGTCTGCAAGATCAACGGCAACCCGGCCAACGGCGACTGCACCGAGACCGACGCCTACTGGAGCCTGTGGTGGTCCGACGGCAAGGCGGGCACGTGGACGTACGCCGCGCGCGGGGTGGCGAGCCTGCGGGTCCCTGATGGCGGGTACGTCGCCTTCGCGTGGCACCAGGGCAGCGGCCAGGCTGCACCGCCCGACGTCACGCCGACCCCGCGGGTCCAGGAGGCGAAGCCGACGCCTGCGCCGAGCCCGACGAAGACCACGAAGCCGAAGCCGTCGCCGACCAAGAAGTCGACGGCCAAGCCGACCCCCAAGCCCTCGGCGAGCGCGACCTCGGCGACCCCGAGCGCCAGTGCCAGCGCCACCCCGAGCGCATCCGGGAGCACGGCGACGCCGACGGAGGCGACGACCGAGGCGACCCCGGCCGACACCCCGAGCCAGACCACGACGACCGGGCTGCCGTCGATCGACGAGATCACCGACGGCCCCAGGACGACGGCCGCGGACGCGGACGGCAAGGACGACGGCGGCGGGTTCCCGGCGTGGCTGGGGATCGGGCTGGTCGTGGTGGTGCTGGGGGCGGCGGGCGCCGTACCCCTGATCCGTCGACGCAGGGCCTGAGCGGGTCGTGGGCGCAGGACGGCTGGCACGGGACCTCCACCCCGTCGCGTGGTGGGTCTGGGCGGTGGGGCTGGCCGTGGCCGCCTCCTGCACGACCAACCCGTGGCTGCTGCTCGTCCTGCTCGGCGTGATCAGCCTCGTCGTGCTCACCTGCCGCTCCGACCAGCCGTGGGCGCGCTCGTTCCGGCTCTACGTCTGGCTCGGTGTGGTCGTGGTCGTGGTGCGGATCCTGTTCCGTGTCCTGCTCGGCGGTGACGTGCCGGGCCACGTCCTGTTCACGCTGCCGAGCATCCCGCTGCCGGACTGGGCGGCGGGCATCTCGCTGCTCGGGCCGTTCACGCGTGAGGAGCTGCTCGCGGCGACGTACGAGGGCCTGCGCCTGGCGACCCTGCTGATCGCGGTCGGTGCCGCCAACGCGCTGGCCAACCCGAAGCGGCTGATGAAGTCGCTGCCGCCGGCCCTCTACGAGATCGGTACGGCGATGACGGTGGCGATCAGCGTCGTCCCGCAGCTGGCCGACAGCGCGCGCCGGGTGCGGGCGGCGCAACAGCTGCGTGGGGGAGCGGAGGGTCGGTTCCGCCGGATCCGGGGGGTACGACGCCTGCTGGTCCCGATCCTCGAGGACGCCTTCGACCGCTCGCTCGCGCTCGCCGCCGGCATGGACGCCCGCGGCTACGGCCGCACCGGCGAGCTCACCGCCCAGCAGCGGCGCCGCACGGGCGCGCTGATCATCGCCGGCCTGATCGGTGTCTGCGTCGGCGTCTACGCCTTCCTCGACAGCACGGCGCCGCGCGTGCTGGCTCTGCCGATGCTGGTCCTCGGGATGCTCCTCGCCCTCGGCGGCTTCGCGCTGGCGGGCCGGCGAGTGCAGCGCACCCGCTACCGCCCCGACCGCTGGCGGCTCCCCGAGCTCATGGTCGCCGGGGCCGGGATCGCCGCAGGTGCGGGGATGTGGGCGCTCCAGCGCTGGGAGACGGCCGTCGCGCACCCCGGCGTACTGGTCCGCCCCGACGTCTCGCTGCTCGCCCTGGCTGCCGCGCTGGTCGCGGTGGTCCCGGTGTGGGCCGCGCCGCTGCCGGTCACCGCCCAGCGACGTGAGGAGGCACTCGTCTGATGCTCGAGCTGCGCGGGATCACACTGACGTACGACGACCCGGAGACCACCACCCGGACCACCGTCCTCGACGGGATCGACCTGACCGTCACCGACGGCGAGCTGGTCGTGCTCGCCGGGCCGACCGGCGTCGGCAAGTCGACGCTGCTCGGCGTCGTGGCCGGCCTGGTGCCGTCCTACACCGGCGGCACGCTCACCGGCGACGTCCTCCTCGACGGCGCCAGCATCGTCGAGCAGCCGGCCCGGGAGCGCGCACACGCGATCGGGTACGTCGGCCAGAACCCCGCCGCGTGGTTCGTCACCGACACGGTGGAGGAGGAGTTGGCGTTCGGGATGGAGCAGCTGGGCCTGCCCGCGCCGACGATGCGCCGCCGGGTCGAGGAGACCCTCGACCTGCTCGGCATCGCCGACCTGCGCCACCGCGACCTGCGCACCCTGTCGGGGGGCCAGCAGCAGCGCGTCGCGATCGGCGCCGTGCTCACGACCCATCCCCGGTTGCTGGTCCTCGACGAGCCCACCTCGGCGCTCGACCCGACCGCGGCCGAGGACGTCCTCGCCACGCTCACCCGGTTGGTCCACGACCTCGGCGTCTCGGTGCTGGTCGCCGAGCACCGCCTCGAGCGCGTGGTGCCCTTCGCCGACCGGCTCTGCCTGCTCCACGGTGGTGGCCGCGTCGAGGTGGGCGACCCCGCCGAGGTGCTCCAGGACGCCCCGATCGCGCCGCCGCTGGTCGAGCTGGGCCGGCTCGCCGGCTGGCAGCCGCTGCCGCTCACCGTTCGCGACGCCCGGCGCCGCGCGCCCGCGCTGAAGGAGCGGCTGGGCGCGCCGCCGCACCGTGAGCAGCCCGCCAGCGCGGAGCCCGTCGTCGACGTACGGCGCCTGGTGCTGGCCCACGGCCGGACCCCCGTCCTCCGCGAGGTTGACCTGACCCTGCGGCCCGGGACCGTCACTGCGCTGATGGGCCGCAACGGCGCCGGCAAGTCGACGCTGCTCTGGGCACTGCAGGGCCGCCACACCGCGGCCTCGGGCACCGTGCGGGTGGCCGGCCAGGACCCGGCCGACCTCAAGCCCGAGCAGCGCCGGGCCACCACCGGCCTGGTGCCGCAGAGCCCCGCCGACCTGCTCTACCTCGAGACCGTCGCCGAGGAGTGCGCTGCCGCCGACCGGTCCGCCCGCGCGGACGCCGGCACCTGCCGCGCCGTCCTCGACCGGCTCGCGCCGGGCATCGACGCCGACCGGCACCCCCGCGACCTCTCCGAGGGGCAGCGGCTCGCGCTGGCGGTGGCGATCGTGCTCACCGCCCGGCCGCCCGTGCTGCTGCTCGACGAGCCGACCCGCGGCCTCGACTACCCGGCCAAGCGCGCCCTCGCCGGCCTGCTCCGCGAGCTCGCCGCCGAGCCCGGTGCGGCCCGCGCGGTGCTGGTCGCCACCCACGACGTCGAGTTCGTCGCGCAGGTCGCCGACGACCTCGTGGTCCTCGCCGAGGGCGAGGTCGTCTCGGCCGGGCCCGTGGTGCCGACGGTCTCCGAGTCGCCCGCCTTCGCGCCGCAGGTCACCAAGGTGCTCGGCGCCGGTTGGCTGCGCGTCGACGACGTGGCCGCGAGCCTGGCGACCGAGGTCGCCCGGTGAGCCCCACCACGAGCCGGACCCGCTCGGCCGCCGTACCGCTGCAGCTGCGCTCCAGCATCGTCCTCGCGATCACCTCCGTGATAGGGCTGCTGATGCTCGCCTGGCCGCTGCTCCTCGACGTGCCGGCCGACACCGAGCGGGTCGACCCGCCGTTCCTCTTCCTGCTCCTGCTGCCGGTGATCCTGGGCGTGGTCCTCGCCGAGATGAGTGAGGGCGGCATGGATGCCCGCGTGCTCGCGATCCTCGGCGTCCTCAGTGCGGTCAACGCGGTGCTCCGCCTCGTCAGCGCCGGTACGGCGGGCCTGGAGCTGGTGTTCTTCCTGCTGATCCTCGGCGGGCGGGTGTTCGGAGCCGGGTTCGGCTTCGTGCTCGGCTGCACCTCGCTGTTCGCCTCCGCCCTGATGACCGCCGGCGTCGGTCCGTGGCTGCCGTTCCAGATGCTCGTCGCCGCATGGGTCGGCATGGGCGCCGGGCTGCTCCCGCGCCGGGTCCGTGGACACGCGGAGATCGCCCTGCTGGCGGCCTACGGCATCGTGTCGGCCTACCTCTACGGCCTGCTGATGAACCTGCAGGGCTGGCCGTTCATGGCCGGCATCCAGGTGCCCGGGCAGGACTCGACCGAGATCTCGTACGTCCCCGGCGCGGGAGTGGTCGAGAACCTGCACCACTTCGTCGTCTACACGCTGCTGACCTCGACCGGCGGCTGGGACACCGGCCGCGCGGTCACCAATGCGCTCGCGATCGTGCTGCTCGGCCCGGCGGTGCTGGTCACCCTGCGCCGCGCGGCCCGCAAGGCCCGGATCGACCCGGGGGCGGCTACGGCTCGATGAGCAGGATCCGGTCGTCGTCGGCGCCCGGGGTGCCGCGACCGTCCTTGTTGCTCGTGCTCAGCCACAGCCGCCCGTCGGGTGCGCGGGCCACGGTCCGCAGCCGGCCGTACTCGCCGGCAGCGCCCTTCTTCTCCCCGGCGAAGTACGCCGTCGGGTCGCTCACCTGGCCGTCGGCCACCTTGATCCGCCACAGCCGCTCGCCGTTGAGCGCAGCCATCCACAGGTACGTGCCGGCGTACGCCAGGCCGGAGGGGGACGCCTCGTCGGGCGACCAGGTCAGCAGCGGCTGGGTGTACTTGGCCGGGCCGCCGGTGCCCTCGACGATCGGCCAGCCGTAGTCCTCACCGGGCACGATCCGGTTGAGCTCGTCGGCCTTGGCGTCACCGAACTCGGAGGCCCAGAGCAGGCCCTTGTCGTCCCAGGCGAGGCCCTCGACGTTGCGGTGTCCCCACGACCACACGGCGTCGCCGAACGGGTTGCCGGGGGCGGGCTGGCCGTCCGCGGTGATCCGCAGGATCTTGCCGGCGTACGACTTCTTGTCACGCGCCAGCTGGTCGTCGCCGGTCTCGCCGGTGGAGACGTAGAGGAAGCCGTCGGGGCCGAACGCGAGTCGGCCGCCGTCGTGGATGCGGCCGTTGGGGATCCCGGTGAGGATCGGCTCGACGGCGCCGAGCCGGTCGCCGGACAGCTGCGCGCGTACGACGCGGTTGTCGTCCTTGGTGCAGACGTAGAAGTAGACGAGACCGTCGGAGGAGAAGCTGGGGGAGACGGCCACGCCGAGCAGGCCGGCCTCGCCGCCGGGCGCCGTCTCGGGGATGGTGCCGACCTCGACGACCTTGCCCTCGTCCTTCGTGGTCTTGCCGTTGCCGCCGACCTTCGGCGGGGTGATCACCACGACCCGGCCGCTGTCGCGCTCGGTGACCACGCCGCGGCCATCGGGGAGGAAGTCGATGCCCCACGGCGTCGCCAGTCCACTCGCCACGGTGGCGACGACGTCGGGGATGCCGTCGATGGTGAAGATGACCTTGCCGTCGACGACCGACCCGGTGGGGGCCGCCGTGGCGGTGCCCATCACGTCGACCTTGCTCACGTTGCCGCCCTGGCCGCAGCCCGCAGCGAGCAGCGCGAGCGCGGCGAGGCCGGCTGCGCTGCGGGGACGCCGCCTCACGACAGCTGCTCCAGGAACTCGAGCAGCAGGCCGTGGACGCGCTCGGGCTGCTCGAGCTGGACGAAGTGGGAGCCGCGCAGCTCGACGTACGTGCTGTCCTTGCCTGTCTCGGTGAGCCGCCGGGAGGCGCTGGCCATGTCACGGGCACCGGCCAGGACGTCCCACGTCGCGGAGACGAACATGGTGGGCACCTTGATCTGGCTGAGCCGCACCCGCGGGTGCTTCGAGGTGCTGATCGCGAGGTGGGCGTACCAGTCGACGGGGGTGGTCGCGAACTCCTGCAGCCCGATCGCGGCCGCCTCGGGGTCGGCCACGGGGAACATGAACCCGGTCCGTCCCAGGAGTCGCACCGTGCTCGCGTTGATCGGGAGGTGCCGGACCAGCGGGTTGACCGCCCAGCCGGCGTACTGCGCGACCCGGCAGGCGTTGACGGTGACCGCGCGGGCGACCAGCCGCGGCAGGTGCAGCGGGCCGAGCATGGTGGCGAAGGTGTCGCCGGGGACACCGCACATCGCGAAGATGCCGCGGACCCGCTCGGGGTGCCGGTAGGTCAGCTCGAAGGCGGTGTTGACGCCCATCGACCAGCCCATGAGCACGGCGCTGTCGATGCCGAAGTGGTCCATGACGGACAGCCCGTCCTGGACGAAGTGCTCGATCTCGACGTGCTTCGGGTCGGCCGGGCGCTCGGAGCCGCCGACGCCGCGGTGGTTCCACGACACCACGCGTACGCCGCAGTCGGGCTCGAGCAGCCACGGCCACAGGTACGGGTTCGTGCCCAGCCCGTTGCAGAGCACGACGGTGGGCCCGTCGATCTCGCCGTCCGGGTCGTTCGTCCAGGCACGGACGTGCGTCCCGTCGTCGGACAGGATGTCGCGGAAGGCGATCGACGCGGACCGGACGCGCTGTCCGGGCCGGGGAGCGGAGGTCGACATGCGTCGATTCTGCCGGACCCGGACCGGATCAGGCGGTTCCTCAGGCGTGCAGCGAGACGGAACCCTCGACAACAGGGGTACGACGCGCGTCGAATCGGGCGGCGAGGAAGGCCTCGACGTCCTCGCGCTCGGCGCGGCGCTGGGTGCACGCGGTGAGCGCGACCATGGCGTTGCGGCGGGCCCGCTGCTGGAGGGCGACGGACCAGGTGTGGGCGAGACGGATCATGGGCTCAGGCAGTGACATGGGGGTGTCGACTTCCGGAAGGGGAGGTGGCGGAGTACCGACACTACGACCGCGGTGGGCGCCCCAGGTCACGTCGGAGTGACATCTGGGTGAACCTCGGCGCGCGTCGCCCGGGTCGCCCCCACGCTGGCGACCACGACGCAGCCGATCGCCACCCACTGGACCGGAGCGAGGGACTCGCCGACCACGACGAGCCCGGCCAGCGCCGCGGCGGCCGGCTCGAGGCTCATCAGTACGCCGAAGGTCGCCGCCGGCAGGGTCCGCAGGGCGGCCAGCTCGGCGCTGTAGGGCACCACCGAGCTGAGCAGGCCGACGGCGGCGCCGAGCAGGAGCACCCGCTGGTCGGCGAGGTCGGCGGTGTCGACGGTGAGCAGCAGGGGAGTCAGCAGGAGGACGGCGACGATGCTCGCCACCGCCAGCCCGTCGATGCCCTCCCAGCGGCGGCCGGTGGCCGCGCTGGAGAGGATGTAGCCGGACCACGCGGCTCCGGCGAGGACGGCGTACATGATGCCGAGGGGGTCGAGGTGGCCTCGCTCGAAGCCGAGGAGGAGTACGCCGAGCCCGGCCAGGACGACGCAGCCGAGGTCGCGCGGGCGACGGAAGCCGATCGCCGCGAGGACCAGCGGGCCGATGAACTCGATGGTGACCGCGACGCCGATCGGGATCCGCGAGAACGACTGGTAGATGCCCCAGTTCATCGCGCCGAGGCAGGCGCCGTACCGCGCCGCGACCAGCCAGTCCTCCCGGCTGCGACCGCGCAGCCGGGGCCGGGCCCACAGCATCAGGACCAGCGAGCTGGTCGCCAGCCGCAGCCACACCACGCCGTTGGGAGCGACGTCGTCGAAGAGGAGCTTCGCGAAGCCGGCGCCGAGCTGGACCGAGCCGATCCCGAGCAGGACCAGCCCGATCGCCACCCCGAGGGGCGGGCCGTGGCGGGGCGACGTGTGCACGGACAAGAAGGTAGGACGTCTCGCGGGAAAGCGACGAACCGCCGATCCCCCCATCGGACCGGCGGCTCGTCGCCCCCTCGGGCGGATGGCGCTACTTGGCGGCGACGATGCCGTCGATGGTGACCTTGCGTCCGGTCTTGCTGACGACCTTGATCTTGAGGGTGCCGGTCTGGACGCTGCCGAGGTCGAGGACCGGGACGGTGACCTGGCCGGTCTTGCCCTTGAGGTTGATGGTCTTCACGACCTTGCCGTTCCAGTAGACCTTGACCTTGCCGCCCTTCTTGGCCGTGGCGACAATCAGGTCGATGTGGTGGGCCTGGACACCGGTGAGGACGAGCTTGCGGCCGTTCCTCTTGGTGGTGGTGGCGGTGTTGTTGAACGCCCCGGCCTTGGCGATCCGCTTCCACTTCTTGCCGACGAGGGCGGTGTCGTCGAGCGGGACGGTGGTGCAGCGCTCGGTGGAGCGGAAGCCGAGGTTGTTGGCCTTGTCGATGCCCTGGGCCTGGAAGCAGTAGGTGCTGCCGAAGGTGCCGGCGAAGGGCTGGGTGGAGGTGGTGACGTTGTTGGCGATGACCTGCTGGGGGCCGAAGCCGCCGTTCCAGGCTGCGGTGCGGACCATGACGTCGGTGCTCTTCACGCCGGACAGGGAGTCGGAGACGTTCCACGCGACATCGAAGCTCGGCGAGCCGACGACCGCACCAGGTGCGGTGATCTTCGCGGCCGGACCGGCGACGTCGAGGAAGTCGGCCTGCACGTAGGAGTTGAAGGCGTTCTCGACGACGCCGACGGCGACGACGTTGCCCTCGCGGTCCATGTCGGCGGCGAAGGCGCCGTCAGTGGCGCCGGCGTCGTACTGGCCCCACGGGAGCACCGGGTTGGTGTGGTGGCGCAGGGTCAGCTGGTCGGCGTCGTTGTGCACGACGACCTGGTCGGCGCCGTCGGAGACCAGGCTGCGGTGCTGCTGGCTGAGGGTGGTGCCGGGCTCGGCGATGCCGGCGGTGCCGAAGCCCTGAGCGGGCTTGGCGACCGCCGCGCGGACGACGTACCCGCCGTTCTCGAACGCGCTCCACGTGGCCTGCATCGTGCCGTTCGGGCTCATCGCCAGGTCGCGCCAGGTCGCGTTGACGCCGTCGGCCGACAGCACCTGGGGGAAGCCGAGGGTGCCGGTCGGGGACACCCGGGTCACGACGGCGCGCACCTTGCCGTCCTCCATCCCGCCCATCATCACGGCGCCCTCGCCGTTGTCCGCGAGGACGGCGACGGTGTCGTCCATGACGTTCTCGATCCAGGAGAGCGACTTCGGGCCGGTCCAGCCGACGTTCGCGTTGCGCCGGGTCGCCTTGACCTCGGTGCCGTTGGTGCTGTCGAAGTAGGACATCAGCACGTCGCCGGCCTCGTTGACGTCGAGCGACGGCTCGAAGCTGTCGTCGTCGAGGGCGGAGAGCTGCGGCGCGGCACCGGGGATCCACATCGTCGTCTGCACGCGGTGCTCGCCGTTGTTCACCGCCTCGTAGGCGAGGTGAACCCGACCGGCGCCGTCCATGCCGGCGTCGAGCGAGAGCACGGTCTCGAGGTCGACCGCGGGGCTGAGCAGCGTGGAGCCGTCCCAGCTGCCGTTGGCGAGGTACCGCGAGCCGCGGACCTTCTCCTCCCCGCCCGTGGTCTGGTTCCACACGACGGCGAGGTCGCCGTTGGCGTTGGCCACGGCGTGGGCGTCGTGGGCGTCGGTGACCGGGGCGGCGGTGACCGTCTTCGCGGCTCCCCAGACGCCGTCGGTGGCGATGGCGGCGTACACCTTGGTGCCGCCGACCACCGGCCGGGTCCAGGTCGCCAGCGCGTCGCCGGAGCCGAAGGCGGTGACGTCGACCGAGGTGGGGACGTCGCCGTAGTTGCTGATGTTGCCGCCGTCGATGCCGCCCACCGCCTGGGCGGGGCTGCCGGTGAGGCCGATGGTGCCGACGGTGACGGCGGCGGCCGCCAGGCCGAGGACCTGCTTGCGGATCGAGGTGCTCTTCGTGGTGCGCATGGTGTTCTCCCTGTGCTGGTCGGGCGGGGCCCGGTTCGTTGTCGTTGGGAGTAGGAGCAGCGGGCGGGGGAGACCTTGCAGGTTTTCCGGAGAAGTTTCTTGCCGGTCCCGCCGGAAATGGCACGAACCGCCGGCCCCCCACGGGCCGGCGGTTCGTCGCCCCCTGCGGGGCGGAGGGTGGAGCTACTTGGCGGCGACGATGCCGTCGATGGTGACCTTGCGTCCGGTCTTGCTGACGACCTTGATCTTGAGGGTGCCGGTCTGGACGCTGCCGAGGTCGAGGACGGGAACAGTGAGCTGGCCGGTCTTGCCCTTGAGGTTGATGGTCTTCACGACCTTGCCGTTCCAGTAGACCTTGACCTTGCCGCCCTTCTTCGCGGTCGAGGCGAGGAGGGAGAGGTGGCGGGCCTGGACGCCGGTCAGGACCAGCTTGCGGCCCTTCTTGCTGGTGGTGGTGGCGGTGTTGTTGAAGGCGCCGGCCTTGGCGATCCGCTTCCACTTCTTGCCGACGAGGGCGGTGTCGTCGAGCGGGACGGTGGTGCAGCGCTCGGTCGAGCGGAAGCCGAGGTTGTTGGCCTTGTCGATGCCCTGGGCCTGGAAGCAGTAGGTGCTGCCGAAGGCGCCGGCGAAGGGCTGGGAGGAGGTGGTGACGTTGTCGGCGATGACCTGCTGCGGGCCGAAGGCGCCGTTCCAGGCCGCGGAGCGGACCATGACGTCGGTGCTCTTCACGCCGGACAGGGAGTCGGTGACCTTCCAGGCCACGCCGAAGGCCGGCGCGGCGACGACGGGGCCGGGCGACGTGATCGAGGCAGCGGGGCCGGCGATGTCGAGGAAGTCCCCCTCGACGTACGACGAGAAGCCGTCCTCGACGACGCCGACGGCGACGACGTTGCCCTCGCGGTCCATGTCGGCGTCGAACGCGCCGTCAGTGGCGCCGGCGTCGTACTGGCCCCACGGGAGCACCGGGTTGGTGTGGTGACGCAGGGTCAGCTGGTCGGCGTCGTTGTGCACGACGACCTGGTCGGCGCCGTCGGACACCAGGCTCACGTGCGCCTGACTGGAGATCGTCTTGGGCTCGGCGAGGGCGGCGGTGCCGAAGCCCTGGCCGGGCTTGGCCACGGCGGCGCGGATCACGTAGGTGTTCCCACCCTCGAACGCGGTCCAGGTGGCCTGCAGGGTGCCGTTGGGGCTGACCGCGAGATCGCGGTACGAGGTGCTGACCCCGGTCGGGGAGACCAGCTCGACGTTGCCGAGCGTGCCGTCGGGGCTGACTCGGACCACGAGGGCCCGGGTCTTGGCGGCCTCGATGCCGCCCATCATCACGGCTCCGCTGCCGTCGTCGGCCAGCTCCGCCTCGGTCTCGTTCTGGGTGTCGCCGGGCCAGACGATCGGCTTCGGGCCCAGCCAGCCCACCGATGCGTTGCGCCGGGTGACCATGATCGTGTCCTGGCCACTGTCGGTGTCGTAGTACGACAGCAGGACGTCGCCCGCCGGGTTCACGTCGATCGAGGGCGCGAACGTGTGGTCCGCGAAGGTGTCGACGGAGGGCAGCGCGCCCTTGGGCCACGAGGACGTCTGGATCCGGTCGACGCCCTGGTTCTCGGTGCCGAGCGCGACGTGCACCCGGCCGGCCGCGTCGATCCCGGCGTCGATGGTGTCGATCGTCGAGATGCCGGTGCTCGCGCTGAGCAGCGTGGAGCCGTCCCAGGTGCCGTTGGCGAGGTACCGCGAGCCGCGCACCTTCTGCTCGCCGCCGATCGTCTGGTTCCACACGACGGCGAGGTCGCCGTTGTCGTTGGCGACGGCGTGGGCGTCGTGGGCGTCGGTGACCGCGGCGGCGGTCACGGCCTGGGGGCTGCCCCAGACGCCGTCGGTGGCGATGGCGGCGTACACCTTGGTGCCGCCGACGACCGGCTTGGTCCAGGTGGCCAGGGCGTCACCGGAGCCGAAGGCGGCGACGTCGACCGAGGTGGGCACGTCGCCGGAGGTGCTGATGTTGCCGCCGTCGATGCCGTCGACGGCCTGGGCCGGGGCGGACAGACCGAGGGCGACGCTGCTGACGGCGAGTGCTGCGGTGGTCAGTCCGAGAAGCTGGGTACGCATGGTGCTGCCTTTCGCGGAGGGGGGTGATCGACGGGAGTAGGAGCAGCCCGCCGGCAGGACCTTGCAGATTTCCGACGACTTCTTCTCGGAGATCCGGTGTGGCCCGGTGACACCTACGTTCGTCCCGTCGGGGGTCCGGCCACATCCGCGCGCACCACGCAACCAACGCCGGGCGGTACGGACGCAACACGGAGCCAAGACCTCGCGAGCTGGTTTCGAGACGCGTCGAGTTGCGCGCGTTCGCGAGCTCACGCGCGGCGGCGCCGCCTACGATGCCGACGTGCGCTCCCCGGTGCTCGTCTCTCGGACCCACGAACGGGCGCGCCTTCGTACTGCCCTCGAGGCGCTCGGCGAGGGCCGGGGCGGGCTGTGGGTGCTGCGCGGCGACCCCGGAATCGGGAAGTCGCGGCTGGCGACGGCGCTCGTGGCGGAGGCCACGGAGCGGGGCTTCGAGGTGCTGTCCGGGCGAGCCGTCCCCTCGGGTACGCCGACCCCGCTCCGCCCCCTCAGCGAGGCCCTGCTCGGCTGGCTGCGCACCCATGATGTCCCGGACGACCGGTTGCTGGCGCCGTACCTGCCCGCGCTCGCGCGGCTCGCGCCCCAGCTCGGCCCGGTCGCGCCCGACGGCGTCTCCTCGGTGATGCTGCTCGGGGAGGGGCTGCTGCGGCTGGCCCGGACGGTCCCGGCGCCGGGCATGGTGCTCGTCATCGAGGACCTGCACTGGGCCGACCCGGAGACCCTCGCGCTGGTGGAGTACCTCGGCGACAACACCGGCGAGGTGCCCCTCCTGGTGGTGGTCACCAGCCGGCTGCACGAGTCGCCGGAGGCCAACGAGCTGGTCACCGCGCTCGAGTGGCGGCGCTCCGCCGAGACCGTCGACCTGCTGCCGATGGCCGACGACGACATCGCTGCCATGGCGCGGGCCTGCCTCGACGTGGAGCCATCGGACGCGGTGGTCGCCTGGCTGCAGAAGTACAGCGCCGGCTACCCGCTGTTCGTCGAGGAGATGCTGGCCGACCTGCGTGATGCCGGGCTCCTGGAGGGCCCGCTGCCGGTGCTGGTGCCCCGTCCGTTCGCCCGCTCGGTCGAGGCCCGGCTGGCCGAGGTGGGTCCCGCGGCCCGCGACGTCGCCATGGCCGCCGCGATGCTCGGGCCCGAGTTCGACTGGAAGCTCGTGGCCGACGCGCTCTCGCTCCCCGACACCGAGGTCGCCGGCGCGCTGCGGGAGCTGCGCGACATCGCCTGGTCGTGGCCGCATCGACCGACCGGTTCGTGTTCCGGCACGCGCTCACCCGGGAGGCGGTGCTCTCCGGCCTGCTGGCCCCGGAGCGCTCACGCCTCGCCGGGCTGCTCGCCGCCGCGCTCGCAGGACGTACGACGGACTCCGCGGACGACCACCTCCAGCTCGCCGAGCTCTTCGAGGCCGCCGGCGACGACGAGCGGGCTGTCGAGCTGTGGCTGGCGACCGCGCGGGACGCGATCGACCGGGGTGCGCTGGTCAGCGCCCGCGAGGCGATCGGCCGCGCACTGCAACGCAGTACGCCGGGCAGCGGGCTCGAGAGCCGGGCGCGCGAGGCCGAGGTCGAGGTGCACGCGCTCGCGGGCGACGTGCCTCGCGCGTTGGAGGCGGGGGAGCGGCTCACCGCGGAGCTCGTCGACGAGCCGGGCCGGCTGGCCGCCGTACGTCTCCGGTTGGCGCGGGCCCTGCTCGCCGGTGGCCGGTGGGACGAGGCCGACGCGATGCTCGACGCGGCCGCCGGCCACGACCCGGTGCAGGAGCACGTACTCGCCGCGCGGCTCGCGCTCGGCCGGGAGGACGACCTCGCCGCGGCGGAGCGGGCATCTGCCGCGCTGGCCGTCGTGGGGGAGGGCCGCCCGGAGATCGCCTGCGAGGCGTGGGAGGTGCTCGGCCGGGCCACCCGGGCGCGCGACCACGTCGCCGGCGAGGAGGCCTTCGAGGCCGGCTACCGGCTCGCCGACGCCGAGGACCTGCCATTGTGGCGCTGCCGGCTGCTCGCCGCCCTCGGTGCGCTGGACCTGGCCGCGCGCCGCCCGAGCGAGGACCGGCTGGTCGCCGCCCGGCGGGTCGCGCTCGACGTCGGCGCCATCGCCGTGGCCGCGCGGATCGAGATCGACCTCAACCTGGTGCGGATCCGCTACCTGGACCTCGACGACGCGATGGCCGCGATCGACAACGCGATCGCGATGATGGGCCGGCTCCGGCTGCCGGAGCTGCCCACGGCGTACCTGCTGCGTGCGGCGACCCACGGCCTCGCCGGCCGTGCCGATGCGATGGAGGCCGACGTCGTGACGGCCAGCGGGATGCCGATGGACGAGGCGCTGCGCCTGGTCGGGATCCCCGGGCACATCCGGTCGTTCGTCGCCCTCGGTCACGGTCGGTACGACGAGTCGCGGGCCCAGCTCGCGACTGCCATGGAGTACCACCGCCGCTCGCCCAGCCTGCCGTTCTCCCTGCGCGGGTTCTGGGCGCTGCTCGAGACGGCGCTGGGAGACGGTGCCGCGGCGCGCGAGGAGGTGCGCTCCGGCCCGCAGGCCAACAGTCCCCACAACGCCTTCGCGCTGCGGTACGCCGACGCGATCGCCCTCGGCCGCGCCGGCGACGCGGCGGAGGCGGAGCGGGTCTTCGCCGACGCCGAGTGGGGCCTGCCCGGCCGCGAGCCGTGGCCCGAGCTGCACGCCCGCCTGCTCGTCGCGACGGCGGCGGCCCGTGACGGCTGGGGGACGCCCGAGCCGTGGTTCCGGCACTGCCTCGACGGGCTGGTGGGGTACGGCCTCACCGAGGCCGCGTCGGGGTGTCGCGTCGCGATGCGCGAGGCCGGCTTCGCCGTACCGAGGAAGGCGGCGGGCGCCCAACGTGTCCCCGCCCACCTGCAGCGACTCGGGGTGACGGCCCGCGAGCACGACGTGCTCGGGCTGGTGGCCGAGGGCCTGCAGAACAAGCAGATCGCGGACCGGCTCTACCTCTCGGTGCGGACCGTCGAGACCCATGTCGCGCGGCTCCTGCAGCGCACCGGCTGCGCCGATCGCAGCGAGCTGGGCGCGCACCTGGAGGCACCTACAGCGTGATGCTGGGCCGGGTGGCCAGGCCGAGGTCCTCGACCGCCTCCAGCCGCTCGCACCACCACGACCGGGCGGTGTCGTGGGTGCCCGGCTCGAGCGCCGCCTCGAGGTCGCGCACGGCGGCCCCGTCGGCCAGCTCCACGACCACGGTGCAGCGGTCGTGGTCGGCGGCCAGCAGCCAGCGACTGGTCACGAAGCCCGGCAGTCGCCGCAGCCACGGCGCCACCTCGCTGCGCAGCCGGGTCAGCACCTCGTCGCTGCGGTCGGGCACGAGGACCAGGGTGGCCAGCAGCGTCGTCATGGCTCCAGCGTCGTTGCTGGGGCCGGGGCGCTACATCCGTGGCGGCTACGGACTCAAGAAATGACCGCCGGCAGCGATGACTTCTGTCGGTGGTCGGGGTCACAGTGGGGAGGACCAGGTCGGTCGGCGCAGGCCAGCGAGGAGGAACGATGACCACGATCCTGATGGTGGGCACCCGCAAGGGGCTCTGGGTGGGCCGGTCCGAGGACCGGGTCGACTGGGACTTCACCGGTCCGCACCACGACATGGAGGAGGTCTACTCCTGCCTGGTCGACACCCGCGGCGCTGCCCCACGGATCTTCGCCGGCGCGTCCTCGAGCTGGCTCGGCCCGCAGCTGCGCTGGTCCGACGACCTCGGCGCGACCTGGCAGGAGACACCCAACGGCGCGATCCGGTTCCCCGAGGGCGCCGGCGCGACCGTCGAGCGGATCTGGCAGGTCGTCCCCGGCGTCGGCGACGGCGTCCTGCACGCCGGCACCGAGCCCGGCGCGGTGTTCACCTCGCGCGACGGCGGTGCCAGCTTCGCGCTCGAGGAGGGGCTGTGGAACCACCCGCACCGCGAGCAGTGGGGCGCCGGGTTCGGCGGCCAGGCCTTCCACACGGTGCTTCCGCACCCGAGCGACCCGGCGTCGATGACGGTCGCCATCTCCACCGGCGGTGTCTACCGCACCACCGACGGCGGTGCCTCCTGGGAGCCGCGCAACCAGGGCATCCGCGCCGACTTCCTCCCCGAGGACCAGCGCTACCCCGAGTTCGGGCAGTGCGTCCACAAGGTCACCCGCCACCCCTCGCGTCCCGAGCGCCTCTACGCCCAGAACCACGGTGGCGTCTACCGCTCCGACGACGAGGGCGGCTCCTGGACCTCGATCGGCGACGACCTGCCCAGCGACTTCGGCTTCCCGATCGTCGTCCACCCCCACCGCCCCGACACGATCTGGGTGTTCCCGCTCGGCGGCGGCGACCGCCGCTACCCGCCCGACGCCAAGCCGCGGGTGTGGCGCTCCGACGACGCGGGTGAGTCCTGGACGCCGTACGGCACCGGTCTGCCGGACGCCTTCTACGTCGGCATCATGCGCGACGCCATGTGCGCCGACTCCCACGACCCCGCGGGCCTCTACCTCGGCGCCCGCAACGGCTCGGTCTGGGCCTCCGCCGACGACGGCGAGACCTGGCGCCAGATCGCCGCCGACCTGCCCGACGTCATGTCGGTCAAGGTCGGGGTCTCCTAGGCTTTCGCCATGCCTGCTTCTCGCAGACCCACGAGACGACCATCGCCGCCCCGCCCGCGACCGTCCACGCCCTCGTCGCCTCGTTCCCGGAGTGGACCAGGTGGTCCCCGTGGGAGGACCTCGACCCCGACATGACGCGGACGTACGACGGCGACGGCGTCGGGGCGTCGTACGCCTGGTCGGGCAACAAGAAGGCCGGCGAGGGGCGGATGACCTTCACCTCGATCACTCCGGCGCAGGTCGTCGTCGACCTCGAGTTCCTCAAGCCCTTCAAGGCCGAGAACGTCGTCACCTTCGACCTCACGCCGGTCGGCGAGAGCACCCGGGTGGCCTGGACGATGAGCGGGCAGCGCAACCTCGCCTTCGCGGTGATGGGCAAGCTGTTCTTCGACAAGGCGATCGCCAAGGACTTCCGGAAGGGACTGGCCTCGCTGAAGGCGGCAGCCGAGCAGGGCTGAGATCGGCTCCGGGTGGCGTGGCCCACAGGCGTAGCCTTGCGCCATGCCCACCCTTCGTTCCGCGACGTCCACCTCGGGCCGCAACATGGCCGGCGCGCGTGCCCTGTGGCGCGCCACCGGCATGACCGACTCGGACTTCGGCAAGCCGATCATCGCCATCGCGAACTCGTTCACCGAGTTCGTCCCCGGTCACGTCCACCTGCGTGACCTCGGCAAGATCGTCGCGGAGTCGGTCGTAGCGGCCGGCGGTGTCGCGAAGGAGTTCAACACGATCGCCGTCGACGACGGCATCGCGATGGGCCACGGCGGCATGCTCTATTCCCTGCCGAGCCGCGAGCTGATCGCGGACGCGGTCGAGTACATGGTGCAGGCGCACTGCGCCGACGCCATCGTCTGCATCTCCAACTGCGACAAGATCACCCCGGGCATGCTGCTGGCCGCGCTGCGCCTCAACATCCCGGTCGTCTTCGTGTCCGGTGGCCCGATGGAGGCCGGCAAGACCACGGCCATCGAGGGCATCGTGCACAGCAAGCTCGACCTGGTCGACGCGATGGTGGCCTCGGCCAACGAGGCCGTGACCGACGAGCAGCTCGACACCATCGAGCGCTCGGCCTGCCCGACCTGCGGCTCCTGCTCGGGCATGTTCACCGCCAACTCGATGAACTGCCTGACCGAGGCGATCGGCCTGTCGCTGCCGGGCAACGGCTCGACTCTGGCCACCCACGCCAAGCGCCGTGCGCTGTTCGAGGAGGCCGGCCGGGTCGTGATGGACCTGTGCCGTCGCTACTACGACGGCGACGACGAGTCGGTCCTGCCGCGCAACATCGCCAACCGCGAGGCGTTCGAGAACGCCGTGGCGCTCGACGTCGCGATGGGCGGCTCGACCAACACGGTCCTTCACCTGCTCGCCGCGGCCCGTGAGGCCGAGCTCGACTTCGACGTCCACGACATCGACGCGATCTCACGTCGCGTCCCGTGCCTCAGCAAGGTCGCGCCGAACTCGCCGAAGTTCCACATGGAGGACGTCCACCGCGCCGGCGGCATCCCCGCCCTGCTCGGTGAGCTGCGCCGCGGCGGCGCCCTCAAGGAGGGCGTCCACTCCGTGCACTCGCCCAACCTCGACGAGTGGCTCGACACGTGGGACATCCGCGGTGCGAATCCGTCGCCCGAGGCGCTGGAGCTGTTCCAGGCCGCCCCCGGCGGCGTCCGTACGACGGAGCCGTTCTCCACCGAGAACCGCTGGGGCACCCTCGACACGGATGCCGCCGAGGGCTGCATCCGCGACTTCGACCACGCCTACTCCGCCGACGGCGGTCTGGCGATCCTCACCGGCAACATCGCGGTCGACGGCTGCGTCGTGAAGTCGGCCGGTGTGCCCGAGGAGTCGCTGGTCTTCCACGGCACCGCGATCGTCTTCGAGTCCCAGGACGCCGCTGTGGAGGGCATCCTCGGAAAGAAGGTCGAGGAGGGCCACGTCGTGGTCATCCGCTACGAGGGCCCCAAGGGCGGCCCCGGCATGCAGGAGATGCTCTACCCGACGGCCTTCCTCAAGGGTCGCGGCCTGGGCCAGAAGTGCGCGCTGATCACCGACGGCCGGTTCTCCGGCGGCACCAGCGGCCTGTCCATCGGGCACATCTCGCCCGAGGCGGCGGGCGGTGGCCTGATCGCGCTGATCGAGGACGGCGACCCGATCTCGATCGACATCCCCAACCGGACCATCCACCTCGACGTCGACGACCACACGCTGTTCGAGCGCAAGATCCTGCAGGAGAAGCGGGACAAGCCCTACACCCCGCTCGACCGCCAGCGTCCGGTCTCGGCCGCGCTGCGGGCGTATGCGTCGATGGCCACCGCGGCCTCCGACGGTGCGTACCGCCGCGTCCCCGAGTAAGCGATGGGGAAGGTCCACGCGAGGGTCGACGGACGGCTCCGGGAGTTCGTCGACGCGCAGCAGGTGTTCTTCGTCGCGACCGCGCCGCTGGCCGGTGACGGGCACCTGAACCTGTCGCCGCGCGGCATCCCGGGGACCTTCGGCCTGGTCGACGAGACCACCTTCGCGTGGCTCGACGGCACCGGCAGCGGCAGCGAGACGATCGCCCACCTGCGCGAGAACGGCCGGATCACGGTGATGTTCTGCGCCTTCGAGGGCGCACCCAACATCGTCCGCTTCCACGGCCGTGGCCGCGTGGTGACGGTCTACGACGAGGAGTACGCCGGTCTCGCGGCCCGCTTCACCGACCTGCCCGGCGCGCGGGCCGTGGTCGTCGTCGACATCGAGCGGATCTCCGACTCGTGCGGCTGGTCGGTCCCGCTGATGGAGTACGCCGGCGAGCGGGACCTGCTGGCGCCGTACTTCGAGCGCAAGGGGGTCGACGGCTCCGCCGACTACCGCCGCCGCAAGAACCGCACCAGCATCGACGGGCTGCCCGCCTTCGACTTCGACCCGCTCGACGAGTGGTCCACGCTCGCGGGCCTGGGCCGGATCCGGGAGCGGCTCGCCGCGCAGATCGACGGCTGGCGGGCGCCGTGCTCCTGGGCGCTCGCGCTCGACGGCGAGATCGGTCACGTCAACGCGCCCGGCGCCCAGCACGGCCTGCCGGCGGTCATCCTCGCGACGGTGCTCAAGCACGACGGCGCCACCGCGACGATCGAGGTGAGCCGCCAGCAGCTCGACGAGGCAATCACCACGCTGGCGCCCGCGACCGCCTGCACCGAGGTCGGACATCCCAACCTCGCCGCCTGGCGGGCGCTGCGCGACGCGCACGACGAGCGTGGCGGCACGATCACCGCCGTCTTCGTCCGCGACGCGGCCGACCCGGAGTCGTCCCAGACCGACGCGACCCTGCGCTCGCTCTGGTGACCGGTCCGCACCGCGTCGCCGCCGTCCTCATCCTGGGGCTGGCGCTGCTGCTGGCCGCGTTCACGGACCCGGGGCACACCAACCGGGACCGCGACCGCGCGCCCGCGGCCGCCGTACCTCCGACGAAGCCCGCGCCCGTCGCGCCGTCGCCGCCGAATCTGCCCACCGGCACGCCCCGTTGGCAGAGGGAGCGGGTCCTGCCGGACCGCGGCATGCTCGTGGCCTACTACGGCACGCCCGGCACCGGTTCCCTCGGCGTGCTGGGGGAGACCTCGCCGACGAAGGCGTTTCGCCGCCTGCAGCGCGCCGCCGCGCCCTTCGAGCGCCCCGGCCGCCCGGTGCGCCCGGTGTTCGAGCTGATCGTCAGCGTCGCCGACGGCCACCCCGGCAAGGACCGCGACTTCAGCCACGACATCGGTCGTGCCGCCGTCCAGGAGTACGTCGACGCGGCCCGCGACCTCGGCGCCCTCCTCGTGCTCGACCTCCAGACCGGCCGTACCGACTTCCTCGAGGTCGCGAAGCGCTGGGAGTGGGCGCTCGAGCAGCCCCACGTCAGCCTGGCCATCGACCCCGAGTGGCGCGTACGACGTGGGCAGCGCCCGGCCCAGGTCATCGGCAGCGTCGGCGCCGGCGAGGTCAACCGCACCAGCGCCTGGCTCTCGAGGCTCGTCGTCGAGAACGACCTGCCCGAGAAGCTGTTCGTCGTCCACCAGTTCCGCACCTCGATGGTGCGCCACATCGGCCGGGTCAAGGCCCGCGACGGCCTCCAGCTGCTCCAGCACGTCGACGGCTTCGGCAACCGCGGCCAGAAGCTGGCCACCTACCGTGCCGTCGCGCGACCTGACATCTTCGCGATGGGCTTCAAGCTCTTCTACGACGAGGACTACAACCGGATGGGTGCGAAGGCGGTCCACCGGATCCGCCCACGGGTCCGGTTCGTCTCGTACCAGTGAGCGAGAGGACGTCGATGCAGACCAACGAGCACGGCCAGGCGATCGGCGTCCCGGTTGCCGACTGGGAGCCGCGGCCGTGGCCCGAGCCGGTGCTGCTGCAGGGCCGGTACGTCGCCGTCGAGCCCCTCGGCTCGGCCCGCTACGCCGAGCTGTTCGCCGCGACCTGCGGCGAGGCGGACGGCGACCTGTGGACCTACCGGCCGATCCCGAAGCCGCGGAACCTGCCCGAGCTGTGGATGCACCTCGCCGCCCACCTCGACGACCCCGCGATGGTGACCTTCGCGCTCGTGCCGCTGGAGGGCGAGGCCGCGGGTACGGCGGCCGGCATCGCGTCGTACATGCGGATCGATCCCACCCACGGCCAGGTCGAGGTCGCCGGCGTCCTCCTCGGCCGCGCCCTGCAGCGCACCCGGGCTGCGACCGAGGCGATCCACCTGCTGATGAGGAATGCGTTCGACCTCGGCTACCGGCGCTTCGAGTGGAAGTGCGACAGCCTCAACGAAGCGTCGCGTCGCGCTGCGCTGCGGCTCGGCTTCGTCGAGGAGGGCCGGTTCCGCAACCACATGGTCGCCCAGGGCCGCAACCGCGACACCGACTGGTTCGCGGTCACCGACGGGGAGTGGCCCGCGATCCGCGCGGCCCACGAGCGGTGGCTGGAACCGGCGAACTTCGACGACACCGGCCGGCAGCGGACGGCCCTCTCCGCCGCCCGCTAGCGACCGAGGACCTGCAGCACCGACCGCGCCTGCGCCCGCGCGCCGGCGGAGTTCGGGTGCGCGGGTACGGCGACGGCGAGCCCGTTGAGCGAGACCACGCCGAGCCCCTCGACGTACCTCGTCAGCGGGCCGGTGCACACGTGGTGCCCGGTGCTGAGCGGGTGCGTGTCGACCAGCTCGGCGTCGCCGCGGTCGGCGGCCCGCACGAGCATCGCGTTGAGCCTGGCGAAGGTGTCGTGCAGGTAGGCCATGTCGGGGTTGGTGATCGGGACGACCGGCCAGCAGCCGCGCTCCGGGATCGCGTCGAGGTAGTTGACCAGCAGCACCCGGGCCTCGGGGGAGCGGCGGTGGATCTCCTCGAGCGCGCCCACCACCTTGTCCTCGGACGCCTCGATGTTCGCCGCCAGCCGGTCGACACCGCCCGCGGTGAACCGCTGCTTGCAGGCGCCCAACGGCGGCTGCGACACGTCGACCAGCGGCAGCACGTCGGGCAGCGGCAGGCTCGGCGCCGGGATGCCGATCGGCGACAGCGAGATGCACGACATCGCCCCGCTCGCGATCCCGGCATCGTTGCCGCCGATGCCGACCGTCACCAGGTCGGTGGTGGGCGTCAGGCGGTCGAGCTGGGGCGGGTTCACGCCGCCGAGAGGTAGCTTCTGCGGCTGCGTGAAGTCGTCGGTGGTCGCGGATCCACAGGTGGCGTCGCGGAAGGTCGTGACGCCGAGCTGCTTCGCCACCAGCTTCGGGTAGTTGCTGTGCGACTGCGCGCAGTCGATCGGCACGTACGTCGCGTCCGGCAGCCCGTCCTTGTCGAGGAAGACCACGTCGGCCGACCAGGAGTCGCCCAGGGCGACGTACTCGTCGAAGGTGGGCTGGTCCACTGCCCGTGACGGCGCCGGGGCTGCGACGGCGAGGACCGGGGCGGCCAGGGCGAGGGAGCCGAGCAGGACGCGCAGGGTGGCGGTACGACGTGGGAGCATGTTCTCCACAACGAGCGGCTGTGACGGCGGTCACTGTCGGGGCCCGGTGCTTGAGTGGCAGGCATGGACCAGCGGATCAGCTTCATCACCCTCGCCGTCGACGACCTCGACGCCACCCGGCGCTTCTACCGCGACGGCCTGGGGTGGGTGCCCGAGCTCGACGTGCCCGGCGAGGTGCTCATGTTCAAGGCGGGCCAGCTGCTCGTCCTCTCGTTGTGGGAGCGCAGCCACTTCGAGGCCGAGGTGGGCGCGACCATGCGCGGTCCGGGCGTCCCCCCGATGACGATCGCCCACAACATGCCCACGCCGGCGGGCGTCGACGAGGTGCTCGAGGCGGCGCGGGCAGCCGGTGCGCCCGAGGTGCACGCCGCGGTCCAGCGCGACTGGGGCGGCTACTCCGGCTACTTCGCCGACCCCGACGGCTACCGCTGGGAAGTCGCCTACAACCCCGGGCCGGTGGGGGAGGTGGTGCTTCCCTGACCGACGACCCACAACTCAACAGGGAGCCAGCAGGCAGCCTCAGGCCACCAGCTCACCCACCTGGCGCAGCACGTCGAGCAGCAGCCGCGACGCCGCGCGCTCGTCGTCCGGACGGTGCACGGCGAGCAGGGTGCGGTGCATCGGCGGGTCGAAGCCGCGCGAGACCACGCCGGGCAGCGGTGCCCGCCGCGGGTCGAGGCTGTGCCACAGGCACGACGCGACGCCGCTGCTGACGGCCGCCAGCCAGGCGTGCCGCTCGTCGGTCTCGACCGCGACGTCGGGCGTGATCCCGCAGCCCTCGAAGAACGCGTCGAGCGTCGCGCGCCGGTCCGAGCCGGCGGTGGGCAGCACGAGCGGGACGCTCGCCAGGTCGGCGAAGGTGACGCGCTCCGGCAGGTCGAGGCCCGCGGGGGAGTAGAGCCGCACCTCGGCCCGGCCGATCACGACCTGGTGCAGGTCGGCCGGGACCGCGCTGTCGCACAGGCCGAGGTCGGCGCGGCCCTCGGCGACGAGCTCGGCGACCTCGGCCGAGCTGCCGGCACCGAGCAGGCGGGCGTGGAGCCGCGCGCCGTGCTCGCGCAGCCCGGCGATGATCGGGATGGCGAGAGCCGCCTGCAGCGTGGGCGACGCGGCGATGACGAGTGGTGCCGAGCCCTGGTCGGCGGCGACGGTGGTGCCCAGCTGGTCGATGCTGCGCAGCACGGCGCGGGCGCGGTGCACGAAGGTCTGGCCGGCCGGGGTCAGGGCGACGCCGCGTCCGTCGCGGGCGAACAGCGGCAGGTCCAGCTCGCGCTCCAGCTGCCGGACGGCACGGCTGAGCGCCGGCTGGGCCACGAACAGGGCCGCGGCGGCGGCGGTCATGCTGCCGCGCTCGGCGGTCGCGACGACGTACCGCAGCTGCTGGATGTTCATCTCACCTCCGGGACGGTGCCATGCCGAACAGGTCTTGGACGCGTGCACGTCCGGGCCCTGAATGTAGAACGCGTTCCACTCGGGTACCACCCTCCACGAGGAGATCGCGATGCGTCCTGTTCCCTCCCGCCCCCTGCTCCCGCGCCTGCTGGCCGCCGGTGTCGGCCTCGCTGCCGGTGTCGCCGGCATCGTCGCCGCGTCGCCCGTCACCGCGGCGCCGTCCGAGACGGTGACCGCCGGGACGACCGCGCCGCCCCTGGCCGGGCTCAAGGTGCTGCTCACCAACGACGACAGCGCCCGCGGCGCCGACGCCGGTTTCGGCACCGACGGCAAGGGCCTGTACGTCCTGCGTCGGGCGCTGTGCAACGCCGGTGCCGACGTCCTCGTGGTCGCGCCCTGGTCGCAGCAGAGCGGTGCGGGCGCCCGGATGACCTCGCCGGGGTTCGCGCCGGTGCCGCTGACGGTCCAGGCCGTGACGGTGCCGGCGGCGTACGCCGGTGACTGCGCCGGTACGTCGACCGGCGGCGCCGTGTTCGGCGTCTGCGCCGCGGCCGGTCCCTGCTCGTCGACCACGCCGTCGGCGTCGCCCGCCGACGCGGTCAACGTCGGCCTGAGCCGGTTCGCGAAGAACTACTGGAGCGGCGGCCCGGACGTGGTGCTGTCCGGCACCAACTTCGGCCAGAACATCGGTGCCACGCTCAACCACTCCGGCACGGTCGGCGCGGTCGTGACTGCCCACGAGTACGCGGTCCCCGCGGTCGCGGTGAGCGCGGAGGTCCCGCGCGACCTGGCCCAGATCCCCAACGTCCCGTTCACGGGCGCGGCCGACTTCACGGTCAAGCTGCTCGGCGGCCTGGTGAAGCGCAACCTGCTGGCCGACGACCTGGTCCTCAACGTGAACTTCCCGTTCGTGGGCGCCGGCGAGACCCTGGGCCGTGCGGTCAAGGCCGACGTGGGCCGCAGCAGTGACCTGGGCCTGACCTACGCCGGCAACGTGCCGGCCACGGGCGGCACGTACCTCCTCTCCGCGGGCGCCCCGGCGACCGAGACCCGGCCCAACGCCGACACCACGGCGCTGGCCGCCAACAACATCCCGGTGACCGCGCTCGACGGCGACTGGGGCCGGCCGATGCCGGTCGGGATCTGGCTGCTGCTGGGCTCGCTGCGCTGATCGCGCGCTGATCGCACCCTGATCTCGGGAAGATCCGCCCTGCCGGGGCGTCCGTCAGAATGGGAGGTGTGGCGGACACCCCGGCAGGCGACCTGCTCTCCACCGTGATCGGCGACCTGGTCGCCGACATCCGCGCCGGGCGGGAGCCGGCCCTGGCCGACGAGCCCGACGCGGTCCACCAGCTGCGAACGTCGGTGCGCCGGCTGCGCAACGTGCTGGCCGGCTTCGGGCGGTACGTCGAGAAACGGCCGGCGCGGGAGCTGCGGGCCCACCTGGCGTCGTACGGTGCCCTGCTGGGCGCCGGCCGCGACCTCGAGGTCCGGGCCGAGGACTGCCGGCGGGTGCTGGTCGAGCTGGGCCGCACCGACCTCGGGCGCGGGCTCGTCGATCCGCTGCTCGCCGCCCACGACGGGGCGCACGCGGTCCTCGTCGCCTGGCACGACTCCCCGGACGCAGCGGCCCTGGACCACCTCCTCGGCATGTGGGGCGAGGAGGTCCGGCTCGCCGGCCGGGCCCGGCGTCGTGCCGACCGGGTGACGGGGACGGTGCTGCGCCACGAGGTGCAACGGGTCCTGGACCGGGCGGCCGAGGGGGAGACCTCCCACGACGTCCGCAAGGCCGCGCGCCGGCTGCGCCACGTCGCCGACGCCGTGGGGGACAGCGAGCGAGCCGCCGCGGGCAAGGACATCCAGGGCCGGCTGGGTGACCACCGCGACGCGCTCCTGCTCGCAGGGCACCTGTGGTCCGCCGGCGCCCCGGCCGTCGTGGTCGCCCACGTCGAGACCGTCGCGAGCCGGACGCTGGACGGACTCCCTGAGGCGATCGCCGCGCTCCGGGCGCTGGCCGACGAGATGGACAAATCCTGAGACTGCTGTCTTGACATTTGAGACGTGTGAGACACTGGTTCGACGGCACGACGTGCGGCGGCTACGGTGATTCCATGCATGACCTGCTTCTCGTACGCACCGGACGCGCCGGCTGATCCTGACCAGGACAATCCGTCAGTCAATCGCCAGCGCGTCCACCCCTCGTTGCCCAGCAACCGAGGGGTTTTTTGTTGAGTTACGACCAGCAGTTCAGCCCACCACAGCAGACAAGGAACGACTCGGATGAGTGAGCAGCAGGGCTCGGGCGAGACCATCACCGGCGCACAGAGCCTGGTCCGGTCCCTCGAGGCGGCCGGTGTCACCGACATCTTCGGCATCCCGGGTGGAGCGATCCTCCCGGCGTACGACCCGCTGATGGACAGCAGCATCCGGCACATCCTCGTGCGCCACGAGCAGGGTGCGGGCCACGCCGCGCAGGGGTACGCCGCCGCGTCCGGCCGGGTCGGCGTCTGCATGGCGACGTCCGGCCCCGGTGCGACCAACCTGGTCACCCCGCTCGCCGACGCCCACATGGACTCGCTGCCGATGGTCGCGATCACCGGCCAGGTCGGCGCCTCGCTGATCGGCACGGACGCCTTCCAGGAGGCGGACATCCGCGGCATCACGATGCCGATCACCAAGCACAGCTTCCTGGTGACCGACCCCGCGGAGATCCCCACCAAGATCGCCGAGGCCTTCCACATCGCCTCGACCGGCCGGCCGGGCCCGGTCCTGGTCGACGTGACGAAGTCCGCGCTGCAGTCCGGCACCACCTTCCAGTGGCCCACCGAGCTGAACCTGCCCGGCTACCGCCCGGTGACCCGGCCGCACGCCAAGCAGATCCGCGAGGCCGCGCGCCTCATGCTCGAGTCGCGCAAGCCGGTCCTGTACGTCGGCGGCGGCACCATCCGCTCCGGCGCCTCCAAGGAGCTGCTGGCCCTCGCCGAGCTCACCGGCATCCCGGTGGTCACCACGCTGATGGCCCGCGGCGCCTTCCCCGACAGCCACCCGCAGCACCTCGGCATGCCCGGCATGCACGGCACCGTGGCGGCCGTCGCGGCGCTGCAGAAGAGCGACCTGATCATCAGCCTCGGCGCCCGCTTCGACGACCGCGTCACCGGCAACCTCGACTCGTTCGCGCCCGGCGCGAAGGTCATCCACGCCGACATCGACCCGGCCGAGATCGGCAAGAACCGGTACGCCGACGTCCCGATCGTGGGCGACGTGCGCGAGGTGCTGGTCGACCTGATCACCACCCTGCGCACCGAGCAGGAGGCCGGCAACACCGGCGACTACGAGGGCTGGGTCGCGTTCTGCGCCGGGGTGAAGAAGAAGTACCCGCTCGGCTACGACCGTCCTGCGGACGGCGGCCTCGCGCCGCAGTACGTCCTCGAGCGGCTCGGCGTCATCTCCGGCCCCGACACGATCTACACCGCGGGCGTCGGCCAGCACCAGATGTGGGCCGCGCACTTCGTCGGCTACGAGCGCCCCAACACCTGGATCAACTCCGGCGGTCTCGGCACCATGGGCTTCTCGGTCCCGGCCGCGATGGGTGCGAAGGTCGCGATGCCCGACCAGACCGTGTGGTCGGTCGACGGTGACGGCTGCTTCCAGATGACCAACCAGGAGCTCGCCACCTGCGCGATCAACAACATCCCGATCAAGGTCGCGATCATCAACAACGAGTCGCTCGGCATGGTGCGCCAGTGGCAGACGCTGTTCTACAACTCGCGCTACTCCAACACCGACCTGCACTCGAAGCGGATCCCCGACTTCGTGAAGCTGGCCGACGCCTACGGCTGCGTGGGGCTGGCCTGCGAGTCGCCCGACGACGTCGACGCGACCATCCAGAAGGCGATGGAGATCAACGACGTGCCCGTGGTCGTCGACTTCCGGGTCCACCGCGACGCCATGGTGTGGCCGATGGTCGCCGCCGGCACCAGCAACGACGACATCAAGTACGCGCGCGACCTCGCGCCCCAGTTCGACGAGGACGACCTCTGATGGCCAAGCACACCCTGTCCGTCCTCGTCGAGGACAAGCCCGGCGTCCTGGCGCGCATCTCCGCGCTGTTCAGCCGTCGCGGCTTCAACATCGAGTCGCTCGCGGTCGGCCCGACCGAGCACGACGAGATCTCGCGGATGACGATCGTGGTCAGCGTCGATTCCTCGCCGCTCGAGCAGGTCACCAAGCAGCTCAACAAGCTGGTCGAGGTCATCAAGATCGTCGAGCTCGACCCGACCGCCTCGGTCAACCGCGAGCTGGTGCTGGTCAAGGTCGCCGCCACGGCGGAGAACCGCGGCGAGGTCCTCGACGTCGTCCAGCTGTTCAAGGCGAAGGTCATCGACGTCGCCTCGGACGCCATCACCATGCAGATCGTCGGCAACGACGGCAAGATCTCCGACTTCCTGCGCGTGCTGGAGCCCTTCGGGATCCGCGAGCTCGTGCAGTCCGGCATGGTGGCCATCGGCCGCGGGCCGCGCTCCATCTCGGAGCGCAGCAAGCCCGTCGCCGTACCGGTGCCGCCTGCCGCCAACGCCTGAAATCACCCCACCACCCCAACCAGCAAGGAGAAGCCCGACGTGGCTGAGATCTACTACGACGACGACGCCGACCTGTCCCTCATCCAGGGCAAGCACGTCGCTGTCATCGGTTACGGCAGCCAGGGCCACGCGCACGCGCTGAACCTGCGCGACTCCGGCGTCGACGTCCGCGTCGGCCTCAAGGAGGGCTCGAAGAGCCGCGCCAAGGCGGAGGAGGAGGGCCTGCGCGTCCTCACCCCGCGCGAGGCCGCGGAGGAGGCCGACGTCATCGTCATCCTCGCCCCCGACCAGGTGCAGCGCCACCTGTACGCCGACGACATCGCGCCGGCGCTCGCCGAGGGCGACACCCTGGTCTTCGGCCACGGCTTCAACATCCGCTTCGGCTACATCCAGCCCCCGGCCGGCGTCGACGTCATCCTCGTCGCCCCGAAGGCCCCGGGCCACACCGTGCGCCGCGAGTACGTCGCCGGCCGCGGCATCCCGGACATCATCGCCGTCGAGCAGGACGCCTCGGGCAAGGCCTGGGACCTCGCGAAGTCCTACGCGAAGGGCATCGGCGGCACCCGCGCCGGCGTCATCAAGACCACCTTCACCGAGGAGACCGAGACCGACCTGTTCGGTGAGCAGTCGGTCCTCTGCGGTGGTGTCTCGCAGCTGATCCAGTACGGCTACGAGACCCTCACCGAGGCCGGCTACCAGGGCGAGATCGCCTACTTCGAGGTCCTCCACGAGCTCAAGCTCATCGTCGACCTGATGTGGGAGGGCGGCATCGCCAAGCAGCGCTGGTCGGTCTCCGACACCGCTGAGTACGGCGACTACGTCTCCGGCCCGCGCGTCATCGACCCGCGTGTCAAGGAGAACATGCAGGCCGTCCTCGCCGACATCCAGAGCGGCGCGTTCGCCGAGCGCTTCATCGCCGACCAGGACGCCGGCGCGCCGGAGTTCACGGCGCTGCGCGAGAAGGGTGCCCAGCACCCGATCGAGGCCGTCGGCAGGACCCTGCGCTCGCACTTCTCGTGGGCGCACACCGACGACGACTACACCGAGGGCTCGGCCGCGCGCTGACCTCCCGTCGTACTCCGCTCGACACCCCCGGACCCGTCACGGCCGGGGGTGTCGGCGTCTCGTGGCAAGGTGCGGCGCATGGGCTACCCACGGCTGCGCAGCACCGTCCTCGACACCACCGACGTCCCGGTGCTGGCGGAGTTCTACCGCCGGCTCCTCGGCTGGTCCTACCCCGAGGGCTTCGACATCGAGGAGTTCACCGACTGGCGCTCGATCGTCGGCCCCGACGGCGAGCGGCTGTCGTTCCAGCAGGTCGACGAGCTCGCTCCCACGACCTGGCCGAGCGCCGAGGTGCCGCAGCAGCTGCACCTCGACTTCCAGGTCGACGACCGCGCCGACCTCGACGAGAGCCACGAGCGCGCCCTCGCGCTGGGTGCGGTGGTCCGCCTCGACCAGTCCGACGACCCCGAGGAGCCGTTGCGGGTCTACGCCGACCCGGCGGGGCACACCTTCTGCCTGTTCACCCGCTGACCACCAGCAGCACCGCCCCCGCGCCGACCAGGGCGATGCCGCCCCACTGCAGGAGCGAGAGCCGCTCGCCGAGCAGGGTCACGCCGAAGACCGCCACGAGCACGACGCTCAGCTTGTCGACCGGCGCCACGAGCGAGGCGTCGCCGAGCTTGAGGGCGCGGAAGTAGCAGATCCACGACGCACCGGTGGCGAGCCCGGACAGGACGAGGAACACCCACGTCCGGGCGCCGACCGCGCCGGGGGAGTGGAACTTGCCGAGCGCCAGCAGGATCAGGCCGAGCGTCACCAGGATCACGATGGTGCGGATGAAGGTCGCGACGTCAGAGTCGATCTGCTTGACGCCGACCTTCGCGAAGATCGCCGTCAGGGCTGCGAAGACCGCGGACAGCAGGGCCCAGAACCACCAGGTCGAGGTCAGCTCCATGCCCGGATCCTCGCACGGCCGCGCCCGGTGCGGGCGCGGCCTGCGTGGTCGAGCGGGCCGGGTCAGTGCAGCGCGATCGTGACGCTGGTCCCCTTCGCCGAGGAGTCGGCGGTGGCGACCTGGTCGCCGTACTGACCCGCAGCGACGGGACCGCCGGTGTCGGCGACGAGCTGGTCGGCGTGGCCGCCGCCGGTGCCGATCAGGCGCTGCCGCATGGTCGAGCCGGCGGGCTCGGCGAAGGCCGTGGTCGCGGAGGACCGGTCGGACCACACGGTGACCACCCAGTTGCCGGGCGTGCTGACCAGCGGACTGTGGTGCGTGGTCGTCGCGGTGGTCTCGGCGAGGCCGGCGACAGCGGCGACAGGACCTCCGGGGTCGGTGCCCGAGTAGGCCAGCACGGTCAGCGTCGCCTTCACCGCCGTGGCGCCGAAGCTGACGGTCACGTTGCGGCCGGCGTCGTCGGCCGCGGCCACCTTCTGCCAGACCACGGTCGTCATCGCGTCGGTGGCGGCAGGAGAGCCGACCTGGGTCCAGCCCGCCGGCGCCGCGGGTACGGCGGTCGTGGCTGCCGAGACCACGGCGACCAGGCCGTCACCGGCCTGCGCGGTCGCGGGGATCGGCGACACGATGCTCGTCGCGTTGGTGACCTTGCCCGTGGAGTCCCGGTAGCCGATCTGGCTGGTACCACCCTGGATCACGACGGGCTGCGTCGTGGTGCCCGTGCCGCCGTTCTCGTCGGTCACGGTGAGCGTCACGGAGTAGGTGCCGGGCGCGGCGTACACGTGGCTGGGCTGGGCGCCCGTCGCCGTGCCGCCGTCACCGAACGTCCACGCCCACGAGGTGACCGTGCCGTCGGCGTCCGTCGAGGCCGTGCCGTCGAAGGAGCAGGACTGGCCGGAGCAGGTCGGAGTGAACGCAGCGGTCGGCAGCTGGTTGGCGAGCGGGCCGAGGAACATGGTGCCGCTCGACCACACGGGGCTGGTGTCGATGCCGTTGCCGGTCACCCGCGTCCAGGCGCCGCTGGTGACGCCGTCCGCGACGGGCAGGCGCCACAGCTGGTTGGTCGACATGCCGGCCCACAGCTGCCCGTCGGCGTACACGAGGTTGCGGACGTCCTGGAGCAGCGGGAAGTTCGACGACGCGACCGTGAACTCAGCCGCTCCGACGATCAGGCTCTGCGGCGAGAACCAGCGCCAGAACACCTTCCCCTGCAGGCTGCGCGTGTAGTAGAGCCGGCCGTCGGCGTACGCCATGCCGGTGACGTTGGACAGCTGCCCGTACAGGTTGGGCACCCGTCCGCGATAGGTCGCCGTGCCGCCGCTGCTGGTGACATCGCTCCAGTACGGGTCGTTGTAGGGGTCGATGACGTTGTCCGGTCCGAACGCGGTGCCGTCGAAGGTCCGGTAGTGCAGCTTGTTGTCGGTCGACCCGTAGACCAGCTTGGAGCCGATCATGAAGGCGCCGCGCACGCTGTTCCAGTTGGTGCCGCCCGTGGTGGTCACCGTGGTCGGCGTCGTGATCGAGCTGCCCGAGAACTGACGCGTGGTGACCGTGTTCGCGGAGAGCCGGTACATGCTGCGCGGGAGTACCGGGTCGGCCTGGGTGACCGGGGCCGTCCCGCCTTCCACAGGGAAGAAGGCGAGGCGGGCCCGGCGGTACTCACCGTTGCCGATGTACTCGGTGTCGCTGCCGACGTACACGCCGTTGTCGGTGGCCAGCAGCTCCTCGGCCCCGATGCCCCGCGGGTGCCGGCCCGGGTTCCAGGTCAACGGGATGCCGTTCTGCGGGTCGAGTGCGGCCAGGCCGGGCCGCGGCACCTGGCCGGCCTGCTGGTCGGCACCACTCTGGATCGCGTTCATCCACTTCTGGTGGCCGCCGACGTAGACGACGTTGTCGGCGATCGCGACCGACAGCAGGGAGTCCTGGCCGGTCGCGGCCTGCCAGGTGGGCTGCACGTCCTGCCCGGTCACCGCGGTGTCGAACCGTGCCGCGGAGTCGCACAGCGTGCCGTTGTAGCCGGCGCCGCTGGCGGCGATCACGAAGTAGGAGCCGTCGGGGGAGTAGTCGACGTCGCGCACGTAGGAGTCGAAGGAGTTCTTGCTGCACGCGGGGGTGTAGCGCGTCGTCTTCCAGTCGGGGTCGACGTACGCGTTGTCGACGCCGAGCCGGATCAGCGCGACCTGGTCGCGGTCGAGCCCGTCGGCGTGCTTGAAGTTGCCGATCGCGACCAGCCGGGTCCCGTCGGGGCTCGCGGCGAGCTTCCCGACACCGACGGGCGCCTTCGCTGTACCGGAGGGCCAGTTGTGGTTCGTGTCGACGGCGATCTTGAGGTACTCGTCCACGTCGCCGGTGGTCGCGTTCAGCGACGCCAGTCCGGCCCGCGGCAGGGTCGCGACGGTCGTGAAGGTGCCGGCGAGGAACAGCCGGCTGCCCACGAGGGCGAGGTCGAGGACGCTGCCGTTGGGGCTGGGGTTCTTGAACCCCGGCACCAGTGCCCCGGTGGACGTGTTGATCTTGATGATGTTGCGGACCTTCGTCGTACCGGCGAGCTTGAAGGTTCCGGCGACGTACAGCTCGCTGCCGTCCGGCGACGCCACGATCGCGGTCACCAGGCCGTCGAGTGCCGGTGCGAAGACCGGGTCGATGACGCCGGTGCCGCGGTCGTATGCGAACAGGTACGGCGTCGGCAGCTGCGCGCTCGTGTCCGGGTTCTGCGCCAGGGTGAACGTGCCACCCACGAACACCTTGCTGCCGACCTCCGCGATCGCCAGGGTCCGGCCGTCCAGGATGTTCGGCGTCGCCGCCGGGACCGCCGACGGGATGAGCCGTTGGTGAGCGGGTTGTCCGATTGCCGGCGGCCCGCCGGTGGCGAGCGTCGTGAGCGCGGTCACGATCGCGGCGAGCAGGACGACCGCAGTACGGATGCGGTGCTGACGGTGACGACGCACAGTGGCCCCCAAGGTGAGTCGGTCGAGACCCCACGACGCTCGCACGTTCCCGCCAGCGGCGACTCACCCATGTTGGGCATCTGCATGCACGCCGACCCGGCAGAAAGTGGCTCGGGAATTGCATCGACCCGGCAGAAACTGGCTCGGGAATTGCATCGACCCGGCAGAAAGTGACGTCCGGGGAGGTCATTTTCTGCCGGGTCGGCGCTGTTGGCGAGCTACTTCGGGCCGGGTCGGCGCTGTTGGCGAGCTACTTCGGGCCGGGTCGGCGCAGTTGACGAGCTACTTCGGGCCGGGTCGGCTACTTCACCTCGGAGCGCAGCACCAGCCGGGTGCCGATGAGCAGCGGCAGCACGATCCACAGGACCGAGGTGACGCCGAGCTGCGCCCACTCCTGGCCGGTGAGGTTGCTGTCGAAGAGCAGGAAGCGGGTCTGGTTCAGGTCGAACCAGCCGGCGTTGTCGGCCCACCACTCCTGGGCGGAGGCCAGCGCGCCGGACAGGCCGGGCAGGACCAGGTTGACCACGAAGTAGCCGACGATCGCGGCAGGCGAGCTGCGGAACAGCAGGCCGAGGGCGAAGCCGAGCAGCATGCCCATCTCGTTGGCGAGCACGATCTGGGCGAAGGTACCGACCGAGATGTCCCACACCGGGTCGACGCCCGTGATCATCGAGGTGATCAGGTTGCCGAGGGCGCCCACGCCCAGCGCGATGAGCATGCCGGCGAAGCCGATGGCCAGCGTGTTGAGCAGCTTGGCGGCCAGCACGCGGGAGCGGCCCGGGACCAGGGTGAACGTGGTCAGCGTCGTGCGCTGGCTCCACTCGCTGGTGACCGCGAGCACGCCGATCACCGGGAGGATGATCGACATCGGGCTGCCGATGGCGGCGGCGAACGAGTCGAAGGTGAGGTCGTCGCGGTTGCCGACGAGCAGCGTGACCACGGTGGCGATCGCCGAGGTGATGACGATGCTCGCCATCAGCCAGAAGCCGGAGCGGGTGTCGAACATCTTGCGCAGCTCGACGCGCTGCACCCGGCTGAACGGGGTCCGCGCGGGCACGGGACGCGTCCGCTCGGTGGTCGGTACGACGCCCGGTGCGGCGTCGAGGGTGGTGGCGGTCATGCCGCTGCTCCTTGCGTGGTCGTGGCGTGGTTGACGGTCTCGCGCTGGCTCTCGGCGGTGAGGGCCAGGAACATCTCCTCGAGGCCCTCCCCGTCGGCGGCGCGCAGCTCGGTGACGGCGATGCCGGCCGCGAAGGCGGCCTGGCCCACGCGGGTGAGGTCGGCCTCGGCGAGGACGGCGCCACCGGAGGTGGGCCGCGCGGCGATCCCGGCGGTGACGAGCGCACCGGCGAGCGCGGTGCCGTCGGCGGCGCGAACCAGGGTGCCCGCGCCGGCGAGCAGCTCTTCCTTGGTGCCCTGGGCGACGATCCGGCCGTTGCCGATGACGACGAGGTCGTCCGCGATGACCTCGATCTCGTGCAGCAGGTGGCTGGAGAGCAGCACGGTGCCGCCCTGGTCGGCGAAGCCGCGCAGCAGGTCGCGCATCCAGCGGATGCCGGCCGGGTCGAGGCCGTTGGCGGGCTCGTCGAGGATGAGCACCTCGGGGTTGCCGAGCAGCGCCGTACCGATGCCCAGCCGCTGCCGCATGCCGAGCGAGTAGTTGCGGACCCGGCGGCTGGCCTCGTCCGGCGTCAGGCTGACCCGCTCGAGCATCTCGTCGACGCGGGTGCGCGGCAGGCCCATGGTGAGGGCCGCGATGGTGAGGATCTCGCGGCCGGTCCGGCCCGCGTGCTGCGCCGAAGCGTCGAGCAGCACGCCGACCTCGCGGCCCGGGTCGGGCAGGTCGGCGAACCGGCGCCCGAGGACGCGGACCTCGCCGCTTCCGGGCGCGGTCAGGCCGACCATCACCCGCATGGTGGTGGACTTGCCGGCGCCGTTGGGTCCGAGGAACCCGGTGACGCGGCCCGGCGCTGCGGTGAACGACACGTCGTCGACGGCGGTGAAGCTCCCGTACGACTTGCTGAGGGACTCGACTGTGATCATGTCCCGAAGCCTGTCGCCGGTGGGCCTCCCGGCGCTTCGGGCACATCCCTTGACCCGTCCCTGACCTCGACCCCGAGGCCCCTAGGGGATCTCCGGGGAAGCAATCAGGGGTACGACGCGTTGGACCCCACGTGCGTATCGAGATCTGGGCCGACGTCGTGTGTCCGTGGTGCTACATCGGCAAGCGCCGACTGGAGAAGGCGCTCGCCTCGTTCGAGCACCGCGACGAGGTCGAGGTCGTCTACCGCTCCTACGAGCTGGACCCCTTCGCCCCCGAGGTCGGCACCGAGACCACCGTGCAGGTGCTGGGCCGCAAGTTCGGCGCCGACGAGGCCGGGACCCGGGCGATGATGGCCCGCGCCGACGAGGTCGCCGCGGGGGAGGGCCTGGAGTTCGCCCACGCCGACGCGCTGCACTCCCGGACCCTCACCGCGCACCGCCTGCTCCACCTGGCGGCGGCCGAGGGCCGACAGCACGAGCTGATGGAGCAGGTCCTGGCGGCGTACTTCACCCGTGGTGAGTCGCTCGGCGACCACGACGTGCTCCGCAAGGCCGCGGCCGAGGCGGGCCTGGACGCCGGCCGCGTCGAGGAGGTCCTCGGCAGCGACGAGTTCCGCGACGAGGTGATGGCCGACGTCGCGCAGGCCCGGGCCTACGGCTCGAGCGGCGTCCCGTTCTTCGTCCTCGACGGCCGCTTCGGCATCTCCGGCGCGCAGCCGACCGAGCTGTTCGAGCAGGCGCTCGCCCAGGCCTGGGACAGCCGGGTCACTGCCTGATCAGGGCAGCAGCAGGACCACCGTCTCGGCGACGCAGGCCGGCTTGGTCTCGTCCTCGATCTCGATCGTGTGGTGCACGGTGAGCTGCTTGCCGCTGGGGATGTCGACCACGTCGCCCATCGTCACGTGCAGCCGGATCCGCTTGCCCACCAGCAGGGGCGCGGGGAAGCGGACCTTGTTGACGCCGTAGTTGAGCTTGGCGCCCGGGGTGCGCAGTGTGAACACCTGGCTGCCGAGCCACGGCACGAGTGACAGGGTCAGGTACCCGTGGGCGATGGTGCCGCCGAACGGTCCCTCCTTGGCGCGCTCCAGGTCGACGTGGATCCACTGGTGGTCACCGGTCGCGTCGGCGAACTGGTTGACCCGGCGCTGGTCGATGGTGACCCAGTCGCTGGTCCCGAGCTCGGTCCCGGCGGCCTCGGTGAGCTCCTCGAACGTCGTGAAAACGCGCATGGCCTGACTCCTTCGTCGACGGCGAAACCTGGTACGTCGACCTTAGGACTCCAGAGGTACGACGGTCAGCCACCGCCGCGCCGTCGTCTCACGTCCCGACGCATGACGGGGGATCGACGGGGGATCGCCGGGCAAGTGAGGGCACCCTCCATTAGGCAAGGCTAACCATGCGGAGTAACCTCCACGTTCGTGCTCGCCAACTTCCTGATCGGACTGCGCGAAGGCCTCGAGGCCGCGCTGGTCGTCAGCATCCTGGTGGCCTACCTCGTCAAGTCGGAGCGCCGTGAGCTGCTGCCCCGGGTCTGGGCGGGCGTCGGCATCGCGGTCGCGGTCGCGCTCGGTTTCGGCGCCGCACTGACCTACGGGCCACGCGGCCTGACCTTCGAGGCCCAGGAGGCGATCGGCGGCACCCTGTCGATCGTCGCCGTCGCGTTCGTCACCTGGATGATCTTCTGGATGTCGACAGCCGCCCGCGGGCTCGGTGCCGAGCTGCGCGGCCAGATCGACCGGGCCGCCGAGGGCGGGCGCTGGTCGCTCGTCGTCGTCGCGGTCCTCGCGGTCGGTCGCGAGGGCCTCGAGACCGCGCTCTTCCTGTGGGCGGCCACCCAGGCCGGCACCCGCGACACGATCGGGTCGGTGACCCCGACCTGGGAGCCCCTCGTCGGCGCGATGCTCGGCATCCTGGTCGCCGTCGCGCTGGGCTACCTCATCTACCGGGGCGCGATCCGCCTCAACCTCACGGTCTTCTTCACCTGGACCGGCGCCTTCCTCATCCTGGTCGCCGGCGGCGTCCTCGCCTACGGCATCCACGACCTCCAGGAGGCCGGGATCCTGCCGGGCCTGCACGACCTGGCCTTCGACGTCTCCGACGCGATCCCGCCGTCGTCCTGGTACGGCACCCTGCTCAAGGGCGTCTTCAACTTCTCGCCCGCCACGACCTGGCTCGAGGCCACCGCCTGGGTGCTGTACGTCGTCCCCGTGGGCGCGCTCTTCCTCCTCCGGACCCGCACCAAGCGACCGACCCGTCCCTCCCGACAGCTTCAGGAGCACTGATGATGCGCAAGACCCTGCTCGCCTCGGTGGCCGCCCTGGCCGTCGTACCGATGCTCGCCGCCTGCACCGAGAACGCCTCCTCCGGGAACGACGGCAAGAAGGGAGACGCCCGCGCCCTGACGGTCGGCTCGAGCGCCGACGCCTGCGAGCTCTCGGCGACCAGGGCACCGGCCGGCACGCTGAGCTTCGACGTCACCAACACCGGCTCGGACGTCACCGAGTTCTACCTGCTCGGCAGCGACGGGCTGCGGATCGTCGGCGAGGTCGAGAACATCGGCCCGAACCTCACCAAGAAGCTCACGGTCAACGCCCCCGAGGGTGACTACTTCACCGCCTGCAAGCCGGGCATGGTCGGCGAGGGCATCCGGGCTCCGTTCACCGTCACCCACTCCGACGACGAGCAGCAGGTCAGCGCGTCCGACCAGGAGCTGATCGACCAGGCGCAGGCCAACTACCGCGCCTACGTGCAGGACCAGTCCGCGCAGCTGCTGGAGAAGACCAAGCAGTTTGTCCAGCTCTACGAGGCAGGCAAGGACGACGAGGCCCGCGCGCTCTACCCGGTCGCCCGCGAGCACTGGGAGCGGATCGAGACCGTCGCGGAGTCCTTTGGCGACCTCGACCCCAAGACCGACGCCCGCGAGGCCGACGTCGACTTCGCCGCCGGCGAGAAGTGGACCGGCTGGCACCGGATCGAGAAGGACCTGTGGCCGCAGGACGCCAAGGGCTACACCGCCCTGACGCCCGCCGAGCGCACGACGTACGGCGACGACCTGCTCGCCAACGTCACCGAGCTCGACGGGCGGATCCGGGCCACCGGCGCCGACGCGCTGACCTACCCGATCGACGCGATCGCCAACGGCTCGATCGGCCTGCTCGAGGAGGTCGCCAACGGCAAGATCACCGGCGAGGAGGAGGCCTGGTCGCACACCGACCTGTGGGACTTCCAGGCCAACGTCGACGGTGCCCGGGTCGCCTACGAGGGTGTCCAGGGGCTGCTCGAGGGCAAGGACCCGGCGCTGGCGAAGGAGCTGACCGCGAAGTTCGACGCGCTGCAGGCGGTGCTCGACGAGTACCGCGACGGTGACGGCTTCGTGCTCTACATGGCGCTGGAGCCGGCCGACACGAAGAAGATGACCGATGCGGTCAACGGGCTGTCCGAGCCGCTCTCCAAGCTCACTGCGGCGGTGACCTCCTGACCGGCAACGGTCGCGTCAGCCGGCGCGGACTCCTCGGCGGTGGCGCGGCTGCCGCCGGGGTCGCCGGCGCCTTCGCGGCCGGACGCCTCGCTGCTCCCGAGACCGAGAAGGTCGCGGCTCCGGCGGCGTCGTACCCGTTCCACGGGGAGCGCCAGGCGGGCATCGTCACGCCCGCCCAGGACCGGCTGCACTTCGTCGCGCTCGACGTGACGACCCAGGACCGCGACGAGCTGGTCGCGTTGCTCAAGGCCTGGACCGAGGCGGCTGCCCGGATGACCGCGGGCGAGTCGGCCGGCCCGCTCGGAGCTGTGGACGGCCCGGGCAACGCGCCACCGGACGACACCGGCGAGGCCCTCGATCTGACGTCGAGCAGGCTCACGATCACCTTCGGCTTCGGCCCCGGCCTGTTCGTCGACGCCGACGGCAAGGACCGGTTCGGCCTCGCCGATCGCCGCCCGGAGGCGCTCGAGCAGCTGCCCCGGTTCTCCGCCGACGTGCTCGACCCGGCCCGCAGCGACGGCGACATCTGCATCCAGGCCTGCGCCGACGACCCGCAGGTCGCCGTCCACGCGATCCGCAACCTGGTCCGGATCGGGTTCGGTACGACGACCGTGCGCTGGTCCCAGCTCGGCTTCGGCCGCACCTCGACCACCTCCACCAGCCAGACCACGCCACGCAACCTGTTCGGCTTCAAGGACGGCACCGCCAACATCAAGGCGGAGGAGACGAAGGCCCTCGACCAGCACGTCTGGGTCGGCGCCGGCGACGACCCGAAGGCCGCCTGGCTGGCCGGCGGCTCGTACCTCGTCACCCGCCGGATCAACATGACCATCGAGGTCTGGGACCGGCAGTCGCTGGAGTCCCAGGAGCAGTTCATCGGCCGCACCAAGGGCACCGGTGCGCCGTTGTCCGGCGGCGAGGAGATGACCGAGCCGGACTTCGACATGTCGGGAAGCGCCGGGCCGATCATCCCGGTCGACGCCCACGTCCGCGTCGTGCATCCCGACACCAACGACGGGGTGCGGATCCTGCGCCGCGGCTACAACTTCGTCGACGGCAGCAACGACGTCGGCGGTCTCGACGCCGGCCTCTTCTTCATCGCCTACCTGCGCGACCCGCGCACCCACTTCATCCCGCTGCAGCGGGCGATGTCGAAGTCCGACGCGCTGATGGAGTACCTGCGCTTCACGGGCCAGGCGCTGTTCGCCGTACCCCCCGGCGTCGGCAAGGGCGAGTACGTCGGACAGGGGCTCTTCGAGGCCTGAGCACCCCCCTTCGGACTTGTCTGCGGGCGTGCGGGCGGTGCGAGTAGGCTGGCGGCACCGCACAGCGCCGTGCACCCCTTCTCGAACCGCACCTGCGAAGGACCCCGCTGTGACCGACCCGACCGTGCGTCCCGCCGTCCCCGTCGTCCTGATCGCCGAAGAGCTGAGCCCCGCCACCGTCGAGGCGCTCGGCCCGGACTTCGAGGTCCGGCACTGCAACGGTGCCGACCGTGCGGAGCTGCTGGCGGCGATCGTGGACGTCGACGCGATCCTGGTGCGGTCCGCGACCAAGGTCGACGCCGAGGCGCTGGCCGCCGCGGCCCGGCTCAAGGTCGTCGCGCGGGCCGGGGTCGGCCTCGACAACGTCGACGTCAAGGCCGCGACCCAGTCCGGCGTGATGGTCGTGAACGCCCCGACCTCCAACATCGTGTCCGCCGCCGAGCTCGCCGTCGCGCTGATGCTCGCCGCCGCCCGGCACGTCTCGCCCGCGCACGCCGCGCTGCGGGCCGGCGAGTGGAAGCGGTCGAAGTACACCGGCATCGAGCTGTTCGAGAAGACCGTCGGCATCGTCGGCCTCGGCCGGATCGGCGTCCTGGTCGCCCAGCGTCTCGCCGCCTTCGGCATGAACGTGATCGCCTACGACCCCTATGTCCAGGCCGGTCGTGCGGCCCAGGTCGGCGTCCGTCTGGTCGACCTCGACACCCTCATGGCCGAGTCCGACTTCATGTCGGTCCACCTGCCCAAGACCGCCGAGACGATCGGCCTGATCGACGCCGACGCGCTCGCGAAGGCCAAGCCGTCGCTGGTCCTGGTCAACGCTGCACGCGGCGGCATCGTCGACGAGGGTGCGCTGTACGACGCCCTCAAGACCGGCCGGATCGCTGCCGCCGGCCTCGACGTCTTCACCCAGGAGCCCTGCACCGACAGCCCGCTGTTCGAGCTCGAGAACGTCGTCGCGACACCGCACCTCGGCGCCTCCACCGACGAGGCCCAGGAGAAGGCCGGCATCGCCGTCGCGAAGTCCGTCCGCCTGGCGCTGTCCGGCGAGCTGGTCCCCGACGCGGTCAACGTCCAGGGCGGCGTGATCGCCGAGGACGTCCGACCGGGCATCCCGCTGACGGAGAAGCTCGGCCAGATCTTCACGGCGGTCGCCGGCGAGGTCGCCCAGCAGCTCGACGTGGAGGTCCGCGGCGAGATCGCCGACCACGACGTCAAGGTGCTCGAGCTCGCCGCCCTCAAGGGCGTGTTCGCCCACGTCGTCGAGGAGCAGGTCTCCTTCGTCAACGCGCCGCTGCTCGCGGCCGAGCGCGGGATCGTCGTACGCCTCGTGATGGACAGCGAGAGCGGCGACCACCGCAACCTCATCACCCTGCGCGGCACGCTCGCCGACGGCACCCAGGTCTCCGTCAGCGGCACCCTGGTCGGCATCGCCCAGAAGGAGCGGCTGGTCGAGGTCAACGGCTACCTCGTCGACATCGAGCCGACCGAGCACCTCGCGTTCTTCACGTACGTCGACCGGCCCGGCATGGTCGGCACGGTCGGCCAGATCCTCGGCGACGCCCTGGTCAACATCGCCGGCATGCAGGTCTCCCGCGAGACCAAGGGCGGTGAGGCGCTGGTCGCGCTGTCCGTCGACTCCGCCATCCCGGCCGACGCGCTCGCGCAGATCGAGACCGCCATCGAGGCCACCTCGATCCACGCGGTCGACCTGGCCTGAGTTGCCGGCGGCGGTGCAGGAATCGCCGCTTCAGCGGTGATTCCGTCGCTCCTTGCCCGTTGCAACGGTCAAGAAGCGACAGCAGCGGCCAAGAAGTACCCCGCTCAGGCGACCAGGAACGGCTCGGACCCCGACGGCGGCGTGGCCACACCCACCCGTCCCGAGGTGACGACCGCCCAGGCGTCCGCGATCCGTCGTACGGCCTCGACCAGCTGGGGCGCCGCGATCGCGTAGGGGAGCCTGATGTAGCGGTCCAGCCCGCCCTCCGGCGCGAACGACGGGCCCGGTGCGAGCAGCACGCCGTGCCGCTCGGCCTCGGTCGACAGGGCGGTCGCGCCAGCGACGGGCAGGTGGCACCACAGTGCCATCCCGCCGGCCGGCGGCCGGAACTCCCAGTCGGGCAGGTGCTCGGCGAGCGCGCCGGCCATCGCGTCGCGCTGCTCACGCAGGCGCGCCCGCTGGCCGCGCAGCACCGGCTCGAGGTCCCCGGTCAGCAGCCGGGTGAGCACCAGCTGCTCGAGGACGGGTACGCCGAGATCGAGCCCGACCCGGGCCCGGGTGAGCCGGTCGACGAGGGCGTGCGGCGCCCGGATCCAGCCCAGCCGCAGCCCGCCCCAGATGCTCTTGCTCGCGCTGCCCACGCAGACCGCGTCCTTCGCGAGCGCCGCGAGCGGGGTGCCCGCGCTGGCCTCGTCGTCGAGCGCCAGCAGGTGGTGCGCCTCGTCGACGACGGGAACGGCGTCGTGGCGGGCGAGCAGGCCGGCGTACCGCTCCCGGTCGGGCTCGGACATCACGAGCCCGGTGGGGTTGTGGAAGTCGGGCATCACGTGGACCAGCCGCGGCCGGTGCCGGGTCACGGTCGCGGTGACGGCGTCGAGGTCCCACCCGGACGGGTCCAGCGCGATCGTGGTCAGCCGGCCGCCGCCGGTGCGCAGCGCCTGCACGGCGTTGGGGTACGTCGGCGACTCGACCAGCACGCGGTCGCGCGGGCCGGCGAGCGCGCTGCCGATGACCGCGGTCGCCGCGAGCGCGCCCGGGGTGACGATGATCTGCTCGGGTGCGGTCGGCAGCCCGCGGGCGTCGTACGTCGCCGCGACGGCGGCCTGCAGGTCCGGCATCCCGGCGGGGAAGTAGCCGTGACCGCCGAGGTGGGCGGGCAGGTCGGCGGCCGCCTCGGCGTACACCGCCGCGATGCCCGGGGGAGCGGTCGCGGCCGCGCAGACCAGGTCGATCACGCCGTTGCCGACGTCGCTGGGCCACAGGGCGCGGTCGAGCGCACGGGTGCGCCCGCCGGGCAACCGGGTGAAGGTGCCCGCGCCCTGGCGGGCCTCGGCGTAGTGGGAGTCGCGCAGCACCGCGTAGGCCCGGGTCACCGTCGTCCGCGAGACCCCGAGCGCGTCGGTCAGGTCGCGCTCGCTGGGCAGACGGGTGCCGTAGCCGATCCGCCCGTCGCCGATCAGCTCGCGCAGGGCGTCGGCCAGCCCGACGTATGCCGGCGACCGGTGGAACCCGTCGACGAGGGAGGCCAAGCGCGGGGCGGACAGCGAAGTGGACTGCTCCATGCAGGCCACCCTCTCACGATTGGCTATTTTGGAACAGTCCAATCCCCGTCACGCTGGTGTCATGTCGATCGCCGCGCCTGCCCCTCGGGTCGCCGTCCAGCTCACCGACCTCGGCCCCGTCGCCCAGCTCCGCGCCGGGCGGCTGCCCCGCCGCGTCGTCCAGCTGTACGTCGGCCTGTACCTCTACGGCGTCAGCCTGGCCCTGATGGTGCTCGGCAACATCGGCCTGGCGCCGTGGGACGTGCTGCACTCCGGCTTCATTCGCCAGGTCCCGATCACTCTCGGGGAGGCGGTCGTGCTGTTCAGCTTCGTGGTGCTGGTGCTGTGGATCCCGCTGCGCGAGAAGCCCGGCCTCGGCACCATCTCCAACGCGATCGTCGTCGGCATGTCCGCGGACCTGACGCTCGGCATGTTCGACGCCCCCGACAACCTGGCTGCCCGGATCGCCCTCATGGTCGGCGGCATCCTCCTGTGCGGCCTCGCCACCGCCCTCTACATCGGCGCCCAGCTCGGCCGCGGCCCCCGCGACGGCCTGATGACCGGCCTGCACCGTCGTACCGGACTGTCTATCCGGCTGGTCCGCACCGGCATCGAGATCGCGGTCGTCGTCATCGGCCTGGTCCTCGGCGGCACCCTCGGGCTCGGCACGGTCGTGTTCGCGCTGACCATCGGTCCGATCACGCAGTGGATGATGCCGTGGTTCCTGGTGGAGCTGGAGTCCTGACCGGACCAGTCGAAGAAGACGTGGCGGAGACTGGATCCGCCGAGCGCGATCTGCTTGCCTGTCGCGATGGCCGTCAGCCGCTCCCCAGGTCACGACTTCGTCGCGCAGCAGGCGGTCCTGGACTCCGCCCTTCGGCTGTTGACGCATCGAACGCTGGCACTCGAACGGATCGCCTCCAAGGGACTATCGCCCGACGCGTCGATCGTCGCCTCGGGAGGTGACCTCGCGCGCTGGACCGTGTCCGCGTCGCGGGACTGGTCGAGCCTGCTCTCGACACGGCCGAGCGCATCGGTGATGGACCTGGCGCGTTCCTTGCCCAACAACCGGGCGATGGTCGACCGCGGCCTGAAGATGCGCAGCGTGTTCGACTGGGGAGGCACCGAGCCCGCGCTGTGGGAGCTCCTCGCGGCGGAACCGAACGCGGAGCGCCACTACTTCGCGAGCTTTGCCCCCGTCCTGATGCGGGTCGTCGACTACGAACAGGTGTTCCTGAGCGGGCCACCGGCCACCCGTTCCATCCTGCGGCTCTCGTCCCCGGCCGCCGTCGAATCAGCGCTCCTGCACTGGAACGAGGTGTTTGCGCACGCACAGCCGTGCCGACCGGACAACACCGTCTCTCGGCCGACGCCGTTGTCGACGCGGCAGGCTCTCGTCCTGGAGCTGCTGAGGCGCGGAGACACCGACCCCCAGATCGCGTCGATCCTGACGGTCAGCGTGCGGACGATCCAGTCCGAGATCGCGAGGCTCATGCGCCTCTACGAAGCCGGCTCCCGCTTCGCGTTGGGCTATGCCTACGCCGAACAGAAGGGTGGCTGGCCCGGCTGAGGACCTGAGCGGTTGCGGGAACCCGCAACGTGGGTCGGCCCTGCGCCCCGGTTGCCTAGCGTGCCGTAGCCAAGGTCAACCTCGACGAAAGAGCAGATGCATCATGAGCGCCATCCTCAAGCTGTTCCCGGTCACCGCCCTCCTCGCGGCCGTGCTGGCCATCCCGTCCGCGGCAACGGCGACCACAGACCCCGGCGGCGGCGGATCCGCTTGTTCCGTGCTGCTGGTCAAGGTCGTACGGTCCACGACGGTGACCGTGACGCTGAAGGGCTACTGCGACCACCGGTTCACGCGGTGGAACCACGGCATGACCCTCCAGCGCCCCGGGAAGACCGTCACGTCCACGACCGGATGCACGAACTTCTCGGGCATGACGACGTGCACGAAGACCATCTCCATCTCCAACCCGGCGGGGAGCCAGCAGTTCGTCATCAACGACGAGTGGAGCGACTACCACGCGTGGCCGGCCGACAGCGTCGTGCACCACGGCCGGTTCACCCTCGCCTTCACCGCCTGACACGTCGCCGAGGGTTCTCCGTCAGGACACGAGTGGGGCTCACCTGGTCCTGGGCACGACGTCCAGGACCAGGTGGGACCGAGATCGACCCGAGGGATCCCCCTGAACCGGACCCTGATTTGCGCCGCTGACCCTGCATGAGGAGAGGGTTCGCTGGATAGGCTCGGGCCATGACCACCGACGGTTCCCAGGCCGCTGCCCCCGAACCCGCCCCGCTCGCCCCTCCCGAGCCTGCGATCACGCTGACCGCGGCGGAGGCGCCGGCCCCGGTCGTGGAGACCCAGGCGCCCAAGATGGCGCCGCAGGTCGAGGCGGCGATGGTGCCCGAGCTCGACGCGAAGGTCGACAGCTTCATCACCGCGCTGACCTCCACCAAGGCGGGCAGCCCGGAGTTCGCGGCACAGGCCGAGAACGTGCGCACCATGGGCGACGCCGACATCCGCAAGGCGGCCGAGACGTCCAACCGGATGCTCGACAAGCCGGTCACCGCGCTCAAGTCGGGCGGCATCGCGCAGGGTTCCACTGTCGGCAAGACGCTGCTGGAGCTGCGTCGTACGGTCGAGGACCTCGACCCGGGCCAGGCGACCGGCGTGAAGAAGTGGTGGGACAAGCTGCCCTTCAACGACAAGATCGAGGACTACTTCCGCAAGTACCAGTCCTCGCAGAGCCAGCTCAACGGCATCCTCCACTCGCTGCGCAGCGGGCAGGACGAGCTGACCCGCGACAACGTCGCACTCAACCTGGAGAAGACCAACCTCTGGGGCGTGATGGGCCGGCTCAACCAGTACATCTACGTCGCCGAGAAGCTCGACGCGAAGCTGTCGGCCAAGATCGCCGAGCTCGAGCTGAGCGACCCCGAGACGGCCAAGACACTGTCGCAGGACGTGCTGTTCTACGTGCGCCAGAAGCACCAGGACCTGCTCACCCAGCTCGCGGTGTCGATCCAGGCCTACCTCGCCATCGACATCATCATCAAGAACAACATCGAGCTGATCAAGGGCGTCGACCGGGCGACCACGACGACCATCTCCGCCCTGCGTACGGCGGTCATCGTCGCCCAGGCGCTGAGCAACCAGAAGCTGGTCCTCGACCAGATCACGGCGCTCAACACCACGACGTCCGCGATGATCCAGCGCACCTCGGAGATGCTCAAGGAGAACTCCGCCGCGATCCAGGAGCAGGCGGCCTCCTCGACCATCGGCATCGAGCAGCTGCAGGCCGCGTTCGCCAACATCTACGCCACGATGGACTCGATCGACGAGTTCAAGCTCAAGGCGCTCGACAACATGTCGACGACCATCGGCGTCCTCGAGAACGAGGTGCAGAAGTCGAAGGCCTACCTGGAGCGGGTCCAGCAGCACGACGCCCGCAATGCCGCCGGCACGCTGGACATCGGCTAGGCCGAGGGGATCAGGGGACAGGACACATTTCGGGTGGGGCTGAAGTCGTGGTGGCGCAGGAACCGGGGCGCCGCGCAGGAGCCGGCGTACGTCGTACCGCCGGCGCCGACCGAGCAGGACATCCGTGCTGCGCTCAACCAGGTGGCGGCGATGCTCACCGAGAACAACGCGCCGCCGGTGGTCGTGTCGCGCGTGCAGCGGATCGCGCGCACGGTCAACCAGACGCTGCCGCGTCTCAGCCAGCTCGGGCTCGGCAGCGAGGAGAGCTACTCGGTCGTCGCGACGGCGACCGACTACCTCCCTGAGGCGCTGCAGGCCTACCTCCGGCTGCCGCGCGACTGGGCCGACACCCGGCCGATCGACGGGCCGAAGACGGCGCTGCTGGTCCTCATCGAGGCGCTCGAGCTGCTCGGCGTGACGATGGACCAGATCCTCGACGCCGCCAACCGTGCCGACGCGCAGGCACTGATCGCCCACAGCCGCTTCCTCGACGCCAAGTTCGGCCACTCCTCCTCGGGCGGCCCCGACCTCACGCTGGGAACCCCATGACGACGCTCACCGAAGCCCTCGACGACCTCGTCGCCGCGGCCCGTGCCGCCGGGCTCGACGAGGCCGCCGCCCGTGCCGAGGGCGAGGCGGTCGCCGCCACCGTCTCCGAGCGCTCGCGCGGCGCCTTCGTCGACTGGTGCGCGCAGACCGGGCGCGAACGCTCCGCCGAGGAGCACATGCTCGCCGCCAAGCGCGGCAACCGGTTCCGTGCCGGCCCGACGCCGCTGATGGCCCAGCTGCTGCTGGAGAAGTCCGCTGCGTCGGCCGACTACGCCGGTGCCCTGGCCGACGTCGCCCTCGCCGGCTCGGCGCTCGGCGAGCCCGGACCTGACGCGGTCGGCGCCGCCACCACGGTCACGACCGCCCAGCTCGGCGGGGGAGCGGCCGGGCTGACTCCGTCGTCGAGCGCCCCCGGCGCCTTCGACCTGCCGACCCGTCAGTCGGTCCCGGGCCTCGGTGACCAGGTGCTCGACCAGGTACGCCGGGTCGGTGAGCAGGTACGCCGTCAGCTCGGCGCCCTCAACGACGCGGCCCCGACACTGCCGACGCCCACGCTCGACGCCGGAACGACCTCGACGGACGTGCCGCAGCCCGCCGACGGCGTCCAGACGCAGGCAGCCGAACCGGAGACCCCGCCGGTCGAGGAACCCAAGCCGGAGGAACCGACCAAGTCGGTCGAGGAGCTGCTCGCCGAGCTCGACGGCCTGATCGGCCTGGCCAACGTGAAGGGCGAGATCCACCGCCAGGCCGCGGTCCTGCGGGTCGAGGGCCTGCGCAAGAAGGCCGGCCTGGAGAGCCCGACGATCACCCGGCACCTCGTCTTCAACGGCAACCCCGGCACCGGCAAGACCACGGTCGCCCGTCTCGTCGCCGGCATCTACCGCGCGCTCGGCCTGCTCACCAAGGGCCAGCTGGTCGAGGTCGACCGCTCCGAGCTGGTCGCCGGCTACCTCGGGCAGACCGCCGCGAAGACCGCCGAGGTCGTGAAGTCTGCCGAGGGTGGCGTGCTGTTCATCGACGAGGCGTACTCCCTCTCCGGCGACCAGTACGGCAAGGAAGCGATCGACACCCTGGTCAAGGAGATGGAGGACAAGCGGGACGACCTCGTGGTCATCGTCGCCGGGTACCCGCTCCCCATGGCCATCTTCATCTCCGAGAACCCCGGTCTCGAGAGCCGGTTCCGGACCACGATCGACTTCGCCGACTACACCGACGACGAGCTGACCGCGATCTTCGAGTCGATGGTCAAGGGCTCCGACTACGACGCCGGCGAGCCGGTGCTGGCGCGGCTGCGCGAGATCCTCGGTGCGACCGAGCGCGGGCCGTCCTTCGGCAACGCGCGGTTCGTGCGCAACCTGATGGAGGCCGCGATCGGCCGCCACGCCTGGCGCCTGCGCGACATCACCGAGCCCACGCTGGAGCAGCTGCGGGCGCTCGAGCCCGAGGACCTCGTGGTCGACCCGAACGACGAGACCCCCGCCGAGCCCGACGCCCCGCCCGCCGAGCCGGTCGACCCGTTCGGCGACGACGCCACGGTCGCCCGCAAGCCGAAGGACCCCCAGGCCGAGACCCCCGAGGAGGAGTCGTGAGCCAGACCGCCACCCCCGCGGCCGCCCCACCCGCCGCCGCACCCGCGCCGGCCGCAGCGGCACCCGCACCTGCGGCCCAGCCCGCGTCGTCGTACGTCGACACGCCGGCGCTGCTCAACCGCTGGCAGCTGATCGGCATGAGCGTGGCCATCGTGTTCGGCATCGTCAGCGCGCTCGTGCAGTTCGTCGGCTGGCAGTCCGACGGTCGCGCGGCCGACGACACCGAGCAGCTGTTGAGGGTGCAGGAGGTCAAGACCTCGCTGCTGCGCGCCGACGCACTCGCGACCAACGCCTTCCTCAAGGGTGGTCTGGAGGACCCCGCCCAGCGCAAGGAGTACGACGACGCGATCGACGGCGTGCTCAAGGACATCGCCGACGCGGCAAAGGCCCAACCCGCCGACCGCAAGGCGCTTGCGGCGCTCAACGTCGAGGTCACCGAGTACACCACCGGTGTCACGCAGGGGCGCGACAACAACCGGCAGAAGTTCCCGATCGGCGCGGAGTACCTCAACACGGCCAGTACCAACCTGCGCGCGGGCGCGCTGCCGATCCTCGACGAGCTGATCAAGGCCAATCAGGAGCGAGCCGAGGACGCCATGAACGGGCAGCACCCGATCTGGCTGTTCCTCTTCGGTGTGGTGATCCTGGTGGCGCTGGTGTGGCTCAACCGCGAGCTCGCCCAGCACTTCCACCGGCGGATCAACAAGGGCATCGCGTTCGCGGCGGTCATCGTGCTCGCGGTCACGCTCGTCACAGTGGCCGGCGCCTGGATCAGGGACAGCTCCAACGACAGCCTGCGCGCCGGCGAGTTCGCGACGGCCGTGCACGAGGCGGACGCCCGCACCGCCGGCAACGACGCCAAGGCCAATGAGAGCCTCCGGCTGATCAAGCGGGGTTCAGGCAATACCTACGAGGATCCGTGGAAGGCGGCGGCGCAGGATGTCACCGCGTCGGGCACCGACGCGATGGGCGAGTGGGACGCATACAAGGCCGTCCACGGCGAGATCGTCAAGCGTGACAACGACGGCAACTGGGACAGCGCCCGGGACCTGGCCATCGCGGACAGCGGCAAGGCATTCGAACCGTTCGACGCCGCCACCAGCGCGGCGGTCGAGAAGAACGGCGCTGCCGCGACCGACGACCTGCGGAGTGGCCGCTGGTTCGCGCTGCTGATGAGCGGGTTGACCCTGCTCCTCGGCGTGGCAGCCGGGCTCTCGGTGGCCCGAGGTATCGGCGAGCGACGGAGGGAGTTCTCCTGATGAGGATCCGAGTCCTGGCGGTGACGCTGACCGCGACGGCGGCTCTCCTGGCGGGGTGTGGCTACGACGCCACGCCGCTGCCGAAGGCCGACAAGAGCCCGGAGGCCTCAGCGGCTCCCGCTGCCACGCCCGTGGAGTGCGACAACGCCACTCAGTCCTACAAGCCCAGCAACGACAAGGGTGCGGCGCTCAGACAGCTCATCAACGACAAGCGGCTGATCGTCGGCGTCTCTGGCGACACCTACAAGATGGGCTTCACCGACCCGACCGACGGCGAGCTCAAGGGCTTCGACATCGCATTCGCCCAGGAGATCGGCAAGGCGCTCGGCGTCCCGGTCGAACTTCGCGTCATTCAGGCCTCCGACCGCATCGAGATGCTCGACACGGGCAAGATCGACATGGTGGCCCGCAACATGACGGTCAACTGCGAGCGCTGGACCCAGGTCGCGTTCTCGGCCGTCTACTACAACGCCACCCAGAAGGTGCTGGTCGGCACCGATGAGGCCGACAAGTACACCGGACCGGCGGACCTCGCCGGCAGGAGAGTCTGCGCGCCGAAGCAGACGACCAGCGTCGCCAACATCAAGAAGATCGAGCCCGACGTGATCGCGGTCGAGGCCGCCAACCACACCGGCTGCCTGATCAAGTTCCAGAACAGCGAGGTCGACGCGATCACCGGTGACGACACCGTGCTCGCCGGCCTCGCCGCGCAGGACCCGTACACCGCGGTGCCGCCGCAGGAGAAGCTGACCGACGAGCCCTACGGCCTGGCCTTCAACAAGAAGGACACGGACCTTGTGGCGTTCGCCAACTCCGTGCTCGACCAGATGCGTGCCGACGGCCGTTGGGCAGCGATCTACGACGAGTGGCTCAAGCCCACCCTCAAGGTGGACGCCACGCCCCCCACGCCCGCCTACGGTCGGCCGAAGTGAGCGTGCAGGCCACCATGACCACCACGGCCCCCGTCGCCCCCGGCAAGCTGGGGGACGCGCTGGAGCCTGCCGCGATCCAGGCCTACCTTGGCCAGCTCGACACCTGGCTGCGCGTACGACGCTCCGAGCTCGACGAGCTCGACCAGGCCGCGCTGGCGGTGGGACGCGGGGGAGAGCTGGCGGGCGACATGTCGTTGGCTCTGGCGCTGTGGAAGGCGACGTCCGACCGCTATCAGCTGGTCTTCGCGACCTGGGACGGCGGACGGGTGCTCCAGCAGGAGCGGGAGCGGATCTCGGCGCTGGTCTGGGGTCGGCTCGACGGCGCCAGCGAGCTGCCCGGTGGGCTGGCGGTGTCGCTGCCGGAGGCCGGGCGGCTGTGCGACGCGCTGACGGGTCAGCTGCGCGGCCGGCTGGCGCTGGTGCCCGGGGCCGACGCCCAGGCGGCGCGGATCCGGGAGCTGCGGGCGCAGCTGGAGCGGATCCGCGACCAGGTGGGGCTGGAGCCGGCGCTGACCCGCGACGCCGCCGTCAACCGGCTGGCCGAGCTGATGTCGCGGCTCGAGGGGATCACCGCGAAGGCCGAGCGCGGCGGCGACGCCGGCGGCATGCTCGGTCCGCTCGAGGTCGAGGCGACCACGTTCGAGCGCGACCTCATCGTCGGCAACGCTCGGCGTCGTGACGCCCGCGACCAGGTGATCTCCGCGCGCGAGCTGCGCACGGACCTGGAGGCGCGCGAGGCCGCGCTGCAGAAGCTGGCCGAGACCTGCGTGGCGACGGTCGACCCCGCGCCGCGGTACGCCGTACCCGACGTCGACCTGCTCGGCCCGGTGCCGGTCACACCCGATGCGATCGGCCCCTACCTCGAACGCCTCGACCGCGTCTCGCAGGCGCTCGAGGTCGCCCAGCACGCCTACGCCGCGGCGCTCGACGAGCACACCCAGCTGCTCGCCCTGCTCGACGCGTACGTCGCCAAGGCGCGCGCGGCCGCGGTCGCCGACCACCCCGACCTCGTCGCGAGCGAGAAGTCCGCCCGCGACCTCCTCGAGCGCCGACCGACCCCGATGGCGGTCGCGAAGCAGCTCGTCACGACGTACCAGACCTGGCTGATCAAGGAGACGAGCGCATGAGCACAGGTGCCTGCACCCAACCCGGCTGCACCGGCAGCATCGTCGACGGCTACTGCGACGTGTGCGGCATGCCCGGGGTCTCGACAGGCTCGACCGCCTTGTCGCCGTCGACCCCGGCTACCGCTCCCGCCGCTGTCGCGCCTGCCGGGGACGCCACCGTCAAGGCCCCGATCGCCGCCGCGGTCGCGGGCAACCCGGCCAGCGTGGCGGCCTCGACCTGCCAGCAGCCCGGCTGCACCGGCACCATCCTCGACGGCTACTGCGACGTGTGCGGTACGCCGGCCGTCCCCGGCGCGAAGGTCGCCGAGGTGACGGCGCTGGCAGAGTCCCAGCCGCTCTCCGGTCGCGAGGGCACCTCCGCCACCGCGGCCAGCCGGGTCCAGTCCGCGGCGATCGGCTCGAAGCGCGCCGGCGCGACGGGCAGCACGTCCACCCGACGCACCCGCACCGGCTCGCAGCGGATGCGTGCCGCCCGGATCGGCGCCGGGCTGACCGTCGTACCTCCTGCGCCGCCGGTCGACGCCGCCAAGGCGATCATGGCCAACCCGCAGGTGCCCGAGGACAAGCGCAGCTGCGCCAAGTGCGGCAACGCAGTCGGTCGCAGCATCGACGGACAGCCCGGTCGCAGCGAGGGTTTCTGCCCCAACTGCGGCCAGCAGTTCTCGTTCACCCCGAAGCTGCAGCAGGGCGACCTCGTCGCCGGCCAGTACGAGGTCGCGGGCGCGCTCGCCCACGGCGGACTCGGCTGGATCTACCTCGCACGCGACCGCAACGTCTCCAACCGCTGGGTCGTGCTCAAGGGCCTGCTCAACTCCGGCGACCCCGACGCGCTCGCCGCGGCGATCGCCGAGCAGCAGTTCCTCGCGCAGGTCGAGCACCCGCTGATCGTCGAGATCTACAACTTCGTCACGCACGAAGGTGCCGGCTACATCGTGATGGAGTACGTCGGCGGCAAGTCGCTCAAGCAGATCCTCAAGCAGCGGATGGTCGCCAACAACGGCGCCTACGACCCGTTGCCGGTCGACCAGGCGCTCGCCTACATCCTCGAGCTGCTGCCGGCGTTCCAGTACCTCCACGACCTCGGCCTGGTCTACTGCGACTTCAAGCCCGACAACATGATCCAGGTCGGCGACGCGATGAAGCTGATCGACCTGGGCGGCGTACGACGCATCGACGACGAGGAGTCGGCGATCTACGGCACGGTCGGCTACCAGGCGCCCGAGGTCGCCGAGGTCGGCCCGTCGGTCGCCTCCGACATCTACACGATCGGCCGCACCCTGGTCGTGCTGTGCATGGAGTTCCGCGGCTACCAGGGCACCTACCTGCACACCCTGCCGCCGGTCGATGCGACGCCGTTGTTCCAGCAGTACGACTCCCTCTACCAGCTCATCGCCAAGTGCTGCGCGCCCGACCCGGCCGACCGGTTCGCCTCCGTCGACGAGATGCGCACCCAGCTCCTGGGCGTGCTGCGCGAGGTGGTGGCGCGCACGCGGCAGGGGACGGCGACCACGTCGGCCGCGTCCGTGCTCTTCGAGTCGCCCGCGACCGCCCGCCCGATCACCGAGTGGAGCCAGCTGCCCGACCTGCGCACCGACACCACGGACGCGCAGTACGGCTGGCTGAGCACGATCGGCGACGACGACCCGAAGCAGCGGCTCAAGGACCTCGAGTCTGCGCCGGAGGACACCGCCGAGGTGTGGCTGGCCCGGGCCCACGCGGCGCTCGCGCTCGGCGACCCGGTGCTGGCCAGGAACCACGCGCAGAAGCTGCTCACCGACGATCCGTGGGAGTGGCGGGCGCTGTGGATCGAGGGTCTCGCCTCGGTCGAGGCCGGTGACTGGGAGACCGCGAAGGCGTCGTTCAACGCCGTCTACCAGCAGGTGCCCGGTGAGCTCGCGCCCAAGCTGGCGCTGGCGTTCGCCTGCGAGCGCGGTGGCCTGCCCGAGGTGGCCGAGGGCCTCTACCTCGTGTGCGCGTCGACCGACGCCGCCTACGTGCCACCGGCCGCGTTCGGCATGGCGCGGGTCCGCGCCGACCGGCACGACGTTCCCGGTGCCGTGGCCGCGCTCGACCTGGTGCCGACGACCAGCCGGGGCTACACGGAGAGCCGCCAGCAGCGGGCCGAGGTGCTGCTGTCCGGCAGCGCGCAGGACATCACCGTGCTCGACCAGGCGATGCGGACGATCGACTCCTCGAGCGTCGACCAGGCCACCCGGCAGCGCTTCACGGTGCGGATCCTCAACGAGGCGCTGCCCGTCATCTCCGCCGGCAAGGTGCCCGCGGGCGCGCGGATCGGGGCCGTCGAGGCGACCGAGGCCGGCGTACGTGACGGGATCGAGAACGCCCTGCGGCTGCTCGCGCGCGACGCCGTCGACCTCAAGGAGCGGGTCACCCTGGTCAACCAGGCCAACGCCGTCCGGAACTGGAGTCTCACGTGAACTGCCCCTCCTGCCAGGCCGCGCTCGCGCCGGGTGCCCGCTTCTGCGAGAACTGCGGTGCGCAGCTCGGCGGTGCGGCCACTGCGGCGGCTCCCGCGGCGGCTCCCGTCGACCACCCGCTCGGCGACGCCCCGATCAGCGCCCCCACCCGCAAGCCGGCGGCCTCCCTGCCCGACCCGCCGGCCCCGGCCGGACGGCGTCCCTGCACCGAGTGCGGGGGAGAGGTCGGCCCCGACCTCTACTGTCTCGAGTGCGGCACCAAGGCGCCCAGCGAGCGCGACCACTTCCAGGAGCAGCCCGCACCCTGGGTCGCCGGCGTGTGCGACAAGGCGATCGGCAAGAACCGCAACGAGGACGCGATGGCGCTGCTCGCCGGCGCCGAGCCGGGCTCGCGGGCGGTGCTGATCGTGATGGACGGGGTCTCGAACTCGATCGACTCCGATGTCGCGTCCCTGGCCGGCGCGCGTGCGGCGCGCGAGGTGCTGCGGATGCCGTTGCCGGCGGGGATGGGTACGCCGGAGAGCCGCGACGCCGCCGTGCGCAAGGTCTTCACGGATGCCGCGGCCGCCGCCAACACCGCGATCGTCGCGGTCACCGACCCCGACTCGACCAACCCCGCGTCGGCGACCTTCACGACCGCCGTCCTCGAGGGCCGGCGGATCACCTGGGCCAACATCGGCGACTCCCGCTCGTACTGGCTGCCCGACGACGGCACCCCCGTCCAGCTCACCGTCGACGACTCGGTCGCGCAGGCCCAGATCGCCTCCGGCGTGGCCCGCGAGATCGCCGAGACCGGACCGCAGGCGCACGCCATCACCAAGTGGCTGGGCCGCGACTCCGAGGACCAGAAGCCCACCGTCGGTGCGCTCGAGGTCGACCGGAACGGCTGGCTGCTGGCGTGCTCCGACGGCCTGTGGAACTACGCCTCCGAGCCGGAGGCGCTGGCCGCGCAGGTCCGCGCCGCCGCCACGAGGGACCCGCTCGCCCTCGCGCTGGCGCTGGTCGCCTTCGCGAACGGCGCCGGCGGGCACGACAACATCACCGCTGCCGTGGCCCGGGTCGACCTGACCCCGCCCCCGCCGCCCCCGCCGCCGCCACCGGCTGTCGGGCAGAATGACCAGACGCCGACCCCAGGAGGAGAGCCGAGCGATGGCTGAGTTCAGCGCCGCCGTCTACCAGAACGAGTTCCTGCCCGACGGCGGGACCGACGTCAACGCGATCGTCACGATCACCTGCAAGGGCGCCGGCACCGCCGGACAGTCCGGTGCGGGCAGCGCGGGCGAGATCATCATCGTCGACACGTCCGGCTCGATGGGCCCGGCGACGATGGCCGCCGCCAAGGAGGGCGCCCAGGCCGCGCTCGCCGAGATCGTCGACGGCACCTACTTCGCAGTGATCGCCGGCGCCGACCGCGCGATGCTCGCCTACCCGCAGGTCTCCAGCGGTCCGGGCATGGTCCAGATGGACGTGCGCACCCGCCACGAGGCGTCGTTGGCGATCGACCGTTTCGTCGGCAGCGGCGGTACGGCGATCAGCACCTGGCTCGACCTCGCCGGTCAGCTCTTCTCCTCGGTCAGCGCCGTCACCCAGCGCCACGTGCTGCTGCTCACCGACGGCGAGAACCGCGAGCGCCCGGGTCGTCTCGACGACGCGATCAACCGCGCCACCGGCTACTTCCAGGCCGACTGCCGCGGCGCCGGCACCGACTGGCAGGTCGCGGAGATCCGCCGGATCGCGCAGGCGCTGCTCGGCACGGTCGACATCATCCCGAGCCCGGCCGAGATGAAGGCCCAGTTCGAGGAGATCATGCGCAACGCCATGGCCCGCGGTGTCGCCGACGCGTCGCTGCGGGTGTGGACGCCGCAGGGCGCCGAGGTGCTGTTCGTGCGCCAGGTGTCGCCGACCGTCGAGGACCTGACCAGCCGTCGTACGCCGGTCAACCCGCTCACCGGCGACTACCCGACCGGCGCGTGGGCCGACGAGTCCCGCGACTACCACGTCGCGGTCCGGGTGCCAGCCAAGGCGATCGGCCAGGAGCAGCTCGCCGCCCGCGTGCAGCTCGCGCTGGGCAGCGACGTCGTCGCCCAGGGCCTGGTCAAGGCGACCTGGTCCAACAACTCCGAGCTCACCACCCGGATCGACCAGCAGGTCGCCCACTACACCGGCCAGGCCGAGCTCGCCCAGGCCATCCAGGAGGGCCTCGCGGCCAAGGCCGCCGGCGACGAGGCGACCGCGACCACCAAGCTCGGGCGCGCCGTCCAGCTGGCCGCCGAGACCGGCAACGACGAGGCCACCTCCAAGCTGCGCAAGGTCGTCGACGTCGACAACGAGGAGACCGGCACCGTCCGGCTCAAGCGGTCGGTCGAGAAGGCCGACGAGATGGCCCTCGACACCGCGTCCACCAAGACCACGCGGATCCGCAAGGAGCCCACGGCATGAACACCTGCCCGTCCGGGCACGAGTCGGCCTCGGACGACTACTGCGACGTCTGCGGCCTGCCGATCCCGGCGGGCGGCGGTACGCCGGCACCGGACGGGGCGGGTGCGCCGCCTGCTCCCGAGCAGCCGGCCGCTCCGGCGGCTCCGGCCGCGCCCTCGGCGGCCGAGTGCCCGAACTGCCAGGCGGCCAACCCGCCGAACGCCCTGTTCTGCGAGGCCTGCGGCTACGACTTCACCACCGGCTCGATGCCGCGCCCGATCACGCCGTCGGTCCTCGACCTCGGTGTGCCGGCACCGCCGGACCCGGCCGCACCTGCCGGCGCCGACGACGCCGGCACGGCCGACGCGAAGAAGCTCGCCGCGCCGGACGCATCGATCGCGCCCCCGCTCGCCGACGCGTGGGTGGCCGAGGTCTGGATCGACCCGGACTGGTACACCGACCAGGAGTCGACCGACCCGCTCCCGTCCGCGGGCGTGCCGACCGTCGTACCCCTGAGGACGACGTCGGTCCTGGTCGGCCGCACCTCCCGCAGCCGCGGGATCCACCCCGACATCGACCTCGCCACCGACAACGGCATCAGCCGGCGCCACTGCCAGCTCACCACCGACGGCAGCCGCTGGTGGGTCGAGGACCTGGGCTCGTCCAACGGCACCTACCTCGGCTCGGCCGTCGGCCCACTGCCCAAGGACCCGGTGCCCGCGGGGGAGAAGCGCGAGATCGCCCCGGACGCGCGGGTCTACCTCGGCGCCTGGACCCGGATCGTGATCCGGAGGGCCCAGCCCGGCGAGGTGTGAGCGTCCCGCCCCTGGGGTAGGTTCGGCGCCAGCATCGCGTGCGGGTGACGGACTGCGTCACGCATGGAGGTGCCGGACCAGGAAGGCGATGATCATGACGATCACGTCGACTTCCTCGTTCCTCGCCGATGGCTGAGGGACGAGAGCACGCCAGGCTGGTCGCCTGGCACCACGAGATGGAGAACGCGCACGCCCGGCTGCGGCGGGCGCTCGAGGTCACTCGACAGGCCCTCGCCACGGGTGTCGAGGTGCCCGCCGCCGAGCGGGACCTGCTGCTGTACTGCCACGGTTTCTGCGCGGCTCTCGACGGCCACCACCGGGCCGAGGACGACGGACTGTTCCCGGCGCTGCTCGCTCAGCGGCCCGAGCTGGCCGGCGTGGTCCGGACGCTGGAGCAGGACCACGGGATGATCGCCCACCTGCTGCACGCGCTCCGGGCGGCGCTGGACGACGGCCGGAGCGGCGTCGACCTGGAGCGGCACCTCGACGGGATCGGGGCGATCATGGAGTCGCACTTCAGGTACGAGGAGCGGCAGCTGCTCGGGGTGCTCGCCGGCCTCGACCTGCCGCTCGGCGTACCCGAAGGACTGGGTCCCCTGTGAGCCCGGATTCTGCGAGCATGCGTCCATGGCGATCAAGGACCAGGTCATCCTCATCACCGGCGGCGCGCGTGGCATCGGGCTCGAGACCGCGAAGGCGCTGGCGGCCGGGGGCGCCCGACTGGCCCTGACCGACCTCGACGCACCGGCGCTGGCCGACGCGGTCGCGGCCATCGGCGCCGACCGGTGCGAGGGGATCGTGGCCGACGTGTGCGACCTGGCCGCGATGGAGGCGGCGGTCGCGACGACGCTGGAGCGGTTCGGCCGGATCGACACCGTGCTCGCCAATGCGGGCATCGCCAGCTACGGCTCGGTGATGGCGATCGACCCGGCCGCGTTCCAGCGCACGATCGACATCAACATCGTCGGCGTCTTCAACACCGCCCGGGCCTCGGTGCCGGCGCTCGCGGAGAGCAAGGGCTACCTGCTGGTGGTCTCGTCGCTGGCCGCCTTCGCGGCGGCACCGGGCCTGGCGGCGTACAACGCCAGCAAGGCCGGGGTCGAGCACTTCGCCAACGCGCTGCGGCTCGAGGTCGCCCACCAGGGGATCGCGGTCGGGTCGGCACACATGTCGTGGATCGACACCCCGCTGGTGCAGGACGCCAAGAGCGACCTGCCGACCTTCCAGGAGCTGCTCAGCAAGCTGCCGCCGCCGCTCAACCGGACCACTGGCGTCGAGGCGTGCGTCAAGGCGTTCGTGAAGGGCGTCGACAAGCGCTCGCGGCACGTCTACTGCCCCGGTTGGGTGCGCGGCGCCGGCCTCAATCGCAACGTCATCAACTCCGCCGCCGGCAACCGGCCGATCCTCAAGCTGGTGCCGGACCTGCTGCCGCGGATGGACGCCGAGGTGCGGGCGCTCGGTCGCTCGACCAGCGCGCGCAACATCGCCAACGACGCGCGCACGGCCCGCGAGGAGGGCTGAGCAGCGCGCGGAAGGTCAGCGACGCGTCGCGATCAGCGCCGACGCGTCGGGCGCGACCATCACCTCGACGGTGGTGAACCGCTCGTCGGTGAGCCACTCCTCGCGCAGCGTGTCGACCCGGCCGCCGGTGATCGGCGGCCACATCTCGCACGGGAAGAAGTCGTCGAGCACGACGATGCCGCCCGGCTCGACCAGGTCGGCGATCTTGTCGACCCCGACGGCCGACGGGTCGCCCGAGTCGAGGAAGAGCAGCGAGAACGGGCCCTTGTCCATCAGCGTGGACCAGTCCGCCTCGAGGACGTCGACCAACGGGTCCTCGTCGAAGATCTCGATCGCGGCTGCCGCGAGCTTGGGGTTCAGCTCGGCGGTGAGGATCCGCGCCTTGTCGTTGCGTACGCCGGAGCGCAGCCAGGCGGTCCCGACACCGCAGCCGGTGCCGAACTCGGCCATGGTCCCCTCGCGGGTCGCGGCGAGCGCGGCCAGCAGCCGGCCGGTCTCGTTGCGGCAGAACGACACGTAGCCCGCGCGCCGGGACACGTCGAACGCGCGGTGGACCACGTCAGGAAGCTCGGGGGGCGCGCTCATACCTTGAGTCTCACCCGTGGGTTCAAGGGGCGGGACACCGGTCTCGGATCTTGGTCGGGTCGCACCGCGACTTGTCGGGCACTTCCTGCAGCCCGCCGCCCGCATGCTGGACGAAACAGGGACAACGACCAGTCGGCTCCTCTACAGTCTTCTCATCATGCGGAGCGCTCTTCTCGTAATCGTGCGCCGCGGCGAGGCCTGAGAGAGGCCACCTCGCCGCGGTGATTGCGGCGTTCCCGATACCGCGTCGGGCTTCTCGATCAAACCGAAGAAGTCCTGACGCATCTCCGATCCGCACCGCGGCGGGCCCACCGGCCGGCAACGCGTGATCCGTATCCCCGTCGTAGTCGAGCTCCCGTGAGACCCACGAGCTGACGCCCCACCCGCCGTGGTGGGAGACGCGCAGGACAGCAGTCGTCCAGCACCGTCCTCAGCACCCTCAGCTCTCACGGAGACCCAGCGATGTTCACCACCTCGACCCGCCCCGACGCCCAGTACCGCGACTCCCGCGAGTGGGGCCCCGCCAAGCACGACCCCGAGCACCCCTTCCACCTCGCCCAGCTCGACACGCCCGCCGCGGGGACTGACCTGCGAGACGGTGACGCCGGGCTCCCTGACGACAACTAGGTTTTCCTCCCATGACCGACTCCTCTGCTGCAGCCCCCGTCGCCACCGGCCAGGTCGCGCTCGGCGTCATCCCCGGCGACGGGATCGGCCCCGAGGTGACCGCCGAGGCACTCAAGGTCCTCGAGGTCGCGGCGCCGGCCGACCTGAAGTTCGCGCAGACCCAGTACGACCTCGGTGCCGAGCGCTACCTGCGCACCGGCGAGGTGCTGCCCGGCAGTGTGCTCGAGGAGATCCGCAACCAGGACGCCCTGCTGCTCGGCGCGGTCGGCGGCAAGCCCAACGACCCGAACCTGCCCCCGGGCATCCTCGAGCGCGGCCTGCTGCTCAAGCTGCGCTTCGAGCTCGACCACTACGTCAACCTGCGCCCCTCGCGCATCTACCCGGGCTCGGTCTCGCCGCTGTCCGACGAGGTGCTGAGCAAGGGTGAGGTCGACTTCGTCGTCGTCCGCGAGGGCACCGAGGGCCCCTACACCGGCAACGGCGGCGCCCTGCGCGTCGGTACGCCGGCCGAGGTCGCCACCGAGGTGTCGGTCAACACGGCGTACGGCGTCGAGCGGGTCATCCGCGACGCGTTCGAGCGCGCCCGCAAGCGCCCCCGCAAGAAGCTCACCCTCGTCCACAAGACGAACGTGCTCGTCCACGCCGGCCAGGTCTGGTGGCGGCTGTTCCAGCAGGTCGGCCAGGAGTACCCGGACGTCGCATGCGACTACAGCCACATCGACGCGGTGATGATCTACCTGACCACCGACCCGCAGCGCTTCGACGTCATCGTCACCGACAACCTGTTCGGCGACATCGTGACCGACCTCGCCGCCGCAATCAGCGGTGGCATCGGCCTGGCCGCGTCCGGCAACGTGAACCCGGACCGCACCGCGCCGTCCATGTTCGAGCCCGTGCACGGCTCGGCGCCCGACATCGCGGGTCAGCTCATCGCCGACCCGACCGCCGCGATCCTCTCCGGCGCGCTCCTGCTCGACCACCTCGGCCACCCCGAGGCGGCGGCCCGCATCGAGTCGGCGGTGCTCGCCGACCTCGAGGCGCGCGAGCCGGGCCAGCAGCGTCGTACCCCCGAGGTGGGCGACGCGATCGCTGCGCGAGTAGCCGGCTGAGTCCGCGCCGGGGCAGATCGCCCCGGACGCGGGCAGACGGCCCACTCCCGACCCGCGTTAACGAGGACTAACCTGATGACCATGCAGATCACCACCACGCTCTCTGCGACCCCGACCGACGACGCCCGCCTGGCGGAGATCCTGGCCAATCCGGGCTTCGGGGTGCACTTCTCCGACCACATGTTCACCGCCGAGTGGACGCCGGAGCAGGGCTGGTACGACGCCCGCATCACGCCGTACGGCCCGATCACGCTCGACCCGGCGGCCGCCGTCCTGCACTACGCGCAGGAGACGTTCGAGGGCATGAAGGCCTACCGCCACGACGACGACTCGCTGTGGCTGTTCCGGCCCGAGGCCAACGCGGAGCGGATGAAGCGCTCCAGCCACCGCCTCGCGCTGCCGGTGCTCGAGGTGCCCGACTTCCTCCAGGCCGTGGAGGAGCTGGTGAAGGTCGACGCCCGCTGGGTGCCCGGCAACCCGGACGGTGGCGAGAAGAGCCTCTACCTGCGGCCGTTCATGTTCGCCTCGGAGAAGTTCCTCGGCGTCCGCCCGGCCCAGCACGTCACCTTCATGGTGATCGCGAGCCCGGCCGGCGCCTACTTCAAGGGCGGCATCAAGCCGGTCACCCTGTGGCTGACCGAGGACTACACCCGCGCCGGGCGCGGCGGCATGGGTGCGGCCAAGACGGGCGGCAACTACGCCTCGTCGCTGGTCGCGCAGCAGGAGGCCTACGCCCAGGGGTGCGACCAGGTGGTCTTCCTCGACGCCCAGGAGGGCACGTACGTCGAGGAGCTCGGCGGGATGAACATGTACTTCGTCTTCGACGACGGCTCGATCGTCACCCCCGAGACCGGCACCATCCTCGAGGGCATCACCCGCTCGTCGATCATCGAGCTCGCCGGCAAGATGGGCCACCAGGTCACCGAGCGGAAGTTCGGCATCGACGAGTGGCGCGACGGCGTCGCCAGCGGCCGGATCACCGAGATCTTCGCCTGCGGCACCGCCGCCGTGGTCACCCCGGTCGGCTCGCTGAAGTACGCCGGCGGCGAGACCCCGGCGCCCGCCAGCCAGGACCTCACCATGCGGATCCGCGACGCGCTCGTCGGGGTCCAGCTGGGCCGTGCCGAGGACACCTTCGGCTGGATGCGCCGCATCGACTGACAGCTCCGCAACAGCGACACGGACACCCGGGACCAAGGTCCCGGGTGTTTCCGTTCGAGGTCCCTGCCGGGGCAGGATGAGCGCATGTCTTGGTGGAGGGTCTCGGGAACCGCCGTCGTCGCGTCGCTGCTGCTGCTCGGAGGGGGAGTGGTCACGCCCGCCACGGCGATGACCGACACCTGGGCGGCCTGGACCGCGCCGACCGGCACGTCCAACGCCTACACCGCGACGATGCGCCAGCAGGCCGCCGGCTTCCCGGTGGCGACGATGGTCAGCGACTCGCGCGCCAACGTGCAGCTGCCGACCGGCGCCTCGACCTTCCTCGGCGCGAGCACCCCGCCGGGCGCGAAGTACGGCTCGAGCAAGGACCGGCCCTACGTCGTGCTGCGCCCGAAGGCCGACACGGCGACGACGCCCTCCACGACGACGTACACCTTCGCGCACCCGACGCCGGAGACGGGCTGGGCGTTCGTCCTCGGCGACATCGACGCCGACGCCGTCCGGGTGAGTGCGACCGACGCCAACGGCGACACCGTCCCGGCCGCGCGCGTGGATTCCTGGTTCCGCGGCACGTTCAACCACGCCGGCGGCGCCGACCTCCCGACCTGGAACGGCGGCACCAGCACGCTCACCGGCAACGCCGGCGCGATCGACACCGACGGCGCCTCGGGCTGGTTCGAGCCGAACGAGCCGATCACCAGCCTGACCTTCACGTTCACCCGGCGCGCGGGCTTCCCCGTCTACCAGACCTGGTTCGTCAGCCGGGCCCGGCCGATCGGCGGCACCGTCGACGATGTGTCGGTGGTCGGCACCTGCGCGGTCGAGAACAGCACGGTGACCCTGCTGTCGCCGTACGGCGAGGAGCTCGCCACCACCCAGCCGGCACCGGACGGCAGCTACTCCTTCGGCGAGTACGCCACCCAGGCCGGCTACACGGTCCGTCTGGACGCACCGGCCGACTGCGCGACGGTCGGGCCGGTCGAGCAGACGGTCTCCAATGCCGGCAACGACAACGACCCGGCCTCGCGGGCCGACTTCGACGTCCGCGCGATCATCCCGCACCCGATCAGCGGCACGGTCCGCGACGACGACGGCAACCCGGTCGCGGGCGTCGAGGTCACGCTGACCCGGCCCGGCGGCGGCACGGTCACCACCACGACCGGGGAGGACGGCGGCTACCTCTTCGACGACAACCTCGCCGCCACCGGCTACGCCATCGCGATCGGCGTCCCCGACGGGTACGCGGCCGGCCCGGCCGGCACGACCATCACCGGGGTCGACGTGGTCGCCGCGCCGGTCACCGGCCAGGACTTCGTCGTCGTCGGCCTGCCGTCGGTCGCCGGCACCGTGACCGGTGGTGGCCACCCGCTCGGCGGCGTGCAGGTCACGATCACCCCGGCCGGTGGAGGTACGCCGGTCACCACGGTCACCGACGGCGACGGCCACTACCTCGTCCCCGGCCTGCCCGCGGGCGACTACACGATCGTGATCGACGCCCCCGCCGGCTATACCGGTACGACGACGCGCCCGGTCACCGTCGCGGCCGCGGACGTCACCGGCCAGGACTTCGCCCTCGGCCGGCCCGGCGCCCTCGGCGGCACGGTCGCCCAGGACGGGACCGGTGTCCCGCGTCCGGGCGTCACGGTCACGGTCGACGGCCCCGGCGGCACGCGGACGCTGACCACCGACGCCGACGGCGGGTACTTCGTCGACGGTCTGGCGCCGGGCAGCTACACCGTCCGGGTGACCGCGCCCGACGGCAGCGACGTGGTCGGATCCGCCGAGCGCACGGTGACGATCACGGCCGCAGGGGAGATCCGCGGCGGGCAGGACTTCGTGCTCGGCGCGGAGCCGGTCACCCCGACCCCGACACCGACGCCCACGCCGACGCCGACGCCGGCACCCGGGGGTCACGGTGGATCGGGTGGCGCCAGCGGTGCCGGCGCGGGGACCGGCGGCAACGGGACCGCGCTGCCCGACACCGGGGGCCCGGACCGCGGCTGGCTGGCCGTCGGCGGGGCCGTGCTGCTGGTCGGCATCGGCCTGGTCAGGTGGTCGCGACGCTGTCCAGGAACCGCCTGATCCCGGCTGCGGCCGCGGCGGCGTGGGTGACCGCGAAGCCGTGATCGGCGCCGGGGACCACCACGTCACCGGCACCGGGGAACCACGCCAGCACCTGCCGTCGTACGGCGGCCCACCACGGCCCGCTGGCGTCGCCGCCGACGTACAGCACCGGGCAGGCGACCCGGGCCGCGGCCTCGTCGCTGAACGACCAGGCCAGCAGGGCGGGCAGGTCCGCGTCGAAGAAGGTCGCCGCCTCGCGCCCCGCCTGCGCGCGGGCGCCCGGGACGACCCGCTCCAGCACCGCCCACCAGGCGGGCGGCGCCAGCATCGCGAGGGCGGCGTCGAGTGCGGCGTCGAGACCCTGGTGGCGACGCAGGTCCAGCAGGTCCGTCACGACCGCCAGGAACTCGGCGCGGTGCTCCGCCACGCTCGGAGGTGGCTCGAGGAGGAGCAGGCTCGCCGCCCGCTCCGGGTGGGTCACGGCCAGGTCGAGGGCGACGGCGGCGGAGTAGGAGTAGCCCAGCACGTGGGCCCGGTCGAGGCCGAGGTCGTCGAGCAGGCCCACGCAGTCGCGGGTCTCCGCCGCGATCGAGGGCGGGTCGTGTGCCGGCCCGCTGCCGCCGTACCCGCGCCGGTGCAGGACGAGGCGGCGCCAGCCCGCGAGGTCGGGCTGCAGCGCGAGGGGGAGCAGCTCGTCGGCGGTCAGCCCGGTCTGGATCATCAGCACCGGGGCGCCGTCGCCGAGGTCGTGGACCTCCAGCGTGGGAGCCATGACCCATGGTGGCACGTGATACTGGCGGGCATGGCCCACCCGATCATGTTCAGCGACGACGACCCCGGGCTCGCCGCGCTGCGGGCGATCTGCCTGGCGCTGCCGGGCGCCGAGGAGCGGGTCAGCCACGGCCGGCCGACCTTCCGCGCGGGCAAGATCTTCGGTGCCTTCGGAGGCAGCGAGAAGCTGAGGCCGGGGGAGCACCGAATGGTCCCGAGCGCCTTCATCTTCACCCCCGACGCCGTCGACCTGCCGGCGATCGACGAGGATCCGCGCTTCTTCGTGCCGGCCTACTACGGCCCGTACGGCGGCCGGGCGATCGACCTCGCCGGCCCCGACGTCGACTGGGCAGAGATCGCCGAGCTGGCCGACGCGTCGTACCGTCGCGTCGCGCCGAAGCGACTGGTCGCCGAGCTGGACGCGCGGTCCTAGGATCGCGCCATGAACGATCTCTGGGGGACGATCGCGCAGGAGCGGGGCGCCCTCGCGGCCGACCTCGCCGACCTCGCCGGCCTCGGCGAAGCACGGTGGAGCACGCCGTCGCTGTGCGACGGCTGGTCGGAGCGCGACGTGCTGGCGCACATGACCAACACCGCGCACACCAGCCCGATGGGCTTCCTCGGCGGCATGGCGAAGGCCGGCTTCAACTTCGACAAGTTCGCGAACGCCGGCATCGCCCGCCAGGTCGGCACCTCGCCGGCCGACACGCTCGCGCGCTTCACGGCGATCCAGGACTCGACCACCTCGCCGCCCGGACCGCGGACGACCTAGCTGGGCGAGGCCATCGTCCACGCCGAGGCCATCCAAGCGCCGCATCGACGGGCTCACCCTGCGCGCCACCGAGACATTGCGCACCCGGTGAGCCCATCGGTGTGCCCGGGCCTGATCCGGTGCCCGGCTGGGTAGCCTCGGGACGTGACCCTCCAGCCGGACAGCAGCGCACCCACGTACGTGGGCCGCTACGCGCTGCTCACCAAGCTGGGCGAAGGTGGCATGGGCATCGTCCACCTCGCCCAGGGCCCCGACGGGCAGCGCGTCGCGCTCAAGGTGCTGCGCCCCCAGATCGTGGGCGACCAGGAGGCCCGCAACCGGCTGGCGCGCGAGGTCGGCTCGCTGACCCGGGTGCGCAGCCCGTGGGTCGCGGAGATGCTCGATGCCGACCCGTGGGCCGAGGTGCCGTACGTCGTCACCCGCTACGTCCCCGGTTTCTCGCTGCACGAGCACGTCGCCACCGAGGGCCCGGTCACCGGCCGCGATCTGCTCTGGCTCGCCGGCTGCCTCGCCGAGGGCATCGCCGCGGTGCACGCAGCCGCGGTCCTGCACCGCGACGTCAAGCCGGGCAACGTGCTGATGGAGGGCCGCACCCCGATCCTCATCGACTTCGGTCTCGCGCGCGTCGCCGACGACGTCCGGCTCACCCAGACCGGCTGGCTGCTCGGCACGCCCGGCTACCTCGCTCCCGAGATCCTGTACGGCGACGAGGCGACCCCCGCCGCCGACGTGCACGCGTGGGCCGCGACGGTCGCGTACGCCGCGAGCGGGCGGGCGCCGTACGGACGTGGTCCGTCGATGGCCGTCATGGACCGCACCCGCCGTGGTCAGCACGACCTCGCCGGCATCGAGAGCCCGCTGGCCGAGGTGCTCGCCGCCGCGCTCGACCCCGAGCCGCTCGAGCGGCCGCTGCTCGAGGAGCTGCTCGCGTGGCTGCGTCCCCTCAGCACCCGTCCCGAGATGCCGCCCGCACCGCCGCCCGGCGCGCTGTTCACCCCGTCGGGGCCCGTGGCCGACGACTTCACGCTCCCGCTGGCCCTCGCCGCGCAGGGCGGTGCGCCGGTGCCGCCCGGTCCGGTCACGCCGCCGACGGTGCCCGAGCCGGCCGCCCCCGGCACCCAGGTGCTGCCGACCGCGGTCGAGCCGACCACGGCCGGTCCCACCGCTCCCGCGTTGCCGCCGCCGCCGCCCGTGCCGCCGGGCGCGGCGATGGTGCGGATGGAGGAGCAGTTCGACCAGGCGTGGGACCTCGAGCAGGCGTTCGTCGCGCAACCGAAGCCGCCGCTGGCCGAGCGGCTGCGTCGCTGGACGGCCGTCGGCCTCGGCGCGGTCGCGCTCGGTGCCGGCTTCGCCGCCGCACCGTGGGTCGCCACCGCCGTGGTCGTCGTGACGGTGTGGCTGCTGCGCGCCGGATCGCTCGCCGCGTCGGCGGTCGCCAGCCGTCGTACCGTCCGCGGCGTCAAGTGGTACGACGGCCTGCGCTGGGTCACGACGAGTCCGTGGCACCTCGTGCGGGCCGTGACCGGCACCGTCGTGCTCGTGGCCTGGAGCGCCGGCCTCGGGGGCGCGGCGGGGCTGCTGGGCTACGCGCTCGCGCTCGACGTACCGAGCACCCTGCTGGCCGGCGGGGCCACCCTCGGCGTCGCGCTGTGGTCCGGGCCGGGCAGCAGCCGGTTCCGCTCGCCGGTCTCGCGGGTGCTCGACCCGCTCGCGCGCCGGCCGGTGCCGTGGCTGCTGACCTGCGCGCTGCTGCTCGCGGTCGCCGCCGGACTCGGTGTGCTCGTCGTCGGCAACGGCGTCGCGTGGTTCCCGTGGGCCACGGGACCGTTTGGACTCTGAGCCGGGGGACCGGGCATCCGTGGCACACTGACCTCGTGAGCACCATCACCGTCATGATCCTTGGATCGAGGAGGTCGCGCAGCGACCGTCTCGAGATCATTAGTTAGCGCGTCCGACGCCCCGTCGGACGCGCCAGCCTCTCGTTCTCGGGAGGCTTTTGTTTTGCCCAGGTGACACCCAGCGAGAGATCCACGATGAACCAGCAGCTCGACCTCCACGGCGCGTTCCACGTCTACGACACCACCCTGCGCGACGGCATGCAGCAGGAGGGGCTCAACCCCACGGTGGCCGACAAGCTCGCCATCGCGCGGCACCTGGACGGGCTCGGCGTCGGGTACATCGAGGGCGGCTGGCCGGGGGCGAACCCCAAGGACACCGAGTTCTTCCGCCGCGCGGCGCTCGAGCTGGACCTCAAGCACGCGCGGCTCGCGGCCTTCGGCTCGACCCGACGTGCCGGCCTGCTCGCCGCCGACGACCCGCAGGTCGCGGCGCTGCGTGACAGTGGTGCAGGCGTTGTCACGCTGGTCGCGAAGTCGCACGTGGGCCACGTCGAGAAGGCGCTGCGGACCACGCTCGAGGAGAACCTCGCGATGATCCGCGACACCGTCAGCCACCTGCGGGCCGAGGGCCAGCAGGTGTTTCTCGACGCCGAGCACTTCTTCGACGGCTACCGGCTCGACCGGTCCTACGCGCTCGAGGTGCTGCGGACGGCGTACGACGCCGGCGCCGAGGTCATCGCGCTGTGCGACACCAACGGCGGCATGCTGCCGGGCTGGGTCTCCGACGTCGTGAACGACGTCCTCGAGACCACCCAGGTACGGGTCGGCATCCACTGCCACAACGACACCGGCCTCGCTGTCGCCAACACGCTCGCCGCCGTCGAGGCGGGCGCGACCCACGTCCAGGGCTGCATCAACGGCTACGGCGAGCGCACCGGCAACGCCGACCTCGTCAACGTCGTCGCCAACCTCGAGCTCAAGCTCGACAGGCAGGTGCTGCCGCCGGGCCTGCTCACCGAGGCCACCCGGATCGCGCACGCCGTCGCCGAGGTGACCAACGTGCCGCCCGCCGCGCGCCAGCCGTACGTCGGCGCCTCGGCCTTCGCGCACAAGGCCGGCCTGCACGCCAGCGCGATCAAGATCGACCCCGACCTCTACCAGCACATGGACCCGGCCGGCGTCGGCAACGACATGCGCCTGCTCGTCTCCGACATGGCCGGCCGCGCGACCATCGAACTCAAGGGCAAGGAGCTCGGCTTCGACCTCTCCGACAACCCCGAGCTGGTCACCCGGGTGACCAACCGGGTCAAGGAGCTCGAGCTGAGCGGCTACACCTTCGAGGCCGCGGACGCGTCCTTCGAGCTGCTGCTCGCCGAGGAGGTGGACGGCCAGCGGCCGTCGTACTTCGACGTCGAGAGCTGGCGCGTGATCACCGAGACCCTCACCCACGCCGCGCCGGGCGAGGAGGCGGTCTCCGAGGCGACCGTGAAGCTCACGGCCGCCGGCGTGCGCTACGTCGTGACGGGGGAGGGCAACGGCCCGGTCAACGCGCTCGACCAGGCGCTGCGCTCGGCGATCGAGCAGGCGTACCCGGAGATCGCGAAGTTCGAGCTGATCGACTTCAAGGTCCGCATCCTCGACCAGGGCCACGGCACCGACGCCATCACGCGGGTGCTGATCGAGACCACCGACGGGGTGTCCTCGTGGGTGACCGTCGGTGTCGGCGCGAACGTCATCGAGGCGTCCTGGGAGGCGCTCGTGGACAGCCTCACCTTCGGGCTGCTGCGGCACCACCGGGACTGAGCTCTCCCGGCAGCCGATGACTCCTGCCCGCCTCGCCGGTCCATCCTGCATGGACATCCTCGTGAGCGGGCTGGGCCTGGTGGAGTCGCCGCGGTGGCACGACGGCCGGATCTGGTTCAGCGACTGGACCCACGGCCGGATCATCGTGGTCGACGAGCACGACTGCGTCGAGGTGGTCGTCGAGCACACGTCGCTGCCGCTGTGCTTCGACTTCCTGCCCGACGGGCGGCTGGTCCTGGTGTCCAACCAGGAGAACGCGCTGCTCGTGCGGGAGCCCGACGGCACGCTGGCGCCGTACGCCGACCTGGCCGGGCTGTCGTCGTACGGCCACAACGACATCGTCGTCGACCGCCTCGGCCGGGCGTACGTCAACAGCTGCGACTTCGACTTCGCGGTCGGCCCGCCGGACGCTGATCGGGCGCCGGGCTTCGTGGCGCTCGTGCTGCCCGACGGCACCGCCCGTGTGGTGGCCGACGACCTCGCCTTCCCCAACGGGATGGCCGTCACCGCCGACGGCAGCACGCTCGTCGTCGCGGACTCCTACCGCTCGCAGCTGGTGGCCTTCGACATCGCCGACGACGGATCGCTGTCGGGACGGCGGGTCTGGGCCGACCTCGGCACCGACAACCCCGATGGCATCTGCCTCGATGCCGAGGGAGCCGCCTGGTACGCCGACGTCCCGCACCAGCACTGCGTCCGGGTCGCCGAGGGTGGGCAGGTGCTGCGCACCGTCGAGCTGGACCGCGGCGGCTTCGCCTGCGCGATCGACGGCGACCGGCTCTACGTCGTCGCCGCGCACTGGCCCGGACCGGCGGAGCTCCCCACCTTCCAGGACTGGGACGGTCAGCTGCTGCGGGTGTCGCTGGGCTGAGCGACGACCCGGGCGACCAGGTCGTTCCAGCCGGCGACGACCTGCGCCTCGCTCATCCCGCCGGCGTCGATCTGCTGGCGCAGCACCGGGACGGCCAGCGGCGCGACGAGCGCCGTGGACAGGTAGCCCAGGTCGCCCTGCACCCCGAGCTGGGAGAGCAGCATCCGCACGTGCAGCGACACGAAGCCGAGCACGGCGTAGTTCTCGCCCCACGTGCTCCCCGCTGCCTCGATCAGCGCGGCCTGCTCACGGTGGTGGCGCAGCCGGGACGCCCCGAACGCCAGCAGCCGGTCCATCGGCGGCGCCCCCGGGCCCAGCGGCGGGGGACCGCTGATCACGCTGGCCTGCCACTCCTCCTCGCGGTGGTTGAGCAGCGAGGCCATCAGCCCCTCACGGCTCCCGAACCGCCGGAACACCGTGCCCTTGCCCACGCCCGCCCGAGCGGCGACTGCCTCGGTGGTGAGGTCGTCGACCCCACAGCTCTCGATCAGCTCGGCCGCCGCCTGCAGGAGCGCCTCCCGGTTGCGGGCGGCGTCGCGTCGTACGACGGGCGCGCTGGTGAGCAGGGGGAGGTCCTTGGACATGGTGAGGCCACCCTAGGCGGCGGCGTCGACAGCCGTTCGGGAAGAACTTCTCCCACCCCGGGAATGAAAGCGGACCACGGTCCGTTTCGACCTTCATGACTGACACCCAGAGCACCCGCGTCGCCGTTCTCGTCGGATCCCTCCGGGCCGACTCCCTCAACCGCAAGCTCGCCGAGATCCTGCGCGACGAGGCGCCGGCCGGCGTCACGCTGGACATCGTCGAGGGTCTCGACCAGGTCCCGTTCTACAACGAGGACATCGACGGCGAGTCCGCCCCGGCCGCCGCCGTCGCCCTGCGCGACCGCGTCGCCGCCGCCGACCGCGTCCTCGCGGTCACTCCCGAGTACAACGGCACCATGCCCGCCGTCCTCAACAACGCCATCGACTGGATCTCGCGCCCGTACGGCGCCGGCGCCGTGGTCGGCAAGCCGTTCGGCGTCATCGGTGCCACCCCGACGCCGTACGGCGGCAAGTGGGCCCACGGCGACACCGTCCGCTCCGCGGGCATCGCCGGTGCGATCGTGGTCGAGGACGTCACCGTCTCCCAGCCGGCCGTCGACGTCGACCCGACCACCGACCCCGAGGTCCGTGCCAAGCTGCTCGCCGCGCTCGGCACCCTGGTCGAGTTCGCCCCCGAGGTGACCGCGGCCTGACCTGGCCTAGGGTCGGGTCGTGGCCGAACTCCACGACCTGACCGCCCTCGAGCAGGGGGCGCTGATCCGCAGCGGCGAGATCAGCCCCGTCGAGCTCACCGAGCACTACCTCGAACGCGCCGCGCGTCTCCCGCAGGAGTACGTCGACGGCGCGTTCGTGTTCCGTGACCCGGATGCCGCGCGGCGCCGCGCGCGGGAGGTCGCCGCGGTCGGACCGGTGGGGGACGGCGCATCCCCGCTGGCCGGCGTACCGACGGCGATCAAGGACCTCAACCTCACCCGCGGCATCCCGACCGCCTTCGGGTCCCCGGCGTTCGCGGGCTACGTGCCCGACGTGTCCGACAGCGTCGCGCTGGCGATCGAGGACGCCGGGATGGTCAGCCTGGGGAAGACGAGCACGCCCGAGTTCGGCTCGCCCTGCTACACCGAGCCGGAAGGCCGCCCGCCCGCCGTCACGCCGTGGGACACCACGCGGATGGCAGGCGGCTCGTCGGGCGGCGCCGCCTCCGCCGTCGCGGCCGGGCTGGTGCCGGTCGCGCAGGGCTCCGACGGCGGCGGCTCGATCCGGATCCCGGCGTCCTGCTGCGGCCTGGTCGGGCTCAAGCCGACCCGGGGCCGGATCAGCGGCTTCCCGATGTACGGTGACCCGGTCGGCCTCGCCGTCTCCGGCCCGATCGCCCGGACCGTCGCCGACGCCGCCGCGCTGCTCGACGTGCTCGCCGGCCGCCGTGCCGGCGACCCCACCTGGGCGCCCGACCCGACCGGGACCTTCCTCGCCGCCGCCGGCCGCGAGCCCGGTCGGCTGCGGGTCGCCCGCTTCGACCGGCCGGTCATCGCGGACGTCGAGGTGCACCCCGAGGTCCAGCGGGCCTACGACGACGCGTCCCGCCTGCTCGCCTCGCTCGGTCACGTGATCGAGGACGTGCAGGTGCCGCTGCCGCCCGAGGCAGTTGCCGTCTTCGAGACCTGCTGGGCGGTGCTCACCGCGCTCTCGACCGTCCCGCTCGACCCGGCCCAGCGCCAGCAGGTCCGGCCGCTGACCCGCTGGCTCGGCGAGCGCGGCGAGGCGGTGACCGGGCCGGAGTTCGGGCTGGCGATCGGGGCGATGCGCCGCTACGCCGCTGACGCGCTGGTCGCGCTGGCGCCGTACGACATCGTGCTCACGCCGACCCTCGCCACCCCGCCGTTGCCCGTCGGTGCGATCCGCGACGACGCCGACCCGGCGGCCGACTTCGAGGCGCAGAAGCGCTTCACGCCGTGGACCTCCGCGTGGAACGTCACCGGCATGCCGGCCATCTCGCTGCCGCTCCACCAGACCCCCGAAGGGCTCCCGGTCGGGGTCATGCTGGCCGCCCGCCCCGCCGAGGAGGAGCTGCTCATCTCGCTGGCCGCGCAGGTCGAGGCCGCGGCCCCGTGGAAGGACCGCCACCCGCCGCTGTGGTGACCTGCAGGAATCCCCGCTTCAGCGGGTATCCCTGCGCTTCCTGACGGTTGCAACGGGCAGGAAGCGCCAGTTTCCGTCAGGAAGTGGGGGCGAACCAGTCGGGCGCGGCCTCCGCGAACGCATCGGGATGCAAGGCCCCGGCCCCCGCCGGTAGGACCGCCAGCACCGGGACGCCGGTGAGCCGGGTGAGGTCGGTGCGGTTGCAGGTCTCGGCGACGCCGGGCTCGGCCGGCCAGGCGCCGATGATCAGTCCGGCGGGCTCGACCTGGACCGCCCGCAGAGCGGTGGTGGTCAGCTCGGTGTGGTTGAGGGTGCCGAGGCCGGCGCGGCACACGACGACGACCTCGACGGGGGAGGAGACGACGTTGCCCGTGCGCCGCCGCAGGGCGAAGGTCAGGTCGCGGGCGAGGTCGAGCAGCGTGCCGCCCTCGGTGTCGAGACGGACGAGCAGGCCGCCGGCCCCCTCCACCACCACGAGGTCGTACGCCGGTTCGGTGGTCAGCAGCTCCCGGATCCGCGCGACGTGCTCCCGCACGGTCGGGATGGCCACGCCCTGCCGCCGCGCGGCGGTGTCGGGAGCGAGCGGCTCGTCGAGCGCGACGAATTGCACGGTGTCGGCTCCGGTGAGGTCCCGGACGGTGTCGACGTCGGGCACGTCCGGCTCGGCCCCGCCGATGCCGGTCTGCACCGGCTTCACGACGAGCACCCGGTCACCCTCGGCAAAGGCGCGCGCGGTGATCGCCGCGGTGGCGACGGTCTTGCCGACCCCGGTGTCGGTGCCGGTCACCACGACCACTCGGGTCACTGGTGCTCCTTCACGAGGTCCACGAGCACCGCGACCGCACGCGCCCAATCGTCCTCGGAAACCCCCGCGGTGACGGTGATCCGCAGCCGCGAGATGCCGTCGGGCACCGACGGCGGGCGGAAGCAGCCGACCCGCAACCCGGCCTCCAGCGCGGCGGCCTGCGCGGCGACGGCGGCCTGCGGCGAGGACATCGGCACCGAGAGCACGGCGCCGGCGGGTGCCACGACGCCGAGGGTGTCGGCGAGCGCGGCGACCCGGGTGCGTACGGTCGCGCCCAGCTCGGGCCGCTCGCGGATCGCCCGCAGTGCGGCCAGTGCGCCGGCGGTGGGGGCCGGCGCGAGGCCGGTGTCGAAGATGAAGGGACGGGCCCGGTTGACGAGGTGCTCGCGCAGCGCGGGCGAGCCGAGCACGGCGCCGCCCTGGGCGCCGAGCGACTTCGAGAGGGTCGCGGTCACGACCACGTGGGGGAGCCCGGCGACCCCCAGCGTGGTGACGAGCCCGGGACCGTGCACGCCGACACCGTGCGCCTCGTCGACGACCAAGAGGGCGTCGTACTCCTCGCACAGGGCGGCCAGCTCGACCAGCGGCGCGGCGTCGCCGAGGACGGAGTAGACCGACTCGACGAGCACCATCGCCCGCTCGCCGGCTTCCGCGGCGGCGGCCAGGCCGGTGTGGACGGCGTCGACGTCGCTGTGCGGTACGACGCTCAGCTGGGCCCGCGACAGCCGGACCGCGTCGACCAGCGACGCGTGGATGTGGGCGTCCGAGAGGACCCGGGTGGTGCGGTCCGCGAGTGCGGTCACGATCGCCAGGTTGGCGTGGTAGCCGGTCGAGAAGACCAGCGCGGCCGGCTGCTCGAGGTAGACGGCGAGCTCGCGCTCGAGCTCCTCGTGCAGCGCGAAGGTACCGGTGACCAGGCGCGAGGCGCTGGCGCTGGATCCCCACTCCAGCGCGGCATCCGCGGCCGCTTGCCGGACGCCGGGGTCGCGCGCGAGGCCGAGGTAGTCGTTGCCGGCGAGGTCGATCGTCGCGTCGTCGGCCGCTCGTGCGCGCAGCCGGCGGGTGAGTCCCGCGGCCTCCCGCTTCTCGGCCTCGGCCTCGAGCCAGTTCTCCCAGGTGGTCATCCTGCCTTCACCGCCTCCGTGATGCCGCCGATGAGCTGGTCGATCGCGTCCGGCCCGGCGACGTACGGCGGCATCGCGTACACCAGGTCGCGGAAGGGCCGCAGCCACACGCCCGCGGCGAGCGCGGCGTCGGTCGCGGCGACGACGTCGACGGCGTGGTCGAGCTGCACGATGCCGACCGCGCCGATGGTGCGGACGTCCGCGACGCCGGGCAGGTCGCGCAGGGGAGTGAGGCCGGAGGCGAGCCGGTCGCCGATCGCGGCGACCGTCGCCTTCCAGTCGGACGCGAGCAGGACGTCGATCGACGCGCTCGCGACCGCGCAGGCCAGCGGGTTGCCCATGAACGTCGGGCCGTGCATGACGACGCCCGCCTCGCTGCCGGAGATCCCGCGCGCGACGGGGTCGGTCGTGAGCACGGCCGCGAGGGTGAGGTAGCCGCCGGTCAGCGCCTTGCCCAGGCACAGGACGTCGGGCGTGACGAGCTCGCTGACGAACAGGTGGCCGGTGCGGCCGAAGCCGGTCGCGATCTCGTCGAACACCAGCAGCAGGCCGTGCTCGTCGGCGACCTCCCGCAGCACCTCGAGGCACGCGACGGGGTAGGGCCACATGCCGCCGGCACCCTGCAGCAGCGGCTCGACGATGATGCCGGCGAGCTCGTGGGCGTGGCGCTCTGCGAGGGTGCGCACGGCGTCGGCCCACTCGGCGACGGTGGCCGCGTCGGCGTCGTACGACGGCGGCTGGGGCGCGAACACCTGCTCGGGCAGGAGCCCTGCCCACAACGAGTGCATCCCGCCGACCGGGTCGGTGACGCTCATGCAGTCGAAGGTGTCGCCGTGGTAGCCGCCGAGGACGGTGAGCATGCGGGTGCGCTCGGGCCGGCCGACGCCGCGCTGGTACTGCAGCACCATCTTCATCGCGACCTCGACGCTCACCGAGCCCGAGTCGGCGAGGAAGACCCGCTCCAGCGGCTCCGGGGTGATCTCGACGAGGCGTCGGCCGAGCGCCACTGCGGGCTCGTGGGTGAGGCCGCCGAACATGACGTGGCTGAACCGGCCGGCCTGCTCGGCGACCGCGGCGTCCAGCGCCGGGTGCCGGTAGCCGTGGATCGCCGACCACCACGACGACATCCCGTCGACGACCCACCGGCCGTCGACCTCCAGCTCACAGCCGCGGGCGGCGGTGACCAGCCGGACCGGGGTCGGCTCGGTCATCGACGTGTACGGGTGCCAGAGGTGCTCGCGGTCGAACGCGAGGGTTTCGACAGGCTCAACCAACGGGGGGACCTCAGCCATCAGGGAACCTCAGGCGTTGGCGGCGACTTCGGTCCCCGCGCCCCGCGCGCGGATGACGGGCTTGGCGTCGGCCTTGTCGGTGGCGACCGAGCAGCCGCCGCAGCCGTCGCCGCAGCCGGTGCCGGCCGAGGAACCGCACGGGGTGGTCGCGTGGGCGCGGTGGGTCACCCCGGCCTCGTGCGAGGCGATCAGCTCGTCGAACGCGCCCTGGTCCATGCCGAGGATCGAGAAGCCGTTGTCGCGCAGCATGTGCAGGTCGGTCAGCGCGTCCTGACCCTCGGAGGTGAGGTAGTCGCCGAGGAAGATCGAGTTCGCGACCTGCAGGGCGGTGGCCTGCAGCGTGCGCAGGTGCATCTCGCGGCCGCCGGCGATCCGGATCTCCTTGTCGGGGCACACGAAGCGCGCCATGGTCAGGATCTTCACGCAGCGGATGGGGGAGAGCTCCCAGGTGTTCTGGTACGGCGTCCCGTCGAACGGCATCAGGAAGTTGACCGGGATCGAGTCGGTGTCCAGCGCCTTGAGCGCGAACAGTGCCTCGACCAGCTGCTCGTCGGTCTCGCCGAGACCCGCGATCAGGCCGGAGCACGGCGACAGACCGGCGTCCTTGGCCTTGCCGATCGTGTCCACGCGGTCGTCGTACGTGTGGGTCTGGACGATGTTGTCGTGGTGCGACTCGGCGGTGTTGATGTTGTGGTTGTAGGCGTCGACGCCGGCCGCCTTGAGCCGCGCGGCCTGCCCGTCCTTGAGGAGGCCGAGACAGGCACAGACCTCGACGCCGTCGTACTCGTCCTTGAGGGCCTCGGTCATCTCGACGACCTTGTCGATGTCGCGCTCCGAGGGACCGCGGCCCGAGGACACCATGCAGACGCGGGTCGCGCCGCCGCGGAGGCCGGCGCCGGCCTGCTTGAGGGTCTCCTCCTTGGAGAGCCAGGAGTACTTGAGGATCGGCGCCTCCGAGCCCATCGCCTGTGAGCAGTAGTTGCAGTTCTCGGGGCACAGGCCGGACTTGAGGTTGACCAGGTAGTTGACCTTCACCGTGTTGCCGAAGTGCTCGCGCCGCAGCCGGCCGCCGGCGGCGACGATCGACATCAGGTCGCCGTCAGGCGCCTGGAGCACGGCGAGCGCGTCCGCCTCGGTGGCCGCGCCTCCGCCGAGGATGCGGGTGGCCAGCTCGTCGAAGTTCGGGGCGGTCTTCGTGGTGGTCATGGTGCTCCTCGTGCGGGTCCTGGATCCGAACTGAACAGTGTTCAGGTCGCTCAGGATAGCCGGGATCCGTACGGACGTCGAGGTTCAGTCGTCGCCGAGGCCGCGCGCGTGCAGCGCGTCCCCGGTGGCCCGGGCGTGCGCGACGACCCGGATGACGAGCGGCGTGAGGTAGGCCCGCGGGTTGCGCTCGAGCCCCCGCGCCCGCGCGGCGTCGCGGGTCTCGCCGGCGATGGCGAGCGTGAGCGGGATGCCGCGGATCATCAGCGAGAAGGCGAGGGCGACCAGCTCCGGGTTGACGCCGAAGCGGCGGAACGGCCCGAGCCAGCGGGTGATCGCGTCGACCATCCGCTCGACGGAGGTGGTCGTGGTGAAGACGGTGGCGAGCAGCAGGAGCGCGATGAGGGCACCGACGACGACGAAGGCGTGCTCGGCGCCCCGCTGCCAGGTCTGGTACGCCGCCAGCAGGGTCATCGCGACCACGACCCCGCGCAGAGCGCGGACCGCCCGGCCCAGGCGGACCCCGGCGACCACGCAGCACAGGGCGGCGAGCGCCAGGAGCCCGCCGGTCGTCCAGGCGCCCCGGAAGGTCACCGCGACGATGCTGAGCACCAGTAGGCCGAGCAGCTTCGCGCCGACCGGCAGCCGGTGGAAGACGGAGGTGCCCGGCTGGTAGTCGCCGAGCGGGCTGGCGCTCAACCCGCGCTCGCGCGGTAGTGGTCGACCACCTCGCCGGGTGCTCCGTCCGCGACGACGGCCCCGTCCTCGACGAGCAACACCCGGTCGCAACGCAGCGCCAGGTCGAGGTCGTGGGTGGCGAGCACCAGCTGCTGGGGGAGGCCGAGCAGCAGGTCGCCGATCATCCGGGCGTTGCGGAGGTCGAGCAGGGTGGTCGGCTCGTCGGCGACCAGGATCGCCGGGTCGGTGGCGAGCACTCCGGCCAGGGCGAGCAGCTGGCGCTGGCCGCCGGAGAGGGTGTGCACGCTGCGATCGGCCAGCTCGTCGAGTCCGTACGACGCCAGCACCTCGCGTGCGGCGGTTGCCCGCTCCTCGCGCCTGCGCACCTGGTGGCGCAGCGACAGTGCGACGTCCTCGACGACGGTCGGCATGACCAGCTGGGCGCTCGGGTCGGTGAAGACGAAGCCGACGCGGCGTCGTACCTCCCGGCCCTTCTTCGCCACGTCCAGCCCGTCGACGCCGACCCGGCCGGACGTCGGCTCGACGAGTCCGTTGACCAGGCGGGCGAGGGTCGACTTGCCCGAGCCGTTGGGGCCGATCAGCGCGATCCGCTGCTCGGTGAGGTCGAGCGTGGTCTCCCGCAGGACGGTGACCTCGGGGACCGGGCCGCCGGGCGTCGCGGCCCGGACGACGACCCGGTCGAGCTCGATCCGGCTCACGCCGCGGAGGTCTCCACGACCTCGGCAGGGCGCTTGCGGGCGGCGAGGTCGGGGAACGCGCGGTGCACGGCGGTCGCGACGAGCGCCATCACGACGTTCTTGGCGATGTCGCCGGGGAAGTAGGCGGCGTCGAAGCTGAACGCCTCCTTGAGGCTCAGGTCCGCGCGCCAGGCGAGGTTGAGCGGCCCGAGGGTGTGCACGACGAGGAAGCTGCTGAGCAGGCCGCAGGTGAAGACGAACGCGAACTGCGTGGCGTTCCGCCGGTTGCGGTAGACGAGGAAGCCGCACAGTGCGGCCGCGATCGGGAACGCGACGAGGTAGCCGGCGGTGACGCCGCTGTAGTGCGAGATGCCGGACGCGCCGCCGGAGTAGATCGGCAGCACCAGGCCGGCGACCAGGTAGAGCACCACGCACAGGAACCCGCGCACCGGGCCGAGCACGGCGCCCGCGAGCAGAACGCCGAAGGTCTGCAGCGAGTACGGGACGCCGATGCCGGTCTTGATGTCCGGCAGGATGGCGCACACCGCGATGAGCGCGGCGAAGCCAGCGATCAGGGCGACGTCGGTGGTGGGGGTACGGCGGGTCATCGGGGGTCACTCTCGGTTCCGGGGGAGCGCGGTGGCGCGCAGTTGAACGGTGTTCAGGTTAGGCTGGGCGTCGCACCGGGGTCAACGCGGCCCCGGGCTGGGACGAGGAGCAGCAGGGTGCGGTACCGGAGGGACGACGTGGTCGCGCGGGCGATCGAGGTGCTCGACGCGCACGGTCTCGACGCGCTGTCCATGCGTCGCCTGGCCGGCGACCTCGGCGTCCAGCCCGGCGCGCTCTACCACCACTTCACCAACAAGGACGCGCTGCTCGCGGCGATCGCCGACGAGATCCTGCGCCGCGGCCGGCGCCCCGCCGAGATCATGGCCTGGGACGCCGAGGTGCAGCTGCTCTGCCTCGGACTGCGCGACGCGATGCGCCGCCACCGCGACGGCGCCGTCCTCATCGCCCAGGTCAACCGCGCCGACGCCGAGGCCCTCGAGCGCCCGTTGCGTGAGGCCCTGGGGCGCGCCGGCGCCGAGGCCGACCTCGCCGGGGTGGGTGCCCGCACGCTGCTGCGTTACGTGCTCTCCCACGAGGACGCCGACGACGCCGACTTCGCCCTAGGCCTCGGCCTGCTGCTCGACGGGCTGCGGGTACGGGTCGGTTGAGCGCTACTCGCCTTCGCTGAAGGTGATGCTGTCGGCGATCCAGGCGACGGCGTCCACCTCGGCGGCCGTGCACTCCCAGCAGGCCTGCTGGATCACGACGCGCTGCCCGTCGACGTCCAGGACCCACCAGTGGCCGACGTACGGCGCCGGGCTGTCGACGGCGCTCGTCGCCGTGCCGGGCAGTCGCACCTTCCCCTCCATGCACCGGCTCACGTCGTACGACGCGGGCAGGGTGGCCTCGAGGTAGGTGCCCCGGGCGCCGCCGAGGGTGACGGGACGCGGCTCGCTGACCTCGTAGGGGGCGAGGTTCCGGAGCGCCTGGACGAGGTCGTCGACGCTCGGGCCGACGGGGACGATGCGGTGGTGGGTGCAGGCATCGGCCGGCACGCCGTAGTCGGCACCGGCGAGCTCGGTCTTGAGGACGACCGGCCCGCTGGCCACGAACACGCCACGGTCGTGGGCGTAGGTGTCCTCGGGGACGGTCACGTCGAAGGCCAACGTGGCGCCGAGCGGGATCCGGTAGCGCGCGGCCGCGAGGGTCGCGAACTGTTCCCCGGCATCGTTGCGGGGGAGCTCGCGGGCGGCATCCGGCAGGTCGGTGACGTGCTGGGTCGGATCCTTGGCGGGCAGGCCGGCGTCGTCGCGGCCACGGTCCAGCGCGGCCACGCCACCGCCGGCCAGCACGATCCCGGTCAGCACCCCGACAGCGGCACGAGCCCGCCGCGCCCGGCGCCGGGCCGTGCGCGTCAGCGTCCCGAAGTCCGGCGGCACGATGTCGTGGCCCATCTCCTGCAGCCTGTCCCAGTCAGCCATGGCTCGGCTCCTCCCTCTCGGCCAGCAGCTCCCCAAGCCGCTGCCGTCCTCTGCCCAGTCGTGACTTCACGGTTCCGACCGGGATCTCCAGCTGCTCGGCGATCTCGGCCACCGACAGGTCGGCCAGGTGGTGCAGCACCACCACCTCACGCTGCCCGCGGTCGAGCAGGGCCAGTGCGGCGACCAGGGCGACGTGGTCCGGACCGACCTCGCCCGAGCCGGTACCGGTGTCGGGGGAGATCGCTGCCTGGTGGCGGCGTACGACCGCACGGTGCCGCCAGCCGCGGTGCAGCCGGTGCAGGGCGACCGTGCGGATCCACGCCTCCGGGTTCTGCACCGACCGGAGGGTCCGGCGCTTGCGCAACGCCGTGATGAAGGCCTCCTGGACCGCGTCCTCGGCATCGGCGCGGTCCCCGCAGATCGCGTACATCTGAACGACGAGCCGACGGTACGACGCGGCGTAGAGGGCGTCGAGGTCGTGGACCTCGCCCGTGTCGGCCATGAGTACCCCCGTCATCCTCGTCAACCGTCCCGCATCAGCTCGCCGGTGTGAAGGCGATGCTCTCGGGGATCGATGCGACGGTGTCGACGTCGGTGGCCGTGCACTCCCAGCAGGCGTGTTGGACCACGACGCGCTGTCCGTCGACCTCGAGGACCCACCAGCGTCCGACGTACCTCGCCGGGCTGTCGACCGCGGTCTCTGCGGTGCCGGGCAGCCGCACCTTCCCGTCCGTGCACTGCGTGAGGTCGACCGATGGGGGCAGCGTGGCCTCGAGATAGGTGCCCTGGGCGCCGCCGAGGGTGACGGTCCGCGGCTTGCTGACGTGGAAGGGCGAAAGGTCGCGGAGCGCTTCGACGAGGTCGTCGACACCCGGGCCCGCGGGGACGATCCCGTGGTCGGTGCAGGCGTCGGCCGCGACGCCGAAGTCGTCGCCGGCGAGCTCGGTCTTGAGCACGACCGGTCCGGTGGCGACGAAGAGGCCGCGGTCGTGGGCGAAGCTCTCGCCGGGGACGGTCACGTCGAAGGCCAGCGTGCCGCCGAGCGGGATCCGGTAGCGCCCGGCCGTCAGGGTGGCGAAGTCGGCTCCTGCGTCGTTCGCGGGCAAGGTGATCACCCCGGCGGGGAGCGGTTCCGTGGATGGCGCGTCGGCGGCGTCGGTCGCGTCGGCGTCGTCATCCGAGCAGGCGGTGGCGAGCGCGCTCACTGCTGCGAGGGCGGCCGCCGTCGAGAGAAGGGTGGTTCGGTTCATGACTCAGCGAGGTCTGAGAGCCCCGGCAGGTTCCCGGTGACCGCGAGTCCTTGCCGGGCTGTCGGCGTACGTCGCTCGTTATCGTTGCCGTAACCACGGGGAGCACACGAGGAGGCAGAGTGGACGACATGGCACCGAAGACCCAGAAGCCCGTGACGGTCGTGCTCTTCGGAGCGACGGGAGACCTCGCCCGACGCAAGCTGCTGCCGGGGATGCTGCACCTGTTCGAGACCGGGTTGCTGCCCCAGCTCCAGATCATCGGCACCTCGCTCGACGAGCACGACACCGACTCCTTCGTGCAGTTCGTGCACGAGGCCGTCCAGGAGTTCTCCGGGGACGACGGCGACATGGCGGCCTGGCCGGAGTTCGCCAAGCTGCTGCACTGGGCGCCGGGCAGCGAGGGCCCGGCGGGGCTGAGGGCCGCGGTCGAGAAGGCCGAGTCGGAGTGGTCGGGCGACCGGGTGCGGCTGCACTACCTGAGCGTCCCGCCGAAGGCCGCCCTGTCGGTGGTGAAGACCCTCGACGACGCCGGCCTGGCCGAGGGCAGCCGGATCATCATGGAGAAGCCGTTCGGCGTCGACCTCGCCTCGGCGAAGGCGCTCAACGCCGAGCTGCACAAGACCTTCGACGAGTCGCAGATCTACCGGATCGACCACTTCCTCGGGAAGGAGGCCGCGCAGAACATCCTCGCGTTCCGCTTCGCCAACGGCCTCTTCGAGCCGATCTGGCACCGCAACAACATCGACCACGTGCAGATCGACGTACCCGAGGAGCTCGGGCTCGAGCAGCGCGCCAACTTCTACGAGTCCACCGGCGCCTACAAGGACATGGTGGTCACCCACCTGTTCCAGGTCCTCGCGTTCACCGCGATGGAGCCGCCGACCTCGCTGCACCCCGACGCCATCAACGAGGAGAAGAACAAGGTCTTCCGCTCGATGATGCCGATCGACCCGGCGAACGTCGTACGCGGTCAGTACCAGGGCTACCGCGACATCGAGGGCGTCGCCGCCGAGTCGGAGACCGAGACCTTCATCGCGCTCAAGTGCTTCATCGACAACTGGCGCTGGGCCGGCGTGCCGTTCTACCTGCGCACCGGCAAGCGGATGGCCGAGGGCGCGCGGATCATCTCGATCGCGTTCAAGGAGCCGCCTCGCTCGATGTTCCCGAAGAACTCGGGCGTCGGCGACCACGGCCCCGACCACCTGACCTTCGATCTCGCCGACAAGGCCAAGATGTCGCTGTCGTTCTACGGCAAGCGCCCGGGACCGGGCATGAAGCTCGACAAGCTCTCGATGCAGTTCGCGATGGGCGACACCACCTGGGCCGGCTCGGTGCTCGAGGCCTACGAGCGGTTGATCTACGACGCCGCGCGCGGCGACCAGACACTGTTCACCTCCGCCGAGGGCATCGAGCGGCTGTGGGAGGTCTCCGAGCCGCTGCTCGAGAACCCGCCGGTCGTCCGGCCGTACCGGCAGGGCAGCTGGGGACCGAACCAGATCCACCAGCTCGTGGCGCCGTACGCCTGGCGGCTGCCCTTCGAGCGGCAGTGGCGCAACCCGAACTCGATGGGCGGCTGACCCGGGCCGTGCTCCGGCGGTGCGTGGTCGCACTGGCCCTCGTGCTCGTCGCCTGGGGGCTGATGGTGGCCGCCCGAGACCCGGGGCCGGTGCAGGTCGGAGCCACCGGCCCGTCGGCGCGACGGGGCGCGTACGTCCTGGCGCTCGGTGACTCGGTCCCGGCAGGCAGTGCCTGCGACTGCGAACCCTTCCCGGTGCGGTACGGCGACCTGCTCGGCGCCACAACGCACACCCGGGTCACCGTCGACAACCGCGCCGTCGGCGGCAGCGACACCGCGGACCTGCTCGGCGCGTTGCACAGCGCGGACCTGCGGTCGGCCGTCCGGCGTGCCGACATCGTGCTGGTCACCATCGGTGCCAACGACTTCGGCGACCAGCACGACGACATCGTCAGCGGTAGCTGCTCACCCGACGACCCCGACTGCGTCGGCGACGAGCTCATCGCACTCGACGACCGCCTCACCTCGGTGCTGCGGATCATCCGGATGCTGCGGGGAGACCAGCCCACGACGGTGCTGGTGACCGGCTACTGGAACGTCTTCGAGGACGGCGACGTCGCGCGTGACGACTACGGCCCGGCCGGCCTCGCCGCCGCCCGCGAGCTGACCGTGCGCGCCAACACGGTCATCCGGACGGTGTCGGACGCGACCGGGGCGCGCTACGTCGACCTGGCCGCGGCCTTCAGCGGCGCCGGCCCCGACCCGACCGCGCTGCTCGCCGACGACGGTGACCATCCCGATGCAGCCGGCCACGAGCTGATCGCGCGGGCCCTGCTCGCGGCCGGGACGGTCACGGACGGAACCCCGCCACGTTCTGCCCCAACCAGCGCAGGGACTGGGGCAGCAGGCTGATCCACACCGAGTCGCGGTGGCCGGCGTTCTGCAGGATCACGGCCCGCACGGCCGTGGGTGCTGCGGTCGCCCGCAGGAACTGCGCGCTGGACTGGTAGCTGACCGGGTCGGCGTGGGAGGTCTCCAGCCACAGCGACACTGGCGGGTGCCGGTCGGCGACCGCACGGACCAGGTCGTAGTGCCGGGCGGAGGCACTGGTCGGCCCGAAGGGTTCGTAGAAGGGACCGAACTCGGGGTGGAAGTAGCCGCCCAGCAGGATCCCCGCGCCGTACTGCGCCGGGTGCAGGACCGTCGCCATGGCCGCGTCGAAGCCGCCGGCGGAGTAGCCGACCGTCGCCCACGCATCGCGGTTCGCGACCACCCGGAAGTGCTGGCCCAGCCAGGCGGGTACGTCGCGGGTCAGCCAGGTCTCGACCTGCGGCAGGCCTGCCGGGCCGTCGACGCCCTCGGTGTCCACCCCGCGCGGGAACTCGATCTGCGGCATCACCACCAGCGCAGCCCGCAGCCGGTGCGCGGCGACCGCCTGGTCGACCAGCTGGGGCAGGTGGAAGACGCTCACCCAGCTCGGCGGGTCGCTCGGGTAGCCGTGGAAGGCCTCCAGCACGGGGTAGCGGGTCGACGGCGGTGTCGATGCGTAGTCCGCCGGCAGCTGGACCAGGACCTTCCCGGTGAGCCCGCTCGTGGCGCCGTGGACGACGTACTCGGTCAGGCCGGACGGGTCCGCAGGCAGCGCGACCGGATCGGTCGCGACCGGCTCGACGTGTCCGCGCACGGCGGTGCCGGGTGCCGCCTGCTCGGCCCCGCCGCGGTGCTGCGAGGTTTGGGTGAGGGTGCCGGTCAGGGCGCCGCGCAGGTCCGCCCAGTCCGCGAAGAAGAGGTACGTCGCGTTCAGCTGGGTGGCCGCGGTCAGCAGCACCAGAAGGTTCACCGCAGCGAGACTGCCGGCACGACCGGCGACGTGCCACGGCGTACCCCGGGTGAGGCGCGGCCACAGCCAGACCACCGCGACGAAGGCGGCGACGGTCAGCGCGATGATCCCGTCGAGGAAGATCGGTCCGGTGAGCGACATGCTGTCTCCCAGGTGCCGCATCGCCTGACGCGGCCGATGCGCCCATCAAAGCGCGGGAACCTGAGACCAGCCTGATCGCCTGGTGCCTAGCGGACCACCGCGTCGCTGTAGCTGAGCGGACCGCCGAGCAGGCTCCGGCGGGAGACCGGGGTGCGGCCGTCGACGTCGGTCACTCCCAGCTCGACCGCGAGCTCGGCACCGATCAACGCGCGCCCTGACCTCTTCCGCTTGGCGTTGCTGGGTCCGGTGTCGAGGGAGGCGATCGCCCGGCCGGTGAGCTCGGGGTGCTCCATGATCGGCAGCGACGCGGCGTACAGCTCCGGGTCGGCGTCGACGACCCGCATCGTGCGCTCGGTGCGCAGCAGGCCCGGCCACAGCGACACGACACTGACCCCGAGCCCGTCGAGGTCGACGGCCATGTCGTGGGTCATCTTGTCGACGCCGGCCTTCACCGCGCCGTACGCCGGACCGTGGAGGTAGCAGACCGCACCGAAGCCCGAGATGTTGACGACGAGCGGTGCCCGGTCCGCCGACTCCAGCAGCAGGGGAGTCGCGTGCCAGGTGGTCGTGTACGTCGAGCGCAGGCCCACGTCGAAGGTCGCCACCGCGTCCAGCGACTTCTCCCAGAAGTGACCGCTCGCGGTGATGTCGTCGGGCACCGCGAACGCGTTGTTGACCAGCAGGTCCAGCACCCCCTGCTCGCGCCGCACCTTCTCGACCAGGGCCGCGCCCGCCGCGTCGTCGCGGTGGTCGCACGCGACCGCGATCCCGGTCCCGCCCCGCTCGGTCACCTGCTCGGCGGTCTCGCCGACGGTGCCGCCGAGGTCGTGCGCCCCGGACTCGACGCTGCGGCCGGTGACGTAGACGGTGTAGCCCGCGTCGCCGAGGGCGAGGGCGATCCCCTTGCCCAGCCCACGGCTGGCTCCGGTGACGACGGCGACGCGGTTCTGTGGTGCAGGCACGCGGCGACGCTAGCCGACGGCACCGGCGTGTGGGATCGCCGCATCCGTGGCGTCAGGGATCATCTGAGCATGGCCAGCAGGGACCGCTACGAGATTCGGACCGTCGCCGAGGACTGCAGCGCCCTCCTGGCCCTGCGGCAGAAGTGGTTTCCGGTCGCAGACGATGGTTTCGCGGACGAGTTCCGCACCTGGTGGTCGCGCGAGCGCCACCACCGACACGCCGTGGTCGCATACGCAGGCGACGCCCCCGTGGGCATGGCGAACGGGCAGATCTTCTCTCGCATGCCTGTCCCGGGGCGGGCTGGCGCACGGTGGTTGTACGGAGCGAACGTCTATGTCTCCGAGCGCCACCGTCGCGAAGGCATCGGACGTTCGCTCATGACGGCGCTCATCGATTTCGCCCGTGACCAGGGCATGGTCCGAGTGGTGCTCGCACCTTCCGAGATGTCGATACCGCTCTACGAGTCGCTCGGTTTCTGCACCGCGCACGACCTCATGCGTCTGGACTTGGTCGGCACTGCCTTCCCGCACACGCCCGGCTGAACGGTGCGCTCAGGCGGCGCGTGGTCGTGCTGGTGCGTAGGTGATCCCTGCCTTGCGGTGGTCCTCGCGGGTGTTGCGGGGCGGTGGGGTCCAGACGGGTTGTCGGGTGTCGGTGTCGATGTGGACGGCCCAGGGGGTCTGGTGGATGAGGACGTGGTGGTGGCGGCAGAGCATGACGAGGTTGTCGAGGCTGGTGGGGCCGCCGTCGGCCCAGTGGACGACGTGGTGGGCGTCGCATGCGAGGGGCATGCGGGTGCAGCCTGGGAACGCGCAGTGTCGGTCGCGGATGACGAGGGCGAGCCAGATCGCGGCGGTGACGAGTCGTTGGGTGCGGCCGACGTCGAGGACCTGGCCGTGGGTGCCGAGCACGGTGGGGATGATCTCGGCGTCGCAGGCCAGGCGTCGTACGGCGCTCGCGGAGAACCTGGCGCCGGTCGGGCTCGTGCCGTTGCGGGCCAGGCCGGCGTCGATGATCTGCTGCTTGAGTGATTCCTGGTCGATGAGCACCATGATGCGGGGCTTCGAACCGTGGTCACGCGGTAGCTGGTCGTCGGTCGCGGCGAGCCGATCGCAGGCGTCGACGAGGGCGTCCCACAGTCGGGCGCCCGCCTCACGCGGGTCACGCCCGTCGTGCCCACATCCCGGCGTCAGACACGCCGCGCTCGTGGCGACACCATCCTCGTCGAACATCGCCTCACCCGGTGCACGGCTCACCCCACCGCACGAGCCCGGCTCGGACGCGACCGGTGCAGCGAGCGGGTGGAGGGTGGCCTTGATCTTCTCGGCGTCCTCGACCGTGCCGTAGCCCTTGACCCGCACTCCGCCGTGGCCGTCCTCGGCGAAGGAGAGGTGCCGGGCGTGGTGGGCAGCGCGTTCGGCCTTCGCGCGTTCTTTCTCGGCGTTGACGAGGGCGCTGTCGGGGTCGAGCTCCCGCACCACGTCAGTGAATGCAGACTGCAGATCGGAGGCATCGTGGCCGTGCGCGTCGACCAGGTCGAGCATCGCTCCAGCGACGGCAGTGCGGAACTCCGCCACTCGGGGCAGGGTGTGCACCTTCGACGCGATCGCGCGGGCCTGGGGCAGCGTCACCCGGCCGGCTTCGAGGGCGGCCTGGACCTCGGGCAGGTCATGCAGCTGCTCGGCCGCGCGGACCAGCCCACCACCGGTGCCCTTGTGCCCGCCGGTGACATGGGTCAGGTAGTCCTTGACCGACGCCCACCCCAACGGCCGTACCGCGTCGGTGGCTTCGAGCCGAGCAACCCCGCGCAACAGTGCGGCGTCCAGGAACGACCGCGCCGCGGTGATCGCCTCCACGCCCGCGACCGCCTCGGGGCCGTCGAGCAGACCCCAGTCGGCGCCGGCCAGCTCCGCGGCGCGCTCGGCCACCGCAGTTGCCGTGTCGAGCGCCCCGAGAGAAGACATGCGCTCATCCTACTCGAACATATGTTCGACCACAAGGGATCTGGGGACTGGCTCACGGCCGAGCGGCCTCAGGTCGACTCCGGATGCCTCGAGCTCGCTTCGTGGCTGCAAGCTCGGGGGACGACGATCGCGATGCCGTTGCGCGCGTGATGCGTGTCGACGGGGAGGGCGATGACGCCTGCGTGTCTTCCAGAGGGAATGAGGCGAACTGCTTACCCAGCGGACAGTTCGCACTGCTCTTGAAGTCGAGACTGAGGCTGGCGTTCCAGTGGGCGATGTCGATGCGGTCGAGAGGGCCCCCGGAGTACGGAAAAGTCCCGGTGACGGAGTCGCCCTCGACCAGCAAGGCGTCATCAAGGTCGGTGATCCCGCTGCTGTCCTTCGAAAGGTCCGACACGGTGTAGCCGCTCTGTTCGCCGTCTCGGAACCTCATTGCCAGTTCCGCGCCGTGCTTGAAGTCCTCGTCCCATATGACGATTGAGGCCCACCACGACTGATCGTCGGGGATGGGCATTCCTCGCACCGTTACTCGGAGCGCATTCGATGCCTCGGTCAGGGTCACCTCGCCGCTGCGGCCCAACCGGCATGAGGCTTGGGACTTGTGATTGTTCGAGTCCGAGCCGGCACGCGTGCTGCAGGCCGAAAGGGCGAATGCCGGCATTGCCACCGTGGCCAGGAGCGCCGACATGCATGCAATCGCGAAGCGGCGAAATCTGGAGTGAGGTCTGCGTCGTACCGTCGATTCGTGCGTCAGGCGAGCGGAATCGTTCGGCGGGAACACGTCGTCCATGTCTGCCGTGTCCGCGTCCCGCGTTCGCGTCGTCTTCCATGCCATTCGGACATTGTCTGCGCGCGCGACTGCGCTCCGCGGGGATCTCGGCAGATCGGGATGCTGGCGGGACGACCGCCGGGCCACCCGCCTACTCGATGACGCCGGCCTCCCGCGCCAGCCGTACGGCGTGCACGCGGTTGGTCGCGTGCAGCTTGCGCATCGCGTTCTTGAGGTACGACTTCACGGTGCTCTCGACGAGCCCGAGTGACGCCGCGACCTCACGGTTGCTCTGGCCGAGGGCGACCTGGGCGAGCACGTCGATCTCGCGGGCGGCGAGGCCGGTCGGCATGGCGGCAGAGGTACGACGGGCGGCGGGCTCCGCGGGGGAGCGGCCATGGTCCACGCGGCTGCGGACCTCCTCGAGGCGGGCGCGCAGGGCATCGTCCTGCACCAGCGAGGCGAGGTCGGCGAGCTCGTCGGAGATGTCGCGCAGGTCGGCGCGGGTGAGCTGTACATCGGGTTGGGGCGAAGGGGCTGCGGGCCGGCCGAGGGAGCGCAGGGCGCCGACGCGGCGGCGTACCTCGTCGTCGACGGCGATCTCGCGCTCGAGGCGGCGCACGAGGGGCAGGAAGGCGTCGTACCAGACGTCGCCGAGGACGACCTGGGCCCGGTGGCCGACGTAGACGACCATCCGCGGCATCCGGTCGACGACGATCGGCAGGGCCGTCACGGTCTCCAGCTGCTCGGCGCGGACCGGCCCGTCGTACTGGTGGGTGATGCCGCGGGCGTCGTGGTAGTTGGTGACCGACACCGGCCGGCCCATCATCAGCGCCTTGCCGCCGAGACCGTAGCCGGAGCGCACCCGCAGGCCCTGCAGCGAGCGGGTCTGGGCGCTGTGCAGGCCGGTGATGGCGAGGGTGCTGCCGTTGTCGACGACCGGGCCGCCGAACGCCATGTCGCTGTGCCCCGTGGCCCGGAAGGCCGCGAGCGTGCGCAGCAGCCGGCCGCCGTCGTGCGGCGCCTCCTGGACGAGGTCGAGGGACATGCGCTCCACGGTAGGTGACTGCGGTCACAAGCGGCAACGACGGCACCCTCCTTGGGAGGTAGTACCCCCTTCGAGGGGTTCGGGTCGGCTGTGGCCCGGCTCACACTCCCGGCGATCGACCGAACCCCGAGGAGTGGATTCCATGACCGAACGACCGACCCCGATGCGGCGGGTGGCCTTCGCGAGCTGCGCCGGCACGACCATCGAGTTCTACGACTTCTTCATCTACGGGACCGCCGCGGCGCTGGTCTTCCCGACGGTGTTCTTCCCGGCGCTGGGGGACTCCGCCGCGAGCGTGGCCTCCTTCGCCACCTTCGCCGTCGCGTTCATCGCCCGGCCCCTGGGTGCGATCGGCTTCGGTCACTTCGGTGACCGGCTCGGCCGCAAGAAGACGCTGATCAGCACGCTGCTGCTCATGGGCGCGGCCACCGTTGCGATCGGGCTGCTGCCCGGCGCCGCGACGATCGGCATCACCGCGCCGATCCTGCTGGTGGCGCTGCGCTTCCTGCAGGGCCTGGCGGTCGGCGGCGAGTGGGCGGGCGCGACGCTGCTCGCGGCGGAGTACGCCCCGGCCCACAAGCGCGGCCTGTACGGCGCCTTCCCGCAGATGGGCCCCGCCCTCGCGTTCGCCCTGTCCAGCGGGACCTTCCTCCTCGTCAACCGCGTCGTCGGCGACTCCAGCCCGGCGTTCCTCGACTGGGGCTGGCGGGTGCCGTTCATCGCGAGCTCGCTGCTCGTGGCCGTCGGCCTCTACGTGCGGCTGAAGGTCGAGGAGACCCCGATGTTCAAGGAGAACGCCCACACCCGCGCCTCGACGCAGGGTCCGCTCGCCTCGGCGCTGCGTCACCAGTGGAAGGAGATCCTCCTCGGCGGTGGCTCGCTCGCCATGCTGTTCGCGTTCTTCTACGTCGGCACGGCCTTCCTGACGTCGTACGGCGCCACCACGCTCGGCCTGTCCCGACCGACCGTGCTCACCATCGGCGTCGCCGCCGCCTTCGTGTTCGGCTCGATCACGCTGCTCTCGGCCGTGTTCAGCGACCGGATCGGTCGCAAGAAGGTCGTCCTCGGCTCGTGCATCGTCGCCATCCCGTGGGGCTTCGCGCTGTTCCCGATCCTCGACCACGGCACGACGGCGTCGTTCGCGATCGGCCTGTTCGGCACGCTGGCGATCTTTGCGATCTCCTACGGCCCGGCCGGCGCGATGCTGCCCGAGATGTTCCGCACCGAGTACCGCTACACGGGCGCCGGGATGGCGTACAACCTCGCCGGCGTGATCGGCGGCGGCACGGCGCCGTACCTCGCCTCCGACTTCGCGGAGGCGGGCAACACGTCGGCGATCGGCTGGATGCTCGCGGCCTTCGCCCTCGGCAGCGTCGTGTGCGTGCTGCTCATGCCGGAGACCCGGCACCGGGCGATGACCCGGGCCGGGCAGGACGATCAGGAGGCCGAGGCGGCGACCCTCGCGCCGGTGAACGTGTAGTCCTCCAGCGGGAAGCGGGTGGCCTCGCGTGCTGCGCTCAACGTCGACGTCGGGCGCAGCAGCACCGCCTCCCCGTGCTGGTTGAAGTAGTAGCTCCGTGCGGTGGCGCAGCTGCCGGCGTTGAACACGGAGTTGTCGAGGAGGCCGGTCATCCGGTCCAGGAACTGGTCGTTGGCCTCCTCGGTGACCTCCACGACGTCGGCGCTGCGCTTCCGCATCGTCCGCAGTACCCGCCCCATGTGGGCCATCTGGGTCTCGATGGTCGTGAAGTACGACAGGCCCGAGTAGGAGTAGGGGCTGTTGAGCGAGAAGAAGTTCGGGAACTTCGGGATCGTGATGCCCTCGTAGGCGCAGAACCGGTTCTCCCGCCACCAGGCGCCGAGGTCGCGTCCCTCGCGGCCGACGATCCGGATCGCCGGGAAGTTCACGTCCCACAGGTTGAAGCCGGTGGCGAGCACGAGGACGTCGAGGTCGACCCGGTTGCCGTCGGCGGTGACGATGCCACTCGCGTCGACGTGGTCGATGCTCGTCGTCTCGAGGTCGACGTGCGGCTTGGTGAACGTCGGGTAGTAGGTGTTGGAGAACGTCGGTCGCTTGCAGCCGAAGTCGTAGTCCGGCGTCAGCTTCGCGCGCAGCTCCGGGTCCTTCACCTGGCGCTTGAGGTGGGCGTCGCACACGCGCTTGCCGGTCGCGTTCGCCCACGGCAGGTCGCGGAAGTGCAGCACCCCGGCGACCATCAGCACCTCGAGGATCGAGGTGCTGACCAGGCGCGCGGCCCGCTGGGTCAGCGGCACCTTCGCGAACGCGCCACGGACGACGCCCGGCACCGGACCGTCCATCTTCGGGCTCACGTAGATCGGCGTGCGCTGGTAGACGGTGAGGTGGTCGGCCACCTTCGCGAGCTCGGGGATGAGCTGGACGGCGGTCGCGCCGGTGCCGATGATGCCGACCCGCTTGCCCGCGAGCTCGACGTCGTCGTCCCAGCGGGTGGTGTGCATGACCGTGCCCGCGAAGTCCTCGACCCCGGGGATGTCCGGGAGCTTCGGCTGGGACAGGAAGCCGGTCGCGGTGAGCAGGAAGCGGCCGCGGACCACCTCGCCACCCGCGATCGTCACCTCCCAGGCCGAGGCCTCCTCGTCCCAGTGCGCGCCCTCGACGACGGTGCCGAAGCGCATGTGGCGGCGCAGGTCGTACTTGTCGGCGACGTGCGCGGCGTACCTCTTCAGCTCCGGACCCGGCGCGAACAGCCGCGACCAGTGGGGGTTCGGCTCGAACGAGTAGGAGTACGTCGAGCTCGGGATGTCGACGGCGAGGCCGGGGTAGCGGTTGACGTGCCAGGTGCCACCGAGGTCGTCCTCGCGCTCGAGGATGACCAGGTCGTCGTACCCCTGGCGGTGGAGCTCGATGGCGGCGCCCATGCCGCCGAAGCCGGCGCCGACGATCACGGCGTCGTGGAGGGTCTGGGTCATCGGGTGGTCCTCTCGGTGGCGGCGCTGCTGAGGCGCGCGGTGTAGCCGGCTCGTTCGGTGGTGTCGGTGTGCAGGGCGCGGTCGTCGCGGACGACCCTCCGGATCCGGTCGAGCACCCCGACCGGGACCAGCACGGTGCTGGCGGCCAGCGCGCCGACGTACCTCGGTACGGCGATCTCGGCCTCGCGGGTGCGGACCGACGCGACCACCGCGTCGGCGATCCGCTGGGGGCTGACCTTGGGGATCGGCTTCATGTCGAGGCCGGAAGCGAGGTCGGTGTCGACGGCCGACGGCAGCACGGCGGTCAGGGTGACGCCGTGGGGCGCCATCTCCAAGCGGGTCGCGGCGGTCAGACCGACCACTGCGAACTTGCTGGCGTTGTAGACCGCGAGTCCGGGGATCGGGAACTTGCCCGCGAGCGAGGCGACGTTGACGACGTGGCCGCGGCGGCGCTCGACCATGCCGGGCAGCACCCGGCGCATGCCGTGCAGCACGCCGTGGACGTTGACCTCCATCATCAGCCGGTCCAGCGCGGGATCCATGTCCAGGAACGCACCGTTGGGCATCACGCCCGCGTTGTTGACGAGGACATCGAGTGGACCGTGCTCCTTCTCGGCCGCACTGACGAACGCGTCGTACGACGCCCGGTCGGCCACGTCGAGGTGGTGGGCGCTCGCGCCGGTCTCCCCGGCGGTCGCCCTCGCGAGGTCGAGGTCGAGGTCGCCGAACGAGACCTTGGCGCCGCGAGCCAGGAAGGCCTCGACGGTGGCGCGGCCGATGCCGCGGGCGCCGCCGGTGACGACGATGTGCGCACCGGCGAGGTCGATCGGGGTGGGACGGGTCATCGGAGGACCTCCTGCTGGGAGACGAGGGTGCGGGCGGAGCGGGCGGCTTCCTCGCGGACCCGGGGGAGCCGGGAGCCGTCCATGAAGTTGGCTCCCATCGCCTCGAGGTCGGCGGCGGTCGGCTCGATCCGCACGACGCGGGCGCCGGCGGCGCGCAGCTGCGCGACCTCGTGGTCGACGCGGCGGGTCATCGGCCGGCGCAGCAGCCGCTCGACCCGGGTGAGGCCGCGAGCGGGAGCCCCGCCCTGGCTGGACATCGGGGCCACGACGACGACCTCGTCGATGCTGCCGTCCTGCACTTGCGGGAGCAGGAGGTCGGCCGAGGTGGGGGAGACGGCGCCGCCGTCGAGGAACCGACGGTCGTCGATCCGGACCGGCGGGAACCAGCCGGGGATCGCCCAGGAGGCCGCGATCGCCTGTCCCAGTGCGGCCTTCGGGGCGTCGGCGCGACCGAGCGCGACCCGCTCGCCGGTGCGGGCGTCGGCCGCGACCAGCCAGGTCTGCGGGTGCGTCGTCCAGCCGGTCGCCGGGTCGGTGAGGGCCTCGCCGAGGTCGACCAGCCACTGCGCGTCACCACCGCCGCGCGGGAGCAGGCCGGCGAGCCCGGCGAGCAGGTCGGTGCGGCGGGTGAGCGCGGCGCGGGTCAGGCCGAGGCCGGGCAGAGCAGGGCGGGGGAGCCCGGGCAGCGCGCCGGGTGCGCGCGGTGAGGACAGGTGGGCGGCGACGAGGTGGTCGGTGCCGTCGTGGATCGCGGTGCCGGGTACGCCGGAGCCCAGCAGGGCGACCAGCTCGGCACCGGCCGACGTACCGACGAGGACGTCGGCGGTGCGCGGGTCCCAGCCCTGTCGTTCCAGCTCGGCGAGCACGGCGGCGGTCCAGGCGAAGCCCAGCGTGCCGCCGCATCCGATGACCAGTGCGCGCCCCATGCGACCACCTCAGATCCAGAAACGGAATAGAATGTCAGTTTCGGAACGTATCGTCAGATCTGGTCCATTGCAATAGGCTCCGGTGTCATGACGGCGACCACGGAGGGACTCTCGCGGCTGGAGCGGCGCAAGGCCGAGACCCGGCGCGAGATCATCGACGCCGCCTTCACCTGCTTCGCCGAGAAGGGCTACCACGCGACCGGGATCGCCGACATCGCCGCGCGTCTGGGCATCGGGCACGGCACCTTCTACCGCTACTTCGAGAACAAGCGGGACATCGTCGAGCACGTCATCGACGACCTGATCGGCCGCATCGTCGAGGCGCTGGGAGCGGAGAACGCACCGGACGCGGTCAGCACCCTGGAGGAGTACCGCGCGCAGACCGCGCGGATCGGCACCGCGCTGGCGCAGATCTTCAGCGAGGACCCGCGGGTCGCCCAGCTGCTGCTGTCGGCGGCCGGCATCGACGACGCGATGCGGGAGCGGATGCTCGACCTGTTCGCGATGACCACGCCGCTCACGGCGGCGTACCTCGAGCACGGCGTGCGGCTCGGCTACCTGCGCCCCGACCTCGACGTCGAGCCGACTGCCCAGTCGATCAACGGGATGATCCTCGGCTCGGTGCTGGTCGGCATGCGCGACCCCGCGCCCGCTCAGCAGGAGCGACTGAGCGCCGCGATCCGCGCCGTGATGTACGACGGGATCGCGGCGCGCTGAGGCCCCTGAGCCGCTGAGTGACGGGACCGACGCCGTCGTCGAACTGATGGTTGTCGCCGGACTCAGCCGACTGACAGCAACCGCTCGCACTCCTCGACCAAGCGCGCCCGCAACGGCGCACCCCGCTCGCTGAACCCCCGCTGCGCCTCGACGTACACCGCCTTGCCCTCGGCCGTCTCGATGCGTACCGGCTCGAACCCCAGGTCCGCGAGGTCGTACGGCGCCGCGCGCATGTCGAGCGTGCGGATGTCCCAGGCGAGCTCGAAGCAGTCGGCCACCAGGTCGGAGGACACGAGCGGCGAGAGCCGGAAGGCGTGCTTGTAGAGGTCCATGCCGGCGTGCAGGCAGCCGGGCTGCTCGAAGGCGGGGCGGTCGTCGCGACCCGGGGCGAGGGTGTTCAGCGGGCGGGCCGGGGGAGTGAAGAAGCGGTAGGCGTCGAAGTGGGAGCAGGCGATGCGGTGGCCCTCGACGACGTCGTCGGTGCCGGTGGGACCCAGGCGCAGGGGCCAGTCGGCGTGGCGGGTCTCGTCCTCGGCGAGGCGGTAGACCATGGCCCACTCGTGCAGGCCGAAGCAGCCGAGGTGCGGGGCGCGGCCGGCGGTGGCGGTGAGCAGCCGGTGGATCGACTCCACGAGCGGCCGCTGCGAGGTGACGTACTCCTCCATGACGGTGAGTTGGGTGGCTGAGGGTGACCCAGGGGTCACGGTGGCACACCCGACTCCGTAGCCCTTGAGGTTCGCGTACTCGGCTGCGTCGTCCATCGCCACCCCGTACCCCGGGTGCCAGCGGCGCAGCTGGGCCGGCCGGTACGAGTAGTAGGTGAAGAGGAAGTCGAACACCGGGTGCTTCACGGCCGCCCCGCGGCGGGCGAGGTGCGGGGCGACGTAGCGGTCGATGCGGGCGGCGTGGTCAGCCGCTCGCCGACGCCATTCCTCCGCATTCACGACCAGCAGCGTAGGTCGATAGGCTCACTGGGTGCGCATCGTCAGATTCACGACAGGCGAGGAGCCGTCGTACGGCGTCCTGACCGGCGACCTCGACGAGTACGGCCAGCCCGGCGACGACGCGGTGATCGTCGGTCTCGTCGGTGACCCGCTGTACCAGGGGATCAAGCTGCTCGAGAAGGAGTACCGGCTCGAGGACGTGCGCCTGCTGGCGCCGGTCCTGCCGCGCAGCAAGGTCGTCGGGATCGGCCGCAACTACGCGGCCCACGCGGCCGAGCTCGGCAACGACGTCCCCGACGAGCCGCTGATGTTCCTCAAGCCGAACACCAGCGTGGTCGGGCCCGGCGACGCGGTCCTCTACCCGCGCCAGACCCAGGACCTGCACTACGAGGGCGAGCTCGCCGTCGTCATCGGCCGGATCTGCCGCGACGTCCCGGCCGAGCAGGCCACCGACGTCATCCACGGCTACACGATCGCCAACGACGTCACCGCCCGCGACCTGCAGCGCTCCGACGGACAGTTCACGCGCGCCAAGGGCTTCGACACGTTCTGCCCCCTGGGGCCGTGGATCGAGACCGACCTCGACCCCCACGACTTCAACGAGGGCCGGCGGGTCCAGACCTTCCTCAACGGAGACGTGGTCCAGGACGGTACGACGGCCGACATGGTCTTCGACGTACCGGCCCTGATCGCCCACGTCTCCAGCGTGATGACGTTGCTGCCCGGCGACGTCATCCTCACCGGCACCCCCGAGGGTGTCGGACCCATGCAGGTCGGCGACGAGGTGGAGATCTCGATCGAAGGCCTCGGAACCCTCACGAACAAGGTGGAAGCACGATCATGAGCAGCAACGTCCGCGTCCGGATGGCACCCTCCCCGACCGGGAGCCCCCACGTCGGCATGATCCGCACCGCCCTGTTCAACTGGGCGTTCGCGCGCCACCACGGCGGCACCTTCGTCTTCCGCATCGAGGACACCGACAAGGAGCGCAGCACCGACGAGTCGCTCGACTCGATCCTCGACCTGATGCGCTGGCTCGGCCTCGACTGGGACGAGGGTCCGGGCGTGGGCGGCCCGTTCGCGCCGTACAAGCAGAGCGAGCGCAGCGACCTGTACGTCGACGCGCTGGCCCGGCTCAGGGACAGCAGCTTCACCTACGACTGCTACTGCACCAACGACGAGGCCGCCGCGCGCCGCAAGGCCGCCGGCTCCAAGGTGCAGGGGTACGACGGCTTCTGCCGCGAGCTGAGCGCCGAGCAGGTGGCGGCGTTCGTGGCCGACGGCCGCCAGCCGGTCGTGCGGTTCCGGATGCCCGACGGCTCGATCACCTGGAACGACCTGGTCCGCGGCGAGGTCACCTTCGAGACCGAGTTCGTCCCCGACTTCGCGCTGTGCCGCGCCAACGGCGACCCGCTGTACACCCTGGTCAACCCGGTCGACGACGCGCTGATGGAGATCACCCACGTCCTCCGCGGCGAGGACCTGCTCTCGTCGACCCCTCGCCAGATCGCCCTGTACGAGGCGCTCAAGGAGGTCGGCATCGCCAAGGCGACGCCGGAGTTCGGCCACCTGCCCTACGTCATGGGCGAGGGCAACAAGAAGCTCTCCAAGCGCGACCCCGAGGCGCACGCGCTGGCCTACCGCGACCAGGGCTACCTGCCCGAGGGCCTGCTCAACTACCTCGCCCTGCTGGGCTGGGCGATCGCGGCCGACCGTGACATCTTCAGCCTCGAGGAGATGGTCGAGGCCTTCGACATCACCGACGTCGTCGCCAACCCGGCCCGCTTCGACCTCAAGAAGTGCGACGCCATCAACACCGCCCACATGCGGCTGCTCTCGATCGAGGAGATCACCCACCGGGTGCTGCCGTTCCTCAAGCGCGACGGTGTCGTGAGCGACCCGGTCACCGACGCCGACGCGCAGCTGCTCGAGCTCGCGATGCCGCTCGTCGGCGAGCGGATCAACAAGCTCGCCGAGGCCAGCAGCATGCTCGGCTTCCTGTTCGTCTCCGAGGACGCCTTCGAGGTCGACCCCGAGGACGCGGCCAAGCAGATCGGCGAGGCCGGCATCCCGGTCCTGCAGGCGTCGTACGACGCGCTGGCGGCGCTGCCGACCTGGTCGACCGACGCGATCCAGGCCGCCCTGCAGGGTGCCCTCGTCGACGGGCTCGGCCTCAAGCCGCGCAACGCGTTCGGCCCGGTCCGCGTCGCCGTCACCGGCCGCCGGATCTCGCCGCCGCTCTTCGAGTCGATGGAGCTCCTCGGCCGCGACCGCAGCCTCGGGCGGTTGCAGCGTGCCCTCGGCTGATCCAGCCGAACTGAGGTACGACGAGCTCCAGCGGCGCGGGCCGGCGGGCGCCTGGCGCCCGCTGGCCGGCATCCCGCTGCTGCTCGTGATCTTCTTCGCCGCCCAGCTCGTGCTGAGCCTCGTGGTCACCCTCGTGCTCGTCGCGGGCGGCGACTCGTCCACCGAGGCCGTCGACAAGCTCTCGGGCGACGTGACGACGCCGTCCTTCCTGGCCATGGTCAACCTGGGCTGGGCGGCCGCCATCCCCGCGGTGTGGGCGGTCGCCCGGCTGCTGCACGGGCAGACGCCGGGCTGGGTCACGTCGGTGGCCGGGGCGTTGCGCTGGCGCTGGTTCGCGGTCTGCCTCGGCCTCGCCGTGGTCGCCCTCGGCCTGACGCTGGTCGCCTCCGCCGTGCTGCCCGACCAGGGCACCGGCTCGCTCGACACCGGCGGCAGCATCAACCCGTGGACCTCGACCGTGCGCGACTTCCTGCTCGTGATCGTGCTGCTGACGCCCCTGCAGGCAGCGGGGGAGGAGTACGTCTTCCGCGGCTACCTCGCGCAGGCCTTCGGCGGGCTCGCCGCCCGCGCGGGATCACGCGGCGGCGCGGCGGTCTCGGTCGTCGTACCGGCCCTGCTCTTCGCGCTCGCCCACGGCTTGGGCCAGGACGTGCCGACCTTCTTCGACCGGTTCGCGTTCGGGCTCGTCGCGGGAGTCCTGGTGGTCCTCACTGGAGGCCTCGAAGCCGGTATCGCGATGCACGTGCTCAACAACTTCCTGGCCTTCGGCTTGGCCCTCGCGTTCAGCGACATGACCGAGGCGCTCAACCCGACCGGCGGCAGCTGGTGGTCGATCCCGGTGACCCTCGTCCAGTCCGTCGGCTACCTGCTCCTCGCGGTGTGGGCGGCCCGCCGGATAGGGGTCCAGAACCGCACCAGGACGCCCGAGGGTGGGGCCATTTTGGTCGCCGAGCAGCCCGACAGGTAAGGTAAGTTCTCGGTTCGCCGGCTTCGGTCGGAGACCGAAACCATTGGGATATGGTGTAATTGGCAACACAGCTGATTCTGGTTCAGTCGTTCTAGGTTCGAGTCCTAGTATCCCAGCGAGGCTCTCGCGAGAGACAGGTCACTCCGTCAGGATTTGGCCGGTCAGGCAGGAAATCGCTAGAGTTCACGACGTTGTCACGGAGAGATCCGGAACAACGAATGCCCCCGTTGTGTAGCGGCCTAGCACGCCTGCCTCTCACGTAGGTAGCGCCGGTTCGAATCCGGTCGGGGGTACAGCTTCGGGCCCGGTCCATCTGGACCGGGCCCGACTGGTTTTTCCCCTCACCGCGCAGGCCGGCGCCGTCCTCATCTTGTTGCAATGCTGCAACTTGCACGCCCAGGTCCATTGACCGTGGATTCGACCAGCCACGAGGTTGTGCTCTGGCCGCCCGGCATCCACCTCTCGCCGAGCCGGCCATCCACCCGGCTCGCCACTCCCCGGACCTCGAGGCGCGAGCGAGCCCGACTCTCAAGAGGAGTGTTGGTTCGAAGTGAAGCGCAACCTGATGGGTGGCCTGGTCGCCACCCTCGTCACGGCCTCGGCACTCGCCGTGGCGCCCCTCGCCCCACCGTCCGCCCACGCCGATCCCGGTGCGGTGGTGAAGACGAAGCCGCGCGACGACGCACACCAGAAGGCCCGCCGGTCCGCCAAGGCGCTGATCGCGAGCCAGGCTCCGCAGCTGCGGACGGGGGACGACGAGAAGTTCGCCGCCGCGCCCGTCGTCAGCGGTGGCGCGGGGCTGCAGTACGCCTCCTACACCCGGACCTACGACGGCCTGCCGGTCCGCGGTGGCGACTTCGTCGTCGTCACCGACCGTGACGGCAAGATCCTCGACACGAGCGTGGCGCAGAAGAAGGTGATCGGCCAGCTGTCGGTGACCCCGACGCAGACCGCGGGTGCCGCCACGACGACGGCGAAGGGGACGTTGCGCAACGCCGAGCTGCGGGGCACGCCCGAGCTCGTCGTCCACGCGTTGGCGTCGCCCCGGCTCGCGTGGAAGGTGACGGTCAGCGGCCTCACCACCGACGGCGACCGCTCGGTCCGCGACGTGTACGTCGACGCGAAGCAGGGCTCCGTCATCGAGTCCGACGAGCTGGTCCACTTCGCCACCGGCACGGGCAACGGCCACCACAACGGCCCGGGACTGGCCATCGAGACCACCCAGGCGTCCGCGTCGTCGTACACGCTGGCCGATCCCGGCAATCCCGGTGTCGACTGCCGCATCGACAACAACACCACCAACAGCGTCCCGGTCGTCTCGGGGCCGGACAACAGCTGGGGTGACGGCTCCGGCACCAGCACGGAGACCGGGTGCGTCGACACGCTGTACGCGCTGCAGGTCCAGGACCGGATGCTCAGCCAGTGGCTGGGTCGTGACGGCTTCAACGGCAACGGCGGCGGCTGGCAGGCGCGCGTCGGCAAGGACGAGGTCAACGCGTTCTACTGCCCGCCGGGCCTCAGCGAGCCGGGCTACTGCACCGGCACCGAGTGGGTGCGGATCGGCCACAACCAGGCCGGCACCGAGTGGCTGACCAACCTCGACGTGGTCGGTCACGAGTACGGCCACGGCGTCGATCAGAACACCCCCGGCGGCCACTCCAACGGCAACACCGGCGAGTTCGTCGGTGACGTCTTCGGCGCGCTGACCGAGCACTTCGCCAACGAGTCGAGCACGTACGACGAGCCGGACTACCTCGTCGGCGAAGAGGTGAACCTCGTCGGCGACGGCGAGATCCGCAACATGTACGACCCGTCGGCCAAGGGCGACCCGAACTGCTACTCGAGCTCGATCCCCAACGCCGAGGTGCACTCGGCTGCCGGTCCCGGCAACCACTGGTTCTACCTGCTCGCCGAGGGCACCAACCCCGCCGGCGGTCCCACCAGCTCGACGTGCAACAACGGCGGGACGCTCACCGGCATCGGCATCCAGAAGGCCGGCAAGATCTTCTACAACGCGATGCTCATGAAGACCACGAGCTCGAGCTACCTCAAGTACCGCACCTGGACGCTCACCGCCGCGAAGAACCTCTTCCCGGGCTCCTGCGCCGAGTTCAACGCCGTCAAGGCAGCGTGGAACGCGGTCTCCGTGCCGGCCCAGACCGCTGACCCGACGTGCACCACGGCCGGCAACACCGTCACCGTCACCAACCCGGGCAACCGCACCGGGACCGTCGGCACGGCCACCACGCTGCAGCTGACCGGGTCGTCCTCCGGCGCCGGGCAGACGCTGACCTGGTCGGCCACCGGCCTGCCCGCCGGCCTGACGATCAACGCCGGCACCGGCCTCGTCTCCGGTACGCCGACCACCGCCGCCACGTCGAACGTGACGGTCACCGCCAAGGACACCACCGGCGCCACCGGGTCGACCAGCTTCACGTGGACGATCAGCACGAGCGGCGGGACGACGGGCAACCTGCTCCAGAACCCCGGCTTCGAGTCCGGGGCCGTCAGCTGGACCGGCACCGCCGGACCGATCACCAACAACACCGGCCGCGCGGCGCGGACCGGCACCTGGAAGCTGTGGCTCGGCGGCAACGGCAGCACCTCGACGGAGAACGAGAGTCAGACGGTCACGATCCCCGCGACGGCCACGACGGCGTCGCTGACCTTCTGGGTGGCGATCGACAGCGCGGAGACGACCTCGTCGACGGCGTACGACACGGCGAAGGTGCAGATCGTCAGCGGTACGACGACGAGCACCCTGGCGACGTACTCCAACCTCAACAAGTCGAGCGGGTACGTGCAGAAGACGTTCGACCTCGCTGCCTACAAGGGGAAGACGATCTCGCTGAAGTTCCTGATGAACGAGGACTCGTCGCTGCAGACGAGCTTCGTCATCGACGACACCGCGATCAGCGTCGGCTGACCACTCAGGCGTTGCGGCGGGCGGTCACCGGTCTCCGGTGGCCGCCCGTCCGTCCTTGGTGGCCGCGCTCTTCGCGGTGGCCGTCTTCCTGGAGGCCCGGGTCTTCGGCGGCGTCGGCTCGGTGCCGACGATCGCGAACACCGGCGCGGTGACCTTCTCCAGCGCGGCAACGGCGTCGGCGTGCCGCTCGGCGAGCTTGGCGACGACGCCGGCGAGCTCGGCCTGCGCCTCGGCGAGGGTGTGCACGGTGTCGGCGAGCTCGCGCTGGCGGACGATGAAGTCCTGCAGCGGCTGCGCGGTCGAGCTCGCCAGGCTGGTGACCGCGCCGGCCATTCCGGCGACCGCACCGGCGAGGTCGCCGACTTGACGGGCGAGCTCGTCAGGCTGGGTGACACCGGTGACCGCGGTGTCACGCACGCCCTTGAGGACGTCGGTGGTGAGCTTGAGGGCGATCTGCTGGGACTTGATCAGCAGGTCGAGGGGATTGATCGGAGCGTCCGCCATGGGAGCAGCGTGGCAGAACCGGCCCCCTCGCGGTCACCGTCATGTCCGATTTCCGCGAGAGACTGTCGGTGGCGGACGGCAGGATGGACGACATGGAGAGCACTGTGACCACGCCGGAGCAGCTCGACTTCGGACGTTGCTACACGGCCGTGCAGTCGCGCGACCGTCGCTTCGACGGCGTCTTCTACACCGCGGTGCGCTCGACCGGCATCTACTGCCGGCCGTCCTGCCCGGCCCGCACGCCGGCCTCCCGCAACGTCTCCTTCCACCGCACCGCAGCGGCTGCCCAGGCGGCCGGCTACCGCGCCTGCAAGCGCTGCCTGCCCGACGCGACGCCCGGCAGCCCGGACTGGGACGTCGCGGCCACCGTCGCCGGCCGGGCGATGCGGCTGATCGCCGACGGTGTCGTCGACCGTGAAGGCGTCGAGGGACTCGCAGCCCGGCTCGGGTACACCTCCCGCCACCTGTCGCGGCTGCTGACCAGCGAGCTCGGCGCCGGCCCCCTCGCGCTCGCGCGCACCCAGCGTGCCCAGACCGCCCGCGCGCTCGTCGAGAGCACGACGCTCAGCCTCGCCGACGTCGCATTCGCAGCAGGCTTCTCGAGCGTGCGGCAGTTCAACGACACCATGCTCGAGGTGTACGACGCGACGCCGAGCCACCTGCGCGGCCGCAAGGCGCCCGCAGGCAGCCAGGTCCCGGGCGCCATCGACCTGCGGATCGCCGTCCGTACGCCGTTCCGCGGCTCCGCACTGCTCCGCTTCCTCGCCGACCGCGCCGTGCCCGGCGTCGAGGTCGCCGAGGTCGCGGCCGACGGCAGCGGCTCCTACTCCCGCACGCTAGCCCTGCCCCACGGGCCGGGCGTCGCCCGGGTCGAGCTCGCCGACCTCGACGGAGTCGGGTCGTCGTACCTGCCGCTGCGCCTGGTCCTCGACGACCTCCGCGACACGACGGCCGCGCTCGCCCGGATGCGGGCGCTGCTCGACGCCGATGCCGATCCCGTGGCCGTTGACGCCCACCTGTCCACCGATCCGCTGCTGGCGCCGCTCGTCGCTGCCCGGCCGGGACTCCGGGTGCCGGGGCACGTCGACGGCGCCGAGGTCGCGGTGCGCGCCGTCCTCGGGCAGCAGGTCACCGTCGTCGCGGCCCGCACCGCCGCGGCCCGGCTCGTCGCCGCCCACGGGCGTCCCGTCGAGACCGGGATCCCCGGACTGACGCGCCTGTTCCCCGACGCGGCGACCGTCGCGGCGCTGCCTCCCGAGGAGTTCCGGATGCCCCGCGCCCGCGGGCGGGCGCTCGTCGGGATGTGCGCGGCGATCGCGGCGGGCGACGTCGTGCTCGACCGCGGCCCGGACCGCGGCGACGTACGCCGCACCCTGCTCGCGCTGCCCGGCATCGGACCCTGGACGGCCGACTACATCGCGCTGCGCGCACTCGGTCACCCCGATGTGTGGCTGCCGACCGACGTCGGCGTGCGCAACGCGCTCGCCCGCCACCCCGACACCGACATCACCCCGGAGGGATGGGCGCCCTGGCGCTCGTACGCCCTCCTCCACCTGTGGACCTCGCTGGAAGGATGAGTACTGCCATGTGGACCGTCATCGAATCGCCCATCGGGCCGCTGCGCCTCGTCGAGCAGGACGGCGCGATCACCGCGATCGAGTTCTCGCCGTTCCGCGACGGCGTCCGCCCGCTCGGCACCGAGGGCACCGATCACCCCGTCCTGGTCGCCGCCGCGCACCAGCTCGCCGAGTACTTCGCGGGTGACCGCACCGAGTTCGACCTGCCGCTCGCGCCCGCCGGCAGCGCCTGGCAGCGCTCGGTGTGGGCTCAGCTGCTCGGCATCGGGTACGGCGAGACCGCGTCGTACGGCGAGATCGCCGCCCGCCTCGGCAAGACCAACGCCGCTTCTCGCGCCGTCGGCACCGCCAACGGCGCCAACCCGATCCCGATCGTGATCCCGTGCCACCGCGTGATCGGCGCCAACGGCACGCTCACCGGCTACGCCGGGGGACTCGAGCGCAAGCAGCTCCTGCTCGACCTCGAGCGGGACGAGGACGCCGCCCTGTTCTGACGATCAGGACGGGTCGTCGTAGGTCACCTGCACCGCGCAGAGACCGTTGTTGAAGCTCTTCAGGTTCGTGAGCTGGACCGCGAAGGAGTGCTGGGCGTCGACGACCTGGTCGAGGTTGACGGTGCTCGTCGTCACGACGAGGGATCCGCCTCCGCCGGAGCCGAGCGGGGTCGAGCTGTCGACGTTCAGCCCCGTGGGTGTCGGGACGTAGCGCACGAGCGTCACCGTGTAGGTGTCGGCGGAGAAGCTGTCGAACACCGAGGTCGTGATCGAGGTGATCCTCGAGCCGACCGGCAGGTTCACCGGCACGTACCCGTTGGCGGCGGCCCCGGCGTCGAAGTTCGTCACGCAGCCGTTGATGGTGCCGTAGGCCGCCGTGGCGGAGTTGGTCAGCACCATCGTCCACGGGTTGATCGAGATCGTGTGGCTCGTCGGGAGCCGGCGGTAGTAGCCCACGACATCGGCCTGCACCTTGGTCTTTCCCCTGGTCCCGGCGAGGGTGACGCGACCGCCGCCGAGGCCGGCGACGGCCTGGGTCGCCACTGCCTTGCGTGCCGAGGACCAGGCGAGCACGGGAGTGCGGGGCCGGGTGCCTCCGGTCGCCCAGACCCGGAGTGCACCGGGCGCGGACGCCTTCGCCTGGAGGTCGAGGGTGACGGCGACCGCGTCCTGCGGGACCCCGCACTGGCCGGCGACGGGTACGACGACCTGGCGCTTCTTCTTCAGCTTGACGACAGGCAGCGCGCACGGGGCGACCGGCGTGAACGCCGCCCTGTCCGGCGGGCCCGCAGGCCGCGCGAGTGCTGGTCCCGTCGAGAGAACGGTGGTCGCGACGGCGACCGCCAGACTGACGGCGACGGTGGTGAGGCTCGACCTGGACATGGGCGTCTCCGGAAGGTGAGGTGAGGGGAGCGTACTGCTCCTCGGGACACCTTCGGAAGGACTCCTTGAGCCGTTCCGCCGCCAGCTCGGCGGTTGCTGCCTAGCATCCGTCCATGCGTCCACTCCTGGCGATCCCGCTGCTCCTGGTCGTCGCTGTCGCGGCTGGCTGCGGATCGCTCCATGTCGTCGTCCCGAGCGAGTCGATGGAGCCCACGGTGACGAAGGGCGAGCGCCTCACCGTGGACCGGGTCGGCGACGACTACGAGCCGCGCGTGGGGGACATCGTCCTGTTCTGGGACGCCAACGACTGGCTGGGACCGACCGCCGGCAAGGACGGCATGCTCCTCAAGCGGGTCATCGGTGCGCCCGGCGACGTCGTCTCGTGCTGTGACGAGCGCGGTCGGCTCTCGGTCGACGGCGAGGTTCTCGACGAGGACTACATCGCCGACGACCCGGGCGCCTGCGATGCTGAGATCATCGACTACCTGCCCGCCAACGGCACGGCGCTGCGAGGCCCGTGTGACTGGACCGTCGGCCCGGTGCCCGGCGGAAAGGTGTTCGTCCTCGGCGACAACCGCGGCCACTCAGCGGACTCACGGACGTACCTGTGCCCGGAGGCCGAGGACCCGTGCGATGTCGACCCCTGGATCGACCTCGACGAGGTGCGGGGCACGGTCGACGTCGACTGAGTCAGGGCCGGGGCGGCTACTCCGCAGCGGCGCGGCGCAGCGACTCGGACAGCCGCTCGGCGGCCGCGAGCACTGCGGGTGCGTGCATCCGGCCGGGCTGGCGGGACAGGCGCTCGAGCGGGCCCGAGACCGACACCGCGGCGATCACCTTGCCGCCGGGGGAGCGGACCGGGGCGGACACCGAGGCCACGCCCTGCTCGCGCTCGCCGACCGACTGTGCCCAGCCACGGCGGCGGATCGCGGACAGCTCGGCCGCGGAGAACGCGGAGTTCTGCAGGCCGCGGTGGATCCGCTCCGGGTCGTCCCAGGCGAGCAGCACCTGCGCGGCTGAGCCGGCGCGCATGGTGAGCTGGGAGCCGATCGGGATGGTGTCGCGCAGGCCGGAGGGACGCTCGGCGGCGGCGACGCAGACGCGGTGGTCGCCCTGGCGCCGCCACAGCTGGGCGGACTCGCCGGTGATGTCGCGCAGTCGCGCGAGGACGGGGCCGGCCGTCGCGAGCAGTCGGTCCTCGCCGGCTGCCGCGGAGAGCTCCGCGAGGCGCGGGCCGAGCACGAAGCGGCCCTGCATGTCGCGGGCCACGAGGCGGTGGTGCTCGAGGGCGACCGCCAGCCGGTGGGCCGTCGGCCGGGCCAGGCCCGTGCCTGCCACCAGGCCGGCCAGGGTGGCCGGGCCGGACTCCAGTGCAGTGAGCACCAGGGCCGCCTTGTCGAGAACTCCGACGCCGCTCGAGTTGTCCATATGGCAATACTGCCGTCTCGGATCCTGGGATGCAAGAGTACGCTGGATCTCGGTCGGCGGCAGAGGTGCCGTCGACGACCCGAACGAGGAGGAGCGAGTCATGGGCAAGACCCTGGCGGAGAAGGTGTGGGACGAGCACGTCGTCCGATCGACCCCGGGGGAGCCGGACCTCCTCTACATCGACCTCCACCTCATCCACGAGGTCACCAGCCCGCAGGCCTTCGACGGCCTGCGCCTGGCCGGGCGCAAGGTGCGCCGTCCCGACCTGACCCTGGCGACCGAGGACCACAACGTCCCGACGCTCGACTGGGACAAGCCGATTGCCGACCCGGTGAGCAAGACGCAGGTCGACACCCTGCGCAAGAACGCCGAGGAGTTCGGCGTGCGGCTGCACCCGCTCGGCGACGTCGAGCAGGGCATCGTCCACGTCGTCGGCCCGCAGCTCGGCCTGACCCAGCCCGGGATGACGATCGTGTGCGGCGACTCGCACACCAGCACTCACGGTGCTTTCGGTGCGATCGCGTTCGGCATCGGTACGTCGGAGGTCGAGCACGTGCTCGCCACGCAGACCCTGCCGCAGGCCAAGCCGAAGACCATGGCCGTCACCGTCAACGGCAGCCTCGCCGAGGGCGTCACCGCCAAGGACCTGATCCTCTACCTGATCACGCAGACCGGCACCGGTGGTGGCCAGGGCTACATCGTCGAGTACCGCGGCGACGCCATCGAGGCGCTCTCGATGGAGGGCCGGATGACGGTCTGCAACATGTCCATCGAGTGGGGCGCCAAGGCCGGCATGATCGCGCCGGACGAGACCACCTTCGCCTACATCGAGGGCAAGGCCGAGGCGCCGAAGGGCGCCGAGTGGGACGCCGCCGTCGCGCACTGGAAGACGCTGGTCACCGACGCCGACGCGACCTTCGACAAGGAGATCGTGATCGAGGCGGCCGACGTCACGCCGTTCGTCACGTGGGGCACGAACCCCGGCCAGGGCGCGCCTCTCGGCGCCAACGTCCCGACCCCGTCCGACTTCGAGGACGAGCAGGACCGGATCGCCGCCGAGAAGGCGCTGGAGTACATGGGCCTCGAGGCCGGCCAGCCGCTGCGCTCGGTCAAGGTCGACACCGTCTTCGTCGGCTCCTGCACCAACGGCCGGATCGAGGACCTGCGCCTCGCCGCCGAGATCATCAAGGGCCACAAGGTCGCCGAGGGCACCCGCCTGCTCGTCGTCCCCGGCTCGGTGCGCGTGCGCAACCAGGCCATGGCGGAGGGCCTCGACAAGGTCTTCATCGAGGCCGGTGCCGAGTGGCGCGGTGCGGGCTGCTCGATGTGCCTGGGCATGAACCCCGACACGCTGCAGCCGCAGGAGCGCTCGGCGTCGACGTCCAACCGCAACTTCGAGGGCCGGCAGGGCAAGGGCGGACGCACCCACCTGGTGTCCGTCCCCGTCGCGGCCGCCACCGCCGTCAAGGGCACGCTGGCCTCCCCGGCCGACCTGTCCGCCGAGCTGGTCTGAGAAGGAGACAGAGTCATGGAGAAGTTCACCTCCCACACCGGTACGGCGCTCCCGCTGCGTCGCAGCAACGTCGACACCGACCAGATCATCCCGGCGGTCTACCTCAAGCGCGTGACCCGCACCGGCTTCGAGGACGGCCTGTTCGCCGCGTGGCGCAACGACCCGGAGTTCGTCGCCAACAAGCCCGAGTACCAGGGCGTCTCGATCCTGGTCGCCGGTCCCGACTTCGGCACCGGATCGTCGCGTGAGCACGCGGTCTGGGCGCTCATGGACTACGGCTTCAAGGTCGTGCTCTCGAGCCGCTTCGCCGACATCTTCCGCGGCAACTCGGGCAAGGCCGGACTGCTCTCGGTGCCGGTCGAGCAGGACGTCATCGAGCAGCTGTGGGCGGCGATCGAGGCCGACCCGACCACCCAGATCACCGTCGACCTCGAGTCCCGCACGGTCACCTGTGGCGAGGTGGTCGCGCCCTTCGACATCGACGACTACACCCGCTACCGCCTGCTCAACGGCCTCGACGACATCGGCATCACCCTGGGCAACGAGGGCGACATCGCGGCGTTCGAGAGCGGGCGTCCGAGCTGGAAGCCGGTCACCCAGCACGCCTGAGAAGAGGCTGAAAACCGCTCTACGACGGGCCGATCCGCGACTTTCGCGGGTCGGCCCGTCGCGTTTCCCGCATTCGTCGTGAAGACCGCGAAGAAGGCCCACAGGGCGAAAAGGGCCCGAAATGGCCGAAATAGCGCTGAAATCGCGAAAAAAGACGTACCAACTTCGGCGTGGTGATTGTGAGTGTGCCCACTAGTGCCTAGCGTTCCCATGAAAGGACGGCTGGGCGAGGGCTCGGCCGCATCAGCTCAAGGGACGCCCAGCGCGGCGTTTCGGAAGGACAGGTAGTGAACAAGTCTCAGTTGATCGACGCGCTGGCCGACCGGTTCGAAGGCAGCCGCAAGGACGCGGCTCACGCTCTCGACGCGGTTCTCGACACGATCACCCGTCAGGTCGCGAAGGGCGAGAAGGTCGCCATCACCGGCTTCGGCTCGTTCGAGAAGGCCGTCCGCAACGCCCGTTGGGTCCGCAACCCGCAGACCGGCGAGCGCGTGAAGACCAAGAAGAAGTCCGTCCCGAAGTTCAGCGCCGGCGCTGACCTCAAGAACGTCGTCTCCGGCGCGAAGAAGCTCGCGCCGCTGCCGAAGCCGGCCAAGAAGGCCGCAGCTCCGGCGAAGAAGGCCGTCGCTGCTGCTGCCGCTCCGGCCAAGAAGGCTGCCGCCCCGGCCAAGAAGGCCGCGACCGCTGCCGCCAAGAAGGCCGCTGCTCCGGCGAAGAAGGCCGCTGCCACCGCGAAGAAGGCGGCTCCGGCGAAGAAGGCCCCGGCCAAGAAGGCGCCCGCCGCCAAGAAGGCCCCGGCTGCGAAGAAGGCGGCTCCGGCCAAGAAGGCGCCCGCCGCCAAGAAGGCCCCCGCCAAGAAGGCTCCGGCCAAGAAGGCTCCGGCCAAGAAGACCGCGAAGAAGGCCTGACGCCGACTTCGACGATCACCCCGAACGGGCCGCACTCCTCATGGAGTGCGGCCCGTTCGTCATGTCAGGACCCCCGCGCGAGCAGGCCGATCGCGCGCAGCACCTCAGCCGAGGAGTCGCCGACGCCGAGCGCGATCGCGTCGGCCAGGCTGTCGACGTCGTCGACGTCGCGGCGCAGCGTGGGCAGCTCCCCGGCCAGCGGACGCGCGCCGGAACCCGCGTGGGCGGCGGCCGATCCCGCTCCGAAGCGCGGGGCGAAGTCGTCGTACGCCGCGCAGTAGAGCGTGGTTCCCGTCGCATCGGCGTCGCGGACGAAGCACGGACCGGGGTCGCTCGCCGCATCGGCCAGGGCCGTGGCGAGGTCGCCGGGCACCAACGACGGCAGGTCGCCGCACAGCGCGACGGGCCGCAGGTCGGGGCGCCGCTCGTGCAGGTGTGCGGCGGCGTGCCGAAGCGCGGCATTCAGGCCGCCGCCGGGATCGGCACAGGTCGCCGCACCGCGAGCCGCCAGGGTGGCGGCGAACGCGGCGTCGTCGCTGACGACCAGCACGCCGGCGACGCCGTCGGTGCGCAGGCACGCGTCGACCACGTCGGTCGCGAAGGCCGCCGCCAGCCGGGCCCGCTCGGCGTCGCGCAATGTCGAGAGCCGGGACTTCCCGGTGCCCGGGGACTTCACCGGAAGCAGCACGGCGAAGGCGCCCGAACGGGTGAACACCCCTGAATCCTGACAGGTCGGTCGTGCCCGGCCGTGGCCGGTGTCACCGACCGGTAACCTGCATTCTCGTGAGCGTGCGGAAGCTGCAGGAGAAGCGGGGCTGGGCCTTCAACATCGCCGTACCCATCATCAAGCCCACGCTCCTGGCCACCACCCGACGCGAGTGGATCGGCGGCGAGAACATCCCCGAGAGCGGCGGTTTCATCATCGCGCTCAACCACATCTCCCACTTCGACCCGCTCACCGCCGCGCACCTGGTCTACGACCACGGCTACAAGCCGCGCTACCTCGCCAAGTCCGGCCTGTTCGACAACAAGGCGCTCGGCTTCTTCCTGCGCGGCGCGGGCCAGATCCCGGTGCGGCGCGAGACCAAGGACGCCGTCGGCGCGTACGCCGCCGCGGTCGAGGCCGTGCGCGAGGGCCAGTGCGTCGTGATCTACCCCGAGGCCACGATCACGCGTGACCCCGACATGTGGCCGATGAAGGGGAAGTCCGGCGCCGCCCGGATCGCCCTGGAGACCGGCTGCCCGGTCATCCCGGTCGGGCAGTGGGGGGCGCACGAGATCCTGGCGCCGTACACCAAGCGTCCGCACCTGCTCCCTCGTCACGAGGTCGTGATGCGCGTCGGGCCGCCCGTCGAGCTCGACGACCTGCGGGCGAAGGAGCGGACCACCGCCGTCGTCAACGAGGCCACCGCCCGGATCATGGCGGCGATCACCCACGAGCTCGAGCTGGTGCGCGGCGCGACCGCGCCGGCCGAGCGCTACGACATGGCCGTGCACGGCGACCGGTTCAAGAAGAACAAGAAGGCGGCGAGCTGATGGGCAACAAGATCGCGGTGCTCGGCGCCGGTTCCTGGGGTACGGCGTTCTCGATCGTGCTGGCCGACGCCGGCAACGACGTGTGCATCTGGGCCCGCCGCGAGGAGGTCGCGGCCGCCATCAACGAGCGGCACGAGAACGTCGACTACCTCTCCGGCATCGAGCTGCCGCGCCGGATCACCGCCACCCACGACCCCGAGCAGGCCCTCGCCGGTGCCGACGTCGTCGTCCTGGCCGTGCCGTCGCAGTCGCTGCGCGACAACCTGCCGACCTTCCTCCCGTACGTCGAGAAGGACGCCGTCCTCGTCTCGCTGATGAAGGGCGTCGAGCTCGGCACCCTCAAGCGGATGTCGGAGGTGATCGCGGAGGTCGGCGACGTCAGCGCCAGCCGGATCGCCGTCGTCAGCGGTCCCAACCTGGCCCGCGAGATCGCCCGCCGCGAACCGGCCGCCTCGGTCGTCGCGTGCGCTGATGAGAACGTCGCCACCATGCTGCAGAACCGGCTCCACTCGCCGGCGTTCCGTCCGTACACGAGCGTCGACGTCCTCGGCTGCGAGTACGGCGGCGCCTACAAGAACGTCGTCGCCCTGTGCGTCGGCATGGCCGTCGGCCAGGGCTTCGGCGACAACACGACTGCCTCGTTGATCACGCGTGGCCTCGCCGAGACCGCCCGCCTCGCCATGAATCTCGGCGCCAACCCGCTCACCCTGATGGGCCTCGCCGGCCTCGGCGACCTCGTCGCCACCTGCTCCTCGCCGCTCTCGCGCAACCGCACCTTCGGCGAGAAGCTCGGCCAGGGCATGACCGTCGAGGAGATCTACGCCTCGACCCGCCAGGTCGCCGAGGGCGCCAAGTCCTGCTCCTCGCTGCGTGCGCTCGCTGCCCGCACCGGTGTCGACGCGCCGATCGTGGACGCCGTCGACGAGGTCGTGCAGGGGCGGTTGACCACCTCGCAGCTGATGGACGCGTTCATCTCGCGCGACACCAAGGCCGAACTGTCCTAGACCCTCAGCCGAGGGTGGAGCGCGATGCCGCACGTTGCGCTGAGCGCTTTCCGTCGGGCGCCCCGCGTGATCTGGACTGAGTGGAGCGAGCGACCGAGGAACGAGGGAGCGAGCGCAGCGAGGGAAGATCACGCGCCAAAGGGCGCCCGACATGCGCGAGCGGAGCGAGCGCCAAAACAGACACCGTGAGTCGCTCACGCAGCGCATCGGCCCGAGGCCCTACGCAACCCCGCACGGGCCGCCGAGCATCAGGCGGAGATGCGATCCAAGGCCTGCTCGAGGTCAGCCCACAGGTCCTCGACGTCCTCGATCCCGACGGACAGCCGCACCAGCCCCTCGGGGATCGTGGCCGGCTCGAGCTTCCACCGCCGCCGGCGCTCGAAGGTCGACTCCACGCCACCGAGCGAGGTCGTGTGCACCCACAGCGACGTGGCGCGGACCAGGAAGTCGGCGGCGTCGGCGCCACCTGCCAGCACGGGCGCGACGATGGCGCCGAAGCCCGGGTAGCGGACCTCCTCGACCGACGGGTGGTCGGCGAGGCGGCGGGCCAGCTCGGCGGCGTTGGCGGCGGCGCGCTCCAGGCGCACGTGCAGGGTGCGCAGGCCGCGCAGCGCCAGCCAGGCCTCGAACGGACCCGGTACGGCGCCCGCGAGGTCGCGGCGGCCCTTGAGGGCGCCGTACACCTCGTCATCGGTCCCCTCGGACGGGACGACGATCGCACCCATGAGGACGTCGCTGTGCCCGGCGATGTACTTCGTGGCCGAGTGCACGACGATGTCCGCGCCCAGCGACAGCGGCTGCTGGAGCAGGGGAGTGGCGAAGGTGTTGTCGACGACGACCCGGATCCCGAGCTCGCGGGCGGCCGCGGACAGTGCCGGGATGTCGGCGATCTCCAGGGCCGGGTTGGTGGGGGACTCCAGCCAGAGCAGGCCGCAGTCCTCGTCGGCCTCCATCGCGGCGATCACGGCCGCGGTGTCGGTGATGTCGACCAGTGTGGCCTTCAGCCGGCCGCGGGACTCGGCGTCGGCGAGCGCGGTCACCGAGCCGTTGTAGGCGTGCCGCGGTGCGATCACGCTGCTGCCGATGCCCACCAGGTCCAGGATCGTGGTCACCGCGGCCATGCCCGACGAGAACGCCAGCGCCCGGCCGCCCTCCAGCGCGCCGAGGGTCTCCTCGAACGCCGCCCAGGTCGGGTTGCCGAACCGGCCGTACTCCAGGTCGCCGGTCGCGCCGTAGGTCGACGTCATCGTGATCGGCACGTTCATCGGCTGGTCGGGCCCGTGCGGGGGACGTCCCGCCGTGACGGCGACGGTCGCGGGGCGGAGCGGACGAGGCGGTCGGGGTGCGGACTCGGGACCGGGCATGTCCCAAAGGTAGGGTCATCGGCGATGAACGCTCCTACCGGCCGCCGTGTCCGCGTCGCTGTCGTCTTCGGCGGCCGCTCCAGTGAGCACGCCATCTCGTGCGTGACCGCGGGCAGCGTGCTGCAGGCGATCGACCGTGAGAAGTACGACGTCGTCCCCGTCGGCATCGCCACCGACGGACGCTGGGTGCTGGAGGCCGACGACCCGCAGCGGCACCGGATCACCGGTCCCGGCCAGCTGCCGTCGGTCGACGGCGGCCGCGCGCCCGTCGCGCTCGCGCCCACGAGTGACGGCACCGGCCTGGTCGTCAGCGAGCCGGCCGAGACGCCGCGCGCGCTCGGTGACGTCGACGTCGTCTTCCCGCTGCTCCACGGCCCCTGGGGCGAGGACGGCACGATCCAGGGCCTCTTCGAGATGTCCGACGTCCGCTACGTCGGCTCCGGCGTGCTCGCCTCGGCGGTCAGCATGGACAAGGCGTTCATGAAGGTCGTCCTCAAGGACGCCGGCCTGCCGGTGATGCCGAGCGTGACCGTCACCGCCCGCGAGTGGAAGGCCGACCCGCAGTCCGTGCGTGAGCGGGTCGCCGTGCTCGGGTACCCGCTGTTCGTGAAGCCCGCCCGCGGCGGCTCCAGCATCGGCATCGCCAAGGCCCACACGCCCGACGAGATCGACGCCGCGATCGAGGGTGCGCTGGAGCACGACCCGAAGGTCCTCGTCGAGGTGTCCGCCGAGGGCGCCCGCGAGATCGAGTGCGGCGTCCTGGAGGCCCTCGACGGCGGCGTCGAGACCAGCCTGCCCGCCGAGATCCGGATCACCGGCGAGCACGAGTTCTACGACTTCGAGGCCAAGTACCTCCCCGAGGAGCACACCGAGCTGGACGTCCCCGCGATCCTGCCCGAGGGTGTCGAGGAGCGGATGCGCGCGATGGCCGCGGCCGCCTTCACCGCGGTGGGCTGCGAGGGCCTCGCCCGCGTCGACTTCTTCCTGATGCCCGACGGCTCGCTGGTCGTCAACGAGCTCAACACGATGCCCGGCTTCACGCCGTTGTCGATGTTCCCGCAGATGTGGGCCGCGACCGGGGTGTCGTACGGCGAGCTGGTCGACCGCCTCCTCACGCTGGCCCTGCAGCGCGACACCGGCCTGCGCTGACCTGACTAGCCGCACACCGGGAACGACGGCGGCATCAGGGTCGCGACCGGGCGCCGCAGCGCGTCCCGCTCGGTGAACGACGCCCGGTAGTCGTCGAAGACCCGCTGGGCGCGCGCCCGCATCGCCGGTACGTCGACCCCGGGCACCGCGCCGTCGCGCACGACGAACCGGCCGTCGACCACCACGTGCCGCACGTGCTGGCCGCCACCGTGCGCCACGATCGAGCGGATCGGGTCCTCGACGGGCCCCAGCCGCAGGTCGTCGAGTCCGACCACCACCACGTCGGCCTTCGCGCCGACGGCGAGCCGACCGAGGTCGGTGCGCCCGAGCGCGGCGGCACCGCCCAGGGTCGCCGCCCGGAACAGGTCGGCGACCGACCCGGCGGTGTGGTCGTGCTCGACCACCTTGGTCAGCGCCGAGCCGAGGTCGAGCGCGTGGAGCACGTTCGGCGGGAAGGTGTCCGTGCCGATGCCCATCCGGACGCCGGCGCGCCGGTAGGAGTCGAAGGACTCCAGCACGATCCCGTAACGGCCGCAGACGATCGGGCAGAACACCACCGTGGTGCCGGACTCGGCGAGGCGCCGCACGTCCCTCCCGGCAGCCGCCCCGGAGCCCCCGGTCGAGCTGTGCCCGTCGACCGCCCAGCAGTGCGGGACCAACAGGTCGGGCCCGAGCAGGCCGAGCCGGTCCAGCACCTCGACCGGGCGGGCGTCGTACCGCTCACGGAGCAGGGCGACCTCCTCGTGCGACTGGCCGGCGTGCAACCTGACCGGGACGCCGAGCCGCTCGGCTGCCTCCCGCGTGCGGACGAGCAGGTCCGGTGTCTGGGTCTCGATCCGGGCCGGTGCCAGCAGCCCACGGATGCGGCCGTCGTGGGCGCCGTCCCAGCGCTCGACGAACCGGATCGCGCCGTCGAGTCCGCGCTCGCCCTCGGCCTCGTCCCAGTGCATCGCCCGGGTGCCGTCGGCGTCGGTGGTCGGTACGCCGGCGCGGTAGCTCGGCCCCAGGTACATGCGGATCCCGAGCCGCCCGGCGATCTCGGCGAGGTCGTCGAACTCCTCCTCGGTCTCCGCCCAGGCACGGTAGGTCTCGGCGGCGATCGGCAGCGCCGTGGTGACGCCGTTGAGCAGGAGCTGGACGACGGCGTACTCCCGGCGGAACGCGAGATCCACGCGGTCGAAGACCTCGTGCCGCGCGTGCCGGGCGTAGTCGGGGGACCAGTCCTGGCCGGCCAGCAGGTCGTCGGGCTGGAAGCTGTCGAAGACCGCGTGGTCGATGTCGCCGAGCGCGTTGAGGTCGACGAAGCCCGGGATGACGACGGCCTCACCGCAGTCGACCGTCTCGTCGACCGGCCCGTCGTAGCGGCCTCCGACGTGGACCAGCCGGTCGTCCTCCCAGACCACCTCGCCGTCGCGGATCAGGCAGTGGTCGCCGTTCTCGTGCCCGACGACGTGCCGGGCACGCAGCAGGGTCCTCACGACAGGGCCGTGCTGCGTCGGGGCGTCCAGCCCGGACGCGGGACCGCGTCGATGAGGCGGCGGGTGTACTCCTCGGTCGGGGCGGAGAGCACCTGGGCGGTCGGTCCCTCCTCCACCACCTTCCCGCCACGCATGACCAGGGTCCGCTCGCAGACCTGGTTGACGACGGCGAGATCGTGGGTGATGAACAGGAACGCGATCTCGCTGCTCTCGCGGATGTCGCAGAGCAGGTTGAGCACCTGCGCCTGCACCGACACATCGAGGGCGGCGACGGCCTCGTCGAGGACGAGCACCGAGGGCTGCGCTGCCAGCGCCCGGGCGATGGCGACGCGCTGTCGCTGGCCGCCCGAGAGCTGGCGGGGGTACACGGTGGCGTGGCGGGGGAGCAGGCCGACCTGCTCCATCAGCTCGTCCACCCGGGCCCGGCGGGCCTCGCGGGAGAGGTCGAACTGCAGCCGGACCGCGGTGTCGAGGATGTCGCCGATGCGTTGCGACCGGTCCAGGGACAGGTACGGGTCCTGGAAGACCAGCTGCATCTCCCTGGCTCGGCGCCGTCGCTCCGCGGCGCGGGGGCGGCCGCCGCTGCGCGACCGGCCGCACACCTCGATCGTGCCGCTGGTGCGCTGCTCGAGGCCCATCAGCATCCGCGCGACGGTGGTCTTGCCGGACCCGGACTCGCCCACGACGGCGAGCGCCTCCCCGGCCCCGAGGTCGAAGCCGACCCCGTCGACGGCCACGACAGGGTGGTGCCGGTCGTGGCCCGGGAACTCCTTGCGCAGGTCACGCACTCGGACGACGGGTGTGGGGTTCTGCTCAGACATCGGCGGTCGCCTCCTGCGACGTCGGGACGGTGACCGGCCCCGAGAGGCCGGAGAGCTCGGCGTGCCGGTGACACGCGACGTGACCGGTCTCGGTCGCCACCAGCGGCGGTGCCGAGGTCCGGCAGACGTCGGCGACGTGGGCACACCGGCTGGCGAAGGCGCAGCCGGTGCCGGCCTCGAAGGCCGCCAGCGGACGGCCGGGGATCACCGGCAGCCGTCGGAGGGAGGTGTCGAGGCCGGGCCGGGCGACGAGCAGCCCCGCGGTGTACGGGTGCTGGGGGTGGTCGGAGAGGGACGACGAGGACTGCTCCTCGACGATCCGGCCGGCGTACATGACGTTCGTCCGGTCGCAGGTGGCCGCGGCCAGCTCGAGGTCGTGGGTGATGAACAGCATCGCCAGGCCGCGCTGCGTCCGGAGGTCGCCGAGGATCGCCATCACCTCGGACTGGGTCGTGACGTCGAGCGCCGTCGTCGGCTCGTCGGCGAGGATGAGCTCGGGCTCGATCGCGATCGCCGTGGCGATCATGACCCGCTGCAGCAGGCCGCCCGACAGCTCGTGGGGGTACTGGCGCAGCCGCCGGTCCCCGTCCGGGATGCCGACCTCGCCGAGCAGGTCGACGGCTCGCTTCTCGGCCGCGGCCCGCTTCATGCCGAGGTTGCGGCGCATCGCCTCGGTCATGAAGTCGCCGACGCGGTGCACGGCGTTGATGTGGGCACGCGGGTCCTGGAAGATCATCGCGACCCGCCGCTCCCGCGCCGCCCGCAGCGCCTTGCGGTCACCGAGGACGGGAGTGCCGCCGACCTCGATCCGGCCGCGGACGTCGGCTCCGGGCGGGAACAGGCCGAGCACCGAGCGTGCCGTCATCGACTTGCCGGAGCCGGACTCGCCGACCAGGCCGACCGCCGTCCCGGCGTCGATCGAGAGGTGGACGCCGTCGACGATCGTGCGGTGACCGCCCTGGAAGCGGACCCCGACGCTGAGGTCCTCGATGGACAGGACGGTGTTCACGCGCGCTCCTCCGAACGACGGGTCAGGCGGTCGCCGAGCACGATGACCGAGCCGACCAGCAGGGCGATGCAGGCGCCGGCGAAGACCGCCTCGCCCGGCTGGTTGCGCAGCATCCCGTCGAGTCCCGAACGCATCGTCAGGCCCCAGTCCGGGTCGGGCGCCTGGACGCCGAGGCCCAGGAACGACAGCGCCGACAGGTCGATCAGCGCGAAGCCCAGTGAGCTGACGGCCTGGGCCACGATCAGCGGCATCAGGTTGGGCAGCAGGTGCCGCAGGCAGATCGCCGTGCCGCCGCGGCCCTGCACCCACGCAGCCGCGATGTAGTCGAGCTTCGCCTCCCGCAGCACCGCGCCCCGCACCACCCGGGCGACGTACGGCGTGTAGCCGATCGTGAGGCCGAGGACGACGCCCGTCGTGCCGGGGCCCGCGATCGCCACTGCCGAGAGGGCGAACACGATGCCCGGGACCGCGAACAGGATGTCGAGGACCCGGGACACGAACGCGTCGACGAGTCCGCCGATCCAGCCGCTCGCCAGCGCGATGGCGGTGCCGACCACCGTCGACAGCACGATCACCGAGACCGAGGCGACCAGCGCCACGCGGCCGCCGTACATGAGCCGGGAGAGGAGGTCGCGGCCGAGGGCGTCGGTGCCGAGCAGGTGCGCGCCCGAGGGTGGGGCGTACGCCTCGAGCGGTGCCGGCAGGTTCGGCGGGTAGGGGGCCAGCCACGGCGCGAGCGCCGCAGCCAGCACCACCAGCAGCAGGTACGCGACCGCCAGCGTGCCGCTGGGACCGAGCGTGCGCCAGACCGCTCGGAACGGCGTCCGACGGACGCGTGGCGCGGGCACCGCGTGGTCGAGAACGAGAGCGTGACTCATGGTTTCCTCCGTCAGGAGAGCGAGATGCGGGGGTCGACGAGTACGTAGACGACGTCGACGACCGTGTTGACGACGACGAACGTCGCGACCAGCGCGAGGATGACGGCCTGCACCACGACGAAGTCGCTGCGCAGGATCGCCTCGACCAGCAGCGAGCCGAGCCCGTCGAGGGCGAAGACGTTCTCGACGACGACCGCTCCCGCGATCAGCGTCGCGATGGTGAGGCCGAGGACCGTCGTGATCGGGATCATCGAGTTGCGCAGCACGTGGTGCCGCAGCACGTAGCCACTGCCCAGGCCGCGGCTGCGCGCGGTCTCCACGTGCTCGCTGCGCAGCTCGTCGGACACCGCTGCCCGGGTGATCCGGGCGAGGTACGCCGACGACGCGAGGCTCAGCGTGACCGCAGGCAGGACCAGGTGCACGAACCGGTCACCGAAGCCGGACCCCGCGCCGTAGAGCGGCAGCCAGTCCAGCTGGCTGGCGAAGACCCAGATCAGGGCCACTCCGCTGACGAAGACCGGCGTCGCGAGGAAGGAGGTCGTCACGAAGGTGACCACGCCGTCCACCGGGCCGGGCCGGGTGCCCGCGAGCAACCCGAGCCCGACTCCGGCGACCGCGATCAGCAGGCCCGCGAAGACTACGAGCCCGACGGTGGTCAGCACCCGCGGCCCGAGCAGGTCGAGGACGTCCTGCTTGTAGGCCACGCTGCGCCCGAGGTTGCCGTGGAGCACGTCGGTCAGCCAGGTCCAGTAGCGCACGAGGAACGGGTCGTCGAGGTGGTACTGGGCCTTGACCCGGGCGATCTGCTCGGGGGACGCGCTGCGGTTGCCCAGCAGGAAGGTGAGCGGGCTGCCGGGAGCGAGCTCCATCAGGCTGAACACCAGGAACGAGGCGGCCAGCATCACCACGAGCAGGCTCGCGATCCGCTTGCCGGCGAACGTCAGGACGGTCACGGCGTGCCTCAGCGGGTCCCGATGGCCGAGGCCCACGGGTAGTAGAGGTAGTTGGACGTCGCGATCGACCCGGTGATCCGCTTGTTCTGGACCAGGATGACCGGCAGGTACTCCAGCGGCATCCAGGCCTCGTCGGTCACGGCCTTGTGCTCCAGCTCGGCGACCAGCCCGGCCCGGGCGTCGTCGTCCATCTCCGAGCGCGCCGCGACCAGCTGGTCGGCGATCCCGTCGTACTGGCCGTAGTTGTTGTAGGCGTCCTTCTCGAACATCAGGTACGAGTCGAGCGGGTCGGCGACGCTGTAGTACGTGCTGAGGAAGGCGTCGATGCCCTTGCGTGCCTGCGGGTCGACGTAGATGTTGCCGTACTGCTCGACCGGGATCGTCTTGATCTCGATGTGGAGACCGATCGCCTCGCCCGCGGCCTGGAGCAGGTTGGCGGTCTGCTCGTGGACGACCGAGCTGCCCTGCACGGCGATCGTGATCGGCGCGTCGCCGACGCCGGAGTCCTTGACCAGCTTGGTCGCGGCCTCGATGTCGACGTCGGTACCGGGCAGGTCGTCGTACGCCTTCTCGAAGATGCTCTTGCCGTAGGTCCAGGACGCCGGCGTGGCCAGGGAACGGGCCGGGATGGCGGTGTTCTGGAGCACGGTGGCCGCGATCGCGGCCCGGTCGGTCGCCATCGACAGCGCGCGGCGGACGTCCGGGTCGGCGAACGGCCCGTCGGAGGCGGCGCCGAGGAGGTACCAGCCGGCGAGCGAGTTGCCGAGGACGACCTCGGTGTCCTTGCCCTTGCGCAGCTTGTCGAGGCCGGCCGGGGGCAGGTAGAAGAACTCGCCGTCGAGCTCGCCGTTCTCCAGCGCGAGGACGGCGGTCGACTCGTCGGTGACGAACGAGAGCTCGAGCTTCGCGGAGAGCGGCTTCAGCGCGTCGTCCCAGTAGGAGTCGTTGCGTGTCAGCTCGATCGCCTGTCCCGGCTTCCAGACGTCGAGGCGGAACGGGCCGGTGCACATCGGGAGGTGCTGCGGGGTGCCGAAGTCCTCACCTGCGGCCACGCTGGACGCCTTCTCCGTGACGATGCCGCCCAGGGAGGCCAGCGCCTGCGTGAGCAGGGCGTCGGGCTTCTTCATCTTCATCGTGACCTCGAGCGGTCCGCTCGCGGTCACGGAGGCGACATTGGTCAGGTACGTCGCGACGTAGGACCCGGAGTCGGGGTCGAGGTGACGGCCGATGCTCCAGGCGACGTCCTCGGCGGTCAGCGGCTTGCCGTTCCAGAAGGTGACGCCGGAGCGCAGGTGGAAGACCCAGGTCGTCGGGTCGGGCTGGTCCCACTTCTCGGCGAGGCCGGGACCGACGGTGAAGTCGGGGTTCGCGCGCAGCAGCGACTCGCAGGAGTTGGCCAGTGCGGTGTTCTCGGCGTAGTTGAAGGTCTTGATCGGGTCGAGGCTGAGCGGCTCGTAGGGCAGGTTCCAGTGGATGGTGCCGGCGTCTCCGGTGCCGGCCGGCGTGTCCTGGGCGAGGTCGGAGAAGTCGAGTGCGTCGGCGGGGTCGGGGGACGCCGGCGTACCGGCGTTGCAGGCAGTGGCGACCAGGAGCACGGAAGCGGCTGCGGTGGCGCGGAGGGCGGTGCGGGTGCGGGACATCTGGGTTCTCCCTGGGGTCAGGCCCGAGCGGCGGTGGTGGCGGCGGGGGTGAGGTGACCGTCGGTCGCGACGACGCGGCCGGCGCGGAGCACGAGGCGGGGGAGCGGGCGGTCGACGACGGCCTGGGCGGCACACTCGGCGTCGAGGACCATGAAGTCCGCCGGGTCGCCGACCCGGAGGCCGGAGTGCGGCAGGCCGAGCAGCTCGGCACCCCCGTGGGCGGCGACATCGAGGCACGCCTCGAGCTCGTCGTCGGTGGCGGCGCCGAGCTGGTAGGCGAGGATGTGGGTGCGGTCGATCATGTCGGCGTTGCCGAACGGCGACCAGGCGTCACGGATGCCGTCGGAGCCGAGGACGACGCGTACGCCGGCCGCGCGGAGCTCGGCAACGGGCAGCGCGAGGTCCGGGCCGCCCAGCGCACAGGTCGCGAGGGTGACGCCCGCCTCCGCGGTCGCCGCGGCGAGGTCGGCGAGCGCGGAGCCCGTGAGGTCGGCGTAGTAGAACGCGTGCCCGAGGGTCATCCGGCCCTGCCAGCCGGCCTCCACCGTCCGGCGCAGGACGGCCTCGACCTGGAGCCGGCCGGTCTCACCGGTGTCGTGCAGGTGGATGTCGAGGTCGACGTCGAGCTCGCTGGCGAGCCCGAAGACCACGTCGAGGTGGCCGTCGAGGTCACCGTCGAGGCCGAGCGGGTCGATGCCACCGAGGACGGTGGCGCCGGCGCCGACCGCATCCCGGAGCAGCTCGGCCGTGCCGGGCGTGCGGAGGATCCCGAGCTGCGGGAAGGCGACGATCTCGACGTCGAGCGCCGGGCCGATCGCCGCCGCCGCGTCCGCAACTCCGCGGACGTTGTCGAGGCCGTGGACCGGGGCGACGTCGACGTGCGCCCGGATCGCGCGGGCGCCGTGGGCGACGTACCGCTCGAGGAGGCTGCCGGAGCGCTCGGCGACCGATCGGGTGAGCTGCTTCTGCACCCGCACGTCGTTGTCGATCAGGTCGGACAGGCTCTGCGCGGGCTGCCGGGAGAGCCACGGCTCACCCCAGGTCGTCTTGTCCGGGTGGCAGTGGCCGTCGACGAGGGTCGGCAGCAGCAGGCCGCCGGCGCCGTCGATGACGTCGTCCGCCTCCGGACGCGGCGCGCCAAGGGGGAGGAAGGCGGCGATGACGCCGTCCTCCAGCACGACGGCGGCCGGGCTGCCGGCGGCCGTGGCGCGGACGTCGGTGAGCAGGGTCGTGGCCACGCGAGCTCCGTTCATTAGTGGTATACCGTTAATGGCAGAACGTAACAGCGCGCGTCGGCGATGTGAAGTGCCTCACCTCGAAAATCCCGATAGCATCGCCAGATGGCAAGCATCTGATCGTCTGCAACAGGCGTTGATTGCGGCATACCAATGGGTCACAGAAGGAGTGCTGATGGCGACAGCAGAGGGGCACCGCTCCCTGGCCGTCCAGGCGTTCGAGCGGATCAAGGGCGAGATCGTCTCGTTGCAGCGCCCACCCGGGCAGCGCCTCGTCGAGCGCGATCTCGCGGCCGAGCTCGAGATCTCCCGGATCCCGTTGCGCGAGGCGCTGCGCCAGCTCGAGGCCGAGGGGCTGGTCGTGATCGTGCCGCGTCAGGGCGCGATGGTCGCTCCGTTCACCGCCGCGGACGTGCGCCACCTGTTCGACGTCCGCGAGAGCCTCGAGGTGCTCGCGGTGCGGCTCGCCGCGCAGCAGGCCGACGGCCGCGGCCTCGCTGCGCTCCAGGCCCATCTCGTCGCGGCGCACGCCGCGATCGCGGCCAGGGACGTCAACGCCCTCGCTGATGCCAACGCCGGCTTCCACGAGACCGTGATCGCGATGTCCGCCAATCCGCTGCTGCAGTCGATCATGCAGCCGCTCAACGCGCGGGTGCGCTGGCTCTTCCACCTCGCGCAGGGGCCCGACGAGGACGACGACATGTGTGCCGAGCACGAGGCGATCTACCGGGCGATCGCCGCCGGGGACGCGGACCGTGGCGCGGCGCTCGCCTACGAGCACGTGCGGGAGACCCGCGAGTCGACCTTGGAGATGGCGGCCGGGTGGACGGTGCCCGACCTGGACCCGGTCGCGGTCACCCGCACCCGGCAGCGCGAGCGGCGCTCCTGAGCGGGCCTGGCCCTAGCTGCAGTCGTCGACCAGGGTGAGGTGCTGCTTGACCAGCGGGGCCAGCACGGCCATCGCGGCGGGCCCGGCGTTCGGCCGGTAGCGCGCCGGGATGCTCACCTCGACCCGCGGCCGGTAGCCGGCAGCGGTCAGGGTGAGGTCGAGGTCCTGGTCGGTGTACTGCTCGTCGGGGATGTAGTAGCCCACCCCGTTGGCCGACTCGCAGGACGCGGTCTCGTCGAAGCCCTTCGGCTCGCCGACGCCGCAGCGCACCACGATCGCCGGGTCGCCGTACGCCGCCGCGGGCGCGTCGGGAGGCTCGATGTCGACCCGCTTCTCGTCGTACAGCGTGGCGGGCAGGTCAGCGGCGAACGCCTCGCACGCCGCCTTGTCCGCCTCCGAGAGCTGGGGTACGTCGACCTGCACCGGTCCGCCGCACCCGGCCACCAGGAAGGTGAGGGGCAGCGTGAGACCGGCGAGCGTCAGATGTGGACGACGGGGCACGTCAAGGTGCGGGTGATGCCCTCGAGGCTCTGCACCTTGGACACCACGAGCTTGCCCAGCTCGTCGACGTTGCGGGCCTCGGCGCGCACGATCACGTCGTACGGACCGGTGACGTCCTCGGCCAACGTGACGCCGGCGATCTCGCCGACCTCGCGGGCGACCTCGGCCGCCTTGCCGACATCGGTCTGGATCAGGATGTAGGCCTGCACCGTCATGGGGTCACGCTCCCGCCGGATTGGATTGGTGGAACGCCTCAACCTACCGCGCACCCCCGGCGGAACAGAACTCGCGAGCCGAGGAACTTACTCATCGGTACGTCTGGTGGGATGGGGGCATGGCTGACGCGATCAACCAGGACACCACGCTGGCGGACCTCGGCGAGTTCGGGCTGATCGCCCGGATCGGCGAGCTGGTCGCCGCCATCGCGCCCGGCGAGGACGTGCTGCTGGGGCCGGGTGACGACGCCGCCGTGCTCCGCGTCCGCAAGGGCCACGTGGTCGTGTCGACGGACGTGCTGGTCGAGGGGCGGCACTTCCGCCGCGACTGGGTGGAGGCGTACGACGTCGGCCGCCGGGCCGCCGCCCAGAACCTCTCCGACATCAACGCCATGGGTGGGCGGGCCCAGTGGCTCACCGTCGGCCTGGCCGCGCCCGCCGACCTGCCTGCCCAGTGGGCGCTCGACTTCACCCGCGGCTTCGCCGAGGAGTGCGCCCTCGTCGGCGCCGGCCTCGTCGGCGGCGACGTCACCCGCGCCGACCAGGTCGTCATCTCGGTGACCGCCCTCGGCGCCTGCACGGTCTCCCCGGTGCTGCGCTCCGGTGCCGCACCCGGCGACGTGCTCGCCCTCTGCGGCCGCCAGGGCTGGTCCGCCGGCGGCCTCGCCGTCCTGGGCCGCGGGTTCCGCTCGCCGCGCGTCCTCGTCGAGGCCTACCGCCGCCCCGAGCCGCCGTACGACGCCGGCCCGGCCGCCGCCGAGGCCGGGGCCACCGCCATGATCGACGTCTCCGACGGCCTCCTCGCCGAGGTCGGGCACCTCGCGGCCGGCTCCGGGGTCAGCATCGACGTCGAGACGGCCGCGTTCGACGTACCCGAGCCGTTGCTCGCCGTCGGCCAGGCCACCGGCGCCGACCCGCTCCAGTTCATCCTCGGTGGGGGAGAGGACCACCCCCTGCTCGCCACCTTCCCGCCCGACGTCGCCCTTCCCGAGGGCTGGATCCGGATCGGCTCGGTCGGCGCCCGCGGCGACCTCCCGGTCACCGTCGACGGTGGCGCGTACGACGGCCCCACCGGCTGGACCCACTTCTGACCGACCCGGCACGAACTGGCTCCTGAATCACGCCGACCCGGCAGAAACTGGCTCCTGAATCACGCCGACCCGGCAGAAAGTGGCGTGCTGTGCATGGGCGCACGGGCCACTTTCTGCCGGGTCGGCGCCGTTTCCGGGCCACTTCGAGCCGGGTCGGCGCGAATCCCGGGCCACTTTCTGCCGGGTCGGCCAAAACACATCGACCCGCCGCGGATCGCGGCGGGTCGGTGGGAAGAGCTCAGGTCAGCGGGAGACCTTGCCGGCCTTCAGGCAGCCGGTGCACACGTTCATGCGCTTCGGGGTGCCGTTGACGACCGCGCGGACGCGCTGGATGTTGGGGTTGAAGCGGCGCTTGGTGATCTTGCGCGACCACGGCCGGTTGTTGCCGAAGGTCGGCTTCTTGTCGCAGATGTCGCACACGGCGGCCATGGTTGTCACTCCTGGATCGCGGATCTAAGTTTCACGGGGCAGCCCGTGCGCTCAGAAGGCGCTTCGGGCAACCGGAAGAGAATAGCCGACCGGGTCGCACCGGCCGAAATCGGCGGACCTCCTCTAGGGTGACCCCGATGGACGAGCGGACGGTGCCCGGGGAGGGGCGGAGCGGGATCGCGCTCTCGTCCGTGGTCCGGTTCGTCGACATCGCGGTGGACGCCCTCGCGGGTGCGCGCGAGGAGGTCGACGCCCTCAACGTCTACCCGGTGCCCGACGGCGACACCGGCACGAACATGTACCTCACCGTCGTCGCGGCCCGCGACGCGATCCGCACCGCCCTCGGCGAGCACGCCGACCACCCGGACGACGCCGGGCCGGCCGACGTACCCCTGGCGGCGCTCGCCCGCGGCGCCCTCCTCGGCGCCCGGGGCAACTCGGGGGTGATCCTCAGCGAGATGCTCGGCGCCGCCGCCCGCCGGATCGCCGGCGCCCACAGCGACGAGCGCAACGCGGTCGTGATGGCCGAGGCGCTGCGGCAGGCGTCGACCGCGAGCTACGCGGCCGTGGGGGAGCCGGTCGAGGGCACCATGCTGACCGTGATGCGTGCCGCCGCCGAAGCCGGTACGACGACCGCCACCGACCCCGACGCGCGCACCAGCGACGTGCTCACCGCCGCGGCCGCCGCCGCCCGTGAGGCGCTGGGCCACACGCCCGAGCAGCTCGAGGTGCTCGCGCAGGCCGGTGTCGTCGACGCCGGCGGGCGCGGGGTGTCGGTGATCCTCGACGCCGCCGAGACCGTGCTGACCGGGCGCCGCCCGATCCCGGTGACCGCGCCGCTCGGCAGCCACCTCATCCCGGTGCCCCACGTCGAGCACGCGAGCGACGAGCTGAGCGCGGACGGCCCGGCGTACGAGGTGATGTACCTCCTCGACACCGACGACGACCAGGCGCCGCGGCTGCGGGAGCGGCTGGGGCAGCTCGGGGACTCCGTCGTCGTGGTCGGGCGCGACGGGCTGTGGAACGTGCACGTGCACACCGACGACGTCGGCGCCGCGATCGAGGTCGGCCTGGGAATCGGGCGACCGCACCGGATCCGGGTCACCCACTTCGCCGAGCAGATCGCAGCCCAGTCAGCGCCCGCAGAAGCACCGGCGCCCCTCGCCGGCCGCCGCGTCGTGGCCGTCGCCGCCGGCCCCGGTCTGGCCGCGCTGTTCGAGGAGGCCGGTGCCGAGGTGGTGCGCGGCGGTCCCGGCCGTCGTCCGTCGACCGGTGAGCTGCTCGAGGCGATCACCTCGTGCGGCGCCCGCGAGGTCGTCGTCCTGCCCAACGACGAGCCGACCATCCGCGCTGCGCTGGCCGCCTCGAGCACCGCCGAGGCCGACCACGGCACCCGCGGCCTGCGGGTCGCGGTGATCCCGACCCACACCCAGGTGCAGGGCCTGGCCGCGGTCGCCGTCCACGAGCCCGGCCGCGCCTTCGACCAGGACGTCACCGAGATGACCGCGACCGCCCGCCACGTGCGCCACGGTGCGGTGACCATCGCCGCCCGGCAGGCGATGACGATGGCCGGTCCGTGCGAGCCCGGCGACGCGCTCGGCGTCATCGCCGGCGACTTCGCCGTGGTCGGCGACGACCTCGGCTCGGTCGCGCTGGTCGTCCTCGACCGGCTGCTGGCCGCCGGCGGCGAGCTGGTCACGATCGTCAGCGGTGTCGACGGCGAGGGCCTGGCCGACCGGGCGACCGCCTGGGTCGAGGAGTTCCACCCCCATGTCGACGTCGTGGTGTACGACGGTGGCCAGGAGCGCTACCCGCTCCTGATGTCCGTCGAATGAGAGAGCAGCACCCGTGGCGATCACCCTCGACTCCCCGCTGACCGCCGTCCTCGGCGCGGCGACCCCGGCCAAGCGCAAGCGGTTCGCGGACGGTCTCGGCCTGCAGACGGTCGGCGACCTGCTGCGCCACTTCCCACGCCGCTACCTCGAGACCGGCTCCCTGACCCGGATCGACAACCTGCGGATCGGGCAGCTGCTGTGCGTCGTCGGCGAGATCGACGAGTGCGACATCAAGAACTACACCGATCGGCGCACCGGCCGCACGGCGTACCGCGTCGAGGCGGTGCTGCGCACCGGCGGCCCCCGGCTGAAGATGACCTTCTTCGCCAAGAACCAGGGCACCGCCGGCTGGCAGGCGGGCCGGGTCGCGGTCGGCAACCGCGGCGTCTTCCTCGGCAAGGCCGACCGGTTCCGCGACCAGTGGCAGCTGGTCAACCCGGCCATGACGATCTTCGGGATGGGCGACGAGGCCGAGGGGGAGGGCGACGGCGTCGAGGACGTCCTCGACTTCGGCCCGCTGTTCCCGATCTATCCGCTCACCAAGGGCGTCGAGACCTGGGACATCGCCCGCGCGGTGACCTTCGCACGGCAGGTCATGGAGCCGGTCGCGGAGCTGCTCCCCGACGCCCTCCGTGAGGAGTACGACGTCCTCGGCATCCAGCAGGCCTACGACTGGGTGCACCAGCCCGAGGACCGCGACCAGGTCGCGCTGGCACACCACCGGTTCCGGTTCGAGGAGGCCCTGGTCACCCAGCTGGTGCTCGGCCGGCGCCGGCGCGCCCGCCAGGCCGAGGGCGCGACCGCCCGGACCGGGGGAGTCAGCGACGTCCTCGCCGCCTTCGACGCCCGGCTGCCGTTCGAGCTCACCGCCGGCCAGACGTCGGTCGGCAAGGAGATCGACCACGACCTCGGCCAGCCGCACCCCATGAACCGCCTGCTCCAGGGCGAGGTCGGCTCCGGCAAGACCCTCGTCGCGCTGCGGGCGATGCTCCGCGTCGTCGACTCCGGCGGTCAGGCCGCGCTGCTCGCGCCGACCGAGGTGCTCGCCCAGCAGCACTACCGTTCCATCGCCGCCATGCTCGGCGACCTCGGCGAGGGCGGCACCATCTTCGGTTCGGGGGACGGCACCCGCGTCGAGCTGCTGACCGGCTCGATGAACAAGACCCAGCGCACCGGTCCGCTCTCGCGGATCGCCAGCGGCGAGGCCGGCATCGTGATCGGTACCCACGCCCTGCTCCAGGACCAGGTGATGTTCGCCGACCTCGGCCTGGTCGTGGTCGACGAGCAGCACCGCTTCGGCGTCGAGCAGCGCGCCGCGCTCACCGACAAGGCCGCCGCGCCGCCGCACCTGCTGGTCATGACGGCGACCCCCATCCCGCGCACGGTCGCGATGACCGTCTTCGGCGATCTCGAGACCTCGACGCTGAGCGAGCTGCCGGTCGGCCGCGCGGCGATCCAGACCAATGTCGTCCCCCTGGCCGAGCAGCCGGGCTGGATCGGCCGGGTCTGGGAGCGGGTGCGCGAGGAGGTCGGCAAGGGCCATCAGGTGTACGTCGTGTGCCCCCGCATCTCCGGCGACGAGCACGAGGCCGGCCAGGTCGACGCGGTGGACCTGCCCGACGAGGACGCCCCGGTCGAGGACAAGCCGAAGCCGCCCGCCGCGGCCGTCGAGGAGGTCGTCGGCCGCCTCGCCCAGGGCCCGCTGTCCGGGATTCGAGTGACCGGCCTGCACGGCCGGCTCCCGGCCGACGAGAAGGACGCCACCATGCGCGCCTTCGCGGCCGGCGAGGTCGACGTGCTCGTCTCCACCACCGTGATCGAGGTCGGTGTCGACGTCGCCAACGCCACGACGATGGTCATCCTCGACGCCGACCGGTTCGGCATCTCCCAGCTCCACCAGCTGCGCGGCCGGGTCGGTCGAGGCGGCCTGCCGGGCCTGTGCCTGCTGGTGAGCCACACCGAGGCCGGCTCGCCGTCCCGCGAGCGGCTGGAGGCGGTCGCCTCGACCACCGACGGCTTCGTGCTCAGCCGGATCGACCTCGAGATGCGCCGTGAGGGCGACGTGCTCGGAGCCTCCCAGGCCGGCGGCCGCTCGAGCCTCGAGAACCTCCGGGTGCTGCGCGACGAGGACACCATCGTCACCGCCCGCCAGGCAGCCGAGGGCCTGCTCGACGTCGACGCCGACCTCGACCAGGCGCCGGAGCTCGCCGCCGCAGTCCGTGACCTCGAGCAGTCCCAGCTCGCCGAGTTCGTCGACAAGTCCTGAGGAAGGCAGATGACCCGCATCATCGCCGGCCGCGCCGGCGGCCGCCGGCTGCAGACACCCAAGGGTGACCAGACCCGCCCCACCAGCGACCGCGTGCGCGAGGCGCTGTTCTCCGCGATCGAGGCCTGGGCCGGCTCGCTCCACGACCTGCGCTTCCTGGACCTGTACGCCGGCTCCGGCGCGATCGGCCTCGAGGCCTGGTCCCGCGGCGCCGCGGCCGTCACCCTCGTCGAGGCCGACCGCCGCACGGCCGAGCTGATCCGCGCCAACGCCCGCTCGATCGACTGCGACGTCGCCGACGTGGTGGCGCGCTCGGTCGCGACCGTGCTCGCCGAGTCGGCCCGGTCGTCGTACGACCTGGTGTTCGCGGACCCGCCCTACCCGCTGTCCGACGACGCCGTCGCCACCGACCTCGCGCTGCTCGTCGAGCACAGCTGGCTCGCGGCCGGCGCCCTCGTGATCGTCGAGCGGTCGCGCCGCAGCCCCGAGCCGGACTGGCCCGCAGGCCTCACGCCGCTCGCGGGCAAGCGCCGCCTCAAGAAGTACGGCGAGACCAACCTGTGGCTGGCGGAAGCAGGCCCGGCCGATAGCCTCGCCCCATGACCCGCGCGGTGTGCCCCGGCTCCTTCGACCCGGTCACGTACGGCCATCTCGACATCTTCCGCCGTACCGCGGGGCTCTTCGACGAGCTCGTCGTCGCAACCGGCACCAACATCTCGAAGTCGCGCCTGTTCGACCCCGAGGAGCGCCTCGAGATGCTCCGCGAGGCGTGCGTCGACATGCCGAACGTCACGGTCAGGGGCTTCACCGGCCTGATCGTCGACTTCTGCCGCGAGATCGGCGCCAGCGCCATCGTCAAGGGCCTGCGCGGCGGCAACGACTACGAGTACGAGCTGCCGATGGCCCAGATGAACGCCCACCTCACCGGGATCGAGACCATCTTCGTCCCGACGACCGCGAGCCTGGGCTACGTCTCGTCCAGCCTGGTCAAGGAGGTCGCCTCGCTGGGGGGCGACGTGTCCGAGTTCGTGACCCCCGCGGTGCACGAGCGACTGACCGCGAAGCTCGCCGCCCGCCGGTGACGAACGAGGGGTGATTTGGTCGCGTTGCCGACGCCCCACTAACATCGACCTGATCTGTTGTGCCCGGACCTGGAAGTGAGACCCTGAACAACCTGGACCCGAGAGCGCCGCTCGTGCTCGACACTCGCGAGCTCGGCCGCCGCCCGGGGTCCCAGCGTCAGGTGTCACGGACAGTTCCGGCACCAGCAGATCTGGGCATCGAAGTCCTCTCCGTCCCCGAGGGCGCGCCGGTCGAGCTCGACCTGCGCCTGGAGGCGGTCATGGAAGGCGTGCTCGTCACCGGGACGGCCTCGGCCGTGCTGGAGGGTGAGTGCGTACGGTGCCTGGAACCGATCCACGACCAGTTCGAGGTGAGGTTCCAGGAGCTGTTCGTCTACGACGACATCCGTGACTCCGAGGGAGCAGAAGAGGACGACGAGGTCAGCATGCTCCAGGACGACCTGCTCGACCTGGAGACCGTGCTGCGGGACGCGGTGGTGCTCGCACTACCGTTCCAGCCCTTGTGCCAGGACGACTGTCCCGGGTTGTGCCCCGAGTGCGGGGTACGACTCATCGACGAGCCGGACCACACGCACGAGGCAGCGATCGACCCGCGATGGGCGGCGCTCACGGAGCTGACCAGCGAAACCCAGCAAGACCACCCCACGGACTGAAGAGGCGCTCGACCCCGAGCGCACCCGAACCAAGGAGAAGACAGTGGCTGTTCCGAAGCGGAAGATGTCGCGCAGCAACACGCGGCACCGTCGCTCGCAGTGGAAGGCTGTCGCCCCGTCGCTGGTGACCTGCGCCAACCCGGCCTGCGGTGCCAAGCACCTCCCGCACCGTGCCTGCGGCACCTGCGGCCAGTACGGCGCGCGCGCCGACCGTCGCCAGGTCCTCTGACCCACCCGGTCGAGCCAGGACCGTCGAGTCAGGTCAGCGGCATCACCAACTACGTCGAGCTGCGTCGAGCGCTCGGGGATCCGACACTGGACCCCGAGCTGCTCGAACGCGCGATGACGCACCGCTCCTTCGCCTACGAGAACGGTGGTCTTCCGACCAACGAGAGGCTGGAGTTCCTCGGCGACTCGGTGCTCGGCGTGGTGGTGACCGAGACGCTCTACCTGGCGCACCCGGACCTCTCTGAGGGCCGGCTCGCCAAGCTGCGCGCGGCGGTCGTCAACGCCCGTGCGCTCGCGGTCGTCGCCCGTGACATCGGGCTCGGCGCCCACATCAAGCTCGGTCGTGGCGAGGAAGCCACCGGCGGTCGCGACAAGGCGTCGATCCTGTCCGACACCGTCGAGGCGGTGATCGGCGCGATCCACCTCAGCGGCGGTATCGACGTCTCCTCGATCGTCGTGCACCGGCTGTTCGACCCGCTCATCGAGGCGGCGTCAGCCCTCGGTGCCGGCCTCGACTGGAAGACGTCGCTGCAGGAGCTGGCGGCCGACCAGTCGCTCGGCGTGCCCGAGTACGTCATCGAGGACGACGGTCCCGACCACATGAAGACCTTCACCGCGCAGGTCCGGGTCGGCGACAAGCTCTACGGCAACGGCACCGGCCGCTCCAAGAAGGAGGCCGAGCAGGGCGCCGCCGAGACGGCGTACGGCGAGATCGCCACCGCCCTCGGCCTCGACGCCAACGGCCGCCCGATCACCTCCGGCAGCTGACCTCCACGCGAGCATGCCCGAGCTCCCCGAGGTCGAGGTCGTCCGCGCCGGCCTCGAGCGCCACGTCACCGGCGCCACCATCGCCGCGGTCGACGTCCTCCACGACCGTCCCGTACGCCGCCACCCGACCGGTGCGTCCGGCTTCGCGGCTGCACTGACCGGCCGCCGGATCGAGGGCGCCCGCCGACGCGGCAAGTACCTCTGGCTCCCGCTCGACGACGGGAACGCGATCCTGGGCCACCTCGGGATGAGCGGCCAGATGCTGGTCCAGCCCGTCGACGCCCCGGCCGAGCGGCACCTGCGCGTCCGCTTCGCCCTCACCGGCACCGAGCACGGTCGTGAGCTGCGCTTCGTCGACCAGCGCATGTTCGGCGGCCTGTCCGTCTCGCTCGGCGGCGCCGACCTGCCGCCCGAGATCGCGCACATCGCCCGCGACCCGCTCGACCCCGAGTTCGACGACGACGCCTTCGTGGCCCGGCTGCGCAAGCGCACGTCGGGCGTGAAGCGACTGCTGCTCGACCAGGGCCTGATCTCCGGCGTCGGCAACATCTACGCCGACGAGTCGCTGTGGCGGGCCCGCCTCCACGGCGAGCGCCCCGGCAACCGCCTCACCCGCGCCCAGGCGGTCGAGCTGCTCGGCCACGCGCGCGACGTGATGAACGCGGCGCTGGCCCAGGGTGGCACGTCCTTCGACGCGCTCTACGTCAACGTCAACGGTGAGTCGGGCTACTTCGACCGCTCGCTGCACGCCTACGGGCGCGAGGACGAGCCCTGCGACCGGTGCGGTACGGCGATCCGCCGGGTCGCGTTCATGAACCGGTCGTCGTACTACTGTCCGCGCTGCCAGACGGCTCCGCGCTCGGCGAGGCCGGGGCCGAGGGCGACGGCGTAGCCGACGGGAGCCGCGGCACGCGCACCGTGATCCACCGCTGGACGGCGGTGTGGGTCGAGGTGCCGAGCACCCGGACCAGGACCCGCACGCGTCCGGTCCAGGCGGACAGGTCGTAGCTCGCGTCGCCCTGGTCGTCGAGCCTGCGGATCCCGATCCGCACCAGGCGGCCGTCGGCAGCGCGCCGGCTGATCGTGATCGCGTCACCGGAACCCGCGCCGAGTGTGTGGACGTCGACGACGGGGCCGCTCGAGCTCAGCGTGAGGATCGGCTGCACCCCGATCCGGCGCTTGCGGGACAGCAGGACACGGTCTGCCTCGGCGTCGCCGTCGGTGTCGACCTCGACCCGGAACCGGAAGCTGGTCGTCTCGACCAGGGGACCGATCGCGAAGATCGCGGTGCCCTCCTCGCCGGTGACCGCGGTCCCGGCGCGGGTCCAGCCGCTGGTGCCGTCGCGCTGGAGCAGCGTGATCTCGGCGCCCTCGACCAGGGCGCCGTGGTCGCGGACCAGCCCGGTGATGCTCGCGCGCCCGCCGGTGACGACGCGCCGGGTGGATGCCGTCGCGCCCACGCTGGTCGCGCTGACCGGGGTGGTGGGGGAGCCGGTGGTGGGGTCGCCGGTGCCGGGGCTCGAGGGCCCGGTCGGGCCACCCGTCGAGGGGGTGCCGGACCCGGAGGGGGAGCCGGTCGCCGTCGTACCGGTGGCGTCGGAAGTGGCGGTCCCGGTCGTGTCGACGGACGCCTCGCCACCGGTGGAGGACCGCCCACCTGGGCGGGGCGACCGCTTGTCGTCAGGGGTACGACGCTCCTCGGGCCGCTCGCTCGCGGTGGCGCTCGGCGTCGGCGTCGGCGTGGGCGTGGGCCGGGGCGCCCGGGTCTGCGGCGTCACGGGGCGGGCCGGCGGCACCCCGACCCCGCCGAACGCGTCGTGGGCGATGACCTGCACCGAGTGCGGGAGCCGCTGGGTGTAGGCCGCCGCGGCCATCCCACCGGTGAGGGTGACGGTCGCGAGCAGGGCGGCGCCGCCGACGCCGATCCGCCCGACGATCCGGCCACCCCGACCGGCCCGCCCGCCGCGGCTGCTGGGTGCGACCGACGGGTGCGCCGCACTGAACGCGGCGACGAAGCGCGCCTCGTCGGCCAGCTCCTCGGGCGAGCCGGGGGCGCGCAGCGCCCGGACCAGCGGGGAGTCCTCGAACTCCTCCAGGCCGTCGTGCTCCGTGCTCATCTGCTCACCCCCCTCGTGGTGCGGCTCTCGTGCGTGTGGGCCAGCTTCTTCAGCGCGCGGTGGATGTTGACCGCCACCGTGCCGGGTTTCTTGCCGACGATCGCGGCGACCTCTGCCACCGAGAGGCCGGCCACCACCCGCAGCATCACCATCTCTGCCTGGTGGGCTGGCAGCGTGGCCACCAGGCGGACGGCCGCCTCGGTGTCGACCCGTTCGAGGGCGGCCGCCTCGGCGCTCGGCGCCGTACCGATGTCGATCACCTCGGCCGTGGGTGTGCTCGGCCGCGCGGCCCGGGCCCGGCCGGCATCGATCGCCCGGTGCCGGCCCAGCGTGAACACCCAGGCCCGGAACTCCGAGGGGCCGCCGGAGAACCGGTGCAGGTCGCGCACGACGTGCAGCCAGGTCTCGGCAGCGACGTCCTCGGCGGCGTCGCGCTCCCGCACCTTCAGGTAGCGCAGCAGCGGTGGGTGGAGCAGGCGCCACACCTCGCCGAACGCGTCCTCGTCGCCGTCGAGTGCCCGGGCGAGCGGCTCCCCGAGGGGATCGGTGGGAGGGCGGTCGGGCGGGATCAGGACGCCTCCTCGCTCGGTGGTCAGGGCACGGACGGCAGGAGGAACCGGGACGTCCCCGAGCTCGCCCACCGCCATCGATCCTGACACACCACGGTGAGCGGGCCGGGCGAGCGATCCATTACACCTGCGATCCCACCAGCCCCACCTGTAATGCCCCACCGGCGCGATCCGCTGTGGGGGGTGTCATGTTCGACGACACCCAAGGAGTACGAACCATGAACACCAATCTTCGGCGTACGGCCGGCGCCCTCGCCCTCGTGACCGGCGGCGCCCTGTGGGCCACGACCGTCGCGTCCGGTACGGCGTACGCCGTCGACGCACCGCTGTGCAACGGCAAGGCGGCGACGATCCTCGGCACCGACGGCGACGACACCCTCACCGGCACGGCCGGCGACGACGTCGTCTTCCTCGGCAAGGGCAACGACAAGTTCGACGGCCTCGCGGGCAACGACACGATCTGCGGCGGCGAGGGCAACGACACCCTCGACGGCGGTGCGGGCGACGACTGGATCGACGCGGGCCTGGGTGACGACAAGGTGAGCGTCCTGGCCGGCAACGACTACGTCAACGGCAACGACGGCGACGACACCATCACCGCCACCGTGCCCGTGGCCGACATCCACGCCGGCCTGGGCGACGACATCGCCTACGTCACCCACCTCACCAGCGCGCTGAGCATGAACGCCGGCGACGACACCGTCGTCTTCGACCGCACCTCGGGCGAGCTGCGCGGCGGCAAGGGCGAGGACGCCTACCTGGTCGCCACCCCGAAGCCCGCGGAGGGCGAGCCGACGCCGGGCCTCAACACCGTCACCACCTCGGTCATGCGGGGCGGCTCGGGCCTCGACACCATCACCTTCGCCCCGCTCACGACCCAGGTCCGCATCGACGCGGCAGCCGGCACGGCCACCTGGGAGGGTGGCAACAGCGCGAAGCTGAAGGGCCTCCAGGCCTACGTCGGCGGTGCCGGCAACGACACGCTGCTCGGCAGCGACCGTCCCGAGACGATCCGCGGCAAGGGCGGCGACGACGTGATCCGCGGTCGCGGCGGCAACGACACCCTGCGCGGCGGCGCCGGCACCGACGTCGTCTACGGCGGCACCGGACGCGACAGCTGCACCGGTGAGGTCCAGCACGGCTGCTGACCCGGGGCATCCCTGAGCGTGTCGGGAAGGTCCGGTCTCCGGGCCTTCCCCGTTGCGGCGACCGCGGCCTTCCCGACACTTTGCCGAAGCCTCCCTGACCCGGCCGGCCCAGGTTTGACCCGGCCGTCTCGAAGTGGGACTCTTGGAGACGGCCCCCCACGGGCCGACACCCGTCGAACCGGAAGGCTCAACTTCATGGCCAAGGCGCTGATCGGCCACCTGAACAGCGACCTCCGCGACCCCCGTATCGCCCTCGAGAACGCTCGACTGCGCAACCGGGTCGCTGAGCTGGAGTCCCTCGTCCTCCGCCTCTCCGAGGAGAACGACAAGCTGATGTCGGCCCGCGCGGCCGAGATCCTGACCGGTGACGCGGAGATGCAGCCGGCCTGATCCAGGACTCCGACGACGAGCTCCCGTCGTCGCCCGCAGGTGCACCAACAACGGACCACCCCACGCCGAGTACCGGCGCCGGGTGGTCCGAGTGTCTTTTCGACCGCGCTCGCGGGGTGCAGCGAAGCGCCGAGCCCGCGGGGTAACGTGACGCCTGCCGAGCTTCCCCCGCGTCGGAACCACCTTGCCCGACCCCGAAGGGAGACCGCGTGTACCTGAAGAGCCTGACCCTCAAGGGTTTCAAGTCCTTCGCCTCCGCGACGACCCTGCAGCTCGAGCCCGGCATCACCTGCATCGTCGGCCCCAACGGCTCCGGCAAGTCCAACGTCGTCGATGCCCTCGCCTGGGTGATGGGCGAGGCCAGTGCCAAGAGCCTGCGCGGCGGCAAGATGGACGACGTCATCTTCGCCGGTACGTCGGGCCGCCCGCCCCTGGGCCGGGCCGAGGTCGTGCTGACCATCGACAACTCCGACGGCGCGCTGCCGATCGACTACACCGAGGTCACCATCAGCCGGACGATGTTCCGCACCGGTGGCTCCGAGTACGCCATCAACGGCACCACCTGCCGCCTGCTCGACGTCCAGGAGCTGCTCAGCGACTCGGGCATCGGCCGCGAGATGCACGTCATCGTCGGCCAGGGCCAGCTCGACCAGATCCTGCACGCCACCCCCGAGGACCGCCGCGGGTTCATCGAGGAGGCTGCGGGCGTCCTCAAGCACCGCAAGCGCAAGGAGAAGGCGCTGCGCAAGCTGGACTCCACCGAGGGCAACCTCAACCGGCTCAACGACCTGCTCAGCGAGATCCGCCGCCAGCTCAAGCCGCTCGGACGTCAGGCCGAGGTCGCCCGGCGCGCGGCGACGGTGCAGGCCGACGTACGCGATGCGCGGGCGCGGCTGCTCGCCGACGACCTGGTGACCGCCCGGACCTCCCTCGAGCAGGAGCTCGCCGACGAGAGCGTGCTGCTCGCCCGCCGCGAGGAGGTCGAGACCGGGATCGCGACCGCCCGCGAGCAGGAGGCCGTCCTCGAGGCCGCGCTGCGCGAGGACCTGCCCGCGCTCTCGGCGGCGCAGGAGACGCTGTCGTCGCTGACCGCCCTGCGCGAGCGGTTCCGCGGCACGCAGAGCCTGGCCGCCGAGCGGGTCCGCAACGCCGCCGGCGCAGAGGCTGAGGGCGAGCAGGCCGGAACGGGCCGGGACCCCGACGAGATCGAGGCCGAGGCCGGGCGGCTCGCCGCCCAGGAGGCGGAGATCGCCGCGCAGGTCACCGCGCAGCAGACCGCGCTCGAGCAGGCCGTGGCCGCCCGCCGGGGGGCCGAGGAGGCCGCGGCGAACGAGGAACGGCGGGTCGCCGGCCTGCTCCGCGCCGCCGCCGACCGGCGCGAGGGCCTGGCCCGACTGCACGGCCAGGTCAACACGCTGCGCTCGCGTGCCCACGCGGCCGAGGAGGAGATCGGCCGCCTCGAGTCCGCCCGGGCTGACGCGCTGACCCGCGCCGAGCGCTCCCAGCGTGACTTCACCGCGCTCGAGACCAAGGTCGCGGGCCTCGATGCCGGCGAGGAGGGCCTCGACGCCGAGCACGAGGCCGCGGTCGCCTCGCTCGACGACATCGAGGAGCGGCTGGTCAAGGTTCGTGAGGAGGCCCAGCAGGCCGACCGAGAGAAGGCCGGCCTCAGCGCCCGCAAGGAGGCCCTCGAGATCGGCCTGGCCCGCAAGGACGGCGCCGGCGCCCTGCTCGCCGCCTCCGACACCGTCTCCGGCCTGCTCGGCTCGGTCGCCGCGCTGGTCACCGTGCGCGGCGGCTACGAGGGCGCGGTCGCGGCCGCGCTGGGTGCTGCTGCCGACGCTGTCGCCGTGGCCGACGCCGACACGGCCGTCGCGGCCATCGACCACCTCAAGAACGACGACCTCGGCCGCGCCGGGCTGCTGCTCGGCGGGGGAGAGGCCGAGACCACCGACGGCTGGCCGGCGCTCCCGCCCGGGACGTCGTACGCCGTCGCCGTGGTCGAGTGCCCCGCCCAGGTCCGGCCCGCGCTCAACCGGTTGCTGCGCAAGGTCGCGGTCGTCGACGACCTCGGCGCCGCCCGCGCCCTGGTCGACGACCTCACCGACGTGGTCGCGGTGACCCGCGACGGCGACCTGCTCGGCGCGCACTTCGCTTCCGGTGGCTCCCATGCCACGCAGAGCCTGATCGAGATCCAGGCGGCGGTCGACGAGGCCACCGAGTCGCTCGTCGAGGCCGTCGCGGCCGCGGAGCGGCTCGGCTTCGACGTGGTCCGGCTCGAGAACGAGCGGCTCGAGTCCCGCCAGCGCGTCGACGTCGCGCTGGCCCGGCTCCACGAGTCCGACGCGACCCTGGCCGCCGTTGCCGAGGAGCTCGGCCAGCACGGCTCGCTCGCCCGCGCCGCCCGCGCCGAGGCGGAGCGGATGACCGAGGCGATCGCCCAGGCCGAGACCTCCCGCGAGCAGGCCCTGGTCGGCCTCGCCGAGCTGGAGCAGCGCCTCGCCACGGCCGAGCAGGACACCGACGAGGAGCCCGACACCACCGAGCAGGAGCGCCTCGTCGAGGCCACCCGCGCCGCCCGGCAGAGCGAGATGGAGGCCCGGCTGTCGCTGCGGACCTCCGAGGAGCGGGCCCGCGCGCTGCACGGCCGGGTCGACCAGATGCGCAAGGCCGCCGAGTCCGAGCGTCAGGCGCGGGCCCGCGCGGCCGAGCGTCGTACCCGACTGCTCGCCGAGGGCCGCGCCGGCCAGGCCGTCGCCACCGCGGTGACCTTCGTGCTCGCCCGCCTGGAGCGCTCGATCGAGGAGGCCACCGCCCGACGCCAGTCCGTCGAGGACTCCCGCCGCGGCCGCGAGCAGGAGCTGATGGTCGTGCGGCAGACGCTGCGCGACCTCGGCAACGAGCACCAGGACCTGGTCAGCTCGGTGCACCGCGACGAGATGGCCCGCGCCCAGCAGCGGATGCGGATCGAGCAGATCGAGACCAAGGCGCTCGAGGAGCTCGGCCTCGAGCCCGACGGCCTGGTCGCCGACTACGGCCCCGACCAGCCGGTGCCGGTGCTCGAGCCGCCTGCCGAGGGGGAGTCGGTCGATGCCGACGCCGAACCCCGGACCGTGCCCTACGTGCGCGAGGAGCAGGCCAAGCGCCTCAAGACCGCGCAGAAGGCGCTCGGGATGCTCGGCCGGGTCAACCCGCTCGCGCTCGAGGAGTTCAGCGCGATGGAGGAGCGCCACCAGTTCCTCTCTGAGCAGCTCGAGGACCTGCGTGCCACCCGCAAGGACCTGCTCGACATCGTCAAGGACGTCGACGTGAAGGTCGAGCAGGTCTTCACCGAGGCGTACGCCGACGTCACCAAGGCCTTCGACCAGACCTTCGCCCGCCTGTTCCCGGGCGGCGAGGGCCGCCTGGTCCTCACCGACCCCTCCGACATGCTCGCGACCGGCGTCGAGGTCGAGGCCCGGCCCCCGGGCAAGAAGGTCAAGCGCCTCTCGCTCCTCTCCGGCGGCGAGCGCTCGCTGGTCGCCGTCGCCTTCCTCGTCGCCCTGTTCAAGGCCCGGCCCTCGCCGTTCTACATCCTCGACGAGGTCGAGGCCGCCCTCGACGACACCAACCTCGGCCGCCTGCTGGAGATCTACGAGGAGCTGCGCGAGAACTCCCAGCTGCTCGTCATCACCCACCAGAAGCGCACCATGGAGGTCGGCGACGCGCTCTACGGCGTCACCATGCGCGGCGACGGTGTCTCGGCGGTCATCAGCCAGCGGCTGAGGGACGAGTCCGCGTGAGCGGACCCCTCCCGATCCGGTTCGGTCCGGTCGTCCGCTGGGCCCACGTGGTCGTGGGCGTCGTGTTCCTCGGGGTCGGCTTCGTGGCAGACAGCGGCCTGATCGGCTACCTCCCGGGCGTGATCGTGCTGGCACGGGCGCCGTTCCTGTGGCGCCTTCCGTACGTCGAGGTCCGTCCGGACCTGGTGATGGTGCGCGACAGCTACCTGCTGGTGCGCGCCCGCCGGGTCCCTCTCGAGCCGTCGCAGCGGGTCTACGTCGAGGGCCGTCAGCTGCGGCTCTGGCCGGGTGGTCGCGACATCGCGGACCTGCGCTGGTGCGGCGATGTTGATCTCCCCGACCGTGCGACGCTGCTCCAGAGCATCGTCGATGAGCACAGGAGCACCACCGCGTGACCACTCCCGACCGCACCCGGCCCGACCGGTCGTCGTACCGCGCCTGGCGCACGGCGACGACCCGCTGGTCCGATGACGACGTCTACGGGCACCTCAACAACGCCCGCTACTTCGACCTCATCGACACCGCAGTCAACGCGCACCTGCACGAGGCGACCGGCACCGACATCCGCCGGCTCCCGGCGATCGGGGTGGTCGCCGAGGTGTCGTGCCGCTACTTCGCCGAGATGGGCTACCCGCGCCCGATCGAGCTCGGGCTCGCGGTCGAGCGCCTCGGCACGTCGTCGGTGATCTACCGCGTCGGACTGTTCCAGGGCGACCCCGCGGGTGACGGTGCGCTGGCGTCCGCGGAGGGCCGGTTCGTCCACGTGTACGTCGACAACACCGACCCCGCGCGGCCGGTCACGCCCGTGCCGGACGTCGTCCGTTCCGTACTCGAACCGTTGGTGGCGGCGCAGGCTCGCTGAGGCTCGCTCGCCGTACGTGCTCCACGACGCGATGCGCGGCGCCGTCGTCGGCGAGACCGGCGAGGAGATCGCGGCATCGTGCGTAGCGCTCGAGCTCCTCCGGGGTGCGCTCGGCCAGCGCTCGGTCCAGGGCAGGGACGAGGTCGGCCCCGGTGCGGCACACCGGGCCGGGCAGCTCCCGCTCGGCGTGGGCTCCGTCGAGGAGGACGACAGGCTTGCCGGTGAGCAGGAAGTCGGCCAGGTGGTGGGAGTCGTCGGTGACCAGCAGGTCCGCCGCGCGGAGGAGCATCTCGACATCAGGGAACCGGCGTGCCATCAGCAGCAGCGGGTCGAGGTCGGTGAACACGTGGCCGTCCGCGTTGCTGCGGACGCCGATGACCGAGTCGGTGCGCTGCGCCCACTCGCCCAGGGCGGCGATCGCGGAGTCGCCGAGCCCGGGGATCCGGGTGCCGCCGGAAGGGAGCCACAGGACCAGGCGGCGACCAGCAAGCAGGGCCCGCAGGTCGGCGAGCTCCCTGCGCAGGTCGTCGGGCAGGGCGTCCTCGGGCCGCAGCAGGAACGCGTGCCGCGGCTGGCCGGTCGCCCACACCTCGATGGACGGGGTCACGCCGTCCCTGGTCTCCACCGGTACGGCGTCGAGCGGGCCCGTGGTCACCACGACGTGCCGCTCGGGCCGGGTGGAGCGCCGCTGCCGGTCTGTGGCGTCGGGCGAGAGTGGATGCTGCTGGCTCCCGGATCGCGGCCGTGGCAGGCCGGCGCCGACATCGATGATCCGGTGCTGGTCCATGTCCAGCTCCCAGGGGAAGGTCAGGTCGGCGCTGTGCCGGACGAACACCTGTCCCGCGCGGGCGAGGAGCTCCTGTCCGGACCGGCTGTCGAGCGGCACCGTGACGACGTTCTCGCCGGCCAGGTCGACCTCGCGGGATCGAGTCAGCACGATCTTCCTGATCGACGGGTCGTGCCGGACCTCTTCGAAGATCGCGCGCTCGTTGCCGGTCAACGACGGCTCGCCCACCGGGACCGGGAACGCCCACCAGTGGTCGAACCGGGGTGCCACCCGGTTCTCCACCCGGAACTCCTTCTTGCTGAGCCGCCGTTGGTAGTCGACCAGTCCGTCGGGCAGCGTGCGGACCCGGCCGGTGCGGTGCAGCTTGTCGGCGGGTGCGACCCGTCGCAGGTTGCGCTCGAACATCTCGACCGGTGCGTCCGGGACGTGCTCCAGCACGCGCTCCTTCCACCGGCCCAGGTCGGGCGTGCTGACGTGCTCCCCGATGAAGTTGCGCTTGAGGAGCGGGAAGCCCTGCGCCACCAGGTCGAAGTAGTCGGCCGAGTAGAGCGGGTGGAAGGGGTACAGGTCGGGGACGAAGGTCTCGAAGTCGAAGCCGGCCTTGATCAGGTAGTCGCTGAGCCCGATCTCGTACTTGAGGATCACCAGCTCCTTGTGGTCCTGCTTCACCACGTCGCCCAATCGGCGCCGGAAGCCGGGGTCGGTGACCACCGGGCGCCGGAAGGTGAGCAGGTAGGAGCTCAGGTGCATCCGGTAGTGCGGGTTCCAGTCCTCGAGGTCCGTGTGCAGCCGCTTGCCCTCGGCCAGTGGGACGGGGGAGAGGTGGCCCTCGGCGCGGGAGAAGTCCATCTTGGTGGCCTGCAGGCCCCACCAGTCGGCGCGCCGGGCGTCCATCCGGGTGAAGGTCTCGTCGAGGCTGCGCAACAGGTAACAGCTGTCGTTGGCGAACACCAGCTCGTCGTACCGGTCGATCGTCTCCCAGCCGACGAGCTCGGTCGCGAGCAGCGAGAACGAACCGAAGTCGTAGCGAGCGTGAGGGATCGACCAGGCCGCAACGGTCACGTCGGCCAGCTTCGCCAGCTCGGAGCGTGGCATCACGCCGTCGGCGAGGTAGTAGACGTCAGCGTGCCGGCTCAGCTCGCGCAGGTAGTGCAGCACGTAGTCGTCGACGATCCCGTCGGCGTCGTAGGCGGCGTACAGGCAGATCCGCCGCGGACCCGGAGCCTGCGGGAGCGTGGCCGGTCGTGCGGCGACCCTGGGCGGGGCGGTCGACAGACCGGCCCGGCGCCCGACGAGCAGGTGGAAGAGCAGCGGATTGATGTCGTCGCGCGTCGGATCGAGGTGCTCCGACCAGTACCACCACACGTCGAAGTCGGGGCGAGGACTGCGCAGCCAGCGCCACCCGACCCGGCAGAAGTGCTCGACCGGGTCCATCTGCTCCTCGCGCATGACCTTGAGATCGCGGTTGGCGCGGGCGTAGCGGCGTGGCCTCAGCGCACGAGCCCGGCGCACGACCTCGATCTCGCAGGCGAGCAGCGCCTCGGGACCCGGGTCCGCGAGGGTGTCGCCCGTGTCGGGAAGCAATCCGTGGCGGACGACATCGGCGAGGAGCGCATCAGCGGCCTTGCGGTCCTCGGTGGCCAGGGTCTCCCACCGGCCGACCAGGGCACGCCAGGCCCGGGTGAACTGCTCCGGGCTCATCGCCGCGAACGCAGGTGGTGGACGAGGGGGTTGTCCTTCGGGTCGAGCTCGGGGTGCTGGCGTCGGTAGGCACGGGTGTCGAAGCCCGGCCCCGGGTCCTTCCCCGATCCGGCGCCCCGGCGCAGGTAGTGCAGGGCCGGAGTGGCGCCGCTGCCGGCCGCCGCGGGGTACGTGCGCAGGTACCAGGCGCCGTCGAACAGCTCCGAACTGTTGATGATGGCCAGGTCCGCCCTCTCGGCGCGCGTCGGCATCTCCGGGGCCAGCCACCGGCGCAGTGGTCCCCACCAGCGCGACCTGCGCTCGCGCTTGGCGAGCCAGGTGTCGAGTGCCACCGAGAGCTTGGTCAGCTGCTCCTCGGCGCGCGCGGTGACGGCGATCAGCTCGCGGTCCGTCTCCTGCTGCTCGCGCACGGCTGCCAGCTCGAGTCGGCACGTGCGCAGGTCCTCGCGGAGCTGCGAGGGCTCACGCTGGCTGTCGGCAAGGATCTCCGGATCCACGGTCTGCTGCCCTCTTCGTCGCCTTGCTGTCGGTCGCTCGACGCTAGCATCCGAGCGCCCGCGAGAGGGAACGGGCGCGCGGGGCCGGCGGTGGCCGGCCAGGGGCCCGACGTACGATGGAGGCACCCGTTCGCCCGCTGCGATCCCTACTCGGAGGAGTCGAAGGTGCTGTTCGTCGCGCTTGCCGTGCTGCTGAGCTTGGCCGTCTCTGTCGTCGTCGCCGTCTACGTCGCCTATCCGGGCCGTGGCGAGCAGATGCCCGTCGTCCCGTGGCTCGGCGACGCGCTCGGTCGGGCTGTCGACTCCGCGCCGGTGCTGGCCGACGACGAGCGGGACCTGGCCCGCCTGGGCTGACCTCGCGGACCCCCGTGCGAACCTGAGCGGCGCCACCGGATTCCGACCCGGGCGAGCGGCGTGATGGGATGACCGCATGCAGGAGTGGCTCTACCTCGTCATCGGGGTCGCCGTCGTCGGCGTCCTCGCGATCGTCGGCTTCGTCGGGACCCGGGTCCGCCGTACGCCGAAGGCCCCGGAGGCGACGACCGATGTCATCGCCCCGCCGGCCACGCCGGCCGAGACCGAGGCGCCCGTTGCCGAGGTCGCGGTCGAGGCACCCGAGGTCGAGGCACCCGCGGAGCCGGCTGCTCCCGCCCTCGAGACGCCGGAGAAGCCGGCCTCGCGGCTGGTCCGGCTGCGCCAGCGGCTGGCCGGGTCCAACGCGCTGGGCCGTGGGCTGCTCGGGCTGCTCAGCCGCGAGAAGCTGGACGAGGACACCTGGGAGGCGATCGAGGACCTGCTCCTCGCCGCCGACATCGGCGTCGCGCCCACCCAGGAGCTCGTCGAGAAGCTCCGCACCCGCCTGCGCGTCGAGGGCGGTCAGGCGCCGGACGCCCGCACCGTGCTCCGTGAGGAGCTGATCAACCTCGTCGACCCGACCATGGACCGATCGCTCAAGGTGAGTGGCGAGGGCGACGCCCCCGGCGTGGTGCTCGTGGTCGGCGTCAACGGCACCGGCAAGACGACCACGGTGGGCAAGCTGGCCCGGATCCTGGTCGCCGACGACCGTACGGCGCTCCTCGCCGCCGCCGACACCTTCCGCGCGGCCGCGACCGAGCAGCTCGCCACGTGGGGCGAGCGGGTCGGTGTCGAGGTCGTCCGCGGCCCCGAGGCCGGCGACCCGGCCAGCGTCGCCTTCGACGCCGTCAAGCAGGGCGTGGACCGCGGCGTGGACACCGTCGTCGTCGACACGGCGGGCCGGCTGCAGAACAAGCAGGGCCTGATGGACGAGCTCGGCAAGGTCAAGCGGGTCATCGAGAAGCTGGCGCCGGTCACCGAGGTGCTGCTCGTCCTCGACGCCACCACCGGCCAGAACGGCCTGATCCAGGCCAAGGTGTTCTCCGAGGTCGTCGACGTGACGGGCATCGTGCTCACCAAGCTCGACGGTTCCGCGAAGGGCGGCATCGTCGTCGCGGTGCAGCGCCAGCTCGGCGTACCGGTCAAGCTGGTCGGCCTCGGCGAGGGCCCGGACGACCTGGCGCCGTTCGACGCGGCCGCGTTCGTCGACGCGCTCCTCGGCTGACGTCCGGACCCGCCCCGGGCGGCCGTCACCGGACCGTAACCGCTGTGCGGCACCCGTTACAGGCGTGAAACATCCGGTCGCCTGAGCCGAAACCTGCGCCGCCGAGTCTTCGGGCATGGAAAACGGCTACTACACCTGGATGCTGGTGTCGGCCTCGCTCGTCCTCTTGATGACCGCCCCTGGCCTGGCGCTCTTCTACGGCGGCATGAGCCGGACCAAGTCAGTGCTCAACATGATGATGATGTCCTTCAGCGCCCTCGGCGTGGTGGGCATCGTGTACGCCCTGTGGGGCTGGTCGATGTCGTACAGCACGACGTTCGCCACCGCCGGGGGTACGACGGGCAAGGAGATCGGCAAGCTCTTCTCCAACCCGTTCACGCAGTTCGGCCTCGAGAGCACGGATCCCGCGAACTACGTCTTCGTCGCCTTCCAGCTGACCTTCGCGGTGATCACCGCGGCGCTGATCAGCGGTGCGGTGGCGGACCGGATGAAGTTCTCCGCGTGGCTGGTGTTCCTGCCGATCTGGGTGACCCTGTCGTACTTCCCGCTGGCGCACATGGTGTGGGGCGGCGGCTTCCTCAGCGGGGTGGAGAACGGTCTGGCCGACCTGGTCTTCCCCGGTGACGGTGGCGCCCAGGTGGCGCCGATCGACTACGCCGGCGGCACGGTGGTCCACATCAACGCCGGTGTCGCGGGCCTGGTCCTCGCGCTCCTGCTCGGCAAGCGGCTCGGCTTCGGCAAGGAGCCGATGAAGCCGCACAACCTGACCCTGACGATGATCGGCGCGGGCCTGCTCTGGTTCGGCTGGTTCGGCTTCAACGTCGGCTCGATCGTCAACCTCGACGACTACACGACCGAGACCGGCCTGGTCTGGCTCAACACCACCCTGGCCACCTGCGCCGCGATGATGGGCTGGCTGCTCGTCGAGAAGATCCGTGACGGTCACGCCACCTCCCTGGGTGCTGCATCCGGCGCGGTGGCCGGCCTGGTCGCGATCACCCCGGCCTGCGGCAACCTGGTGCCCTGGAGCTCGATGGTGCTCGGCCTGGTCGCCGGTGGCGTCTGCGCCCTGGCGGTCGGCCTGAAGTACCGGTTCGGGTACGACGACTCGCTCGACGTCGTCGGTGTCCACCTCGTCGGCGGCCTGATCGGCACCATCGGTGTCGGCTTCCTCGCCTCCAACGACGGTGGCCTGCTCACCGGCGGTGGTGCGAAGCAGCTGGTCGTCCAGGTCCTGGTCGCGGCGTTCGCGATGGTCTGGTCGGGTGTCGCGACCCTCGTGGTGGGCCTCGGCATCAAGGCCGTCATCGGCCTGCGGCTCCCGGAGGAGGACGAGGTCGACGGGATCGACTTCGCCGAGCACGGCGAGGCGGCCTACGATCTCACCACCGGCGGCGGTGCCGCCCGTCGTACCTCGCTCCTGAGCACGTCGTCGACCACCCCTTCGGAGGTAAACGCATGAAGCTGGTCACCGCGGTCATCAAGCCGCACAAGTGGGAGGACGTCCGGGAGGCGCTCGAAGCCTTCGGCGTCACCGGGATGACGGTCAGCGAGGTCAGCGGCTACGGCCGGCAGAAGGGCCACACCGAGGTCTACCGGGGCGCGGAGTACGACATCGCGCTGGTCCCCAAGATCCGGATCGAGATCGTCGTCGACGACGCCGACGCGGCCGACATCGTCGGGATCATCACCAAGACGGCCCACACCGGCCGGATCGGTGACGGCAAGGTCTGGGTGAGCCCGGTCGAGTCGGTGGTGCGGGTCCGCACCGGCGACACGGACACCGCGGCTCTCTGAATCAGATGAACCCCGAGCCGGGGTCCGCCCACGCGGCGGGCCCCGGCTTCACGGGCGTGTAACCGCTGTCGGGAGACGCGTTACACGCTCGAAACATTCGGACTTCACAGTGTCCGGATGCCCGATCTGCTCCTCGCCACCGCCACCGCGGCCCCTGCTTCGGCGGCCGGTGACACTGCCTGGCTCCTCGCTGCGGCCGCCCTGGTCCTGTTGATGGCGCCGGGCCTGGCGTTCTTCTACGGCGGCATGGTGCGCTCCAAGAGCGTGCTCAACATGATGATGATGGTCTTCGGTGCCCTCGCCGTCGTCATGGTCGTGTGGGTCGTCGTCGGCTACTCGCTGGCGTTCGGCGACGACCTCGGCGGCGGGCTGCTCGGCGACCCGGCGCAGTTCTTCGGCTTCAAGGGGATGCTGGAGGCCGACCCGGCGGCGTCGTACCCGATCACGCTGTTCGCCGCCTTCCAGGGCCTGTTCGCGGTGATCACCGTGGGCCTGATCGCCGGTGCGATCGCCGACCGCACCCGGTTCGGGACCTGGCTGCTGTTCGCGGGGCTGTGGACGGTGCTGGTCTACGCCCCGGTCGCGCACTGGATCTTCGGCGGCGGCTGGATGGCTGCCAGGCTCGGCGCTCTCGACTTCGCCGGTGGCACGGCGGTCGAGATCAACTCCGGCGCCGCCGGACTCGCCGCGGCGCTCGTGCTCGGTCGCCGCGTCGGCTTCGGGCGCGACCCGATGAAGCCGCACAACCTGACCCTGGTCATGGTCGGCGCCGGCCTGCTGTGGTTCGGCTGGTTCGGCTTCAACGCCGGCTCCGCGCTCGCGGCGAACAACACGGCGGCGATCGTCTTCGTCAACACGCTGCTCGCCGGCTGCACCGGCCTGCTGGCCTGGCTCGGTGTCGAGCGCTACCGCGACGGCCACGCCACCTCCTTCGGCGCCGCGTCCGGTGTGGTCGCGGGCCTGGTCGCGATCACCCCGTCCTGCGGCGCGGTCACCCCGATCGGCGCGATGCTGGTCGGCGTCGCGGCGGGCGCGATCTGCGCGCTGGCGGTCGGCCTCAAGTACACCTTCAAGTACGACGACTCCCTCGACGTCGTCGGTGTGCACCTCGTCGGCGGGCTCGTCGGCACCATCGCCATCGGCCTGCTCGCGTCGTCGTCGGTGACCGGCGTCGACGGCCTGTTCTACGGCGGGGGAACGCACCAGCTCGGCAAGCAGCTGGTGGCGGCGGGCGTGACTCTCGTGTTCTCCTTCACCATGACCGCGCTGCTGGTGTGGGTGCTGGAGAAGACCGTCGGCTTCCGGGTCGACCCGGAGCACGAGGTCGCCGGCGTCGACCTCGTCATCCACGCCGAGACCGCCTACGACCTGCACACCGCTACCGGCGGCGCTCGCCCGCACTTCGGCCAGGGATGACCTCAGCCGAGCGGGCCGCCCGGACCGAGGCGGCCGACGCGCTCTGCCTGGGTGCGTACGACGCCGCGGGCGGCCCCGACACGGGCATCGCCCTGGTGGCGGTCGGCGGCTACGGGCGGGGCGAGCTAGCGCCGTACTCCGACCTCGACGTGGTCCTGGTCGCCGACGAGGGCGTCGACGAGGAGCTGTGGCACGAGCTGGCCAGCCAGGTCTGGTACCCGCTGTGGGACTCGGGCGCGAAGCTCGACCACGCGGTCCGCACGCTGCCGGAGATGCTCGCGGCGGCCGAGGGCGACGTGCGGGTGGCCTCCGGGCTGCTCGACGTGCGGCACGTCGCCGGCGACCACAGCCTGGCGCTGCGGCTGCGTACGACCACGCTCACGCACTGGCGCCGGCAGGCCCGCGAGCGGCTGCCCGAGCTGCGCGAGCTGGTCCGCAGCCGGCACCGGCTGGTCGGCGAGCTCGCGCACCTGTCCCTGCCCGACCTCAAGGAGGCCGAGGGCGGGCTGCGCGACGCGACCGTGCTCAAGAGCCTCACCGCGACCTGGCTGGTCGACGTACCGGCGGCTGACCTCGAGCGCTGTCGTCAGCAGCTGCTCGACGTGCGCGACCTCCTGCACGACGCCGCGGGCCGCGCGTCCGACCGGATCGCCCCCGAGCACTGGGGACCGCTCGCGGAGGGGCTCGGGCTGCCCGACGAGGCGGCGGCGCAGCGCTACGTCCGCGAGCTCGGACGCCGGGTGACCCACCTGTCGCGACTGGCCTGGCGGCGTACCGACGACGCGCTGCGACGTACGCCGGCCGCCCGGCCCCGGCGTCCCGAGCTGGAACGGGTCGCCCCGGGCATCGCGCTGTCGCGGGGCGAGATCGTGCTCGAGTCGGGCGCCAAGCCGGCCGCCGATCCGGTCCTGCTGCTGCGCGCAGCGGCCGAGGCGGCGGTGCGTGACGTCGTCCTCGCGCCGCCGACCGCCGCCCGCCTGGTCCGTGAGTGCCCTCCGCTGCCCGAGCCGTGGCCCGACGAGGCCCGCCAGCAGCTGGTGCGGCTGCTCGCCGCGGGCCCGGGTCTGCTGCCGGTCTGGGAGACCCTCGACGAGACCGGCGCCCTCGACCGGATCCTGCCCGAGTGGGAGCGGATCCGGATGCTGCCGCACGCCTCGGCCATCCACCGCTTCACCGTCGACCGGCACGTCGTCGAGACCTGCGTCGAGGCGGCCGCGCTGATCCGGGACGTGTCCCGGCCCGACGTGCTCGTCGTGGCGGCGCTGCTCCACGACATCGGCAAGGGCGAGCTGACCGAGCACAGCGTCGCCGGCGCCCCGATCGCGCGCACCATCGCTGCCCGGATGGGCTTCGGCCCCCACGAGGTCGACCTGATCGGCCAGCTGGTCCGCTGGCACCTGCTGCTCGCCGACATCGCCACCACCCGCGACCCCGACGACCCGGCGACCATCGACGCCCTGCTCGAGCACGTCGACAGCCTCGACGCGCTGGCGCTGCTGACCGCGCTCAGCGAGGCCGACGCCAAGGCCGCGTCGCCGAAGGCCTGGTCGTCGTGGCGGGCCGGCCTGGTGCTCGACCTGTCCCGACGGGCACGGGCGGCGCTGGAGCGGGGGAGCGCGCCGCCGGCGTTCACCGTGGATGAGATCCCGGTCCCGGCCGGCGTCGTCGACGGCGACGTCTCGATCGTCGTGGAACCGGTCGTCGACGGCTCGCGGGTGACCGTCGTGGCCCTCGACCGGGTGGGCCTGCTCGCCGACGTGGCCGCCGTGTTCGCGCTGCGCCGGGTCACGGTGCGGGCCGCCAGACTGTGGGCCCAGGGGGAGTACGCCGTCTCGGTCTGGGACGTCGCGGAGGCCGGACTCGACCCTCGTGCGCTCGGGGACCAGCTGGACGCGATCACCTCGCGTCGCGTCGATCCCGCGGCGCGGCTGGCGGCACGGCACGTGGCGGGCGAGCTGGACCCAGCGGTCGTCGTACGGCCGGAGGCCAGCGACCACGCGACGGTGATCGAGATCCGGGCCGCCGACCGCCTCGGTGTCGTGTACGTCGTCAGCGCGGCGCTCGCTGCCCTCGACATGACGGTGCGCTCGGCGCACATCTCCACGTTGGGACCTCAGGCCGTGGACGTGTTCTACGTCCAGGAGGTCGCGGCCGGAGGGCTCTCCGAGACGCGGGCGGCCGAGGCCGCCCGCGTCGTACGGAAGGCGATCAGCTCGAGCTGATCGCCGGGTTGGTCAGGAGAGCGGCGACGTCACCTGGGTGGCGACGCCGGTCACCGGGTCGACCTCGTAGTAGTAGTGCGGCGAACCGTCGCGGTTCGGCATGCTCGCCGGGTCGGGGCTGACGCCGAACGCGGTGCAGACCAGGGTGCCGTTGGGGTTGAGGTGGGCCTTGATCATCTCCGTGTTGCCCGGGAACCGCTCCGAGAACGGCAGCTGCGGCTTGTTGGCGCAGGTCTCGGGCAGCATCAGGCCGTAGATGCCGCCGTGGGCGACGACGACGCCGGTGCCGCGGTCGTTGCGGTGCTCGCGGGCGTACTGGGTCCGCCAGCGGTCCCAGCGCTGCTTGACGTCGTAGTAGTTCTCGGCGCCTCCGAAGCTGTTGCCACGGGTGGACGGGTCCAGCACCCAGCTGGCCAGGATCCCGCCCGCGACGCGCTCGTCCTTGGAGACGAGCTCGACCTCGCGGAGGTCCTCGTCGGCCAGCACCGGGACGTCGTGGTCCGCGGCGACACCGTCGGCGGTCTGGTAGGTCCGGACCATGATCGAGGAGTCGACCGACTCGATCGGCTGGTCGTGGAGGAACGTGACCAGCTTGGCCGCCTGCTGGATGCCGAGGGGCGACAGCTCCTCCTCCGGGACGGGGTAGGTGCTGTTGGCGTGGCGGACGAAGAGGATGTCGTAGCCGGAGTTCGCCAGCTGGGGCTTCGGGTCGGCGTCGGCGCCCTGCAGGCCCACCACGGCGGGCGTCGTGGCGAGGACGGCGATCGTCGCGGCGAGGGCGGAGAGTCGGGTACGGCGCTTCATGGTGCCTCCGGTCGGAAGTGGTACGGAGCGCCGAGCATCGGGAGGCGGGACTGCGCCGGGGCGTGGGGTCCCGGTGAGTGAGACCTGCGTCACGTTCGCCCGGGCTGCTGCCGGGTGTCCGGTCAGCGGGGCCGGCGCACCCTCGCCACGCCGGAGGCGAGGTCGACCCGGACCGGGCGGTCGTCGTCGTCCGGGTCGGGGGTGACCGTGCCCTGGTTGTCGTGGGACTTCAGGTCCCGGTCCGCGCGGGCCCGGGCAGGGTCGAAGACGTCGATGAAGCTGCCCATCCCGTCGGCCATGCCGCTGCCGGTCGGGCCGCCGTGGCGCAGTGTGCGGTGGCCGGCGACGAGCACCAGCACGAGCAGCAGGAAGCCTGCGCCGAGGAAGACGGCGACGGTCATGCTGGCGAGTGTAGATGGCTCAACTAGAGTGGAGCCCGCCGCTTTCCGTCTGCACCGAGGACTCGCTCTTGTTCGCCACACTGTCCGACCGCCTCAACGCGACCTTCAAGAACCTTCGCGGCAAGGGGCGGCTCTCCGAGGCCGACATCGACGCCACCGCCCGGGAGATCCGGATCGCGCTGCTCGAGGCCGACGTCGCGCTGCCGGTCGTCAAGGAGTTCGTCGCCGCGGTCAAGGAGCGCGCCCGTGGCGAGGAGGTCAGCGGTGCGCTGAACCCCGCCCAGCAGGTCGTCAAGATCGTCAACGACGAGCTGGTCGAGATCCTCGGTGGCGAGACCCGCCGGCTGCGCTACGCCAAGACCGGCCCGACGGTCATCATGCTCGCCGGTCTGCAGGGTGCCGGCAAGACCACCCTCGCGGCCAAGCTCGCGCTGTGGCTCAAGGACCAGGGCAAGACCCCGATGCTCGTGGCCTGCGACCTGCAGCGCCCGAACGCCGTCCAGCAGCTCCAGGTCAACGGCGAGAAGGTCGGCGTCCCGGTCTACGCCCCCGAGCCGGGCAACGGCGTCGGCGACCCGGTGTCGGTCGCGAAGGCCTCCATCGAGGAGGCCAAGCGCAGGCTCCACGACGTGGTCATCGTCGACACCGCGGGCCGCCTCGGCGTCGACGCGGAGATGATGGGCCAGGCCGCCGCGATCCGCGACGCCGTCCAGCCCGACGAGGTCCTCTTCGTCGTCGACGCGATGATCGGTCAGGACGCGCTGGTCACCGCACAGGCGTTCCTCGACGGTGTCGGGTACGACGGCGTCGTGCTCACCAAGCTCGACGGTGACGCCCGCGGTGGTGCCGCGCTGTCGATCCGCCAGGTCACCGGCAGGCCGGTCATGTTCGCCTCCTCCGGCGAGAAGATGACCGACTTCGACGTCTTCCACCCCGACCGGATGGCCTCGCGCATCCTGGACATGGGTGACGTCCTCACCCTGATCGAGCAGGCCGAGAAGGCCTTCGACCAGGAGGAGGCGCTCAAGGCAGCCGAGAAGCTCACCCAGGGTGACTTCACGCTCGACGACTTCCTCGCCCAGATGCAGCAGCTGAAGAAGCTCGGCTCGATGCAGAAGATCCTCGGGATGCTGCCCGGCATGGGCCAGGTCCGCGAGCAGCTCGAGAACTTCGACGACCGCGAGATCGACAGGATCGAGGCGGTCATCCGCTCGATGACGCCGGCCGAGCGCACCAACCCCAAGCTCATCGACGGTTCGCGTCGCGCCCGCATCGCCAAGGGTTCGGGCCGCAGCGTCTCCGACGTCAACACTCTCGTCGACCGCTTCTTCGAGGCGCGCAAGATGATGATGCAGATGGCCCGTGGCGGCGGCATGCCCGGAATGCCGGGCATGCCGGGCATGGGTGGCCCCGGTGGCGGCAAGCGGGTCAGCGCCAAGCAGAAGGCCAAGCAGACCAAGGGCAAGGGCGCGCGTCGCTCCGGGAACCCGGCCAAGGCCGCCCAGGACGCCGCCGCCGCGAAGGCGAAGGCTGCCGAGGCCACGCCGAACCCGTTCGGCATCGGCCAGGACATCGACTACGAGGCTGCTGCCGAGAACCTGCAGCTGCCGAAGGACTTCTCCAAGTTCCTGAAGTGAGCACGCTCATCGTCGACGGCGCCAACGTCGTCGGCGCGCGCCCGGACGGCTGGTGGAAGGACCGGGCGGGCGCGGCGGCACGCCTGCACGAGCAGCTCCTCGTGGCCGACGTCGAGTACGACGTCGTCGTGCTGGTCCTCGAGGGCCAGGCCAAGGGCGGCGTCCGGGCCGGTCGTGACGCGCACGTGCGGACGGTGCACGCCCCGAAGGACGGCGACGCGACGATCCTCGCCGAGGCCCGCAAGGCCGCCGAGAAGGGCGACCGGGTCGTGGTGGTGACCGCCGACCGGGCGCTGGACGCCCGGGTCCACGGCGTCGGTGCCACGACGCTCTCGCCCACCTGGCTGCTGTCCCACCTCTGACTCCCTTCGGGGGCATCGGTCGCGCGGCGGGCGTTGGTAGCGTCGCCCGCGTGAGTGCGCTGCGGTTCTCCGGTCCGGTCCTGCCCGACGGCGAGACGCGGGAGGTGTACGTCGTCGACGGACGGATCACCTACGAGCGCCCAGCCGGGCTGGAGGGCGCCGAGACCGCCGCCGAGGGCTGGATCGTCCCGGGCCTGGTCGACGCCCACAACCACCTCGGCCTCGAGGACGGGGGAGCGGTCGACGACGCCGAGATCGAGCGGACCGCCATCGCGGACCGCGACAACGGCGTGCTGCTCACCCGCGACTGCGGCTCCCCGGCCGACACCCGCTGGGTCCACGAGCGCGAGGACCTGCCCCGGCTGATCCGCTGCGGACGCCACGTCGCCCGCACCCGCCGCTACCTGCGCAACTACGGGGTCGAGGTCGAGCCCGACGGTCTGGTCGACACGATCGCCGAGCAGGCGCTCGACGGCGACGGCTGGGTCAAGCTGGTCGGCGACTGGATCTCCCGAGACGAGGGCGACCTGACACCGTCCTTCCCGGCCGACGCCCTCACCGCCGCGATCGAGGTCGCGCACGCGCAGGGCGCCAAGGTGACCGCGCACTGCTTCGGCGAGGACGCGATCGGCCCGCTCCTCGACGCCGGCATCGACTGCATCGAGCACGGCACCGGGCTCACCGCCGCCCATCTCGAGCAGATGGTCGCGCACGGCGTCGCGCTGGTCCCGACCGTGCTGCAGACCGCCAAGTTCCCGGAGTTCATCTCGGCCGCACGCGACAAGTTCCCGACGTACAGCAGCACCATGGAGACCCTCCTCGCCCGCCGCCAGGCGGTCCTGATGGACGCCTACGACGCCGGCGTGGCCCTCTACGTCGGCAGCGACGGCGGCGGCTCGGCCCGCCACGGCGTGCTCCACGAGGAGATCCTCGCGATGGCGGCGATGGGTCTGCCCAACGCCTATGTGCTCGGTGCCGCCTCGTGGCGCGGGCGCGCCTGGCTCGGCTGGAACCCCGGCCTCGATGAGGGCGACCCGGCCGACTTCGTGGTCTACCCCCGCGACCCGGTCGAGGACCTGTCGGTGCTCGCCGAGCCGTCGCGCGTGGTGCTGCGCGGCAAGGTCGTCGCCTGACGACCTCGCAATCCGGCGTATCAGGCACGCCACCCCCGGGCTCCTAGGAAGGAGCGACCACTCGGTCGCGCCCCCTCTCCAAGGAGCCCACCATGCACCGCTACCCCGAGCACCTCACGCACCCCTCCGGTGTGGAGCTCACCCCCAAGCCCGACCGCGTGCTGCTCTCGCCCCGCTCCGGCGGTCCCGCCGCCGCGGGCCAGGCCGACGTCCTCGACTCCCTCGGCCTGGTCCGCGAGGGTGCCGACAGCCAGGGCGGCCCGGCGGCCGCCGCCGACGACGGGGCGCGCAAGCAGCCCGCCAACGAAGGGCCGGACTTCCTCTTCGCGCGCACCGCCGACGGCGCCGATGTCGACGGCGACGCGATCGCCGCGGCCACCACGAGCGGCAGCGTCGCCTGGTCGTCGCCCGTCTACACGGCCGACTTCGGTGCCGGGGCCGAGGAGCTCGCGCCGGCCGCGGACGCCGTCGTGCTGCTGCACGCCGACGTCGCCGACCCGGACGACCTGGCCAAGGTCACCGCGCTCGGCCTGCAGCGCGACGAGGTCCGCTCGGCGCTCCTCGGCGACCACGACTACTTCACCGTGACCGACCCGGCCGCCAGCCCGGCCTACGACCTCACCGAGCGCATCGGCGAGGCGTTGGGGCGCCCGGTCGAGGTGCGCCTGGAGTGGGTGCCGGCGCGGGTGCCGGTGGCGTACACGCCCAACGACCCGATGTACGTCGACCAGTGGAACCTGCGCCAGATCCACGCCGGAGGTCCCGGCACCACCGGTTGGAACCTCACGACCGGCTCCTCGGCGGTGACCGTGGCGATCCTCGACGAGGGCGTCGAGCTCGGCCACCCCGACCTCGTCGGCGGCTTCCTGCACAACGGCATCAACCTCGGCACCATGTCCGGCACCGGCGCCCCGACCGGCAACCACGGCACCGCCTGCGCCGGCATCGTCGGTGCCCGCATCGGCAACGGCGTCGGCGTCTCCGGGCTCGCGGGCGGCTGCCGCCTGCTGCCGATCGCGTTCTCGCGGTGGACCGACACCGAGGTCGCGGCCGGCCTGCGCTACGCCCGGATGCAGGGCGCCCAGGTCGTGTCGATGAGCTTCGGGTGGAACGCGTGGAGCCACGCGGTGATCGACCCGGCGATCCAGGAGGCGTTCAACGCCAACATGGTCATGTGCGTCGCCACGCACAACCAGAACCTGGCCAACGGCATCACCTACCCGGCGACGAACCCGCTCGTGATCGCGGTCGGCGCCAGCGACCAGGTCGACAACCGCAAGTCGCCGACCAGCCCGGACGGCGAGCAGTGGGGCGCCAACTACGGCCCGCAGATCTCGGTGGTCGCCCCCGGCGTCCGGATCCCGACCACCGACCGGCTCGGCGCCAACGGCTACACGGGCACCGACTACACCGGCACCTTCAACGGCACGTCGGCCGCGACGCCGCACGTGGCCGCGCTCGCCGCGCTGATCCGGTCGCGGAACTCCTCGCTCAGCAACGTGCGGGTCCGCCAGATCATCGAGACCACCGCGGACAAGACCGGCACCGTGGCGTACGCCAACGTCTCGGGCCACCCGAACGGCACCTGGAACGAGCAGACGGGCTACGGCCGGATCAACGTGTACGACGCCCTGGTGGCGGCCAGCCGGATCGTCAAGCGGTTCCACTTCGAGGACGACCTGATGAAGCACGTGCGCGACGACGTGTTCGAGAAGCGGTTCAAGGAGATCCGCGAGATCGACATCTACAAGCGCGCCGGCCGCGAGATCGACCACCTCGACCCGGGCGACCTGGTCATCAACCCGGTGATCGACGAGCGGGAGGGTCTCGAGGAGGTCATCCAGCGCCTCGACCGGATCGAGCGGGTCGTCGGCAGTCTCGGCGCCCCGTTCGTCGGGGCCGAGGACCGGCCCGACGTGTCCGGTGAGGTGGTCGAGGCCGCCCTCAACGGCGCCCACGCCGAAGGGGCGTCGTGATCCTGGTCCTCGCCTCCGAGCGGGACCCCGGGGCCGCGGCCCTGGTCGCGGGGTGGGCGGGCGCACGCCTGCTCACCCCGGCGGACCTGTCGCTGCCCGGCTGGGAGCTCGCGGCGGGCCCGTCCTCCCGGACGGGCCCGTCCGCGGGCCGGGGGATCGCGGACGGCGAGCCGTTCACCGATGACCGGGTGCGCTGTGTGGTCTCGCTGCTCGCCGGTGTCGAGGCCGGGGACCTGGCCTGGATCGCCGAGGAGCACCGGACGTACGTCGCCGGCGAGATGACCGCCTTCCTCGGGCACTGGCTCGAGACGATCGGCGACCGCTGCCTGGTCGCGCCGTCCCACGCCAGCCTCGCCGGTCCCTGCCTGCCGACGTCCGTGTGGGCGGCGTCCGCGGGCCTGGCGATGACCGACGACGAGGAGCCGGTCGCCCCTGTCGTGGTGACCGTGGTCGGCGGCGAGGTGTTCCGGGTCGCGGGCGACGGCCCCGCCCCGAGCGCCGAGCTGCGCCGCCGCCTGGTGCGGATGGCGATCACCCGCGCAGCGCCGCTGCTGACCGCAGTCGTCGACCTCGGCGGTGGTCGTGCCCTCCCGCGGCTGCACGCGGTGTTGCCGGCACCCCTGGCCCGGACCGCCCCGGTCCGCGCTGCGATCCGCACCCAGGTCCGCCGGGTGATCGGCGTGGAGGTGGCGTCGTGATCGTGCTGCACGGCTTGCGGACCGACACCCCGCTGGACGACGTACGCCGGGCGCTCGCGGACCGCGGTACGCCGTACCTCTTCGTGGACCAGGCTGCCTGCGCCGACACCGTGGTCGAGCGGACCGAGGAGGGGCTGGTCCTGCTCGTCGGTGGTCGCGAGGTCGTGGTCGAGGACGTGCGGGGGATCTACCTGCGGCCCTACGACCTCGGCGACGCCGTCGACGCGGCGGAGCGGGTCCGGCTCCTACGGCTCGCGACGGACCTGCGCGAGTGGGCCGAGTCCGCACCGGAGTCGGTGCGGGTCGTCAACCGGCCCTCCGCCGGACTCAGCAACCACTCCAAGCCGCGCCAGTCCCGCGCGATCGCCGCGGCCGGGTTCGCCGTACCGGAGACGTTGCTGACCACCGACCCGGAGGCCGCGGCCGCCTTCGTCGCCCAGCACGGCCGGGCGATCGTGAAGTCGATCAGCGGCACCCGCTCCATCGTGCGCACGCTCGGTCCCGGCGACGACTTCACCGCGGTCCGCTGGTGCCCGACCCAGCTGCAGCGGTTCGTCCGCGGTGCGGAGTACCGCGTGCACGCCGTGGGGGAGCGGCTGTTCGCGAACCGGATCCGGACCGAGGCCGTCGACTACCGGTACGGCGGCTTCAGCCTCGAGCCCGCCGACCTTCCGGACGTCGTCGCCGAGCGCTGCCGGGCGCTCACCGCCGCGCTCGGGCTCGAGCTCGCGGGCATCGACCTGCGCTTCGGCGAGGACGGACGCTGGTACTGCTGGGAGGTGAACACGTCGCCGGCGTACACCTGCTTCGACACCGACGACCGGGCCATCGCCACCGCCCTCGCCGAGCACCTTGCGCAGGGTCCGGTCCAGGGGTGAGCCTCGATCCACCGATGCGCCGCGTCGTGAGCGTGCCCATCCGGTGAGGCGCAGCAGCGGGGAGTCGGTGGTTCGAGGCTTAGGGTGGATTCGTGCCGTACGTCGGGCGTCTGGCAGACTGTCCGACTGAGTTCTGCGACTTCCGGTCCCTCTCTACCGGTGGTGGCAGAACCCGTCCGAGTCCGGGCGCCGGTGTTCCCCACCTGGTCGTCCCTGGCTCACCCACCACCAGTTCTCAAGGAGACACCACAAACGTGGCCGTCAAGATTCGTCTGAAGCGCCTGGGCAAGGTCCGGGTCCCGCAGTACCGCATCGTCATCGTCGACTCGCGCAAGAAGCGCGACGGCGCGGTGATCGAGGAGATCGGCAAGTACCACCCCAAGGAGGACCCGTCGTACATCGACGTCGTCTCCGAGCGGGCGCAGTACTGGCTGGGCGTCGGCGCGCAGCCGTCGGAGGCCGTCGAGGCCATCCTCAAGGTCACCGGCGACTGGCAGAAGTTCAAGGGCATCGATGGCGCCGAGGGCACCCTCAAGGTCAAGGAGCCCAAGCGCGACAAGCTCGAGATCTTCAACGAGGCCCTCAAGGAGGCCGCCAGCGAGCCCAAGGCTTCGGCGACCACCGCGAAGAAGAAGGCCGAGAAGAAGGCTGACAAGGTCGAGGCCCCCGCCGACACCGCCGAGGCCAAGGCCGAGGTCGAGGAGCTCGTCGAGAACCTCGCCGCCGAGGAGCAGGCCGCCGACGTGGCTGCCCTCGCCGACGCCCCGGCCGAGACCCCCGAGGCCTGAGCCGATGCTGGCTGACGCGCTGGAGCACCTCGTCCGCGGAGTGGTCGACCACCCCGACGACGTCGTCGTGCGCGACAAGCAGCTGCGCCGCGGCGCCGTGCTCGAGGTCCGGGTCCACCCCGACGACCTCGGCAAGGTGATCGGTCGCAACGGTCGCACCGCGACCGCGTTCCGCACCGTGATCTCCGCGATCGCCGGCAACAGCAGCGCCCGGATCGACTTCGTCGACACCGACCGCCGCTGAACCCAGCACCACACCGAACGGGCGTCTCCCTCAGGGAGGCGCCCGTTCGGCGTTCCCGGGGCGGTGGCCCTAACCTCGGACGCGTGGAGAGCATCGAGGTCGTCGTCGGCCGGATCGGCAAGCCGCACGGCATCCGGGGCGAGGTGACCGTCGACGTCCGCACCGACGAGCCGGAGCGCCGCTACGCCGACGGTGCCGTGCTCGACGTCGAGGCGCCGCGCGGCTCGGCGTTCGCTGCCCGCACCCTCACCGTGAGCCGCACCCGTTGGCACCAGGGCGTGCTGCTCGCGACCTTCGCCGAGCTGTCCGACCGCAACGCGGCCGAGGCCGCGCGGGGCGTGGTGCTGCGGGCCGTCGTACCTGCCGACGAGAGCCCGGACGACCCGGAGGAGTTCTACGACCACCAGCTCGTCGGCCTCGCCGCCCACGACCTCGAGGGCACGCACCTCGGCGAGGTGGTCGGTCTCACCCACGGCGCCCAGGACCTGCTCCGGATCAGGACGCTGGACAGCCGTGAGGCGCTGGTGCCGTTCGTGACCGCGCTGGTGCCCGAGGTCGACGTCGCCGGCGGCCGCGTGGTCATCGCGGACCGGCCCGGCCTGGTCACGCCGTTCCCCGACGACGAAGCGGACGAGGGCGACGACGCGTGAGGCTCGACTACCTCACCATCTTCCCCGACTTCTTCGCGCCCCTGGAGCTCTCGCTGCCGGGCAAGGCGGCGGCGAGCGGGCTGCTCGACTTCGCTGTCCACGACCTGCGGGACTGGACCCACGACCGGCACCGCAAGGTCGACGACACCCCGTACGGCGGCGGCGCCGGCATGGTGATGAAGCCCGAGCCGTGGGGTGAGGCGTTCGACGAGCTGCTCGTCCCGGGCGCGACCGTCATCTTCACGACCCCGTCGGGGGAGCCGTTCGACCAGCGCCTGGCCGAGGAGCTCGCGACGCGCGAGCGCCTGGTCTTCGCGTGCGGGCGCTACGAGGGCATCGACCAGCGGGTCATCGACCACGCCCGCGAGATCGCCGAGGTCCGCGAGATCAGCCTGGGTGACTACGTCCTCAACGGCGGCGAGGTCGCGGCGCTCGCGATCACCGAGGCCGTCGTCCGCCTGCTGCCGGGCTTCATGGGCAACGCCGAGTCGCTGGTCGAGGAGTCGCACGCCGAGGGCGGGCTGCTGGAGTACCCCGTCTACACCAAGCCGCCGGAGTGGCGCGGCCACGAGGTCCCCGCTGTGCTGCGCTCGGGCGACCACGGCAAGGTCGCGAACTGGCGCCACGAGCAGGCCGTACGACGGACGGCCGAGCGCCGCCCGGACCTCCTGGCGCCGTCCGTGCTCGACGACGGCACCCCGATCGTGCGGGCCACGCCCGGCGACGCGGGCGAGATCCTCACCCTCCAGCGGGCCTGCTGGGTGCAGGAGGCGCAGGCCAACGACACCCTCGACATCCCGGCCCTGCAGGAGTCGCTCGACGACGTCCGCGCGTGGCTGGGGGAGTGGGACACCTGGGTCGTGCGGCGCGCCGGACGCCTGGTGGGTGCCGTGCGCGGTCGGCTCGAGGGCGAGCACACCTGGGACATCGGCCGGATCATGGTCGCGCCGGACCTGCAGGGCAGCGGGCTCGGGCGGGTCCTGCTCGAGCACATCCAGGCCGTGGCGCCGGCCGGCGTGACGTCGTACTTCCTGTTCACGGGGGCGGCGAGCGCCCGCAACCAGCGCCTGTACAAGAAGGCCGGCTTCCGGCTGCGCACCGACCTCCCCGCTCCGCCGCACACGGTGGTCCTCACCAAGCGTCACTGACTGCGCCGGCTTTTGGGGCGCCGGTCCCGGCTGTGCGAGGATTGCTGGTCGGTGTCACGGACGCTTCTGCCACAGGGGAATCGCCGATCGTGACGCTCTCATCCGTTTCCATCACCACCACCGCGGCTGACCTGTGCGCATTCGCGAGGAGAATCATGAGCAACCCCACCCCCGCCGTGGTCACCGACCTCGGCAACGCCGCCAAGCGCTCCGACGTCCCGGCCTTCCGCGCCGGTGACACCGTCAAGGTCCACGTCAAGGTCATCGAGGGCAGCCGCTCGCGTGTCCAGGTGTTCCAGGGCGTCGTGATCCGCATGCACGGTGCCGGCATCGGCCGTACCTTCACCGTCCGCAAGGTCTCCTTCGGCGTCGGTGTCGAGCGGACCTTCCCGCTCCACTCGCCGATCTTCGAGTCCATCGAGGTCGTCACCCGCGGTGACGTGCGTCGCGCGAAGCTCTACTACCTGCGCAACCTCACCGGCAAGAAGGCCAAGATCAAGGAGCGCCGCGAGGTCTGACCTCTGCGAGAAGCGCTACCACGAAGGCCCGACCGGAAACGGTCGGGCCTTCGTGCTTCCTGCGTGGGCCGTGCTCCTAGAGTGTGTCTCGTGACGACCGACGACCCCGCCGCGGAGCCCGCCGCCCAGGTCCCCGACCCGAAGGCGACCGACGAGGCAGGCTCCCGGTCCTCCTCAGCCCCGCGCAAGCACCTGCCGGTGTGGCAGGAGAGCATCCTGCTGCTCGCGGTGGCGCTGGGCCTGGCCGTCGTCATCAAGGCGCTGTTCGTCCAGGCCTTCTACATCCCGTCGGAGTCGATGGAGCCGGGCCTGGTCAAGAACGACCGGATCCTGGTCCAGAAGGTCTCCTACTGGTTCGGTCGTACGCCGAAGCGCGGCGACGTCGTCGTCTTCCAGGACCCGGGCGAGTGGCTCGGGCCGACCGACAGCCAGGGCCCCACCGGTGTCGCGAACCTGCTGTCCAAGGTCGGGCTCTACCCGACCGGCGGCCACCTCGTGAAGCGCGTCATCGGCACCGAGGGCGACGTGGTCGAGTGCTGTGACGCCCAGGGCCGGATCAAGGTCAACGGCAAGCCCATCGACGAGACCGAGTACCTCGCGAAGAACCCCGGGCAGTGCAACGCCGAGATCGACGACTTCATCAGCGAGCGCGAGACCGGTCTGTCCCAGCCCTGCGACTGGATCATCGGGCCGATCCCGCAGGGCAAGCTGCTCGTCCTCGGTGACAACCGCGGTCACTCCGCCGACTCCCGGGCGCACCTGTGCACCCCCGGCGAGGATCCCTGCACGCAGAGCCCGTGGGTCGACACCGACCTCGTCGTCGGCAAGGTCTTCACCCTGATCTGGCCCCGCGACCGCTGGCGCTGGATCAGCCGCCCCGAGGTCTTCGACAGCGTCCCCGACAGCCCGCCGGCCGACCTGCTGGAGAAGGCGAAGAAGGCCGACACCGTCCCGGGCAACTGACCTCGGAGGGAGAGCACAGGGCATGTCCACGCTGCCCAGGGGAGCGACGGTACGGCGTGACGCCGGCATCTACGGCTACGAGCGCGCCCTGCGCCGGCACGGGTTCGAGCCGATCGCCGGGGTCGACGAGGCCGGCCGCGGGGCCTGCGCCGGCCCGCTCGTGGCCGGGGCGGCGATCCTGCCCGCCGGCAAGGCCGGCATCGTCCCCGGCCTCGCCGACTCCAAGCTGCTGACCGCGGCCGCCCGCGAACGCTGCTACGACCAGGTCGTACGTCGGGCGCTCGCCTGGTCGGTCGTGGTGATCCCGCACGACGAGTGCGACCGCCTCGGCATGCACGTCGCCAACGTCCAGGCGCTGCGGCAGGCCGTGGCGAAGCTGGACCTGCCGGCGTCGTACGTGCTCACCGACGGGTTCCCCGTCGACGGCCTCGGCGTCCCCGGGCTCGCGGTGTGGAAGGGCGACCGGGTGGCGGCGTGCGTCGCCGCCGCGTCGGTGCTCGCGAAGGTCACCCGGGACCGGATCATGCTGGACCTCGACGAGCAGTGGCCGGCGTACGACTTCAAGACGCACAAGGGCTACATCACCGCCACCCACACTGCGGCCCTCGACGAGCACGGCCCCTCGCCGATCCACCGGATGCGGTTCGTCAACGTGCGACGCGCGGCGGGACTCGAGCCGCTGCCGGGCGGCGAGGGCTAGGGTGGGATCGTGAGTGCAGAGGAGCTCGAGAAGTACGAGACCGAGCAGGAGCTGAACCTCTACCGGGAGTACCGCGACGTCGTCGGCATCTTCAAGTACGTCGTCGAGACGGACCGCCGCTTCTACCTGTGCAACTCGGTCGACGTGAAGGCCCGCTCCGAGGGCGGCGACGTCTTCTTCGAGGTCACCATCGCCGACGCCTGGGTCTGGGACATGTACCGCCCGGCGCGCTTCGCCAAGAACGTGAAGGTGCTGACGTTCAAGGACGTCAACGTCGAGGAGCTGGCGACCTCCGACCTGGAGCTGCCGAAGCCTTGATCCCTCGGTGGGTGGCGTAGCGAGCGCCGCCCCAGGGGTGTGATCGCAAGGCGTGGGCGCGACGACGTGCTTGTCCGCCCTTCGAGCGTCCGCAACGCAGCGAGCGCGCCGCTGGGGTGGCGCGCAGTAGCCACCCACCGAGGGATCAAGGCTGTGTCTTGAGGCGGCTCAGCCGCTGAGGTGCAGGCCCGACGGTGGCCGGCGCCACTCGCGGTCCAGACCGTTGGTCACCTTCAGGTGGGAGTTCTGGCCGTTCATGTAGAGGTCGTTGACGACGATCGAGCCGCTGGTCACGCCGTTGCCCGAGTTGCCGTTCGCGTAGAGCATCGAGCTCAGCGCGTAGATGCTGCCGAAGATGTTGGTCTGGCCGTTGCCCTGCACGTGGACCGGGCTGGTGTTGTGCCGGTCGTAGACGATGGCGAGGTCGCTGAAGCCGAGCGCTCCGGCCGTCAGGCTCAGCTCGTTTCCGTTGCTGGCGTCGAACTGGCCGCCGGCCTCGCCGGTCGTGGCGCAGAACCGCGGTGCGGTGGGCGTGCCGCACACGACGTACAGGGTCACGCCCGTGCCACGGAAGACGGTGTTGTTGCCCATGTCCCAGGTGCCGGTCAGGACGTACAGCCCGGGGGTCAGCACGCAGGTCTCGTTGTTGCCGAAGGTCCGGGACCCGTAGACGCCCGGTCCCTGCGTGCAGGGGTTGGTCAGTGCCGGCCCTGAGGGAGCCGGGAGGACCATGCCTGCGAGCGGGTCGCCCATCTTGGTGGCGACGTGCTCGGCGGGTGGGTCGTAGTTGCCGGTGGCCGTGTTCTCGACGGTGATCTCGTTGCCGTCGCCGATCGCCTCGACGATGCCGTTGGGTCCGGTCGAGACGCTGCCGTTGAAGTGCACGCTGCTCGCCGTGACCGTGGCGTCGCCGTTGCCGAGGGTGTGCGTCCCGTCTCCGAGCACGCACAGCGAGCACTTGAAGACCACGCCCGGGTCGAGGGTCGCGGTCGCTGTCGCGCCGATGTGGAACTCGCTGACCCCCATCAGGCCGGCGAGCGCCGTCTTCACCGTGCGGTCCGGAACCCGCACCCGGACCCGGCTCGGGCGGTCCTGGTCGTCGAAGGAGATGCACTGCGAGACGGGTGCGTACGTCAGGTGCCCCGGGTCCTTGCAGGACCCCCACGACGCGGCGGCGACGCCGAAGTTGTCGGCGGCGTAGGCCTGTGCAGCGGCGCTCGCCACGGCGACCTGGGCCTGACCCTCGTCGTCGTAGAGCACGTTGCCGGCCGCGAGCGCCGAGGCGTCTGCCGCGTTCTGGGCCTGGCCGCGGACGTCACGGGCCAGGCCGAGGTCGATGACGAGGGAGGCGGCCATCAGCAGCACGACGGCGATCAGAGCGGTCAGGACGGCGACGACACCGCGCTCGTCGGTCGTGTCCCGGCGGCTCGGGCGGCGGCTCACTTGCACCACGCCCAGCTCTGCCCGGTCGGCACGGCCTCGGCGGACCCGGTCCCGCTGGGCTTGGTGGTGTCCTCCTCGATCGACATCCGCAGGCTCGCCCGGACGTAGCCGCCGTTGGGCATCGGCAGCATGCCGAAGTCGCCGCGCGACCGGACCAGGACGCAGACCTGGAGGAGGTTGCCGCGCGCCCAGCCGTCGGGCGCGGAGATCTTCACGTAGGTGTCTGCAGGTGCCCGGTCGACCATCGTCTCGACGGTGCACGAGATGCCGGGCCAGCCGAGCGTCGTACTGCAGCCGGAGGAGGTCTTTCCGACCACCGACATCCGGGCCGTCTCGCGCACGCCCTGGTTGGCATTGAGCGAGTCGTCGAAGTACAGGCCGTACTGGAGGATCCCGAAGACGATCATCACCAGCAGGCCGCCGACGAGGGCGAACTCCACCGCGGCGGCACCGCGCTCGTCGCCGGTCACGCCGGCGCGACGCGCACGTCGTCGTCCCAGAGCCATGTCTGCCTCCCCCTCGTCGGCCCGAGCCGACCGAACTCCCAGTTCGATTGTCGGCACCGGGACCGCCCGAGCGAAGCCCGAACGGGGGTCATTTCCCCGCTGGGCGCGAAGTCGGGTCGACCGACAGGGACCCCCGTGACGACGTGGCACCATGGGCGGGACCTGAACGGGTGAGGCTCCTGAGGACCATCGTCCCGGGCGACAGGGACCACGGGCCCTAGTCAGAACGAACTAGCCCGCTCCCGTCGTCCGAGTGGAATGACCCGGGATTCGTTCCACGGCTGTTCTCCGCGCCACTACTGTGTGCGCAACGCCGCTCGGGGGCGTCATGGGAGCGAGTCCGGGGGAGGCCGGCCGATGAGGCGTTGTGTGCGAGGGACGGGTGTGCTGCTGCGCCGTCGAAGGACGAGCGACAGGGGTGCAGCTGCGGTCGAGTTCGCGCTGATCCTGTTCCCACTGATGCTCATCGTGTTCGGCATCATCAACTACGGCGACATGCTCAGCGTGCGTCAGTCCGTGAGCCAGGCTGCGTCCGAGGGGGCGCGGGCGGCGGCGGTCGAGCTGGACGCGGCCAAGCGCACCATCAGCGCGCAGAACGCCGTCAACGCCGCGCTGGCGACCCAGGGCAGCCAGTACAGCTGTACTTCCTGGGGGTCGGGAGCGAACGACTGCAGCGTGTCGGTCGCTGCCTGCAGCAACGACGCCACGAAGTCCTGCGCGACGGTCAAGGTCGTGATCCCCTACGACGGGATGATCCCCGGATTCGGCCTGGTGCTTCCTGACTGGCTCCGCTACACCGCCGTCGCGAGGGTGAGCTGACGTGAGCCGGACCGCCCGGGACGAGCGCGGGGCGGCGGCGCTGCTCATCGCCTTGCTGATGTCGAGCGTGCTGCTGGTGTCCGCTTCCTTCGCGGTCGACATCGGGATGCAGCGGGTCGCCCGGACCGACGCCCAGACGCTGGCCGATGTCGTGGCCCTGGACCTCGCCCAGGAGCTGAACAAGGGGAAGACGCTCGCGCAGCTGACGGCAGCCGCCCAGGACCAGGCCCTTGCGAACGCGAGTCGCGACCGCAACAGCAGCGTTCTCGGCACCCACCAGGGGCGGGTGCCGACCCTGGATGTCGCGTGGGGCGTCATGGAGGACGGTTCCTTCAAGGCGTATGTCCGGCCGGCGGACGACGCCAAGATCCCGACTGCGGTCAGCGTCGTCGCCCACACCGAGACCGGCTTCTCCATCGAGGTGGCGAAGACCGGCAAGGCACAGCGGCGGGCTGTGGCGTCGGCCGACAAGGGGGCCTGCTTCCGCATCGGCTCCTTCATCGCGCGGGTGAGGTCGGGTGACAGCGCCCTGCTCGCGACCCTGCTCGGCGGACTGCTCGGCTCCAACCTCGACGCGACGGTCGGTGGCTACTCAGGTCTCGCCGACGCGAACGTCAGCCTGCTGGACCTGGTCAAGACCGGGCAGCTGGGCGTCGGAACCGTCAGCGAGCTGCTGAAGGCCGACCATGTCAACGTCGCCGATCTCATCGGCGCCTCTCTCGACGTGCTCTCCTCGCCCGGGCACGGTGCCAGCGCCGCCACGGTGACCGCGCTCGGGGCGATCAAGGCCGCCGCCCTGCTCAGCGGGCTGACGGTCAAGATGGGGGACCTCATCTCCGCAGCGCCCAGCGATCCAGCTGCCCTCGCATCCAGCGTCAACGTGCTCGACCTCGTGACCGGGGCGATCATCGTCGCCAACAAGGACCACCTGGTCGACATCCCGGGGCTCAAGGTCGGTCCGATTGCAGGCGTCACCGCGACCACGACCCTGAAGGTGATCGAAGGTCCGCGAAAGGTCTGCTCGGGCGACCCGAACGACGTGGCGCACACGGCTCAGGTGCAGCTGACGACGACGATCCACTCGGACGCGCGGGACATCGGCGTCTCCATCGGTGGTCTCGCCAGTGCCAAGGTGCACGTCGATGCGATCGACCTGACACTCGAGACGCGCCTGGCCCAGGCGAATGCGAGGATGCTGAGCCTGAACAACTGTGATGCCACGGGTGCGCAGAGCGTGACCTTCCAGGTGAACTCGGCCGCGGTCGGGGTCCCCACCCTGACTTCTGGCACGATTCACGCCTCCGTGTCGGGCGATCTGCTGACCGGCACCGGAGCGAGTGCGTCGCTGATCGACAGCCTGCTCTCCGGGCTCTCGGGGATCCTCAGCCCGCTCGCTCCCATCGTCGCGGTGAACTCGACGATCCTGAAGGGTGCGCACCTCTCGCTCGACGTCAACGCCGGGGTGCAGCTCAACGGGACGCCCGGCGTGGCGCCCACGGATCCGACGTACACCGTCGACGCACCGCATTGGGACCTGACCAACCCGACCGCCTTCACGGTTCCGGGAACCTTGATTCCGTCGATCAGCGCGTTCTCACTCACGCCGTTGAGCGTTGCCGTGGGCGGGACGTTCAGCACGCAGCAGGCGTTGGTGGTGCTCCTGGGCGTGCCCATCAGCCTCGGCCCGCTGGTCACCAAGCCGCTCAACAGCCTGGTCGCCGGCCTGTCGACGCAGCTGCAAGGCGTGGTGACGTCTGCGGTGACTCCGCTGCTCAACGGACTGATCTCGGAACTCCAGTCCAAGGTGATCAACAAGGTGTCGGCGATGCTCGGCCTCAACATCGGTGGGTTCGACCTGTGGGTCGAGCATCAGCCGAGGTGCGGCGCCCCGCGGCTCGTCAGGTGACGGGTCGTCACATGATCGCCTCATCGTTCCGTCGAGTCGCCTGCGGTGACGTCAACTGTCCACAGCGGGCCGTCTCGACCTGACTCTCCACAGCCGGAGCGGTGCTGATCCGCGGCCCGGTCCTGGCGTGCCGATGCTGGGGGCATGACGACAGCACAGGCCCGCCGGGCGATCGGCGCGTACGGCGAGGACGTGGCGGTGCGCCACCTGACCGGGCTCGGGATGGTGCTGCTCGAGCGCAACTGGCGTTGCGCCGACGGCGAGGTCGACGTACTGCTGCGCGACGGCGCCACCTTGGTGGTGTGCGAGGTCAAGACCCGCACCTCGCTGGTGGCCGGCACCCCGCACGAGGCGATCACCGACGCCAAGCTCGACCGGTTGCGCCGGATGGGGGAGCGGTGGGTGCTCGAGAGGGGCATCCGGCCCGACGGGATCCGGGTCGACCTGGTCGCCGTGCTGCGCCCGGCCCGTGGACCCGCGGTCGTCGACCACGTGCGGGGGCTGTGCTGATGCCGTTCGCGACCGCGCGGTGCGTGGCCCTCGACGGTGCGGTGGGGCACCTGATCGACGTCCAGACCGACGTCTCGGTCGGGCAGCCCACGACCGTCGTCGTCGGGCGGGCCGACACGTCGCTGCGCGAGGGCGTCGACCGGGTGCGCATGGCGCTCGTCAACACCGACCTGGCCTGGCCGGCGACCAAGCGGTGCACCTTCCTGTTCTCGCCTGCCGACCTGCGCAAGACCGGCACCCACTTCGACCTGGCGATGGCGGTCAGCCTGCTCGCAGCCGACGCTCAGCTGGAGCCGCAGTGGCTGGAGGGCACCGTCTTCATCGGCGAGCTGACCCTGGCGGGCGGTCTGCGGCCGGCACTGGGCGTGCTGCCGATGGTGCTGGCCGCCGCGGCCGCCGGGATCGGCCGCGTCTACGTTCCCGAGCCCCAGGTCGCCGAGGCGACGATGGTGCCGGGTGTGGAGGTGATCGGCGTTCGCTCCCTCGGACAGGTGGTCGCCGAGCTCCGGTGCGACGAGCTGCCGCTCGCCCCACCCGTGGCCGCCTCGACCGGCCTCCGGCTGATCTCGTGGCGCGGCGACGAGCGGCTCGACGAGCTGGACCTGGCCGACCTGCGCGGCATGACCGAGGAGAAGTACGCCCTCGAGGTCGCCGCTGCCGGCGGCCACCCGCTCCAGCTCTCCGGGCCGAAGGGGTGCGGCAAGACCAGCCTTGCCGAACGGATCCCGACGATCCTGCCCGATCTCACGCCCGAGGAGTCGCTCGAGCTCACCGCCCTCCACTCGTTGGCCGGGGTGCTCGACCCCGGCGGCGGGATGGTGGTGCGACCGCCCTTCGCCGCGCCCCACCACGACGCGAGCAAGGTCAGCGTGATCGGCGGCGGCTCGGGCCGGGTGCAGCCCGGCGAGCTCAGCCGGGCCCATTGCGGAGTCCTCTTCCTCGATGAGTTCGCCTTGTTCCGCTCTGACGTCATCGAGGCCCTGCGCCAGCCCCTCGAGAACGGCGACATCACGATCGCCCGCCGCGACGAGTCCGTGACCCTTCCTGCCGGCGCGCTGCTGGTGCTCGCCAGCAACCCGTGCCCGTGCGGCAACTGGACCAGGACCTCCCAGACCAACCGCTGCACGTGCGCCGAGACCGTCCGGCGGGCCTACCGGGCCAAGCTGTCCGGCCCGATCATCGACCGCATCGACGTCGTGCGCAACGTCGTTCCGGCCTCGCCGTCGAGCCACGACCCGTTCCGCACGGTCGAGACCTCGGCCGAGGTGCGGCTGCGGGTCGGTGCTGCGCGTCTGCGACAGCACGAGCGGTACGCCGGCCGGGGCTGGCGCCTCAACGGCCACGTGCCCAGCCCACGCCTCAAGGACACCTGGCCGCTGCCGCCCGCCGCTCAGCAGGTCATCGACGCCGAGATGCTGGCCGGTCGCCTCAGCGCCCGCGGCGCCGTCCGCGTCCACCGGCTGGCGCTCACCGTCGCCGACCTCCGTTCGGTGCGGGCCGGCCGTGACGTCGAGGCCGGTGTCGACGAGGTCCGCACCGCGCTGCGGCTCCGGTCCGGCCAGCCGCTGGACCTCGCGATGTTCCGGGCCGACGCCGGTACGGAGGGGGTGGCATGACCGACCTCGAGCGCGAGCGGTTGGCCCGCGCCACCATCAACCTGGTCACCGAGCCCGGTGACCTGCGCTGTCTGGGCCTGACCCGCGAGCTGGGCGGTCCGCGCTTCCTCGAGGTGCTGCGCGAGCAGCCCGACCTGCGCCCCGAGCTCACCGCCGCGGCCGGTCGGCTCTCGAGCGCCCAGCCCGACCGGGTCCTCGAGCGCGCCGCACGCCGCGGGATCCGGTTCGTGATCCCCGGCGACGACGAGTGGCCGGCCTCGCTCGACGACCTGGCCGGTGCCGGCGTGCTGCACGCTCGCGGCGACGTACCGGTCGGGCTGTGGGTGCGTGGTCCGTACCGGCTCGACCAGCTCGAGACCGCGGTCGCCGTGGTGGGCTCGCGCTCGTCGACGCAGTACGGCGACCAGGTGGCCGGCGATATGGCGGCCGTCCTCGGTGCGGCGGGACGCCCGGTCGTCTCCGGGGCGGCGTACGGCGTCGACTACGCCGCCCACCGCGGCGCCGTCACCGCGGGTGCGCCGACCGTCGCCGTCCTGGCCTGCGGCGTCGACCGGGTCTACCCCCTCGGCCACCGCCAGATGCTCGACCACCTCGCCGAGCACCACGCGATCGTCTCCGAGGCCCCACCCGGCTCGGCGCCGTTCCGGATCAGGTTTCTCTCGCGCAACCGGATCATCGCGGCCCTCACCCGCGGCACGGTCGTCGTCGAGGCCGCCCTCCGCAGCGGCGCGCTCAACACCGCGTCCTGGGCCGACCAGTTGCACCGGACCGTGATGGGCGTTCCCGGGCCCGTCTCCAGCGCCGCGTCCGAGGGCGTGCATGAGCTCATCCGCGCCGGCGCCGCATCGCTGGTCACCCGCGGGGAGGACGTGCTCGAGATGCTCGGCGCCTCCGGCGAGGACCTCGGCGAGATCGCCCGCGCTCCCGCTGGCCCCCGCGACCGGCTCTCCGTCCGCGCCCGCCAGGTGCTGGACGCGGTCCCGGTCTCCTCGCCGGCGCCCACCACCTCCGTCGCGGTCGTCGCCGGCCTCGGAGCGGTGGAGGTCGAGCGACTGCTCGGCGGGCTCGCGGCCGACGGCCACGTCGAGCGACTCCCGGCGGGTTGGCGGCTGCCCGGAGGTGATCGACCTACGATCGAGCGGTGAGCGTCGACCCAGTGAGCGTTGCGGCCGAGGACGCGGCCGAGGAGCAGGCCGACGTCCTGCCCGAGGCGTTCGCGCGCGTCCTGGGGGAGTACGAGCGCCACCTCGTCGCCGAGCGCGACCTGACCCAGCACAGCGTTCGGGCCTACCTCGGCGACATCGCCGGCTTGCTCGAGCACGCCGGGCGGCTCGGCCTGGCCGACGTCGACGAGCTCGACCTGCGGACCCTGCGCAGCTGGCTCGCCAAGCAGCAGACCATGGGCCTGTCCCGTACGACGCTCGCGCGCCGGGCCACCGCGGCGCGGGTGTTCACCGGGTGGCTCGCGCGCACCGACCGTACGCCGAACGACGTCGGCTCGGCGCTCGGGTCGCCGCGCCCGCACCGCACGCTGCCCGACGTGCTGCGGGTCGACGAGGCCACCCGGCTGATCAGCGCCGCGACCGAACTCGCCGACGACGGGAGCCCGGTCGGCCTGCGGGACGTGGCGATGCTGGAGCTGTTGTACGCCACGGGCATGCGCGTCGGCGAGCTCTGCGGGCTCGACATCGACGACGTGGACCGCGACCGCAACGTCGTGCGCGTCTTCGGCAAGGGCCGCAAGGAGCGCACGGTGCCCTTCGGCCAGCCGGCGGCCGCGGCCATCGACCGCTGGCTCGGCCAGGGCCGCACCGCCCTGGCCCGTCCGGGCTCCGGTCCGGCCCTCTTCCTCGGTGCCCGGGGCGGCCGGATCGACCAGCGAGCGGTCCGCACCCTCGTCCACCGCCGGCTCGCCGACGTCCCGGGCGCCCCCGACCTGGGCCCGCACGGACTCCGGCACACCGCCGCTACCCACCTCCTCGAGGGCGGCGCCGACCTGCGCTCGGTGCAGGAGCTGCTCGGGCACGCGTCCCTGGCCACGACCCAGCGCTACACGCACGTCACCACCGACCGCCTGCGCCGTGCCTACCAGCAGGCGCACCCGCGGGCGTGAGCCAGGGGCGGCGCTGTTCAGGCCGGTGTTGCCGTCGTGAGCCCTCGCTGTCTGGCCGCCTCGCCCAAGCGGAGGTCATAGGTCACGTCTCGGTCACCTCGCCTGCTCGGCGCCGTGGCGGGTCGCAGCCCGGCGGGTCTCGGTCGCCAGGAGGGCGGACGAGAACACGCCGCCGTCGGGCACCGTTGCCAAGAAGTCGACCAGTGCCTCCGACTCCGGTTCTTCGACGATCGGCTTCACTACCGCGGACGTGTCGAGGTAGGTCCTCACAGCCGCTCCTCACGTAGCTCGGCGAGCACGTCTTCGCTGCGGAGTGCCGACCGCACGCGCTTCACGTTGCGCCAGCTCTGATGCTTGGTCGCAGGCGTTGAGATCTGGGAGCGCCAATGCTCGTCGTTCGTCGGCTGGCGCAGGATCGCCACCATCTCGCCGTGATTGGTGATCTCGAAGGACTCGCCGGCAGCCACCCGTCGCAGGATCTCGGCGCTGTTGTTGCGCAGCTCGCGATGGGGAATCCTCTCCACGGCTCTGGTCCTGACGTTCGCGGCCTTCATCGGGCCGCCCCGAAGGCTGTGGCAATCGTGGCAATTCCGCGAGGGGCGATCGCGCGGGCGACAGGCAGGTCCCGCCACAGCGGCAGCAGCCGGACCGGTCCGGCGCCGACCAGCCGGAGCGGGTCGAGGTACGTGTCGCCGGCGACCCAGCCCCAGTGCAGGCAGGCCCGCGGGAAGCAGTGCGAGCCCGGCAGCTCGAGAGTGCCGATCACGTCGCCCGCGGCGAGCCTGGTGCGGACGGTCACGACAGCGGTCACGGGCTCGTACGTGGTGCGGGTGGCGCCGTGGCTGACGACGACCACGCCGCGGCCGGCGATCCGGCCGGTGAAGACCACCGTGCCGGAGAGCGCGGTGCGGACCGGCTGGCCGGCGTGCCCGGCGAGGTCGACCCCACGATGCCCGGAGCCGTAGGGGGAGTCGGGTGGGTCGAAGTGGCGCACGACCTCGGGCACGGGCGCGAGCGGCCAGACGCCGACCGGGTCCTCGGAGCCAGGTGCAGCTCGGGCCGGGGCGGTGTGCAGGAGCAGTCCGAGGAGAAGGGCGAGCAGCGGGAGGAAGGGAAACGGGCGGGGCATGGGACGAGCATGCGCGGCGGGTCCGGCAGGACCCGGTCGGAGCGGGTAGGGGTTGTGGAGAAGGGGTGGGGACAACGGGGGTTGTGGAGAGCCCAGGTCACGGATTGGTGCGACCAGCGCCCGACGCCGTACGCTTGGAGGCACCGGTCCGCCCTGGGCCGGAATTCGCTCGTCCGCAGACCACGTCGGCACCTCTCCGGAGCCGATCACCCGTGGGCGTCGATCCTCAGTCCGTCAGACCTCCGGGTCGGGCGGTCGGATCACGCGCAGGCGACAGGCTCAACTGAAAACACACAGGAGAAAACATCATGGCTGTCGTGACCATGCGCCAGCTCCTCGAGAGCGGCGTCCACTTCGGACACCAGACCCGTCGTTGGAACCCGAAGATGAAGCGATTCATCCTCACGGACCGCAACGGCATCTACATCATCGACCTGCAGCAGTCGCTGGCCTACATCGACCGCAGCTACGCCTTCGTCAAGGAGACCGTGGCCAAGGGCGGGACGATCATGTTCATCGGCACCAAGAAGCAGGCGCAGGAGTCGATCGCCGAGCAGGCGACCCGCGTCGGCATGCCCTACGTCAACCAGCGCTGGCTGGGCGGCATGCTCACCAACTTCGCGACCATGAACCAGCGGATCAACCGCCTCAAGGAGCTCGACGACGTCGACTTCGACGACGTGGCCGGCTCGAACCGCACCAAGAAGGAGCTCCTGCAGATGAAGCGGGAGCACGCCAAGCTCGAGAAGACCCTGGGCGGTATCCGCGAGATGTCCCGGGTCCCGTCGGCCGTGTGGATCGTCGACACCAACAAGGAGCACCTCGCCGTCGAGGAGGCGCGCAAGCTGCGCATCCCGATCATCGCGATCCTCGACTCCAACTGCGACCCCGACGACGTCGACTTCCCGATCCCGGGCAACGACGACGCCATCCGCGCCGTGGGCCTGCTGACCCGCGTCATCGCGGACGCTGCGGCCGACGGCCTCATGTCCCGCTCCGGCGCCGGCTCGGCCTCGAGCACCGCCGCCGAGGAGCCCCTCGCTGCGTGGGAGCGCGAGCTCCTCGAGGGTGACGCTGCCGCTCCGGCCGCCGAGGCTGCTGAGGCCACCGAGGCGCCCGCCGAGGCCACCGAGGCGCCCGCCGAGGCTGCCGAGGCACCCCTGACCGAGGCCGTCGCGACCGACGCCGAGGTCACCGAGGCGACCGACGCTCCGGCCGAGGCCTGAGCTCTCCCCGTCCACCCCTGAGAATCGAACGAGGATCCATGGCATTCACTGCTGCTGACGTCAAGAAGCTCCGCGAGCTGACCAGCGCCGGCATGATGGACTGCAAGAAGGCGCTCGACGAGACCGACGGCGACTTCGACAAGGCCGTCGAGCTGCTCCGCGTCAAGGGCACGGCCAAGGCCGCAGCTCGTGCCGCTGAGCGCGAGGCCTCCGCCGGTCTGGTCGCCGCCTCCGGCAACGCCCTGATCAGCCTCAAGGCCGAGACGGACTTCGTGGCCAAGAACGAGGCGTTCATCAACGCCGCGCAGGCCATCGCCGACGCCGCCGACTCCACCAAGGCTGCCGACATCGAGTCGCTGCGTGCCGCCGCGCTCGGCGACACCACGGTCGGCGAGACCGTCGACGAGCTGGCCCGCACGATCGGCGAGAAGATCGAGCTCGGTGAGGTCGCCTACTTCGAGGGCCCCGTCGCGGTCTACCTGCACAAGAAGGCCTCCGACCTGCCCCCGACCCTCGGCGTCATCGTCGAGTTCGAGGGCGACGAGGCCGCGGCCAAGCAGGCCGCGCAGCAGGCTGCTGCCCTCAAGGCGCAGTTCCTGACCAGCGACGAGGTCCCCGCGGACGTCGTCGCGGCCGAGAAGGACGTCCTGACCAAGAAGACGCTCGAGGAGGGCAAGCCCGAGGCTGCCGTCGCGAAGATCGTCGAGGGTCGGATCAACGCCTTCTTCAAGGAGATCGTCCTGCTCGACCAGGAGTCGGTCTTCGAGGCGAAGAAGTCGGTCAAGCAGGTCCTCGACGCGGCCAACACGACCGTCAAGCGCTTCGCGCGCTTCGAGGTCGGCGCCTGATCGCGCACTGATCGCACCGGACGGCCGGTGGTCACCTCGGTGACCACCGGCCGTCTGCTTTTTCGCCTGTGCCGCCACCTGCCAGGAGGTAGGTTTGTGCCGCCCGGCCATCGGACATGTGTCGGACCTGCGCGCCCGCACTCGCGGGTGCACTTCGGTGTCAGAAGGAGAGCGTCACGTGGGACTCATCCAGGCTGCAATCGGTGCCATCGGCGGCACCCTCGCCGACCAGTGGGTCGACTTCTACGGCGTCCCGGACGGCGTGGGCTCGACGGTCGCGATCTTCCCTGCCGTCGCGAAGGGCCAGAACGCCGGCCGCGGCAGCAACACCCAGGGCTCCGAGGGCGTCATCACCAACGGGTCCAAGATCATCGTGCCCGAGGGCTACGGCCTGGTCCTGATGGAGGACGGCGCCTTCACCGGCTTCGCCGCCGAGCCGGGCGCCTACATCTGGAACTCCGACGACCCGGCCTCGCAGTCGATCTTCACCGGCGGTGGCCTGGTCGACTCGCTGATCAAGCAGAGCTGGGAGCGCTTCAAGTTCGGCGGTCGTCCCTCCGCGCAGCAGTCGGCGATCTTCGTGACGCTCAAGGAGCTGCCCAACAACAAGTTCGGCACCCAGTCGGAGATCTACTGGGACGACGCCTTCCTCAACACCCAGGTCGGCGCGATCACCCGCGGCACCTACACCCTGAAGATCACCGACCCGCTGACCTTCATCCGCAACTTCGTGCCCGCCGACGTCATCGGCGGCCGCAGGTCGTTCGACTTCACCGACATCGACAACCCGGCCGGCGAGCAGCTGTTCAACGAGGTCGTCGGGTCGCTGGCGCCGGCGTTCTCGATGTACACCAACGACCCCGCCAAGGGGAACCGGATCACCAAGCTCCAGCAGGACTCGATCGGCTTCGCCCAGTCGCTGTCCGCGGCCGTCGAGCAGAACTACCAGTGGCGTACCGACCGCGGCCTCGAGATCGTCAAGACCGCGATCATCGCGATCGAGTACGACGCCAACACGCGTGAGCTCCTCAAGAACGTCCAGCGGGCCGACGCGCTGTCCGGGTCGCGCGGCAACTCCAACCTCCAGGCGTCGGTCGCGGCCGGCATCGAGGCGGCTGGCGAGAACGCCGGTCCGGGCGGCCTGATCGGCATGGGCATGGCGACCGGCGGCATGGGCCTGGGCGGCCTGCAGCAGCCCGTCGCGCCCGCGCCGGCCCCGGCCGCCCCCGCCGCTGCCGCGCCTGCTCCCGCGGCCCCGGCCGCTCCCGCCGCCGACGACCCGATGGCAGTCCTCAAGCGCGCCAAGGAGATGCTCGACGCCGGACTGATCACCCAGGAGGACTACGACGCGGCGAAGGCGAAGGCGCTCGGTCTGTGAGCCAGGAGTCCGCCGAGCCGAAGCAGCCCACCTTCGACGGGCCACCCCTGTCGCTGGAGGAGGAGCTCGCTGCGGCCAAGGCCGAGCCGGAGGCCGGCCCGAGCATCGAGACCGTCAACGAGTCGCTCAAGGACGGCCTCAACCGCTGCCCGAAGTGCGGCTCGACCGACGTCCAGCTGCGCGGCTCGACGGGCATGCTGGTGTGCCTCTTCTGCCGCAACGAGTGGCAGGAGGCCCGCGTCGAGGAGGAGTTCGGCCTCGGCGAGGGGATCGACCAGCTCGAGGGCACCGTCATCGCGAGCGGTGCAGGCGACATCGCGGCCGACGCGGCGGACCAGCTCACCTTCAAGTGCGAGGCGTGTGGTGCCGAGGTCGTCGTCGATACCGCCCACGCGCTCAACGCCCGCTGCCACTGGTGTCGCCACACGCTCAACGTCAACCAGCAGATCCCCAACGGCGCCGTACCCGATGCGGTGCTGCCGTTCCGGTTGACCAAGGACGAGGCGGTCGAGAAGATCCGCGAGTTCGCCTCGAAGCGACGGCTCTTCGCGCACAAGCGGTTCAAGAAGGAGTTCGTGCCGGAGAACGTCCTGGGCGTCTACCTCCCCTACCTCGTGATCGACGCCCGCGCGGAGTCCCAGTACTGGGGCAAGGGTGAGGTCCAGACCCGGCGCTGGACGGAGAAGCAGGGCGACAACAACGTCACCTACTACGCCGCCGACGTCTACCAGGTGGCGCGGCAGGTGTCGTTCACGGTCGACGACCTGACCGTGGAGGGCTCGTCCGAGCGCGCCCAGATCGGTCCGGCCAACACCAACAACATCATCAACACGATCCTGCCGTTCGACACGAAGAACGCGGTCCAGTGGAACGCCAGCTACCTCGTGGGCTTCACCAGCGAGAAGCGCGACCTCAACGTCGAGGCGGTCCGCCCGCACCTCGAGGACCAGCTGCTCTCCATCGGCCGCTCCGAGGTCCGGGGATCGCTCGGCCGGTTCGACCGGGGGGTGCGCTGGGAGCAGGAGAAGCTTGACGTGGGCGGCTCCCGCTGGGTGGCGATGTACCTCCCGGTGTGGATCTACTCCTACCGGCAGGAGAGCAACGGCCTGCTGCACTACATCGCGGTCAACGCCCGCACGGGGGAGACGATGGGCAGCATCCCGGTCTCCCAGCCCAAGCTGCTCCTCGCAGCATTCACGGTCGGCACCTTCCTCGAAGGCATCGCCGGCGCGATCCTGGTGGCGACGGCATGACACTCGACCTGATCACGGCCCTGGTCCCGCTGTCCGGCGACAGCAACCCGGTCTGGCTGCTCGCGGCCGGGCCGGCCGGCGGCGCGGCGACGTACTGGGCCTTCTACCGCTACTACCGCAACACGGACAAGTCCCACCAGTTCGAGCGGGACACGCTGATCGCGGCGCAGCCCGTCCAGGGCGGCGAGGAGAAGGTCGGGCACATCTCGAAGACCCGGGACTCCGACATCGACGGCGACAACAGCGGCAACTACCGCCAGCGGGTCCAGCGGGTGCAATGACGAGGTGCCGCCTCCACCCCGGTAAGGTCACCCCGTGCCCGGTTACAAGCGCGTCCTCCTGAAGCTCTCCGGTGAGGTGTTCGGCGGTGGCAAGGTCGGGGTCGACCCCGACGTCGTGCAGGCCATCGCCAAGGAGGTGAAGGCCGTCGCCGACGCCGGCGTGCAGATCGCCGTCGTCACCGGCGGCGGCAACTTCTTCCGCGGCGCCGAGCTCCAGACCCGCGGCATGGACCGCGTCCGGGCCGACTACATGGGCATGCTCGGCATCGTCATGAACTGCCTCGCCCTCCAGGACTTCCTGGAGAAGCAGGGCGTCGAGACCCGCGTGCAGACCGCGATCACGATGGGCCAGGTCGCCGAGCCCTACATCCCGCGGCGCGCGATCCGGCACATGGAGAAGGGCCGCGTGGTCATCTTCGGCGCCGGCATGGGCCTGCCGTACTTCTCGACCGACACCGTCGCCGTCCAGCGCGCGCTGGAGAGCAAGTGCGACGTGGTGCTGGTCGCCAAGAACGGCGTCGACGGCGTCTACAGCGCCGACCCGAACGTCGACCCGACCGCCACGAAGTACGACGAGCTGACCTACGACGACGCGATCGCCCAGGGCCTGCGGATCATGGACCAGACCGCGTTCGCCCTGTGCGGCGAGAACAAGCTTCCGATGATCGTCTTCGGCATGGAGCCCGAGGGCAACATCCTGCGGGTCGTGCAGGGTGAGAAGATCGGCACGCGGGTCAGCGCAGGCTGAACAGGCTGAGGTCTCGACAGGCTCGACCAGCTCTTAGACGAAGGAGAACCGGTGATCAACGACACCCTCAACGAGGCCGACCAGAAGATGGGCAAGTCGGTCGACGCGACCCGTGAGGAGTTCGCGGCGATCCGCGCCGGGCGTGCGCACCCGAGCATGTTCAGCAAGATCATGGTCGAGTACTACGGCACCCCGACGCCGATCCAGCAGCTCGCCTCGTTCACGGCTCCCGAGCCGCGCATCATCATCGTCGCCCCGTTCGACGTGGGCGCGATCGGCAATGTCGAGCGGGCGATCCGCGACTCCGACCTGGGCATCAACCCGTCCAGCGACGGCAAGCAGCTGCGCTGCGTCTTCCCCGAGCTGACCGAGGAGCGCCGCAAGGAGTTCATCAAGCTCGCCAAGGAGAAGGCCGAGGGCGGCAAGGTCGCCGTGCGCCAGGTGCGCCAGAAGGCCAAGCAGGGCCTGGAGAAGCTCGAGAAGGACGGCGAGGTCGGCAAGGACGACGTCACCGGTGCCGAGAAGCGTCTCGACGGCCTCACCAAGAAGCACACCGACGCGATCGACGAGCTGCTCAAGAACAAGGAAGCCGAGCTGCTCGAGGTCTGACCTCCAGCTGCTCCCACACCTCATGTCATCGACAACGCCGTCGACGCCTGCCCCGAAGAAGGACCACGGCCGTGCCGGCCGGGACCTGAAGGCCGCGGTCGGTTCCGCGGTCGTGCTGCTGGGCGCGATCGCGGCCTCGCTGCTGTTCTGGAAGCCGGCGTTCATGGTGATCGTCGCGATCGCCGTGGTCGTCGCGGTGTGGGAGCTGCGCAAGGGGCTGCTCGCCAAGGACATCGACCTGCCCGAGCAGCCGTTGATGATCGGCGGCGTCGTGATGGTCGTCGTCGCCTACCTCTGGGGCTCCGCGGCCCTGGTGACGGCGACGGCCGTCAGCGCGCTGGTGATCATGCTGTGGCTGCTGCGCCGCGGCATCGACGGCTACGTCAAGAACGCCACCGCCTCGGTGTTCGCGCTGGTCTACGTGCCCTTCCTGGGCTCGTTCGTGGCGCTGATGCTCGCCGAGGGCGGCCGTGACGGTGGCGGCCTCGACGACCCGGGCGTGAAGGGCATCATCACCTTCATCCTGGTGACGATCGCCTCCGACATCGGTGGGTACGTCGCCGGCGTGCTCTTCGGCAAGCACCCGATGGCGCCCGTGATCTCGCCCAAGAAGTCCTGGGAGGGCTTCGCCGGCTCGACCCTGGCCACCGTCGGCGCCGGTGTGGCGCTCGTGGTCTACCTCCTCGACGGCGACTGGTGGATCGGCGTCGCGCTCGGTCTGATCGCCGTCGTGATGGCCACGCTCGGCGACCTGTGCGAGTCGGTCATGAAGCGCGACCTCGGCATCAAGGACATGAGCCAGGTCATTCCAGGTCACGGCGGCCTGATGGACCGCCTCGACTCGCTGCTCGCCACGATCGCCCCGATCTGGCTGCTGCTGCACTACGGCATCTTCACCTGAGTCACCCTCGGGCGGCCGCGACCTCCCCGAGCACGCCCATCGCCTCGATGAGCTGGTCGTCGGTGAGGTACGGCGCCGGCCCCAACCGCAGGTGCTGCCCGCGGTTGTCCGCGTGCACCCCGCGCTCGGCCAGCGCTGCGCGCAGCCGCGCTGCGTGGGGTGACACGAGCGAGAGGAAGCCACCGAAGCGTTCGGCCGGGGTGACCCGGTCGCGGGTGAGGATCTCGTCGGGCAGGTCGAGCGCGTCGAACTCGCGGGCCAGCAGCCCGCGCTGGTGCAGCGAGATCTCGCGCAGCCGCGCGGGCGTCAGGCCCTGTCCGACGAAGAAGTCGAGGACCCGGGCCGCGCGGTAGTGGCTGGTCGGGTCGTACGTCGACCCGGCGAACCGGTCGCCGTCGTGTGCGAACCAGCCGGTGACCACCGGCTCCATGCCGCTCGCGTGCGGCGGGATCCGTAGGAAGCAGTTGCCCTCGCCGAGCTGGAGGTACTTGTAGCCGCCGCCGAGGATCCAGGCGTCACGCAGCCCGTCCGTCTCCACGGACAGGGGCACGACTCCGAGCTGGTGGTAGGCGTCGACCAGCAGCTCGGTGAGGGTGACGTCGCACGCCTCGGCGACCGCCGCGAGCCCCGGCACGACCTGCGAGGTCTCGAACAGCACGGACGAGATGACGACACCCGCGGTGCGGCTGTCGACCGCGGCCGCGACCCGCTCGGCGAGCGTGTCCACGGGCGCCACCGGAACCCGCACCACCTCGACCCCGACCTCGGCGAGCCGGTCGAGCTGGCGGCGGGCCGAGTCGAACTCGCCGTCGGTGGTGACCAGCCGGGGCCGGGTGCGCAGGGGCAGGGCGGACAGGAAGCGCACGAGCAGCTCATGGGCACTCGCGCCGAGGGCCACCTCCGCACCGGGGTCGTCGACGAGCATCCGTACGCCGGCGCGCAGCCGTTCCGCGCGGGCCTCGGCCCGGGCCCACTTGCGGTCGACGTCGAGCGCGGCGTCGTCGTACGCCTCGATCACGCCCTCGCGGGCGACGTCGGGCCAGGCCTGGTGGGCGTGGCCGGTGAGCAGCAGCCGGTCGGCGACCCGGAACCGGGTGTAGTGCCCGGCCAGGTCGCCGCCCAGGCTCACATCTCGCTCCGGATCGCCCACAGGTCGGGGAACAGGGCCTGGGTGACGGTGCTCCACAGGTACGCCGCGCCCGAGGAGCCACCGGTGCCGGGCTTGGCACCGATGGTGCGCTCGACCATCTTCACGTGCCGGTAGCGCCACTCCTGGAGGCCCTCGTCGAGGTCCACGAGGCGCTCGGCGACCTGGGCGGCACCGCCGTCGTCGTCGTACGCCGCCAGCAGCAGCCGCTGCACGTCCGGCGACGGCTCCCACGGGGTGGTGAGGTCGCGCTCGAGGGCGGCCGCGGGGACGTCGTACCCCTGGGTGACGAGGTAGCGCAGGAAGGAGTCGAAGATCGACGGGCGTGACATCGCCGCGGCGATCCGGGTCCGGCCGTCGCTGCCCTCGGGGTAGTGCTCGAAGACGCGCGGATCGCGGCGCCCGAGGGTGGCCTCGAGCTCGCGGAACTGCGCGGACTGGAAGCCGCTGGAGGCGTCGAGGCGGCCGCGGAAGCTGGTGAACTGGCGCGGGGTCATCGTCTCGAGGACGTCGACCTGCGCGACGTTGACCTTGAGGATGGTGCGGACCCGGCCGAGCGTGTGCAGCGCGCGGGGCGTGTCACCGTCCTCGAGCCGCTGCTGCAGTCCGGTGATCTCGTGGAGCATCTGCTTGAACCAGAGCTCGTAGACCTGGTGGATCACGATGAAGAGGAGCTCGTCGTGCTCGTCCGAGCGGGGGTGTTGCGCGGAGAGGACGTCGTCGAGGGCGAGGTAGCTGCTGTAGGTCAGCGACGGGTGTGGATCGGTCACCGCCCCACTCTCACAGAGCGGCCAGCTTCGCGGCCAGTACGACGCGCTCGGACTCGTTGCGGCACAGGCCGAGCGCCAGCTCGAGCTCGGCACGGGCGTCCTCGGTGCGGCCCATCCGGCGCAGCAGCTCACCACGTACGCCGGGCAGCAGGTGGGACCCGGCGAGCGCTCCCTCGGCGGCCAGCTCGTCGACGAGCGGCAGCGCCGCGGCCGGCCCGGACGCCATCGACACGGCGACTGCACGGTTGAGCTCGACGACGGCCGACGGCGCGATCCGGCCGAGCGCCTCGTAGAGCAGCACGACCCGGTCCCAGTCGGTCTCGGCGACCGATGCGGCCCGGGCGTGGCAGGCGGCGATCGCGGCCTGCAGCCCGTAGGCGCCGAGGCCGCGGCCGACGGTCTCGGCGCGGGCGAGGGTGGCCAGGCCGCGCTGGATCGCCCGGTGGTCCCAGCGGCGGCGGTCCTGGTCCTCGAGCAGGACGGGGGTGCCCGTGGCCGTCGTACGCGCCGGGAAGCGGGCCGCCGTCAGCTCGAGCAGCACGAGCAGGCCGTGGACCTCCGGCTCGTCGGGGACCAGCCGGGCCAGCACCCGCGCCATCCGGATCGCCTCGCGGGCCAGGTCGGCGCGGATCCAGGCGTCGCCGGAGGTGGCCGAGGAGCCCTCGGTGAAGATGACGTAGACGACGCCGAGGACGGCGCGGAGGCGCTCGCGTCGCTCCTCGGGAGGAGGTACGACGAACGCGACCCGCGCCGCCGCCAGGGTCTTCTTCGCGCGGGTGATCCGGGCCTGGACGGTCGCGGTCGGCACCAGGAACGCCCGGGCGATCTCGTCGCTGGTGAGACCGCCGACGGTGCGTAGCGTCAGCGCGACCTGGGACTCGGGGGAGAGGGTGGGGTGGCAGGCGATGAAGACGAGGGCGAGCAGGTCGTCGTCGATCCGGCCGGGGTCGGCGAGCAGGTCGAGGTCGCCGTCGTCGGCCGCCGACGCACGGGTCGCGAGGTCGCGGCCGAGGGCGGCGTACCGCTCGTCGCGGGCGGCCCGGCGCCGGAAGCCGTCGATCGCGCGGCGCCGGCCCACGGTCAGCAGCCAGCCCGCCGGGCTCGCCGGGACGCCGTCGCGCGGCCACGCGACGAGCGCCTCGGCGAACGCCTCCTGGGCGAGGTCCTCGGCGAGGGTGAAGTCGCCGGTGTAGCGGGCCAGCGCGCCGACGATCCGGGCGGACTCGATCCGCCAGACCGCCTCGACGGCGCGCCGGCCCTCAGCGCCCTGCCCGGAGGGGGTGGTCACAGCTGGCCGGTCGCCTCGCGCCAGGCGCGCTCCTTCTGGATCCACGGGTTGTCCTGCGGGAACTCGTCGATCGAGGTGATCCGGCGGATCTCGGACTTCATGCCGGGACCGGCGAGCGGTGCTCGCTTCGCCCACGCGGCCGCCTCCTCGAGGGAGGCGACGTCGACGATCCAGTAACCGCCGAACAGCTCCTTGGTCTCGCCGTACGGGCCGTCGGTGACGACCGGGGGCTGGCTCGAGTAGTCCACGACCAGCCCGGTGGCGGGGTCCGGGTCGAGGCCCTCGGCGGCGATCAGCACCCCGGCCTGGAGCATCTCCTCGGTGAACCGGCCCATCGCCTCCATCACCTCCTCGAAGGGGAGGTTGCTCTCGGCGAAGGCGGCCTCGGCCTCGGCGGTGGCGCGCATGATGAGCATGTACTTCACGGTCGGTCTCCTCAGGACTGGGGGTCGCGTCTCGACCCTTCCACCCCTCGGTCGATCGGGGAACCTCCGGATCGACACTCGCCGGATATCCGATCCTTGGTGTGCGGCCGCTACGATCGCCCGGACATGACTGAGGCAGGCGAGGGCCGCGTGGGCGGCGAGGCGGAGACGCTGGACGAGAAGTCCCGGCGCCCCGACTGGTTCCACCGCGGACACCCCGTCTTCTTCCCGCTCGCCGGGTTCTTCACCGGCATGGTGGCGGTCATCGTCGTACCCGGCCTGTACGCCGCCATCATCAAGTGGGTCGCCGGCTACAAGCGCGTCGAGGAGCTGTTCCCCTTCGTGCTGCTGATGTTCGTGGTGCCGATCGGGATGCTGGTCCCGCAGCACACTCGCCGGTTCGGGCGCTACATGCTGCTCGGGATGCTCGCCACGCTGCTGGTGGTGGTCGGGGTCGGGGCCGCCGTCGTGTGGTTCCTGCTCAACAAGGACGCCTGAGCGCGCTCCCCGGGCGGGTTCCGGGGGTCTGCAGGGGATTGGGTCACCGCGCTCCCGGGTGGGAGAATCGTCGGGCCATGTCCGAGCAGCCCGACGCGCAGCCCCGCAACCTCCCCCTCGTCTTCACCGAGCCACGGGGACGCAAGAAGCCACCCCGGCACCTCGCGGACCTGAGCGACGCGGAGCGCAAGGACCTGCTGGTCGAGATGGGCCTGCCCGGCTTCCGGGCCAAGCAGCTCGGCATGCACTACTTCGGCCGGCTGGTCCACGACCCCGCCGAGATGACCGACCTCCCGGCCGCCCAGCGTGCCGCGCTGGTCGGCGCCCTCCTGCCCGACCTGATGGACCCGATCCGGCAGCAGAGTGCCGACAAGGGCAAGACGGTCAAGACGCTGTGGAAGCTCTTCGACGGCTCGCTGGTCGAGTCGGTCCTGATGCGCTACAAGGACCGCGCGACGATCTGCATCTCGAGCCAGGCCGGCTGCGGCATGGCCTGCCCGTTCTGCGCGACCGGCCAGGGCGGCCTGCAGCGCAACATGTCGACCGCCGAGATCGTGCACCAGGTGGTCGTCGGCGCCCGCGCCATGGCCAGCGGTGACGTCGCCGGCGGGCCGGGGCGGCTCTCGAACGTCGTGTTCATGGGCATGGGCGAGCCGCTCGCCAACTACAAGGCCACCCTGGGCGCCGTACGCCGCCTCACCGAGCCGGCCCCGTCCGGCCTCGGCCTGTCGGCCCGCCACGTCACGGTCTCGACCGTCGGCCTGGTGCCCCGGATCAGGCAGCTCGCCGACGAGGGCATCCCCGTCACGCTCGCGCTGTCGCTGCACGCACCCGACGACGAGCTGCGCAACGACCTGGTGCCCATCAACACCCGGTTCTCGGTCGCCGAGACCGTCGACGCGGCGTACGAGTACTTCGAGAAGACCGGTCGCCGGGTCTCGATCGAGTACGCCCTGATGCGCGACATCAACGACCAGGGCTGGCGCGCCGACCTGCTGGCCGACGTGCTCTCGGGCGACGGCCGCGGCACGGGCTGGGTCCACATCAACCCGATCCCGCTCAACGAGGTCCGGGGCTCACGGTTCACCCGCTCGCGCGAGGAGGACATGGACGAGTTCGTCCGCCGCCTCGAGGCCAAGGGCATCGCCACGACGATGCGCGACACCCGGGGCAGCGAGATCGACGCGGCCTGCGGGCAGCTGGCCGCTCTGGAGAACTGACAGGGAGACTGGCGCCGGGTCGAAGGCGCAGCGAGGGGCCTTGTCGGTGGCCACGCCTAGCATCCGGTGACGTGTCTACTCTCCCTGATGTCATCTCCCGCTACTACGCCGCCGCTGCTGTCGGTGACCTGGGCACCCTGATCTCCTGCTTCGCCCTCGATGCGCATGTGCTCGACGAGGGGGCTGACTACAACGGTGTGGACGAGATCCGCCGCTGGCGGGAGGCTGTCGCGACGAAATACACGTACACCACCGCGATCACCGCAGTCGAGATGCCGGCGGACGGTGCGTACGTGGTCTCGACCCACCTCGAAGGCGACTTCCCCGGTGGAGTCGTCGACCTGGAGCAGCGGTTCACCGTGAGCGGCGAGTTGATATCCGAGCTGCTGATCTGAGTTCGCATCAGGTCGACAAGGGCCCTGCGACTGGTTCTCGGGCGCTGCCGCCCCGCTCGTGCCCATTGGTGGCAGGTCCGCTGACCGATCGAGCATGATCGGACCATGACACATCAGGCTCGGGAGCGTGTCGACGCCGCGAGCGCGGCGTGGGTCTTCGTGCCGGTGGGAGCGCCGCGGGTCGAGGCGGAGGAGTACCTGCTCGTCCGCCATCCCGACTGGAACGAGCGCCCGGTCCAGGTCGCCCGCACCGGTGCCGGCCGGCCGGTCGCGGAGGTCGTCGACGAGGTGCTGGTGCGCGCCCGGGACCTGGTGGACCCGGCGGCGCCGGGCACGGCCGAGGTCGCCTGGTGGGTACTGCTGGACGCCCCGGAGGGGCTGGAGCGCGAGCTCGTCGACCGGGGAGCGGTGCTCGACGAGACGGTCGACGTGCTGGCGATGGAGCTCACCGACGCCGACCCGTCGACGCTGGCGCCTGCAACGGACGTCGAGCTGCGCTGGAGCGACGACCTCGACGTGTTCGTCGATGCCGTCGGGCTGACCACCGCGGTGCTCGGGGGTGCCGTCACCGACCGTGCGGTGCTCGCGGACGTCTTCCCGGGGGAGGCGGCCAAGGTCCGCGGCGGGGGCGGCGGAGCCGTGGTGGCCTACCTCGACGGGCGCCCGGTCGGGTCCGGAGGACTCACGGTCGTCGGGGCCGACGGCCGGCTGTGGGGTGGGGCGGTGCTGCCCGAGGCGCGTGGGCGGGGCGTCTACCGGGCCCTGCTCGCCGCCCGACTGCGGTACGCCGCCGATCACGGTGCCGACCTGGTGATCGTGAAGGGTCGGGTGCAGACCTCCGGACCGATCCTGCGGCGCGCCGGCTTCACCGCTCACGGCCAGGAGCGCTCCTGGCTGCTCCCGGTCGGCTGACGGGCACATGTAACTAAGTGTTACGGCACGAAATCCACGGCAACGACGCCCGGGTAGTGGCCACAGCACCCGGGTAGTTGCGGAAACCAGCGCCGCTGATGTCGGCGACCACCCCTCCTTGGGGATCTCCGTGCCCGCACCATCTACCTCGGTGTTGTGACACCTGCCCGGGCGTTGTTGCACCGGTTTTCGCGATGTAACACTTAGTTACAAGCGGCTCAGGCCAGCGGGTTGCCCACCAGCAGCTCGACGTTCCGGTCGTCCGCGCTGCCGAGGCCCGCGCCGTGGTCGTGCCAGTCGTTGGCGGCGAGCTCGCGGGCCAGGCCGGCGAGCTGCTCGGCGTTCGCGGTGCCCGCACCGGCAGAGGCGGGGCCGGCGTGGTCGACCATGGTCGTGAAGATCGACAGGGTGCCGTCGCGGTTGTCGGCGACCTCGATGATCCGGGCCTGCTGCGGCCAGTCGATGTGGGAGGCCGTGGTGATCTCCCACAGGCCGCCACCGCCGGTGCGCGGACGCGGGGTGATCTTGTTGCGGTGGGTGTGGCCGTTGACCCAGGCGATGACCGACGGCGTCGCGAGCAGCGCGTCGAGGACCTTGGCGCCGGTGACCCGGGTCTCCAGGGAGCCGCCGGTGGCGATCAGCGGGTTGCCCATGGTGTCGGAGGTGTGGTGGCTGAAGACGAGCACCACCTTGTCGGAGGACTGTGCGAGCAGCGCGGTGAGCCAGGCGAACTGGGTCTTGTCGAGCGAGCCGTCGGCGTACCCGTTGGGGTTGACGGTGTCGAGGACGATGAAGCGGAACTGCCCCTGGTCGAAGGAGTAGTACGCCGTGCCCTGCTGCCGGTTGGTGCTCGTGAAGCCGTGGCCGAAGGGCGCGCCGCCGAGCGCGAAGTGCTGCTCGACGATCTGCTTGCGGGTGAGCAGGCGGCGGTTCAGGTCGGGGGCGACGGCGCGGACGCCGGCGTTGGTGACGCCGCTGAGCAGGCCGGTGAGGACGGCGCCGGGGTCGGCGGTGAGGTCCTGCAGCAGCTGGCCCGGGTCGAGGCCGAGCGGCGGCGACACGATCTTGAGGGCGCCGAGCGCGATCAGGTTGAGCTGCAGCGTGGAGGCGGGGAAGTTGCCCTGGGCGAGGCCGTCGTGGTTGCCGAAGACGGAGTACCACGGGATGGTCAGGCCCTCGGCGGTGAACGGGCGACGGGCGGCGTCGAGGAGGCCGGGCACGACGGGGAAGCCGTACTCCGAACGCGGGTGGTCGACCGGCTTGCCGGCGGGGTTGCCCTCCGGGTGCCAGTACGCCGGGTCGTAGGTCAGCGGGGTGCTGTCGGCCACGCCCTCCCACCGGGTCAGGTTGCCGGAGTCGAAGCGGACCGGGCCGCCGTTGAGGACGTTGATGTTCCAGCGGACCTCGTTGAGCTGCGAGTTGTCCGAGTTGTCGCCGGTCTGGATCGCGAGCGCGAACGGCGTGCCGGTGACCGGGCCGCTGCCGATCCGGTTGATCGCCCTGACCATCGAGTCGGCGACGTGGCCCGTGAGCATCTCGTGCGTCCGGTACGACGAGGTGAACAGCCCGGTCGACGGCAGCGGGCTCGGGTCGTCGAGCCGGTCGGTCCACTCCAGGCGCAGCGGCGACTGGGCGTCGACGACGTGGATGTCACTGAGCTGCACGAAGGAGATCAGCCCCTGGCGGCGGCCGGTCCGGCCGGCGTCGCTGAGCACGCCGAGCGCCGTGCGCGCGACGTGCGGCTCGCCCGAGGCCGTGATCACGCTGCGGTAGCCGCCGGTGCCGGCCGGCCCGTGGGCGAACGTCCGGCCGAGGGTGGCGGGCGCCGGGGCCGGGTCGGCCGAGGCGGAGGAGCGGAGCACGCCCGGGAGCGTGGTGGCGGCGGCCGCGAGACCGCCGGCGGCGATGGCGTTGCGGATCAGGTTTCGGCGAGAGATCTCCACGAAGCAGGCAACGAGGCGAGGGTGAACCGGGTCACGTCGTACCCCAGCCGTTCACGAACGGGACGCCCGACACTTGCGCAAGTCCGACTCCGTGTTGACGCGCGCTTCCTAGCGTCGGTGTCATGAGCAAGGCCATGAACGAGGTCATGGGGGAGAAGAGGAAGCTCCGCGTCCTGGTGGTCGCCGAGTCCTTCCTCCCGCAGGTCAACGGGGTGACCAACTCGGTACGGCGGGTGCTCGAGCACCTCGCGGCCGAGGGCCACCACGCCGAGCTCGTCGCTCCGACCGGCCCGGACACGTACGCCGGCTTCCGGGTCCGTCGCGCCCGCGGCGCCAACCTGCCGTTCTACCCGGACTTCCGGCTCGGCCTGGAGACCCGCCGGCGGCTGCGCCAGCGGATGCTCCAGTTCCGCCCGGACGTCGTCCACATCGCGTCGCCCGCGACGCTCGGCTTCCAGGCCGCTCGTGCCGCCGGGGAGCTGGGCATCCCGACCGTCGCGATCTACCAGACCGACCTGGTCGGCTTCGCGGAGCGCTACGACGTCCCGGGGGGTGTGCGTGCGGCAGCCGGCCTCACGCGGCGCATCCACCAGCACGTCGACCGCACCCTCGCGCCGTCGACCGCCAGCATCGACCAGCTCGAGGCACTGGGCGTCCCCGAGGTGCACCGGTGGGGCAGGGGCGTCGACCTGGTCGCCTTCCACCCCCGGCGCCGCGACGAGGCTCTGCGGCAGCGGCTCGCGCCGGACGGCCGCCTCCTGGTCGGGTACGTCGGCCGACTGGCTGCCGAGAAGGAGCTGGACCTGCTGACCCACCTCGCCGACGACCCGCGCTACGCGCTCGTCGTCGTGGGCGGCGGACCCGAGGAGCAACGACTGCGCGGCCTGCTCGGCGACCGGGCGAGCTTCCTCGGCCTGCTGCACGGCGACGAGCTGAGCCGGGCCTACGCCTCGCTCGACGTCTTCGTGCACACCGGCCGCTACGAGACCTACTGCCAGTCGGCGCAGGAGGCGCTCGCCTCCGGCGTACCGGTGGTCGCTCCCGCCGCCGGCGGACCGGTCGACGTCGTCGCGCACGGCGCCACCGGCCTGCTCTACCGCCCCGGCGACGGTGCGGACCTCGCGGCGTCCGTCGACCGGCTGGCCCGCGACGCCGAACTGCGCGGCCGGATGGGCGCGACCGCGGTCCGGGCCGTGCAGGACCGGTCCTGGTACGCGATCAACGAGCAGCTCGTCGCCCACTACCGCGCGGTCCTGGGTGAGCAGGTCAGCGCACGGGCTGCCTGAGCTCGTCGAGTAGCCGCGAGCGCCAGCGAGCGGCGTATCGAGACGTCTCGCCGTGCGTCTCGATACGCCGCCTCCGCTCGTCCCTCGCTGCGGCGGCTACTCGACGAGCTCAGGGGGCTGCCTGACGAACAGGGCCGCAGCCTCCTCGACCGTGTCGACGAGATGGACGTGTTGCTCCATCGCGCGACCCCGGGACAGGGACCGCAGCAGCGGCCACGCGGGGAGCTCCTCGGTCCAGTAGCGCCGGCCCACGAGCACCATCGGCGCGACGGCGTCGTCGGTCGCGTAGTAGTTCTCGCACGCGTCCTGGAAGATCTCCTGGACCGTGCCACCGGCGCCGGGCAGGAACACGATCCCGGCGTCGCACACCATCAGCAGGATCGCCTCGCGCAGCGCGTTGCGGAAGTACTTCGCGATCGCCGTCGCGAACAGGTTCGGCGGCTCGTGCCCGTAGTGCCAGGTCGGGACGCCGAGCGACGGTGTCGGGTCCGCGACGAGTGCGAGCGCCTCGCGGGCCGCGCTCACCCAGTCGTCGACCGACGGCCGGAAGGAGGGTACGGCGGCCACCCGGCGCAGCGCCTCGGCGAGTGCCTCCGGGGGAGCCGCCGCCATCCGGCCGCCGAGGTTGGCCGCCTCCATGGCGCCCGGCCCGCCGCCGGTGGCGACGACGTGGTCGCGGCCGAGCAGCGCCCCGAGGCGGGCCGCCTCGTCGTACCCGGGCGTGCCGCGGTCGGCGGCGTGCCCACCCATCACGCCCACCAGCCCGCGGCCGGCGCCGGCGACCCACGCGCCGAGCGCGTTGTCGATCGCCTGGTCGTGCAGCACCTCGGCCAGTGCCTCCGCCGGGCCCGAGGTCGCCAGCGCCCAGCGGTACGCGCGGCCATCGAAGGTGTCGGCGTAGCGCGGCGCGTCGTACAGCTCGTCGGCGGTGTAGAGCCGGGCGCGGGTGATGTCGAGGCCGGCGACGTGGGTGCCGGCGACGGCCCCGGCACCGGCCTCGAGGGCGTGGTCGTCGTCCGTGCGGCACTCGACGACGACGCTGCGGGTGCGGGGTCTCCTCACCGTCCGGAACCTACCGGAGTCCATCTCGCGGACAGCCCCTCTGAATTAATTGGAGTAAGTAACTACAGTTAGATCAGAAATGTCACCGCCGACAAGGAGCCCCCGATGACCCACCGCCCCGAGACCCTCGCCGTGCACGCCGGCCAGGAGCAGCCCGACCCCGCGACCAACGCGCGGGCGGTGCCGATCTACCAGACGACGTCGTACGTCTTCAACGACACCGAGCACGCCGCCAACCTGTTCGCCCTGGCCGAGCCGGGCAACATCTACACGCGGATCATGAACCCGACCCAGTCGGCGTTCGAGGAGCGCGTGGCGCAGCTCGAGGGCGGCGTGGGGGCCCTCGCGGTCGCCTCGGGCTCGGCGGCGATCACCTACGCGGTGCTCAACCTCACCTACGCCGGCGACAACATCGTGGCCATCTCCACGCTGTACGGCGGCACCTACGCCCTGTTCGCGCACACGCTGCCCCAGTACGGGATCGAGGTCCGCTTCGTCGACCCGAACCGGCCCGAGGACCTCGCCCAGCACGTCGACGAGAGGACCAGGCTGGTCTTCGCCGAGACCGTCGGCAACCCGAAGATCAACGTGGTCGACATCCGGGCCTGGGCCGACGCCGCCCATGCCGAGGGGCTGCCCCTCGTCGTGGACAACACGGTCACGACGCCGTACCTGGAGCGGGTCTTCGACCACGGCGCCGACGTGTCGGTGCACTCGGCGACGAAGTACATCGGTGGTCACGGCACCTCGATCGGCGGCGTCATCGTCGACTCCGGCAGCTTCGACTGGGCCGCGCACTCCGATCGGTTCCCCGGCCTCACCACCCCGGACAGCGCGTACCACGGCGTGGTCTGGACCGAGGCGGTCGGCAACCTCGCCTACATCATCCGCGCCCGCACCGTGCTGCTGCGCAACACCGGCGCCGCGATCGCCCCACTCAACTCGTTCCTGTTCCTGCAGGGCCTCGAGACCCTGCACCTGCGCCTGGAGCGGCACAGCGAGAACGCGCTCGCCGTCGCGCAGTACCTCCAGCGCCACGAGGCCGTCGCGTGGGTCAACTACCCGGGCCTGCCGACCGACCCGTCGCACGCGATCGCCAACCGGCTCTTCACCGGCAAGGGGTACGGCGGCCTGGTCTCGTTCGGGCTGAAGTCCGGGCGCGACGGCGGCAAGCGGTTCATCGAGTCGCTCGAGCTGTTCAGTCACCTGGTCAACATCGGCGACGCCAAGTCCCTCGCGGTGCACAACGCGACCACCACGCACTCGCAGCTCACGCCGGGGGAGCTCGAGGCGGCCGGCGTACCCGAGGACCTGGTGCGGCTCTCGGTCGGCATCGAGAACGTCGACGACATCATCGCCGACCTCGAGCAGGCGCTGATCGCGGCCAAGTGAGCACCACTGCCGCGACCGGATCGGTCGGGCTCGTCACCACCCGGCGGGCCGTGCTCACGCAGCACGGCCCGCTGGTGCTGGCCTCGGGCGCTCGCCTGGAGCACGTCGAGGTCGCCTACGAGACGTACGGCGAGCTGTCACCCGCCCGCGACAACGCGGTGTTCGTCTGCCACGCCCTCACCGGTGACGCGCACGCCGCGGGTTGGCACGACGGCGCGCGCCGCCCCGGCTGGTGGGACAACCTGATCGGCCCGGGCAAGGCGCTCGACACCGACCGGTTCTTCGTCATCTCCGCCAACCTGCTCGGCGGCTGCTCGGGCACGACCGGACCGTCGTCGCTCGACCCGGCGACCGGCCGCGTGTACGGCCCCGACTTCCCGGCCCTCGACATGGCCGACTTCGTGAGCGCCCACCGCGGCCTGCTCGACCACCTCGGCATCGAGCGCCTGCACGCGGCGGTCGGGGGATCGCTCGGCGGGATGCAGGTCCTGGAGTGGGTGCTGCAGGAGCCGGACCGGATCGACCGTGCCGTGCTCGTCGCCGCGAGCTCGCGGCTGACCACGGAGAACATCGCGTTCTCGGCGGTCGCCCGCGCGGCGATCCTCGAGGACCCCGACTTCCGCGAGGGTCGGTACGCCGAGCACGGCGTCACGCCGCGGCACGGCCTCAAGGTCGCCCGGATGATGGCGCACATCACCTACGTCTCCGGGACCTCGCTCGCCGAGAAGTTCGGCCATGCCCGCGACACCTCCGGGACCGAGAAGCGGTTGGCTGCCGACTTCGAGGTCGAGCGCTACCTGCAGCACCAGGGGGAGAGCTTCCTGAATCGGTTCGACGCGTTGTCGTACCTCCACCTGACCCGTCCGATGGACTACTTCGACCCGTTCGCCGCTCACCCGGCCGTCGTACCGTCGACGCGGTTCCGGCTGGTCTCCTTCGACTCCGACTGGCGCTTCCCCACCGCCCACTCGCTGCGCATCCGTGACGAGCTGCTCGCCCGCGGCGGCGCCGTCGACCACACCGAGGTCGTCTCGCCCTGGGGGCACGACTCGTTCCTGCTGGAGCCCCCGGGCTACCACCACCTGGTGCGATCCTTCCTCGCCTGACGGTCGCCGCCCTACCATGGCGAGGTGACGACCCGCCCGGTGCTCGAGAGGTTCTCGGTGGTCGATGCCGACGACCTCGACGAGTTCCGGGCATCGGTGTCGCGGGCGCTCACGCCCCACCGGCTCGTGCCGCTCGACCACGCCGGACGCGTCGAGCACGCATCGGTCGCGGTCGCGCCGCTCGGCTCCCTCTCCCTCGTGTACGGCGAGCACCGCGGCACCGAGCTCGGCGCGACCCTGACCGAGCAGGTCGACTACTACGACGTGAATCTCTCGTGGGGTGGACGCAACCTGATCAGCTGCGGTGACGACGAGGTGGTCGTCGACCCGCACACGGCCGGGATCATCTCGCCGCGGATGCAGGCCACCATGCGGCTCAGCGACGACTACCGCCAGCTGCACGTGCGCTTCGAGCGGTACGCGCTGGAGCGGCACCTCGAGCAGATGCTGGGTCGGACGGTGGTCGCGCCGATCCGGTTCCGGATGGCGATGGACCTGCGCGGACCGGCAGCGGCCTCGTGGGCGCGCGCGGTCCGGCTGCTGGTCGACGACCTCGACGAGCCGATGGGGCTGGCCGGAACGGTCGACGCCGCCAACCCGTTCGCCGGGTTCCTGATGACCGGCCTGCTGCTCGCCCAGCCCCACAACTACAGCGACCGGCTCGCGGAGCGGCGCCGCGGCGCACACCGGCCGACCCCGGTCAAGCGGGTGGTCGACCTGATCGAGGCGCACCCCGAGGAGGAGCTGTCCGTCGAGCGGCTCGCCGAGGAGGCCGGCGTCAGCACCCGCTCGCTGCAGCGCCACTTCCACGACCACGTCGGGATCTCGCCGCGCCAGTACCTCCAGCAGGTGCGCCTCGCCCGGGTCCACGCCGACCTGCGCGCCGCCCGGCCGGGGAGCGGCCTGACCGTCGCCGACGTCGCGCTGCGGTGGGGCTTCACGCACGTCCCGCGGTTCGCCGGCGCCTACCTCGAGCGCTACGGCGAGTCGCCCTCGACGACCTTGCGCGGCCTGCCCGGGTGACCGTCGGCACACTCGTGTCGCTCACCGGATCACCCTGACGCGAAGCGGATCGCCCCACGCCGTTGCCGAACCTAGCGTCGCCGTCATGAGCAACGAGTACGACGTCGCGATCGTCGGATACGGACCGGCCGGCCTGGTGCTGGCCTCTGCCCTCGGGAAGGCCGGCCACAAGGTGGTCGTCTTCGAGCGCTGGCCCGGCCTCTACGGCCTGCCGCGCCTGACCCACATCGACGGCGAGACCGCCCGGGTCATCGCCTCGGTCGGGGACATCGACCACGCGCTGCGCGACGCGCTCCCGGTCGACCATTTCCGCTTCTTCAACGCCGACGGGGAGCAGCTCGTCGAGCTGGACTGGCGGGGCACCTCCGCGGGCTTCCCCGCCCACATCTCGATGTACCAGCCCGACATCGAGGACGCCGTCGACGCCGCCGCCCGGGCGAGCGGCAACGTCGAGGTCAACCAGGGCTGGTCGGTCGTCAACATCCGCCCGCACGACTCCGGTGTGGAGGTGACCGCCCGGCCGTGGAGCCAGTCCCGGACCGGGCAGTGGTCGCACGCCGACGAGGAGCGGACCTTCACCGCGTCGTACCTGGTCGGCGCCGACGGCGCGAACAGCTTCGTGCGGGCCACGCTCGGCATCGAGCGCAGCGACAACGGGGTGGACGACCGCTGGCTCAACATCGACACCGAGCGGCTGCGGGAGCTCCCCGAGCACTTCAGCCGCACCACCCAGTTCTGCATCCCCGAGCGTGGACACATGTTCATGCCGATCGGTCGCAGCCGGCAGCGCTTCGAGCTCGCCGTCCTGCCCGGCGAGGACCAGGCGGCCTTCGAGGACCCTGACTTCGCCTGGCGGTGGCTGGAGGAGACCCACGGGATCGGCCCCGAGGACGTGAAGATCCTGCGGCAGGTCGTCTACACCTTCCAGGGCCGGATCGCCGAGCACTGGCGGGAGGGGCGCGTGCTGCTCGCCGGCGACGCGGCGCACACGACGCCGCCGTACATGGGCCAGGGCGCCTGCTCCGGCATGCGCGACGGCATCACCCTCGCCTGGAAGCTGGACCTGGTCCTGCGGTGCCTGGCCGGCGACGCACTGCTCGACAGCTACGAGGCCGAGCGGCGCCCGCACGCCACCGCGATCACCGAGATCTCCACGATGCTCGGCACGGTGGCCAACACCCACGACCCGGTCGAGGGGGCCGCTCGGGACGAGGCGTTCCGGACCGGCAACGTGCCGCCCCCGCCGCCGTTCCCGACCCTGGTCGCCGGCGTGGTCCACCATGACGACGCGGGTGCGGTGAGCCCGCTCGCCGGCACCCTGACCCCGCACGGCGTGGTGCGTCACGGTGACATCGAGGGGCTGTTCGACGACGTCCTCGGCCGCGGCTTCAACCTGGTCACCGCGACCGCCGCATCCCTCGACGCGACCGACCTCGCGTTCCTCGACAAGCTCGGCGTCGTGGCCGCCTCCCTCGACACCGTCGCCGACGTGGACGGCACTTATGCGGCGTGGTTCGCCGAGCACGGCGTCGAGGCGTTCCTCGGCCGCCCGGACCACCACCTGTTCTGGGCCGGTGCGCTCGCCGACCTCCCGGCCGCGCTCGGCCAGCTCCGCGAGCGGCTCGACTGGACCGTCGCGTGACGCCGCCGGCCGACGTCCTGTGGCGGTCGATGTCGCCGGAGCGGCTGGTCGACGGAGGGCTGGCTGCGGCTGACGTACGACGGCTCCGGGCCGCGACCGACGCCGGCACCTCCTGGGACGAGGCGCTCGTCGCGATCGCCGACGACCGCGCGGCGCAGGCCGATAAGGCGCTGGCGGCCGGACGCGTCGCGACGGCCCGCGAGGCGTTCCGCTGGTCGGCCGCCGCTCTGCTGTTCGCGCAGATGGCGTGGAACGACGACAGCCCGCACCGTTCGGCGCTGTACGCGCGGTTGACCGCGACGGTCGCGCGGGCCGGTGCGCTCGCCGAGCCGGCGTGGGAGCAGGTCGAGCTGCCGTTCGGCGAGGGACGGCTCTTCGGCTGGCTGCTCCGTCCGCAGGGAGAGGCGCGGGGGACGGTGATCGTGCTCGGCGGGCAGAGCGGCTGGGGTGCGACCTACCTGCGCGCCGCCGATGCGCTGCTCGACCGCGGCCTCGCCGCCTTCCTCGTCGAGGGACCGGGGCAGGGGGAGTCCCGGATGCGCGGCGGCGTGCTGCTCGACGTCGACGTGCGGGCGGCGTACTCCACCTTCGTCGACCACGTCCTCGCCGACCCCACGCTCGGTGGCAGCGTCGGCATCTGGGGCAACAGCATGGGCGGCCTGTTCGCCGGTACGACGGCCGCGAGCGACCCGCGGATCTCCGCTGTCTGCGTCAACGGCGCGCCCGCACGCCCGCGGCTGCTGGGCTTCCGGACCTTCGGCGAGCAGGCCGCGGCCATGCTCGGCGGAGCCGACGAGGCCGCCGTGCAGGCCAACTTCGACCGGATCGCGCTGCAGGACGACGACCGGATCGCGGGAGCGGTGCTCGTCGTCCACGGCGGCGAGGACCCGATCGTGTCGCGCGAGGAGCAGCAACCCTTCCTGGACGCTGCGCTCGGCGTGGCCGACCTGTGCGAGTGGGAGGACGGCGACCACACGATCTACCGGCACGGGGAGGAGCGCAACGCCGTCGTCGCCGACTGGTTCGCCGACCACCTCGCGCCGCCGCGCGCGACGCTGCTGGACGAGGTCCGGGCGAGCTTCGCCGCGACGCCGGACCTGCGGACCCGGGCGGTCCTCGACGCCGTCACCCGGCACGTGCACGCGCTCGTGCGGGAGGTGCGGCCGACGCTCGCCGAGTGGGGGCAGGCGGTCGACTTCCTGACTGCGGTGGGCCAGAAGTGCGACGAGACCCGGCAGGAATTCGTCCTCCTGTCCGACGTGCTCGGGGTCTCGATGCTCGTCGAGACGCTCAACGGCGGGGACCACGGCACGGAGAGCACGGTGCTCGGCCCGTTCCACATGACCGAGTCGCCGCGGCGTGCGCTCGGGGACTCGATCAGTGAGGTCGGCCTCGACCGGCCCGCGGTCGTGACGGGTGTGGTCGTCGACCTCGACGGCCGGCGGGTCCCCGGTGCCAGCGTGGACGTGTGGCAGTGCGACGAGGACGGCTTCTACGACGTCCAGCGGCCCGACGTCCAGCCTGCGGGCAACGGGCGGGGGATGTTCACGGCCGACGGTGATGGTGCCTTCTGGTTCCGCACGGTGGTGCCCTCGCACTACCCGATCCCGACCGACGGCCCGGTCGGCCGGCTGCTCGCGGCCAGCGAGCGGCACCCGTACCGTCCCGCGCACGTGCACCTCATCGTCGACGCCGCCGGCTTCGAGCCCGTGACCACGCACCTGTTCGTCGCCGACAGCCCCTACCTCGACAGCGACGCGGTCTTCGCGGTCAAGCCCAGCCTGGTCCGCGACTTCGCGGTGAGCGAGGACCCGGCGGAAGCGGAGAGGTACGGCGTGAGCGCGCCCTTCCGTCGGGCACACTTCGAGGTGCAGCTGGTCGGCCAGCGAGACGAGGAGACAGCGTGACCGGGTTCGTGCACGACGCCCTGCCGATGCGGGTGGTCTTCGGCTGCGGAGCCGTCGACCGCGTCGCCGAGGAGGTCGACCGGCTCGGCCTGCGCCGGGTGCTGGTGCTCTCCACGCCCCGGCAGGGCGCGCTCGCCGCGCGGGTCACCGGCCTGCTCGGGGAGCGGGCCGCCGGTACCTTCGACGGGGCTCGGATGCACGTCCCGGTGGAGACCGTCGCGACTGCTGTCGAGGTCGTCGAGGAGCTCGGCGCTGATGGCTGCCTCGCGATCGGCGGCGGTTCGACGATCGGCCTGGCCAAGGCGCTGTCCCTGCGGCTCGGCCTGCCGTCGGTGGCCGTGCCGACGACGTACGCCGGCTCCGAGATGACCCCGGTCTGGGGCCTGACCGAGGACGGGCGGAAGACGACCGGCCGCGACCCGGTCGTGCTGCCGAGCTCGGTCGTCTACGACCCCGACCTCACCCACGCCCTGCCCGCCGCGGTGTCCGGGCCGAGCAGCCTGAACGCGATCGCCCACGCCGTCGAGGCGCTCTACGCCCCCAACGGCACTCCGGTGACCAGCGCGATGGCCGAGCGCGGGGTGCGCGACCTGGCGGCCGCGCTGCCGCTCGTCGTGGCCGACGGCTCGGACGGCGCCGCGCGCAGCCTGGCCCTGGAGGGCGCGTGGTTGTGCGGCGCCTGCCTCGGTGCGACCACGATGGGCCTGCACCACAAGCTGTGCCACGTCCTCGGCGGGATGCTCGACCTCCCGCACGCCGAGACCCACGCGATCGTGCTGCCGCACGTCGCCGCGTTCAACCTGCCCGCCGCGCCCGAGGCCGACGCCGTGCTGCGGCGCGCGCTCGGCACCGACGACGTGCCGGCGGCGCTGCTCTCGCTCGCCGCGGCGGTCGGGGTACCGGACGGGCTGCAGGCGCTGGGGGTGCGGCACGAGGACCTCGCCCGGGTCGCGGACGAGGTCCTCGCGGCGCCGTACAGCAACCCGGTCGCGCCGACCCGGGCCGACCTCGAGGCGATCCTCGACGCCGCCTGGCGCGGGGGCCGCTAGAACGCCTGCGCCATCAGGTCGCCGAACAGCTCCTGCGGGTCGACCTCGAGCCCGCGGCGCTGGAACCACGTGCACACGTTGGTGCAGTCGCGCAGCAGGAAGTCGAAGCCCTGGACGTTGCCGACCAGGTCGACCAGCTGGGGCAGGTCGATGATGACGACGCGCTCACCGGCGGCGAGGATGTTGTAGGGCGACAGGTCGCCGTGCACCAGCCCGTTCCGCACCAGCGTGGCCATGGCCTCACGCAGCTGGTCGAAGTACGACGCGAGCAGCGCCGGCTCCGGCCGGGTCTGCGCAAGCCGTGGCGCGCTGTCGGTGCCGTCGGGGCCCTCGACGCTGATCCACTCCATCAGGATCTCGGTACCGTCGATCTGCACCGGGTAGGGGACCGGCAGCCCGAGCGACCAGCAGCGGTTGAGCGCCGACCACTCCGAGATCGCCCACTCGCCGGCGGCGACCTCGCGACCGAACGTGCTCTTGCGCTTGACCGCGCGCTCGTCGCGGGAGCGCTTCATGCTGCGGCCCTCGGTGTAGGTGGCCGAGCGGTGGAAGCTGCGGTGGTCGGGGGAGCGGTAGCGCTTCGCCGCCATCACGACGCCCTGCCGCGGGTCGTGCGGGTCGGAGCGGTCGAGCAGGAAGACGTCGGCCTCCTTGCCGGTCTTCAGGATGCCCAGATCGGTGTCGATCGCGCCCTGGGACGTGACGACCCACTCGGGGCGCGGCTCGGGGCCGCGGGACAGCGGCTCGACGTCGAGCCAGGTGGACCAGCGCTGGCCGGGGCCGAGGTCGTCGTACGCGTCGAAGGCGAAGACGAAGCGCGGATCGATGTCAGAGGTGCTGACGTCGGTGACGTCAGAGGTGGAGATGTTCTCCTGGAACAAGGTGGATCCTCGGGGTCGAGAGGGTGCGGACTGAGGGCAGGCCGACGACAACGATCGACATGTCACGCTCCTCTCGACGGGGGTCCGCACGGACTGCGCGGACCAACGGGCCCACCCTGCCGGTCCGCTGCTTCGGCTCGCAACCGATTTACGGCGGCACGCTCCCGGTGACAGGGAGCGACCGCGGCGGGTGCGGTCCGGTCGTGCCTACGGTGCGGGCCATGGCCACCACGACGGGACGCAGGACGGCACTGGTCACCGGCGCCAGCCGGGGGATCGGACGGGCCACGGCACTCGCCCTGGCCGAGGCCGGGTACGACGTCGCCTTCACCGCCCGCACCGTGCACGAGGGCGAGGGCACGGTCGCGGCCCGCACCTCCCGTGAGGGCGGGGTGACCCATGCGGTCGCCGGGAGCCTCGCGACCACGGCTGCCGAGATCGAGGCCAGGGGAGTGCGCGCCCTGCCGCTCCGGATGGACCTCACCGACCCCGGCGCGCCGGCCGCGGTCGCCGGCGAGCTCCTCGCGACCTGGGGAGCGCCGTACGTGCTGGTCGGCAACGCCGTGCACCACGTGCCGCACGCCCGCTTCCTCGAGCTGGACCTCGCGGCTCTGCGCGAGAGCCTCGATGCCAATCTCGTGCACCAGGTGGGCCTCGTCCAGGCCCTGCTGCCGGCGATGGTGGGCGCCGGCGGGGGCGTCATCGCCAACATGTGCTCGGGATCGGCGGTCCTCGACCCGCCGGCCCCGCCGGGCGAAGGCGGCTGGGGGCTCGCGTACGCGGCGGCGAAGGCGGCCTTCGGCAGGATCGCCGGTGCCGTGAACGCGGAGTACCGCCAGGCAGGGATCCGCGCCTTCAACGTGGAGCCGGGCTTCGTCGTCACCGAGTCCGGGCGCGCCCGCGGCGGCACCGAGGAGATCGAGGCGAAGGCGGTCGCCGGCTCGAGCAGCGACGCGTCCGGTCGCGTGATCGCCTGGCTCGCCGCGTCCGACGTGGACGACGCCGAGGTCAACGCGCTGCTCGGCACCGTGATCTCGGCGCCGCGGATGGCTGCTCGCCTGCCCTCATCAGCCGCGCGGGCGGGCGCGTAGATTGACCGGGTGCGCCGACTCGTAGCCCCGCTGGGCCTCCTGCTCGCCCTCCTGCTCTGCCTGCCCGGCCTCGTCGGCCTGGCCGGCCCGGCGCCTGCCTCGGCCCTCCCGGGCGTCGAGGCGAGCGACGTCGGCAACGGTTCGGCGCAGGGCACCGATCCGTACTGGCCGCTCGACGGCAACGGCGGCACCGACGCCCAGCACTACGACGTCCGGGTGGGCTACGACTTCGCGACCGGCCGGCTGCGCGGGCGCACCGCGATCACGATGGTCGCGACCGCCGACCTGCGCAGCTTCTCCCTCGACCTGCTGCTGCCGACCACCGCGGTGAAGGTCGACGGCCGCACGGCCCGCTTCCGCAAGGTCGGCAAGCACGAGCTGCGCGTCGTACCGAAGGCCCCGATCGCCGCCGGCGCGTCCTTCCGCGTCGTCGTGCGGTACGCCGGCAAGCCGGGCACCTACCGCTACGCCGGCGAGCGCAACTGGCTCGCCAGCCGCACCGAGGTGGTCGCGATGAACCAGCCGCACATGGCGCCGTGGTGGTTCCCGTCCAACGACCACCCCAGCGACAAGGCCACCTTCGACGTACGGGTCACCGTGCCGAAGGGCAAGCAGGTCGTCGGCAACGGCGTCCGGGTCGGCCGCACGGTCAAGCGCGGGATGGCCACCACGCACTGGCGGATGAGCGACCCGATGGCGACCTACCTCGCCTTCTTCGCCGCCGGGAGCTACGCCATCGACCAGGGCACGACCGCCGCCGGCATCCCCTACTACAACGCCGTCTCGCGCGGCCTCGAGCCGAAGCTGCGCGCCTACGTCCGCGGCCAGCTCGCCCGCACCGGCGCGATCACCGACTGGCTGCAGTCCGAGCTCGGTCCCTACCCGTTCGCCACCACCGGTGGCCTGGTCACCGGGCTCGACGTCGGGTTCGCGCTGGAGAACCAGTCGCGGCCGACGTACGGCAGCTGGATCTACCCGGGCGTGATCGTCCACGAGCTGGCCCACCAGTGGTTCGGGGACAGCGTCGCCGTCCAGCGCTGGCGCGACATCTGGCTCAACGAGGGCTTCGCGACGTACATGGAGGCCGTGTACGCCGCCGACCACGGCGGGCCGCCGGTGCTGTCGTACCTCGACAAGATGTACGACAAGGAGTGCACCTCCCCAGCCACGGACTTCTGGCGACTCGACATCGCGAACCCCGGCGCGGACCACATCTTCGACGGGGCGGTCTACGACCGCGGCGCGATGGTGCTGGCGGCGCTCGGGAACCGGATCGGTGCGGGCGAGCTCGACACGCTGCTGCGGACCTGGGTGGCCTCGCACCACGACGGCAACGCCACCGTCGAGCAGTTCGAGGCGCTCGCCGAGAGCGTCTCGGGCGAGGACCTGGACGGGTTCTTCGCCGCCTGGCTGAGCGCCGGGACGGTGCCGCCCGCGACGGCTGCGAACGGGCTGGCCGGGGTCACCTGCGGCTGACCCCCGCGCGCCTCCCGTGTGACCCCTGGTGCCTTTGGTACCAATGTGGGGATCTGTGCCCTCGGGGGCGCGCCTGCACACGGATGGAGAAGCCCGCACATGGACGCCAAGAAGCTGATCGCGCTCGTGGTGATCGTGTTCCTCGGGTTCTGGATGTTCACCGACCCGGCGGGCCTCGCGGACACCTCGAAGTCCGCGGCCAGCAGCGGGTGGGACCTGACGACCCAGGCGTTCAACGGGGTCATCGACTTCGTCGGCGCGATGGACTGACCCGCGGCGTCGACCGATGGTCCTGTCCTTCGTCTCCGGCGTCGTGGCCCGGATGGGTGACCCGAAGATCGGGAAGCACCTGCTGCGCGACGAGGGCGAGGTCGTCGTCGACGAGGTGACCCACCACTGGTTCGCCTACGTCCGGCCCGCACTGGAGACCGGCCTGGCGTTGGTGCTGCTCGTCGCCAGCTGGTTCGTCGACGTCCACGTGGCGTGGGCGCTGATCATCGTCGCGGTGGTGTTCCTGCTCCGCGCCGGCTGGGTCGCGCTCGGGGTGGTCCGCGACCGGTTCGTGATCACCAACATGCGCGTCTTCCGGGTCCACGGCGTGCTGTCGCAGAGCCTGGCGACGATGCCGCTGAGCCGGATCCTCGACATCTCGGTGCAAAAACCGCTGCACGGGCGCATCCTCGGCTTCGGCCACTTCTGCTTCGAGTCCGCCGCGCAGGAGCAGGGCCTGCGTGACATCAGGTACGTCGGCCGCCCCGACGACCGCGACCTCGCCATCCAGCGCGTGGTCCAGCGGGCGGGACTGCGGGGACCCCGCGTCCCGAACTGAGGCTCCTCAGTCGAGCAGGTGCCTGCTGAGGTCGCCCCAGAGATCGAACCGGGTGTAGTCGCGGTAGCTGAACCGCCAGATGCCGTCGACGCGCTCGAACTCGTCGCGATAGCGACCGGCGGCGACCACCTGGAGCGCGAGCCCGTCGGCGGCCTGCAGCACCGTGTAGTAGGACTGGCAGGTCGCCCGGTCACCGGAGGGATCGATCTCGAGGATCGGATTCGTGATGACGTGCTTCGTGCGGGGGTGCCGTCGGCGTGGATCTGCACCCTGCGGCGGAAGGTCTCCAGCATCTCGGCCGCACCGACGAGCTCGTCGGGCCCCATCCGGAGCCGGGCGTGCTCGAACATCCCGGCTGCGCGCTCGAGGTCGCCGGTGTCCATCGCGTCGGCATACCGGTAGAGAAGATTGGTGATCGCGGTCTCGGCGTTCATCGGTTTCCTTCCTCGACAGGTTGTGCCCGGTCGAGCTGGGGCAGGCGGCAGATTGGCAAGGGCGTCTGATCCGCGGTCAGGGTGTCCCGCTGACCGGACGCAGAGGCCCGGCGCTGGCCCCGCGGGGTGCTCCGTAGGATTGCGCCCATGACGCAGCAGCCGTTCTCCCGCCCCGGAGCGATCGACCTGTCCGCGATGAAGCGCACCCCGCCGGCCGGTGCCGGTGCTGCGGGTGCACCCGCGGGCGGAGCCGCAGCGGGCGGCGGCTCGACGTCGGCGTACTCCGTCGCGGTGGACGAGGCGAACTTCCAGGCGGTGCTCGAGGCGTCGATGACCGCGCCGGTCGTGCTGGTCTTCTCCTCGCCGTCGCAGTCGCCGGAGAGCGCGCAGCTCGCGCTGGACGTGGCGACCGTCGCCGACGAGTACGACGGCCGGTTCCTCGCGGCGACGATCGACGTCGACGCCGTGCCGCAGATCGCGCAGGCGATGCAGATCCCGCAGGTCCCGCTGATGCTGGTGCTGCTCGACGGTCGCCCGGCGACGCAGCCGATCCCCGGTGCCGCGCCGATCGACGACATCCGCGCGCTGTTCAACCAGCTCGCCCAGCAGCTCACCGCGCAGGGCATCTCCGGGCGCCACCAGCCCAACGCCTTCGGTGCCGCCGGTGGTGAGGTCGCCGAGGGCGAGGAGCCGGCGATCGACCCGCGCTACGTGCCCGCGCAGGACGCGCTCGCGTCCGGTGACATCGATGCCGCCGTCGCGGAGTACCAGAAGCTCGTCGACGCCAACCCCGCCGACCACGAGGCCGCCGCCGGCCTGGCGATGGCCAAGGTGCTGCAGCGCACCCAGGGCGTCGACCTCAACGCAGCCCGGGCCGCGGCCGCCGCCAACCCCGACGACGTCGACGCGCAGACCATGGTCGCGGACATGGACATGCTCGGTGGCCACGTCGAGGACGCCTTCGCGCGGCTCGTCGAGCTGGTCCGTCGTACGGCGGGCAAGGAGCGCGACCAGGCTCGCGAGCACCTCGTCGGCCTCTTCGGTGCCGTCGGCAACGACGACCCGCGGGTCCTCAAGGGCCGCCAGGCGCTGGCCTCCGCGCTGTTCTGACCCGCTGACATGGGCTTCGGGCGCGGTGCCGGCTACCTGCTGCGCGGGCTGCGGCTGTGGCGCGAGCGCCCGGCCCTGATGCTCCTCGGCATCGTGCCGGCGCTGATCGTCGCGGCGTTCGTGGCCGCGGCACTCGTCGTCCTCGTCATCTACGCCGACGACGTGGTCAGCTGGGCGACGCCGTTCGCCGACGGCTGGGACGACGCGGTGCGCGGGCTGTTCCGCGGCGCGCTCTACCTGGTCGTGCTGGCCGGCGCGGCCATGCTGGCGATCATCACCTTCACCGGTCTCACCCTCGCCGTCGGCGATCCCTTCTACGAGAAGATCTGGAAGGAGGTCGAGCTCTCGCTCGGCGGCGACGTCCCCGACCGGGGGGTCGGCTGGATCCGCGGTGCCATCGACGGCCTGGCGCTCGTCGTCCTCGGCATCGCTACGGCGATCGTGGTCTTCCTGATCGGGCTGCTGCCCGTCATCGGGACCATCGTCGGGGCGGTGCTCGGCCTCGTCGTCGCCGGCCGGCTGCTCGCCGGCGAGCTCGTCTCCCGCCCGCTCGAGGCGCGCGGCATGGACCGCGCAGCCCGCGCTGCCCTGATGCGCAGCCACCGCGGGGCGATGCTCGGCTTCGGGGTCTGCGTGCAGGCCTGCTTCCTCGTGCCGTTCGGTGGCATCCTGGTCATGCCCGCGGCGGTGGCCGGGGCGACGTACCTCGCCCGCGAGGCGCTGGAGGGTCAGCGGGTCGGCGGCAGCTGACCCAGGGCGCCGGTCCGCAGCAGGCCGTGCGCCAGCTCGTGGCCGTCGAGGAGGCGGCCGGTGCGCACGGTCGCGCGCCAGCCCTCGTCGGTGCGGCGCAGCTGCCAGTGGTTGGCGGTCGCGCGGTTGACCCGGAACGCGCCGTCCTCGTGCAGCACCATCAGCGAGTGGGTGACCGCGATCGCCGTGTCGCCGTCGACCTGCACCGAGACCGGCCCGTTGAAGTGGGCGCAGCCGCCCGCGATGAAGCCCTGATGGGACGCCGAGCGGACCATCGCGCGGATCTCGTCACGCCCGGTCATCACGATGACGTCGTTGTCGTAGACGCCGTCCTCGGTCCAGATCGCCGCCACCTCGTCCGCGCAGCCGGAGTCCACCAGCGGTCCGTACGTCGTCAGCAGCTGCACGATCTCGCGCTCGTCCTCCAGGCGCTGGAGCCGGCGCTCGAGTGCGGCCAGGCGGTCGTCGGTCATGAGATCTCCTTCGCGAGGACGGCCAGCGCTTCGAGCTGGTCGCAGTAGTGGTCGGCGGACGTGGCCTCGACGGCCGTGGTGACGAGAGTGGCACCTGCGTCGCGGACGCGGGCCAGGCGGGTCGTCGTACCGCTGGGATCGCCGATCGGGTCGACCATCCGGCCGGGGGAGAGGATCACCTCGAAGCCGTCGGGCAGCTCCCGGCTCGCGAGCATCGTGCGCAGCTCGTCGAGGCCGAGGCCGAACGGCACCCAGCCGTCGCCGAGCTCGACGGCGCGGCGCAGGCTGCGCGCCGTACGCCCGCCGATGAGGAGCGGGACCCGCTCCTGGACCGCGTGCGGCTCGACGACGAGGCCGTCGAAGTCGTAGTGGGTGCCGTGGTACGACGGCTCGCGCCGCCCCAGGCTGGCCCGCAGCGCGCGCAGGGCGTCGTCGGCGCGCTCGCCGCGACCCGCGAACGGGGCGCCCAGGAGGGTGAACTCCTCCTCGAGCGAGCCCACCCCGATGCCGAGCATCAACCGGCCGCCGCTGACCAGGTCGAGGGTGCCGTAGCGCTTCGCGATGGCGAGCGGGTGGTGGTAGCCGATCACGAGCACCTGGGTCATCAGCCGCAGCTGCTCGGTGACGGCGGCGAGGTGGCCGAAGGTCGCCAGCGGGTCCCAGTAGGTGCCACCGCGCTCGTCGGCTGCCGCGGTGGGTACGGCGACGTGCTCGCTGCAGGTGAGGTGGTGGAAGCCGAGCCGGTCGGCGGCCTGCGCGACCTGCACGAGCTCGGCGATGCCGGCCTTCTCCTCCCAGGGCGCGTGCGCGCCGGGGTTGGCGGTCACGATCGGGCTGACGATGCCGAGCTGCACGGTGCTTCCTTCCGGTGGGGACGGCCGGCAGTCAAGCAGTCCGCCGGCCGCGGAGGGCGGCGCGCTCCCGGTGAGTGGCCGGCCCCGCCGCTCGCGAAGGGGGCTTGTGATGACCGTCTCCTCTTGCTACCTTCGGATCCAGAAAACAAGAATTCATTTCAGTTTTGACCCAGGGGAGCAGTCATGAGCGCTCAGATCGTCGAGCCGGTCGTGCAGGGTGCCGCCACCAGCGCGGGCCGGGACCTGCCGCCGTCCATGGTGGAGCGGATGTCGCTGATCCTGGACGCCTTCGAGTCGCCCGCTGCGCGGCTCACCCTCGAGCAGGTCTCGCGGGCCACGCACCTCCCGCGCTCGACCGCCCACCGGATCCTCGACCAGCTGGTCCGCCTCGAGTGGCTCGCCCACACCTCGTTCGGCTTCTCGCTCGGGCCGCGCTCCCTCGGCCTGGGTGGCGGCGGCCGCGCCGACACCGAGCTGCGCGAGGCAGTGGCGCCGTACCTCCACGAGCTGCAGGTGCGCACCGGACTGGTCGCCCACCTCGCCGTGCTCGACGGCCCCGACGTGCGCTACCTCGACAAGATCGGCGGCCGCTTCGCCGTCCGGGTGCCCTCCCGCGTCGGCGGCCACGCCGCGGCCCACGCCACCGCCCTCGGCAAGGCGATCCTCGCCTGGTTGCCGGCCGAGCGCGTGGACGAGATCGTCGAGGCGCGGCCCGCCCGGCTGACCAAGTCGACCATCACCGACCTGACCCTGCTCCACCAGGAGCTGCACCGGATCCGTGGTCGCCACGGCGTCGCGTACGAGCGCGGCGAGGCGCACCCCGACATCGCCTGCGTCGCGGCCGCCATCCGCAGTCCCGAGGGTGCCGTCGGGGCGGTCTCCCTCGTCGGTGACCTGCGCGCTCCCGTCGAGCGGGTCGCCCCCCTCGTGCTCCGTGCTGCCCGGCAGACCGCGGCCGACCTGTTCCCGGAGCCGGTGCCCGCGCCCGCTCCGGTCCGCCCGTCGCGCGCCCCCGCGTCGGCCCCCGTGCAGCCCACCTGGTCCGCCGCGACCATGGAGCGGCTGGTCGCCGACGCTGCCTCGGGCGCCTGGTCCTAGCCGACCCGGCTCGAACTGGCTCCGGATTTCGGCCGACCCGGCACAAACTGGTCACGAAAAGTCGCCGACCCGGCAGAAAGTGCTTCTGCGGAAGCCACTTTCTGCCGGGTCGGTGCGATTTCGGAGCCAGTTTCTGCCGGGTCGGCGTGATCTGGGAGCCAGTTCGAGCCGGGTCGGCGTGATCTGGGAGCCAGTTCGAGCCGGGTCGGCGTGATTGGGGAGCCAGTTCGAGCCGGGTCAGCCCCAGTGGTCGCCCCAGCCCCACAGGTCGGGAGCGAGCTGCTCGTGCTGGTCCTCGACGCCGAACTTCCCGCGGAAGAACAGCATCGGGGTGGTCCGGTGCGGGGTCTCGAGCCGGGTGACCCGGCCGATCACGACGTCGTGGTCGCCGGCGACGACGACGTTCTCGACGGTGGCGTGCACGCGCATCAGCGTTCCGGGCAGGCTCGGGGTGCCCTCGGGGGAGAGGTCCCAGTCGAGCTCCTCGAACTTCCGGCCGCGGCTCGAGCCGAACCGCTGGCACAGGTCGGCCTGGTCCTCGCCGAGCACGTTGACGGTGAACCGTCCCGAGCGCCGGATCCGCGGCCAGGCCCGACCGGAGTGGTCGGCGCAGAACAGGACGAGTGGCGGCTCGAGCGAGACCGAGGCGAAGGACTGGCAGGCGAAGCCGACCGGCTCGCCGTCGTCCTGTCCGGTCACGATCGTCACGCCGGTCGCGAAGTTGCCCATCGCGGCCCGCATCTCCAGCGGGGACGGCTCGATTGCGGTGCTCATGGCGACGACGCTAGCGACGGCTTCCCGCGGTGGGCGGGGACGTCCCGGTGAGTGACGGACGGGCCTGCAAGCGGACCGCGGACGGCGTACGACGGACCGGAATCGCCCTACAGCACAGGGCTTTCCGGTCACCGGAAAGGCCGCGGACCCGTGCGCGCACCGCCACCTAGCGTGCGGAGCGTGACCGACCTGACCCACGATTCCACGCGACGCGAGCTGGCCACCGACGCCGGCGTGCTGCGCTACCACGAGGCCGGAGACGGCCCGCCGCTGCTCATGCTGCACGGGTCGGGCCCGGGCGTCACCGGGTGGCGCAACTTCGGCGACAACCTCCCGGCGTTCGCGCCGCACTTCCGGTGCCTGGTGCTGGAGCTGCCGGGCTTCGGCGTCAGCGACACCACCGACCAGCACCCGATGGTGGCGGCGCTGCCGGCCGTGCAGCGCTTCCTCGACGGGCTCGGTCTCGACCGGGTCGACGTCATCGGGAACTCGATGGGTGGCGGTGTCGCGACCCGCCTGGCGATCAGCCAGCCGGAGCGGGTACGACGACTGGTCACCGTCGGCGGCGTCGGCCGCAACATCTTCAGCCCCGCCCCGGGCGAGGGCATCAACCTGCTGGTCGAGTTCGTCGAGAAGCCGAACCGCGAGAACCTGGTCGCCTGGCTGCGCTCCATGGTCTTCGACCAGTCCATGGTCACCGAGGAGCTGATCGAGCAGCGGTGGGCGCTGGCCACCGAGCCCGACACCCTCGAGGTCGCGCGCCGGATGTACGGCCGGGCCGCGATCACCGCCGCGTTCGCCGGTGCCGGGAGCTCGGCCCAGGCGACGCCCGGCTGGGCGCAGTTCGACCAGATCAAGGCGCGCACGCTGCTCACCTGGGGCCGTGACGACCGGGTCAGCCCGCTCGACATGATGCTCATCCCGATGCGGACGATCCCCGACGTCGAGGTGCACGTGTTCGCCAACTGCGGCCACTGGGCGATGATCGAGCAGAAGCGCGCCTGGGAGCGCACCGTCCTCGCCTTCCTCACCGAGCAGGACGGGGAGGGCGGCCGGTGAGCGAGTGGACCGAGGAGTTCGACCTCGTCGTCGTCGGCAGCGGTGGTGGCGGCATGACGGCCGCACTGGCCGCGGTCGACGCCGGCCTGTCCGTCGTCGTGATCGAGAAGGGCGCGAAGTTCGGCGGCAGCACCGGCATCTCCGGTGGCGGCATCTGGGTGCCCAACAACCCGACCCTGCGCAAGGCCGGCCACGACGACTCACGCGCGTCGGTGTTGGAGTACCTCACCACGATCACCGGCTGGACGGTCCCGGCGACCCGGCTGGCGGCGTACGTCGACCACGGACCTGCCGCGATGGAGCTCCTGGAGCGGTCGCGGTGGGTGAGGTTCGCCTGGACCAAGGGGTACGCCGACTACCACCCCGAGCTCGCCGGCGGCCGCCCGCAGGGCAGGTCGATCGAGGCCAAGCCGTTCGACACCCGCAAGCTGGGGGAGGACGAGGCGTTCCAGCGGCCGAACAACATGAAGGGCCCGCTCGGGCTCTGGGTGACCGCGAAGGACTACCACGACCTCGCCATGGTCAAGCGGACCTGGCAGGGCCGTCGCGCCTCGCTGCGCGCGGCCTGGCGGGTCAGCTCGAACGCCGTGCGTCGCCGCCACATGGCGACCGGCGGCCGGGCGCTGGTCGCCCGGATGCGGATGGCGCTCAAGGACGCCGGCATCCCGCTGTGGCTGGAGACCACCATGACCTCGCTGGTCGTCGACAACGGATCCGTGACCGGAATCGTCGCGACGCGCAACGGCGCCGAGGTCCGGATCCGCGGCCGCAAGGGCGTCCTGCTCGCGGCCGGCGGCTTCGACCACAACCCGACGATGCGCGACCGGTACCTCCCCGCGGGAGCCCGCCCCGACCACAGCCTCGGCGCGGTCGAGAACACCGGCGACGCCATCACCGCGGGCCAGGCGGCCGGTGGCGCGGTCGACCTGATGGACGACGCGTGGTGGATGCCGTCGGTCACGCATCCCGCCGGCGCGACGATCCCGCTCGTCTCGGAGCGCGCGATCCCCGGGCAGGTGATCGTGGGCACGGACGGGAAGCGGTTCACGAACGAGGCCTCGCCGTACGTCAACTTCGTCCACGACCAGCTCGCCAGCGGCAACGAGTTGGCCTGGCTGGTGATGGACTCGCGGGCCCGCTCGCGCTACCCGTTCGCGCAGATCCTGCCGGGAGCTCCCTTCCCACAAGGGTTCTACGACCAGGGGATCGTGCACCGCGCGGACAGCATCGCGTCGCTCGCCAACGAGATCGGCGTACCTGCCGACACGCTCGAGGCCACCGTCACCCGGTTCAACGGCTACGCACGGGCAGGGAAGGACGAGGAGTTCGGACGCGGTGAGAGCGCCCATGACCGGTACTACGGCGACCCGACGCTGGCCAACCCGAACCTGGACGTGATCGACCGGGCGCCGTACTACGCCGTCCGGATCGAGGTCGGCGACCTCGGCACCAAGGGTGGCCTCGTCACCGACGACCGCGGCCAGGTGCTGCGCGAGGACGGCACCGTCGTCGCCGGGCTCTACGCGACCGGCAACTGCGCCGCGTCGGTGATGGGCAACGACTACGCCGGCCCCGGCGCCACCATCGGTCCCTCGATCGTCTTCGGCTACCTGGCCGCGCGCCACGCCGCCGGCCTTTCCGATGACCGGAAGACCCCGCCCGTCGCAGCCGCGCCGGGTGCCACCGTGCAGAGCCACCGCTGAGGAAGTGAGTTCGTGATGAGTGAGGTGCTCGAGAAGATCGAGGCCCGCGCCGAGGAGATCGCCGCGCTGGGTCCCAGCAACGAGAAGCTGGGTCGGCTCGACGACCGCGCCGCCGAGCTGCTGCGCGAGACCGGCGTGATCCGGATGCTGCAGCCCGCGAAGTACGGCGGTGCCGAGGCGCACCCCGCCGAGTTCGCCGAGGCCGTGATGCGGCTGGCCAGCCTGGACGGCTCGACGGGCTGGGTCGCCGGCATCGTCGGCGTGCACCCGTGGGAGATGGCGATGTGCGACCCGCGCGTGCAGGAGGAGGTGTGGGGCGAGGACAACGACACCTGGATCGCGTCGCCGTACGCACCGATGGGCGTGATCCGCCCTGTCGACGGCGGCTTCGTCTTCAACGGTCGCTGGCAGTTCTCGTCGGGCACCGACCACTGCGACTGGATCTTCCTCGGCGCCTACCTCGGCGACGAGAACGGCGAGGCGATCATGCCGCCGCGGGTCCACCACGTGATCCTGCCGCGCTCGGGCTACACGATCGTGGAGGACTCCTGGGACGTCGTCGGCCTGCGCGGCACCGGCTCCAAGGACATCATCGTCAAGGACGCGTTCATCCCCGACTACCGGGTCGTCGAGTTCTCCCGGTTCACCGACGGCAGCCAGCCGCGCGAGGCCGGACTGACCAACCCGACGTACCACATCCCGTTCACCACGGCCTTCCCGCTCGGCATCACCTCGGCCGTCATCGGCATCGCCGAGGGGGCGCTCGCCGCCCACCTCGCCTACCAGCGCACCCGAGTCCAGATCACCGGCACCAAGGTGAAGGACGACCCGCACGTGCTGTTCGCGATCAGCCAGGCTGCGGCGGAGATCCACGCGTCGCGGGTGACCATGCTCGACAACGCGCGCCGCTTCTACGACAAGGCCGAGCGCGGCGAGGAGGTCACCTTCGCCGAGCGGGCCGAGTCGCGTCGTACCCAGGTCTCGGCGGCGTGGCGCGCGGTCGCCGCGATGGACCAGGTCGTCGCCCGCTCGGGTGGCAACGGGATGCGGATGGACAACCCGATCCAGCGGTTCTGGCGCGACGGGCACATGGGCCTCGCCCACGCCATCCACGTGCCCGGCTCGGTGTTCCACGTGCAGTCGCTGACCGCGATGGACGTGACCCCACCGCCCGGACCGATGCTCTCGATGATCTGACCCCCTGAGACTGAGGAGAACAAGATGACCGCGATCCGTGGCCTCGGCTACCTGATCGTGCAGAGCCAGGACCTGCCCCGCTGGCGCGAGCTGACGGTGGACTGCCTGGCGATGCAGGAGACCACCGGGCCGGTGGCGGACGGCCTCTACCTGCGCATGGACGAGCGGTACGCGCGGCTCGTCGTGCTGCCCGGGGACGTGGACCGCGTGGTCGCCGTCGGCTGGGAGGTGCGCGACCAGTTCGGCCTCGCCGAGGTCGCCGCCGCCGTCGAGGCCGCGGGCGTGTCCTTCAAGGAGCTCAGCCAGGCGGAGTGCGACGAGCGCCGGGTCGAGGCGGCCATCCGCTTCGACGACCCCGCCGGTACGCCGGTCGAGGTCTTCTTCGGCCCGGTGCTCGACCACAGCCCGGTCCTCACCGGCCACGGCCAGACGTTCGTCACCGGTGACCAGGGGATGGGCCACGTCGTCCTCCCGACCACGGTCGCCGAGGACACGGTCGCGTTCTACACCGAGGTGCTGGACTTCCTGCCGCGCGGCTCGATCCGGATGGGGGCGGCGCTGCCGCCGCGCCGGGTGCGGTTCATGGGCGTCAACCGGCGCCACCACAGCCTCGCGGTCTGCCCCGCGCCGCACGGCGAGGCGCCCGGCCTGGTGCACCTGATGATGGAGGTCGACAGCCTCGACGCCGTCGGCCGCGCCCTCGACAAGGTCAACAAGGCCGGGTTCTCGCTGTCCTCGACCCTGGGCCGGCACACCAACGACAAGATGGTGTCGTTCTACGTGCGCGCGCCCGGTGGCTGGGACCTGGAGTACGGCTGCGAGGGCGCGCTCGTCGACGAGGCGTTCTACACCGCCGAGGAGATCACCGCCGACAGCTACTGGGGCCACGACTGGTCCGGCTCCGAGCCGCTCGCCGCCTTCCTCCCGCCGGCGTGAGCGTGGACGTCGACGTTGTCGTCGTCGGCTTCGGGTGCGCCGGTGGCGCCGCGGCCCTCGAGGCCCGGCGCTCCGGCGCGTCTGTCGTCGTCCTCGAGCGGGCCAGCGGTGCGGGTGGCTCGTCGGCGCAGTCCGGCGGCGAGCTCTACCTCGGCGGCGGGACTGCTGTACAACGTGCCCTGGGGTTCGAGGACGACGCCGACAACATGCTGGCCTTCCTGCGCGCGGCGCTCGGTCCGCATGCCGACGAGGAGAAGCTGCGCCTCTACTGCGCGGGCAGCGTCGAGCACTTCGACTGGTTCTGCTCGTTGGGGATCGACTTCGAGAAGTCGCTCTACGACGCGCCCTCCTGGATGCCGCCCACCACCGACGGGCTGATGTGGCTGGGCGAGAACGCCTGGCCGTACGACGAGATCGCGCGGCCCGTCCCGCGCGGACACCGGCCCGCCACCGGCGGCTTCGGCGGCTGGCTGGTCATGGACCGCCTGGTCGCCGCGTGCGCGTCGGCCGGCGTGGTGACCGAGACCGACACCCGCGCGGTGTCGCTGGTGGTCGAGTCCGGCCGGGTGGTCGGCGTACGTGCCCGCCGGTTCGGCGAGGACGTCACCTACGGCGCCCGCCGCGGCGTGGTCGTCACCACCGGCGGCTTCGCCGACAACCCCGAGATGCTCGCCGCGCACGCGCCCGACCTGTTCGGCCACGGCGTGGTCAGCGACGGGGGAGACGACGGCAGCGGCATCGTGATGGCCCAGGCGGTCGGCGCCGCCGTACGCCGGATGTCGGTGGTCGAGGTCGCCTACACCGCGCTCCCGGCACTCGCGTGCCGCGGCATGCTGGTCAACGCGCGCGGTGAGCGGTTCATCAACGAGGACGTCTACCCGGGGCTGTTCAGCCATGCCGCGCTGCACGAGCCCGGCCCCTGTTGGGTGGTCGTCGACGCGCAGGCGCTCGAGGAGGTGGACGAGGCCGACTTGTGGGGCACCGTGCCGTCGTACGCCGCCGAGACGATCGAGGAGCTCGAGGCCGACCTCGGCATGCCGGTGGGCTCGCTCGCCCGCACCCTTGCGGGCTACAACGAGGGCGCTGCCGCCGGTGGGGACCCGCTGTTCCGCAAGAACGCCCGCTGGACGCGGGTCCTGGCGGGTCCGTTCGCCGCGATCGACCCGCGAATCGGCTTCCACAACCCGACCCACCGAGCCGCTCCCGGCGCCACCGGGTTCGCCGGCTTCACCCTCGGCGGTCTGCACACGACGGTGGACGGGCAGGTGCTGTCGCTCGACGGCGACCCGATCCCCGGGCTGTACGCCGCCGGCCGGGCCAGCTCCGGCATGCACGGGCACGGGTACGTCTCCGGTACGTCGCTCGGGGACGGCACCTTCTTCGGCCGCCGGGCCGGTCGGGCGGCTGCTCAGTCCCGCTGACCCGGCGCGAAGTGGCTCCTGCAACCCGCCGACCCGGCAGAAAGTGGCGCGCGAATCGCACCGACCCGGCAGAAAGTGGCACACCTCAGTCGCAGCGGCCACGACCGCGCCGGGCCTCCGCGACGCCGCGACGCAGGACTGCCTCGACATCCGCACGCGGGCCGAACAGGTTCTCCTTGCGTACGGCGGCGATCCGGAACGGGGTCTCGCTCTCCACGAGGGCGCGGCGCGCCCGGTCGTGCCGCAGCTGGTCGGGACTCGAGTGCCACTCGTCGCTGTCGTACTCGGCGCCGAAGGCGAGCTCCTCGTTCCCGAGGTCCAGCCTGGCGAGGAAGGTGCCCTCGACGTCGTACACCTCGAGCTGGGGGACGGGCGCCGGGAGATGCGCCTGGATCCAGCGCAGCCGCAGGATCGATTCCGGCGGCGACTCGGCACGGCCGTCGACGTACTCGACCATCACGCGCAGCACAGTCACCCAGCGCATCCCCTTGAACCGGGGTACGCCGGCAGCGAGCTCGGCGGCGGAGAACAGGCCTAGGCGGAGCATCTGGTCCATCGCGGCCAGTGACGGCTCGACGTACCGCTGGCGGCCGAGGTCCCACGTCGTCCGCAGCGGCGAGGTGACACGCAGTCCATTGAGCTCCACGACGTCGCCGGGTGCGAAGCTGCGCTCCCCGCTGGCTGTCAGGCAGTTGCGCAGGCGGCGGCCGGGCGCGGGCAGGAAGACACAGACCGGCACGAGGTGCAGGTGCTCGTTGGGAGCGAGCACCATGTCGGCGCCGTGCAGCCATCCGGCGTGACGATCGCACACGACCGCGTCCTCCGGTACGACGAGGCGCAATGCTGCGCAGCGCAGCTCGAGGCTGTCGGGGACCGGACTGGCGACGTACACGCTGCGGACGAGGCGGCGCAGGAATCCCTGCTCGACGAGCCAGGCGAGCTGGTGTGAGGACAGCCCGGCCTCACGGCGCGCAGTCGTCGTCGTGAACGGTACGTCGAGCGGCAGTGGGAAGTCGGCGGGCAGGAAGGGCAGGTGTTCGAGGTCGGTGTGTCTCATGGTTGGCCGCGTGCCTCGCGGGGGCAGCGGCCAACCATGGGCCTTCGCGGCCTGTGGACGGGAGCGTGAAATGACTGTCGCGAGCGACCAAACTCGTCCGGGTCGGCAGAAATCTGAGGACACTTTCTGCCGGGTCGGCGGAAATCCGGAGCCACTTTCTGCCGGGTCGGCGGAATGCAGGAGCCAGTTCCTGCCGGGTCGCGCTACTCGGAGGCAGCAGGCAGCAGCTTCTTCGACTTCGCCAGCGCATCCCGCACGAGCGCCGACCGGTCGTGGCCGCTGCGGATCTCCGCGACCTTCTCGTTGCCCTCCGCGACCCGGACCGGACCGTCCTGCAGCAGGGAGAGGGCCTGGCGGGCGACGTCGTCGGGCTCGGAGACGTGCATGCCGGGGATGTCGAAGTTCAGGCCGGCGCGCTCCATGGCGGGGGTGCGGGTGACGCCGAGGACGAACTCGAGGACGTCGACGTCGTACTCCTGCATCTCCAGCCACAGGCCCTCGGCGAAGACCCGGCAGAACGACTTCACGGCGGCGTAGATGCTGATCTGGGCCGAGCCCATGTATCCGGCGAGGGAGCCGATCAGCAGGATGCCGCCGCGGCGTCGCTCGCGCATCGGGGCGCCGAAGAGCTGGACGAGGGCGAGCTGGGCGGTGACGTTGAGGTCGATGACGCCCTGGAAGCGGTCGAGGTCGCCGGTGACGAACTCGTGTCCGTAGGTGTTGGCGCCCGCGTTGAAGACGAGCAGGCCGACCTCCAGGCCGTCGGTGACCTCGGCGACCTGCTTGATCGCGTCGGGGTCGGTGAGGTCCACCGCCAGGGTCCGTACGTCGACCCCGAGCGCGCGGCATGCCGCCGCGGTCTCCTCCAGCGGGCCGGGCTTGCGGGCCAGCAGGACCAGGTTCAGGCCGGTCTCGGCGAGCTGCCGGGCGAAGGACGCGCCGACGCCCTCCGAGCCGCCGGCGATGACGGCCCACGGGCCGTGGCGTTCCAGGTCGACGCCCATCAGGCGTGCACCTCCGTGTCGTGCTGGTCGGGATGATGGTCGGGGTTGGTCCTGAGCGGCTCGTCGTCCACGACGTCCAGGGTGCCGCGTACGGCGGCCTCCCGGATCGCGTCGCGCAGGGCGGCGCACCCGGTGAAGGTGGCGCCGTTGGGGCCGGGCCGCGGGGTGGAGGCGCGGCGCTCGATGCAGGTGGCGAGCGCCGCGTCGTTCCACTGGATGCTGGTCTGGTCCCACGAGCTCTTCCGGGCCTCGACGAGCGCCCCGCAGGTCCCGCACGGGACGGGCTGCATGGGGGCGTCGTCGAGCCGGACGTCGGGCCGCACGGCCATCAGACCGGCTGGCCGGAGGCGGCCGCGCGCTTGGCGATGTTCTCCTCGACCTCGTGCCGCCAGGCCTCGTTGGGCTTGGTGGTGTCGATCTCGAACTCGAAGCGCTCGACCATCTCGGGGGTGACGGCGGCGGCGTCGACGTAGAACTGCTCGTACCAGCGGCGCAGCTGGTAGACGGGCCCGTCCTCCTCGCACAGCAGCGGGTTCTCGATGCGGGCCTTGTTGCGCCAGATCTGCACGTCCTGCTCGAAGCCGATCCGGATGAAGTCGCCGAGCTTGCGGGCAGTGGCGGTCGCCGCCTCGTCCTCGACGCCGGCCGGCTTCTTCGTCATGATCCCGTACTGCAACACGAACGAGTTGGCGTCGATCGGGTAGTGGCAGTTGATCAGCGTCGTGGGCATGTCGTTGCCGTCGCTGTAGTGGTACGTGACGTCGTCGATCATGAACGACGGGCCGTAGTACGCCGCCGTCGACGTCGTCCCGGTGCTCCTCGGGCCGTCGCCGCTGTTCTGCGGGCGGGCGACGTCCTCGCGGCCGGTGCCGGTCATCAGCTGGGTGGCGACCGAGCCCTCGAAGATGTTCTTGAAGTACGTCGGGAAGGTGAAGTGCACGTAGAAGAAGTGCGCCATGTCCACGACGTTGTCGACGATCTCGCGGCAGTTGGAGCCCTCGATCTTCGTGGTGTACCAGACCCAGTCGGTCCACTCGGGGTTGTCGTAGCCCTCGATCCGCGGGATGACGGCGTCCTCGGTCGGCGGATTGCCCTCCGGGTCGTTCCAGACGAAGAGCATGCCGTCCTGGGTCATCGTCTGCCACGCGGCGGTGCGGGCGCGCAGCGGGACCCGGCGGGCGTAGGGGATCTGCTTGCAGCGCCCGTCGCCGCCCCAGCGCCAGTCGTGGAACGGGCAGGCGATCTCGTTGCCCTTGACCTCGCCCTGCGACAGGTCGCCGCCCATGTGACGGCAGTAGGCGTCGAGCACGTTGATCGCGCCGTCCTCGCCGGCGAACACCACGAGCTTCTGGCCGAAGGCGTTGATCTGGTGGGGCTTGCCGTCGTTGAAGTCGCGGACCAGCCCCAGGCAGTGCCAGCCACGGGCGAAGCGGGTGGGCGGCGGACCCGACTCGATGTGGCGGACCTCGTCTCCGACTGCGGTCATGTGCGGATCTCCCCTCGAGGATTCGTCGCGCCGGTGGCGGTACGCCGGGCGCGGATGTCTGGTCCGGCGAGTCTGTCCGGCGCCGTACGACGGCCGGTGCCGTCGGTCCCACTCACCGGAAGGGGCGCGGCCTGCGATCAACCGCTCCGGGATCCCACTGACCGGTAGGCTGCGATCCGATCGCCCCCGTCTGGTCCGACCATCGGGACGCAGCCACCGGAGGGAGTCAGCAGTGCCACGGATCGCCGAGGGCCGGCCTGCGGCCAAGCCGAGCTCGAGCGTCCAGAAGGATCGCTACCAGCGGATCCTGCGGGCGGCGGCCAAGCTCGGCGCCGAGCACGGCCTCGAGCACGTCCAGATGAACGACGTCGCCAAGCAGGCGAACGTCGCGATCGCCACGCTCTACCGGTACTTCCCCTCGAAGGTCGACCTGTTCAGCTCGGTGATGCGCTGGCGGGTGGGGGAGTACGACCAGCAGCCCGACGGCGTCGCGGTGGCCGACCCGGCCGCCGGCGTGGCCGACCTGCTGATCCGGATCAGCCGCGAGATGGCCCGGATGCCGAAGCTCTCGCTGGCGATGATCCAGGCCAACAGCCAGGCCTACGCGATGGGCTCCCAGGAGTCGGCCTTCGACGACGTGCGCTTCGCGCGGATCGTCCAGCGGGCCGCGGGGATGAGCGAGGTGACCGAGGAGGCCGAGCGCCAGGTCCGGCTGATCATCTCCTGCTGGTTCGGAACCCTGGTCTCGCTGCTCAACAAGCGGTTCTCGGTCGAGGACGCCGAGGACGACATCAGGGCCGCCTGCGCCCTGCTGCTGCGCCCGCTCGAGGGCTGAACCACCGCCACTCCCGCTGACCGGTGATCGCCGACGCCCCGGGACGTGATCGTCCCTAGGGTCGCGGCCATGCAGAGGTTCAGCGGCACCAACGTCATCGTCACCGGCGCCGCGTCGGGCATCGGCCAGGCCACGGTCGTCCGGCTGGTCTCGGAGGGTGCGGCCGTCTTCGCCGTCGACCGCGACGCGGCCGGCCTGGCCGACACCGTGGCGACGTCGGTCGGGACCGGCCGGGTCACGACCGCGGTCGTCGACGTCACCGACGAGGCCGCGGTCGTCGCCGCGGTCCAGGCGGCGCACGCCGAGCTCGGCAGCGTCGAGGCGCTGGTCAACGTGGCGGGCGCCCACCGCACGACACCGATCACGTCCCTGTCGGTCGCCGACCTGCGGGACCTGTTCGAGATCAACCTGGTCGGTACGGCGCTCTTCTGCCGCGAGGTGGTCCCGCTGCTGCCCGACGGCACCGGCGTGATCGTCAACGTCGCCTCGACGTCAGCCGCCCACGGGAACCCCTACATGTCGGCGTACTCCGCTTCGAAGGGTGCCGTCCTCGGCTTCTCGCTGAGCCTCGCCGCCGAGCTGATCGGACGCGGGATCCGGGTCGTGCCGGTCTCGCCGGGCACCGTCGACACCCCGCTCACCCGCTCGGTCGCCGTCGAACCCGGCCTCGACCTCAGTGCGTTCGACCGGATCCGCTCGCCCCTCGGCCCGGCCCGGCCGGAGCAGGTCGCGGCCGCGATCGCCTTCGCTGCCTCGCCCGACGCGTCGTACCTCACCGGCCTCGACCTGCGGGTCGACGGCGGCTCCCACATCTGATCCCACCACCCGACAGCACCCACGGAGGAACGTCCATGTCCCGCACCATCGCCGTCACCGGTTCCGCCTCCGGGATCGGCGCCGCCCTCGTGAGGATCCTCGAGGCCCGTGGCGACCGCGTCATCACCGTCGACCGGGTCGACGCGGACCTCGTCGCCGACCTCGCGACCGCCGAGGGCCGGGCCGCCGCCGTCGCCGGCATCACCGAGCGCTGCGACGGCGTCCTCGACGGGCTGGTGACCTGTGCCGGCACCTCGGTCCCGAGCCCGCTGATGGTCGAGGTCAACTACTTCGGCACGGTCGAGCTCGTCACCGGGCTGCAGCCGGCGCTGGCCGCGTCGGAGGCCGGTCGGGTGGCCGTGGTCGGCTCGATCTCCGGCACCCAGCCCAACGACCCCGAGCTGGTCGACCACCTCCTCGCCGGCCGTACGACGGCCGCCACCGACCGCGCAGCGGCCCTGGTCGGGGAGGGCGCACCGACCCTGATCTACCCGTCCACCAAGGCCGCGCTCGCCCGGTGGGCCCGCACCACCTGCGTCGCGCCCGGCTGGGCCGATGCCGGCGTACCGCTCAACGTGATCGCGCCCGGCGTCATCCTCACCCCGATGAGCGCCGGGCTGATCGACGACCCGAGGATGCGCGCGGTGATGGACGCCGCCGTGCCGATGCCGCTCAACGGGTACGCCCCGCCGGAGGCACCGGCCGAGGTGCTCGCCTGGCTGGTGAGTGAGGCCAACAGCCACGTCACCGGGCAGGTCATCTACGTCGACGGTGGCGCCGAGGCGACGCTGCGCCCGGCCGAGCACTACTGAGCGGGGACCCGATGCCGATCGACCTCGCCACCGCGCTCTCCGCACCGCCGGCGGTCCGGACCATCTCGTGGACCCGGCGCGACGTGCTGCTCTACCACCTGTCCCTCGGCGCCGGCCGGCACGCGGACGTCGACCCCGAGCTGGCCTACACCTTCGAGCGCGACCTCCAGGTGCTGCCGACCTTCGCGGTCGTCGCGGGCAGGACGATCTCGGCCGGCGACGAGCCGAGCGCCCCGGCGATGCGGATGCCCGGCATCGACGTCGACCTGCGCCGGGTCCTGCACGGCGGCCAGGCGCTCACCGTGCACCGGCCGATCCCGGCCGCCGGCACGGCCGAGCTGAGCACCAGGGTCGCCGACGTGTGGGACAAGGGGAAGGCCGCCGTGGTCGTGCTCGAGCACCGGGTGGCCGACGCCGACGGGCCACTGTGGACCGCGCAGATGCAGGTCTGGGCGCGCGGCGAGGGTGGCTTCGGCGGCGAGCCCGGGCCGGACACCTCGTGGAGCGCCCCCGACCGCGCTCCCGACCACGTCCTCGACAGCCCCACGGACCCGGGACAGGCGCTGCTCTACCGCCTCAACGGCGACCTGAACCCGCTGCACGCCGAGCCGGCCTTCGCCGCGTCCGCCGGCTTCGACCGGCCGATCCTGCACGGCCTCGCGTCGTACGGCATCGTCGCGAAGGCGCTCGTCGACGGGCTCCTCGACGGCGACGCCACCCGGCTGCGCAGCATCGCGGTCCGCTTCGCCGGCACCCTGGTCCCCGGCGAGACGATCCGCACCTCGGTCTGGCGCGACGGCGACCGGCTCGTCCTGTCGGCGTACTGCCCCGAGCGCGGCGAGCAGCCGGTGCTCAGCCACGCGGTCGCGGAGGTGACCCGATGACGCTGACGGAGCTCACTGCACGACCCGACGACTCGGGCATCGACACCGCCGTGGCCGCCGTACGACGCCTCGCGGCCGCGCTCCTCGCCGCCGGCGGCCGGGTCGACCTCGATCTCGACAACCTGGCCCGGCGGCTGACCGCGATGGCCAGCGAGGTCGAGGACCTTGCCCCCGCGCTCGCCGACCGGATGGTCGACATGTGGTCGGGGGAGGGCGTGACCCGCCACGACCCGGTCACCGGACCCGAGAACGCGATCGCGCCGCCACTCGTCCTCTCCGCCGAGCCAGGGGGATCGGTTGCCGGCACCGTCAACCTCGGCGTCCCGTACCAGGGCCCGCCCAGATGCGTGCACGGCGGCATCAGCGCGCTGCTCCTCGACCACACCCTCGGCGTGGCCAACGCGCACGCCGGCACCTCGGGGATGACCGGCACCCTGACCCTGCGCTACGAGCGCCCGGTGCCGCTGCACACCGACCTGGTCGTGCGCGGCTGGCAGGAGCGTGTCGAGGGCCGCAAGATCTGGTCGCACGGCACGATCACGGCCGGTGACGAGGTCCTCGTCCGCGCCGAGGGACTGTTCATCGACAAGCACCTGGCGCGGCCCCGATGAGGGTCCTCCCGGTCAGTGGGAGCCGTCGCGTCGCACGCTCCGAACGGCGCCCTACGCTGCCCGACGTCCTGGGGGATCGTGACCCCCGACACCGTCTGAAGGGATGCGAGCGGATGTCCTTCGATCCGATGCCAGCCGCGCCGGCTGGCCCGGAGGCGGCCCGATGAGCCGCCGCCTGGCGCTGCGGCTCGGCGAGCTGGTCGCCGTGCTGCTGCTGGTCAGCTTCGGCGTGTTCATGATGGTGTCGCTGATGCCGGGCGACCCTGCGGTCGCCGTGCTCGGCGAGGGCCACACGCCCGCGGAGTACGCCGCCAAGCGCACCGAGCTCGGCCTCGACGGCAACGTCTTCGCGCGGTACGTCGACTGGCTCGGCAACGCGCTGACCGGCGACCTCGGCCGCTCGTTGGTGCCGCCCAACAGCGACGTCGTGCACCGCGTCCTCACGGCGCTGCCCGTCAGCGTCGAGCTCGCGGGCCTGGGCCTGCTGATGGCGCTGGTGCTGGCGATCCCGCTGGCGATGTGGAGCGCCTCGCACGAGGGCGGCCTGGTCGACCGGGCCATCGGCGCCTCGATGTTCGCGATCCTGTCCGTGCCGTCGTTCCTGGGGGGCCTGCTGCTGATCGCGATCTTCGCCAACGGCCTCGGCTGGTTCCCGCGGGCCCAGTGGGTGCGCTTCGGGGACGGCCCGCTCGACAACCTCTACCACGCGTTCCTGCCGGCGCTGACGATCGCCCTGATGGAGCTCGCGCTGTTCACCCGGGTGCTGCGCAACGACCTGCTCGTGACCCTGCACGAGGACTACATCCTCGCGGCGCGTGCCAAGGGCATGCCGCCGCTGCGGATCCTGCTCCGCGACGCGCTGCGGCCCTCGTCGTTCTCGCTGGTCACCCTGCTCGGCATCAGCATGGGCCGGCTGATCGGCAGCACCGTGATCGTGGAGTACCTCTTCGCGCTGCCGGGCATGGGCAGTCTGGTCATCAAGTCCGCCAACACCGGCGACTTCCCGATGGTGCAGGGCGCCGTGCTCCTCATCGCCGCGATCTACGTCGTCATCAACGCCGGGATCGACCTCTCCTATGGCTACCTCGACCCAAGGACCCGCCGTGCTCATGCCTAGGAAGAACCCCATCGGGTCGAAGCTCTCGGCCCGCAGCCTCGGTGGCCTCGGCGCCGGGATGGTCGTCGCCGGCCTCGCGCTGCTCGTCGTCGGTTGGAGCGCGCCGCTGCTGCTGTTCGTGAAGGCCGTGCTCTTCCTGGCCGGCGTCATCGTGCTCGCCCAGGGCCTGTCCCGGGTCGTGTGGGCGGTGCGCGGTGGCCGGCCGGACATCCTGCTGTGGCTGTGCTGCGGCTGGCTGGTGCTGCTCGCCGTCGTCGCCCTGCTCGCGCCGGTGCTGCCGCTCGGCGAGCACGTCGACGTGGTGAAGGCGCTGGACGCGCCGATCTACGAGCCGCCGAAGCTGCTCTCGGCGTACCCGCTCGGCACCAACAACTACGGCCTCGACATGCTGTCCCGCTCGATCTACGGCGCCCGGACCTCGCTCGTCATCGCCCTCTCGGCGGTCGCCATCGGCACCGTCGTCGGCGGCAGCATCGGCGTCGTGGCGGGCTTCCTGCGCTCGGGCGTCGACAGCGTGATCGGCATCTTCACCAACGCCCTGCTCGCGGTCCCGCCGCTGGTGCTGCTGATCGCGCTCGCCACGGTGCTCGAGCCCAAGCTGCGCAACGTCGCCCTGGCCCTGGCCCTGCTCACCATCCCGAGCATGATCCGCCTGGCCCGGGCCAACACGATCGCCTTCGCCCAGCGCGAGTTCGTCCTCGCCGCCCGGGCGATGGGCGCGACCAAGCTGCGGATCATGTGGCGTGAGCTGGTGCCCAACGTCGTACTGCCGATCTTTTCGATGATGGTCGTGATGATCTCGGTGCTGATCGTGGCCGAGGCGTCGCTCAGCTTCCTCGGATTCGGCGTCCAGGCGCCCGAGCCGACGTGGGGCAACATGATCTCGGAGGCGGAGGGCAGCACCATGCAGGAGCACCCGCACATCGTGCTGGTGCCCGGTGTGTTCCTGTTCCTGACCGTGTTCTCGTTCAACCTGCTGGGCGAGAAGGCCCAGAAGCGCTGGGACCCGAGGAGTGCGAAGCTGTGAGCGACCAGACCGTTCTCGAGGTCGAGGACGTCCGAACCGAGTTCCAGACCGCCCGCGGCCTCGTCCGCGCCGTCGACGGCGTCTCGCTCAGCCTGCGCGCCGGCGAGACGCTGGGCATCGTCGGCGAGTCCGGCTCGGGCAAGTCCGTCCTCGGCCGCACCATCATGGGCCTGATCACGACCGGCCCCACCACGAAGGTGCACGGCACAGTGCGCATCGCCGGCAAGGACGTCCACGCGATCAGCGCCAAGGAGCGCCGCAAGCTGTGGGGCTCCGAGGTCGCGATGGTGTTCCAGGACCCGATGACCTCGCTCAACCCGGTCAAGCGGGTCGGCACCCACATCACCGAGGCCCTGCGGCTGCACCTCGGCCTGGGCAAGTTGGCAGCGGCGGAGCGGGCGATCGACCTGCTGCGCCAGGTCGGGATCCCCGAGCCCGCCCGCCGGATGAGCCAGTTCCCGCACGAGCTCTCCGGCGGCATGCGGCAACGTGTCGTCATCGCGATGGCGCTGTGCTGCGACCCCAAGCTGCTCATCGCCGACGAACCCACCACGGCCCTCGACGTCACCGTTCAGAAGCAGATCCTCGACCTGCTCACCTCGCTGGCCGAGAGCCGGCAGATGGCGACCATCCTGATCAGCCACGACCTCGGCGCCGTCGCGGGGCGCACCGACCGAGTCCAGGTGATGTACGCCGGCCGCGTGGTCGAGCGGTCCGCCACCGGTGAGGTGTTCGAAGGCCCCCGGCACCCCTACACCGAGGGCCTGCTCGCCTCGATCCCGCGCCTGTCCGACCCGCCGCACACCACGCTGCGGGCGATCGTCGGCTCGCCGCCCAACATGGCCAACCCGCCGGACGGCTGCCGGTTCGCGCCGCGCTGCCCCTACGTGCAGGACCGCTGCACCGCGGATCAGCCGGAGCTGCTGGAGATCGGCGTGCGTCGTACCTCCCACGTGGCGGCCTGCCACTTCCCGCTGCCCGACGTCGACCTCGGCGCCCCACAGGCCGCCCTCGCAGAGGAGATCAGCTGATGGCCGGAAGCGGAACCGCGCACCTGCGCCCCGAGCAGGCGCCCGTCCTCACCGTTGACGACATGGTCGTCGAGTTCCCCGTCGGCCGCGGGCAGAAGGTGCACGCGGTCTCGGGCCTGAGCCTCGACCTGCTGCCGGGGGAGACCCTCGGCATCCTCGGCGAGTCCGGCTGCGGCAAGTCCACCGCCGGCCGCGCGGTGATGCAGCTGCCGTCGCCGACGTCCGGCACCGTCCGCCTCGGCGAGCGCGAGCTGACCGGCCTGACCTCGCGCCCGCTGCGCAAGGCACGCTCGCGGATGCAGATGATCATGCAGGACCCCACGTCCTCGCTGAACCCGCGTCGCAAGGTCAAGGACCTGGTCACCGAGGGCCTGGCGATCTGGGGCTTCGAGGGCACGAAGCAGGAGAAGGAGGACCTCGTCCGCGAGACCCTCTCCGCGGTCGGCCTCGACCCCGACGTGGTCTGGGACCGCCGCCCGCACGAGCTGTCCGGCGGCCAGTGCCAGCGCGTCTGCATCGCCCGGGCACTGATGATGAACCCCGAGGTCCTCATCTGCGACGAGCCGGTCTCCGCGCTCGACGTCTCGGTGCAGGCCCAGATCCTCAACCTGCTCGAGCGCACCAAGGAGCGCTACGACCTGAGCATGGTCTTCATCGCCCACGACGTCTCGGTCGTGAAGAACATCAGCGACCGGGTGATGGTCCTCTACCTCGGCAAGACCTGCGAGGTCATCCCGTCCGGCCGGATCGATCAGGACGCCGCGCACCCGTACACGCAGATGCTGCTCGCCTCGATCCCCGGCGCCGGCGACCGCGAGCTGAGCGCGTCGGCCGCCGCCACCGAGCTGCCCTCGCCGCTGAACCCGCCCTCGGGCTGCCGGTTCCGCACCCGCTGCCCGCTGGCCACCGAGCGCTGCTCAGCGGAGGAGCCGGAGCTGCGCGAGGTCCGTCCCGGGCAGTACGTCGCCTGCCACCACCCGATCGTCGAGGAGTGACCCACCGATGACCAGTCCCGCTCTGCCCGACGCCATCGCCACCGCCGCCGCGATCCGCAGCGGCGAGACCAGTGCCCGCGAGGTGGTCGAGGAGAGCATCCGCCGCATCGAGAAGCTCGACCCGCAGCTCAACGCGATGGTCGGCACCCGGTACGACGAGGCGCTCGCCGAGGTCGCCGCCGGCCTGCCCGACGGCCCGTTGACCGGCGTCCCGGTGGTCATCAAGTCCCTCGCCGCCGACGTGGCCGGGCTGCCGACCACCGGCGGCAGCCGCCTGTGGGCCGACAAGGTGGCGAGCGCCGACAGCGAGCTGGTCCGGCGCTACAAGGCCGCAGGAATGGTGGTCCTGGGCACGACCAACACTCCCGAGCTCGGCAAGAACGCGAGCACCGAGCCGGTCCTGCACGGCGCCTGCCACAACCCGTGGTCGCTCGACCACTCGACCGGCGGCTCCAGCGGCGGGTCCGCCGCGGCGGTCGCGGCCGGACTGGTCCCGGTCGCCCACGGCAACGACGGCGGCGGCTCGATCCGCATCCCGGCCGCGGTCTGCGGCCTGTTCGGGCTCAAGCCGAGTCGCGGCGTGATCCCCGGGGCGCCGTACGCCTCCACGATCTCCTCACCCACCAGCATCCACGGAGCCCTCACCACCACCGTCCGCGACTCCGCGCTGATGCTCGACATCTCCGCTGGGCGGGCTCCGGGGCAGGCGACCTTCGGTGCCACCGCGCCCGTGGGCGGCTACCTCGGCTGCGTCGACAAGGAACCCGGCCGCCTGCGGATCGGCATAGCCACCGTGGTCCCCGACGGCCCGGTGGTCGATCCCGCGGGCGTCGAGGCGGCCCGTCGTACGGCGGACCTGCTGACCGACCTCGGGCACCAGGTCGTCGAGATCGCCCTGCCCGTCGCCTATCCCGACTACGCGCGCCACTCGGGCGTGATCATGGGCGCCAACCTCGTCGCGCACGTCGACGACCGCCTCGCCGAGCTCGGGCGGGAGCTGCGCGAGGACGACATCGAGCCGTTCACGCGGGTCATGTACGACCGCTACTCGACGATGCCGATGGCGGACCTGCTGCGGGCGCTCGAGGGCTTCGAGCAGGTCGGCTTCGCGACCGCGCGCCTGTTCGGGGACGTCGACGTCGTGCTCACCCCGACGCTGTGCATGCGCACGCCCGAGCTCGGGGTCCTCGACACCACGAAGCCCGAGGTGATGTACACCGTCGCACCCGGCATGGCCGGCTTCACGAGCCTGGTCAACGTCACGGGCGGCTCGGCGATGTCGGTGCCGGCCGGGTTCGACGCCGACGGGTTGCCGCTGGGGGCGCACTTCTTCACGGACCTCGGCGGCGAGCCGCTGCTGCTGTCGCTGGCCGGCCAGCTCGAGCGGGCCGCGCCCTGGCCGCGGCACGCGCCCCTCGCCGGCTGACACCGGACCCGTCGATAGCCTGCCGCGGTGGAGCTGATCGTCCTCGCCGCCGTGGCGGTCGCGGTCTTCGTGGTGGCCGCACTGGTCCAGGCGGTGACGGGCTTCGGGTCCGCGCTGGCCGCCGTACCCGGCCTGCTGCTGGTCACCGACCCGGCCCGGGCGGTGGTGGCGGCGACCGTGGTCAGCTTGGTGCTGACGGCCGGGATCGCGATGCGAGAGTGGGAGCACGTCGACCGGCGCGACGCCGCCGTGCTGACGGTGGCCGGCTTCGCCGGCATGCCCGCGGGGCTGGTGCTGCTCGCCGTCGCCGACGAGGAGCCGCTGTCGGCCGGCATCGCGGTCGCGATGCTGGTGATGGTCGCGCTGCTCGCCGCCGGGCTGCGCGTGGGCCGTCGTGGCCTGCCGTTCGTCGGGATCGTCAGCGGGGGACTGCTGACCTCCACCGGGATGAACGGGCCGCCACTGGTGATGGCGCTCGTCGACCGGGAGCCGCGGCGCTACCGGGCCACCCTGCAGGCCGTCTTCGCCGGCCAGGACGTCGTCGCCGTGGCGGCCTTCGTGGTCCTCGGCCACGTCGACGCGGACGTGCTGGCGCTCGCCGTCGGCGGAGTCGCCGGGCTGCCGCTCGGGTGGCGGCTGGGAGACGCGATCTTCCACCGGGTCTCACCGGCCCAGCTGCGTCCGCTCGTCATCGGCACGCTCGTCGCCTCCGCGGTCGCCGTGCTGGTCACCGCCGTCGCCTGAGGAGGTCCATGAGCCCGCCTGTCGGACGCGCCTGCACCCCCGCGATCGTCGGAACTCGCGGGATGCGGGGCGGGGTCGCTACTCGTCGGGTGGGCTGGTTTCGCCGGTGGTGTGGATGGGGTGGGTGCCGCGGTGGTCGACCCTGAACTGGTAGCCGGTGGGACTTGTCCACACGTAGGAACCGGGCATCGGGATGTCGTAGCGCCATCGTGAGTGGGTCTTGGCGCGGTGGTGGCGTCGACAGAGTGGGACGAGGTTGCAGGGACAGGTCGGTCCGCCCTCGCCGTAGGGGCGGTGGTGGTCGATGTCGCACCAGGTTGCTGGGCGGGTGCAGTACGGGAACCGGCAGGTGTGGTCGCGCAGGATCACGCGCGTCCGGTGCCGGTCGGGGATCTCGTACGCCGTGACCTGGACGTGGTCGGCCAGGTCGACGACCGGACGCACGATCACGGTGGTGTGACGCACTCGGAGCCACTCCCGGATCTGCTCGGAGGCGATGGGGCAGCGGCCCTCTTCCCACCGGCCGACCGGGTTGTGGCCGGTGAGGGTGGTGTCGGTGATGTGGACGTTCAGGACCACCGTTCGGCCGGGGTCTCGTGACGGTCGCTGCGCGACCTCCTCGACCTCCGGCGCGGTGTCGATGAGCAGGTCCAACGCGAGGTCCTGACGGGCGAGCTCCGCCGCAGCCTTCGAACGGCGCACATCCAGCGACGAGTCGTCACCCAACCGGCCGAGGACCTCCGCACGACGAGACACCGCAAGGTCCAGGTCGTGGCCGTCGGCGGCATCCATCAGGCCGTCGAGGTGCACGAGACCGTGGTCGTCGACCTCGCTGATGTCGAAGTGCCGCCCGTCAGCGGCCTCGCGACGATCGGCTTCGGCCTTCTCCGGGTCGAAACGGACAATCGCTTCGGTCACGAGGCGTTCGAGCTGGGCCCAGCCGACGCCGGAGGCGTTGAACAGCTGCCGGTCGACGAACGCCGCTGCCTCTGCCGACAGGCTGTGGGTGAGGTCGGCGATCCGTTCGGCCCGCCACGGCGCCAGCCGACCAGTGGCGACGGCGTCGTAGACGTTGGGGAGCCGCCAGGCGCACTCGATGACCCGCCCGACATAGGCCTTCCCGCCATCCGGGCTGCGGCCGAGCACGGCGACGAGCTCCATCAACGCGAACTCGCTGACCAGGGGTGCGCCGTCGCCGGCGATCGGGATGCCGGTGTCGAGGTAGCCCTCGGTGATCGTCGCGGCACCCTCGGGTGAGGACACGATGTGGTCGTTGGCCCAGGCAGCGATGTCCTCCCACTCCTCGACCACGAGGGCGTTGCGGGAACGGATCCGCTCACCCACCCGTGACAGCAGTGCTGCTGTCGAACGGGGCTGGGTTCCGAGATCCATGACTGAATTCTCCCACCCACCTCCGACACAAACGAACGCCGGAAACCCGCCTGTGGACAGGGGAAACTCGATCGGTGGGGTGTGGAGAATCGACGTCACCAGGTGCAGCTCGAGTGTCGTCGCGGGGCCGCAACCCGACCATCGGACCCGACCACCTACGGTCCTTCCTCGTCAGCGCCTTTCCGAACCCAACCACGACGCGGCCGAAGCCAACGGACAGTTCCGGCAGCATCCCGGATGGTCTCGTGACGGTCGCTGCGCGACCTCCTCGACCTCCGGGGATCCTGCGCGACCTCCTCGACCTCCGGCGCGCCCAGCCGCCCGCGCAGGTCAGCCGGTGATGTTCTCGATGCCGGTGGTGTCGAGCTCGGCGACGCTGAACGCGGCGTACGTCTGGTACGGCGAGCGCCCCTCGAAGTACGGCGTCAGCTGGGCGTCCAGCGCGTCGACGGTGAACGTGCCGTCGGCGGCGACGAACTTGTTCTCCACGGTGGGCGCCGCCATCAGGGCGACCATGTCGCCGTACACGACGAAGACCTGGCCGTTGATCCCTGCAGCGGCGGGGGAGGCGAGGTAGCCGACGAAGGAGGCGACCCGCTCCGGCGCGAGGATGTCGAGCCGCTGGGTGTTGCCGTCCTCGGCGAACACCTCGGAGGTCATCGCGGTGCGGGCACGCGGGCAGATCGCGTTGGCGGTGACGCCGTAGCGCTCGAGGCCGCGTGACGTCGACAGGGTCAGTGCCACGATGCCGGCCTTGGCGGCCGCGTAGTTGGACTGCCCGGCGGCTCCGAACAGGAATGCCTCGGAGGCCGTGTTGACGACCCTGCCGAACACCGGCCCGCCGACGGACTTCGACGCCGATCGGAAGTACACGGCGGCCGCGCGGGAGACAGCGGCGTGACCCTTGAGGTGGACCCGGACGACGTCGTCCCACTGCTGCTCGGTCATGTTGAAGAGCATCGTGTCGCGCGTGATGCCCGCGTTGTTGACCACGACGTCGAGGCTGCCGAAGGTGTCGACCGCGGCGTCGACGAGCTGCTGGCCCATCGCCCAGCTGCCGACGTCGCCCTTCACCGCGACCGCCTTGCTGCCCAGCGCCTCGACCTCGGCGACGACCGCGTCGGCCGCGTCGCCCATGTCGTTGACGACGACGTTCGCGCCCTGGGCGGCGAGCGCCAGCGCCTCGGCGCGGCCGAGCCCGGCGCCCGCGCCGGTGACGACGGCGGTACGACCGGTGAGGTCGGTGTTGCCCACGATTGCTCCTTCGGTTGGTGCTGCCCCTGTCGGCGCCGCGAACCTAGTGACGGGAGCCGGGGCCCCGCGAGCAGGACTCCCGCTCACCGGTCGCGGGCGGGCGCGACCCGGCTCCCGCTGGGCATGGTGGCGCGATGAGCACCCTTCCCGCACCCGGCGCACCCGCCGGCGACTGGCTCGGCCTGACCGTCGGTGAACGCACCGTCGCCTGGTCGGACCGCGACCCGATCCTGTTCGCGCTCGCCGTGGGCGCTCGCCCCGACGACCTGGACCTGGTCTTCGAGGACCGCCTGCGGGTGCTGCCCGGATTCGCGCTCACCCTCGCGCAGTGGGCGCCGGACGTGCTGGGCTCGGCCGGCGCCTGGGAGGTCGGTACGGCGCTGCACGGCGCCCAGTCGCTCACGGTGCTGAAGCCGCTGCCGGCGAGTGGCGAGCTGACCATGTCCGCGCGGGTCACCGGGGTGTGGGACAAGGGAGCGGCCGCTGTCTACGACCTGGCCGTCGAGAGCGACCACTTCGTCGCCACGTGGTCGCTCTTCGCGCCGGGCCGCGGAGGCTTCGGTGGTGAGCGCGGCCCGGGCCGTCCGACCGCCCCGCAGGGCGACCCGGCGTGGACGGCGCAGACCGCGACCGCGGACAACGCCGCCCTGCTCTACCGCCTGCTCGGCGACCGCCACCGCATCCACGTCGACCCGGCCGCAGCGGCCGGGATCGACCAGCCACGCCCGATCCTGCACGGCCTCGCCACCCTCGCGGCCGCGACCCTCGTCGCTGCCCGGGAGACCGGCGTACACCCGGCCGACCTGACGCGGTTGGAGGGACGCTTCGCGTCGCCGGTGTTCCCGGGGGAGCCGCTCGTCGTCAGCGGCTGGGCCGACGGCGCCCTCGAGGTCGCCACCGAGCGCGGTCCGGCGATCACCGCCGGCAGGGCGGTCCTCGGCTGATTCCGCTCAGCAGGAGCGTTCGCCAGCGGATCCGCCCGTCCCGACCATCATGGCCGCGGGACCGCGCGGTGCGGTCATGATCGAGGAGGCTGGAATGGGTTCGCTGACGGGACAGGTCGCACTGGTGACGGGAGCCGGCCAGGGCGTCGGCCAGGGCATCGCGCTGGCGCTCGCCTCCGAGGGCGCCGACGTCGCGGTGGTCGGCCGGACTGCCGCCAAGCTCGAGACGACGTGCGCGATGCTCCGCGAGCGCGGGGTGAGGGCGGAGCCGTTCGTCTGCGACATCATCGAGACCGGCACCATCCCCGCGACGGTCGCCGAGGTCGTCGCCACGATGGGCGGCGTCGACATCCTCGTCAACAACGCCTACTCCGGCGCGTTCGGCCCGCTGCTCACCATCGACGACGACGCCGTCGAGCGCAGCTTCGCCTCCGGCCCGTTCGCCACCCTCGCCTTCATGAAGGCCTGCCACCCGCACTTCGTGGCCCGCGGTGGCGGCCACATCGTCAACCTGGTCACCTCCGCGATGGTGCGCTGGGACCCCACGACGTACGGCGTCTACGCCGCCGCCAAGCAGGCCGTGCGCTCCCTGACCCGCACGGCTGCGGTCGAGTGGGCCCGCGACGGGATCCGTGCCAACAGCATCGCCCCGCACGCGTTGTCCCCGGGCCTGAAGCGGTGGACCGAGAACAACCCCGAGGAGGCCGCCGAGTTCGTCGCCGCCATCCCCGCGGGTCGTATCGGCGACTGCGAGGACGACATCGGCCGCGCCGTCGTCGCCCTCGTGAGCAGCGACCTGCGCTACCTCACCGGCGCCACCATCCCGCTCGACGGCGGGCAGGCCTTCTTCGGCTGACCCGGCCCGAACTGGCTCCTCAATCACGCCGACCCGGCACAAACTGGCCCCGAAATCACGCCGACCCGGCAGAAAGTGGCACTTGGTTCGAGCCACTTTCTGCCGGGTCGGCGTGTTCTGCGAGCTACTTTCTGCCGGGTCGGCGCGAAATCCGGGCCAGTTTCTGCCGGGTCAGAGGTCCCGGGCCACGCGCCAGGCGGAGTGGATGGCGCCCTGGATGTAGCCGACCTCGCCGGCGTCGCCGACCACGTGCACGTCCAGGCCGCGGGCACGGAGGTCGTCGGCGAGCGGCGCGCCGGACTCGACGTACGACGCGACGACGACCAGGTCCGCGGGGACGCGGGCCATCTCGTCGCCGATCCGGTAGTGCACCTCGGCGGCGGTGATCTCGACGACCTCGGCGTCGCGGTGGACGGTGACGCCGTGCTCGGTGGCCTTGCGTACGGCGGTCCAGCGGCGCGGGATCGCCATCGGGAGACCGGCCTGGGCGCCGTGCTCGAGGACGGTGACGTTCTTGCGCCGTTCGGCGAGGAACTCGGCGAGCTCCAGTCCGACCAGCGAGCCGCCGACGACGACGACGTCCTTGCCGATCGGGAGCACCTTGCGGGTCAGGTCGCGGATCCGCTCGGGGTCGCGCGTCAGGCCGCTCATCCGGCCGGCCGCGCCGAGCAGGCGCAGGGTGCGGCTGCCGGAGCCGCCCTCGCCGGTGATCAGGCCGCGCAGGGTGTCGCCGGTGTGCACGTGGGGGAGGTCGGCGCCGGGCACGGGCGGCAGGCCGCGGTGGGCGCCGGTGGCGAGCACGACCGCGTCGGGGGAGAGAGCCGCGACGTCGTCCGCGTCCACGCACTCACCGAGACGTACGTCGACCCCGAGCCGCTCGACCTCGTGCTGGAGCCAGTCCAGCAGCGGACCGTTGGCGGGGGTGGTCAGCTGGGAGAACCAGGCCGAGCCCCCGAGCCGGTCGCCCTTCTCGACGAGGGTGACCCGGTGCCCGCGCTCGGCCGCGACGCGCGCTGCCTCCATGCCGCCGGGACCGCCACCCACCACCACGACGTGGCGCCGCGAGGCGACGCTGGGGAAGGGAAGCAGCGTCTCGTTGCCGAGAGCCGGGTTCACCGCGCACACGGGTACGCCGTCCCAGAAGTTCTGCTCGACGCACACGTAGCAGTTGATGCACGGCCGCACCGATGCCGCGCGCCCGTCGCGAAGCTTGGCGACCAGGTCGGGGTCGGCCAGCAGCTGGCGCCCCATCGCGACGAAGTCCGCGCCCCCACTGGCGATCAGCTCCTCGCCGAGCGCGGGCAGCACCCGACCCACGGCGATGACGGGGATGGAGACGGCGTCCTTCGCGGCGCGGGCGAGGTCGGCGTACGCGCCCACCTGGTTCGGCAGCGGGCCGTCGGTGAAGTCGCGGAACGGGTTGCGCGCCCAGCCGGTGACGTGGATGGCGTCGGCGCCGGCCTCCTCGAACAGACGGGACGCGGCCACGGCCTCGTCGGTCGTGAGGGCGCCGTCCTCGCCGTACTCCTTGCCCGCGACGCGGACCAGGATCGCCAGCCCGTCGCCGACCTCGGCACGCACCGCGCGGATCACGTCGCAGGCGAGGCGGGCCCGGTTCTCGAGTGAGCCGCCCCAGGCGTCGGTACGCCGGTTGTCGGCCCGGCTGAGGAAGGTGCCGAGCACGTAGCCGTGCGCGGCGTGGATCTCGATCGCGTCCGCCCCGGCCTGCAGCACGCGCCGGGCCGCGGCGGCGAACTGCCCGACCAGCCAGGCGATGTCCTCCTCGGTCGCCTCGCGGAAGGTCGGCGTCCTCCCCTCGGAGACGGCGGTGGCCATCGCGCCGAGCTCGGTCGGGGTGTTGTCGCGCAGGGCGGACATGTCCCGCTCGCCGACGGGCATCGAAGGCACGAAGAGCGGCCGGCCGTCGGCGGTGTCGACCTTCGACATCTTGCCGTGGTGCGTGGCCTGGACGCAGAGCTTCGCGCCTGCGGCGTGGACGGCGTCGGCGAGGGCGGTGAGTCCGGGGATGAACCGGTCGTCGGAGAGGCCGGGCTCCTTGCGGCTGGTGGCACCCACCGGGTAGGCGACGGCGGCGGCCGAGGTGATCACCAGTCCGGTACCACCGGCGGCGCGGGCCGCGTAGTGCGCGACGTCCTGCTCCTCGATGGCGCCCTCGTCGCACAGGTTCATGTCCATCGCGGGCATGACGACGCGGTTGGCGAGGTGCATCGGGCCGATGGTCCCGGGGGCCAGCAGGTGCTCGTAGGTGGCGGTTCGCGAGGTGTGCACCCGCGCAGACTGCCGTCCGCGGCTGTTCGGGGCGCGCCGTCCTCCCGCACACCGGAAAGGTCACCCGGACGGCCTGCCCGAACCGGATATGCAAAGCCCTTCATAAACCAAGCAAGTGCTTGCTAAAGTGCCGGAACTCGAGCAGGAGGTGGCGATGAGCGCGTCGGGCGGGGTCCTCGAGAGGGCCGATCGGGACGGGGCCGAGGAGCGCCCGCTGTCGATGGTCGAGCGGATGACCACGATCATGGTCGCCTTCCGGGGGCCGTCCACGCGGCTCTCGCTGGAGGACGTCCAGGACGCGACCGGGCTGCCGCGGTCGACCGCGCACCGGATCCTCAACCAGCTGATCGCGCTGGACTGGGTGCGGCACACGCCGGCCGGCTATGCGCTCGGCAGCCAGGCGCTCGGTCTCGGTGGCGGCGACGCCCCGGAGATGGACCTGCGCGCCGCGGCGGCCGAGACCCTGCGCAGCCTGCACCTGGAGACCGGGCTGGTGGTCCACCTCGGCGTGCTGGAGGGCGCCGGCGTGCGGATCCTGGACAAGGTCGGCGGGGCCTTCGCCGCACGCGTCCCGACCCGGGTCGGCGTACTGCTGCCGGTGGCGCCTTCCCTGATCGGCAAGGCCCAGCTGGCGCTCCTGCCGCCCGAGGACGTCGACGCGCTCTTCGCGGTCCAGCAGGAGCACTCCCCGGACCGGCCGCGGGTGGACCTGGCCGCGCTCCACCGCGAGCTGGCGCGCGTTCGCGCCCGGGCAGGTGTCGTCCTGGACCGTGGGCGCAACCACCTGCGGCTCGGCTGCGTCGCGGCGCCGATCATCGGCCGTACTGGCCCGTGCGGCGGGATCTCGCTCGTCGGCGGGGCGCAGGTCGACGTCGAGAAGCTGGCACCGATGGTCGTGCGCGCGACCCGGGTGATCGCCCACCGGCTGGCGACCTTCCGCTGATCGGGAGCCGGACCGGCGCCGTCACGAGGACGACGCCAAGGTGGTCCGGAACGTTCCCCGACGCAGGAGGCCCGATGACCACGCAGCACGACGAGACCTACGACGTGGTCGTGGTCGGCTCCGGAGCCGGCGCGATGGCCGCCGCCGTCACCGCCGCCCGCAACGGGCTGAGCACCGTCGTGCTGGAGAAGTCCGCGCTGCTGGGCGGTACGTCGGCGTACTCCGGCGCCGCGGCCTGGCTGCCCGGCAGCGACGTCACGCGCCGCGCGGGGTCGGCGGACTCGACCGAGTCCGGTCGCACGTACCTGCGCGCGCTGCTCGGTGAGTCCGAGGCCGAGCGCCAGGAGGCCTTCCTCGAAGGCGCGCCCGCCGTGGTCGCCGAGCTCGAGGCGGAGCCGGCGATCGAGCTGGCGGCGCAGGCGTTCCCCGACTACTTCGACGCGCCGGGCCGGGTACCGGGCGGCCGCTCGATCGTCCCGGTCCCGCTGCCTGCCGATGCACTGCCGGCCGGGCTGGCCGACCTGGTGCGTCCGGTCGTCGACCGCGACCGTGCCGGTCTCGGCCACCACCCGGACCAGCCGCTCGTCGGTGGCCGGGCGTTGATCGGGCGCTTGCTCCACGCCTTCCACGACAACGGCGGCACCGTCCGCACCGGCACCGAGATGACCGAGCTGGTCGTCGCCGACGGTCGCGTCGTCGGTGTCCTCGCCGCCACCGCCGACGGCCCACGCCGGATCGCCGCGCGCCGCGGTGTGCTGCTCGGCAGCGGTGGCTTCGAGCGCAACCAGGACCTCCGCGCGAAGTACGGCGTCCCCGGGGCCGCCGCGTGGGCGATGGCACCGGCCGCGACCAACACCGGCGAGCCGATCGCGGCCGCGGTGGCGATCGGCGCGACGACGGACCTGATGGACGAGGGCTGGTGGTGCCCGGGCCTGGTCACCCCTGACGGCCAGGCGGCCTTCACGCTCGGGTTCCGCGGCGGCGTGGTCGTCGACCAGCAGGGCCGCCGGTTCGCGAACGAGTCGCTGCCCTACGACCAGATGGGCCGCCGGCTCTCCGCCGAACCCGGCCGGATCCCCGCGTGGTTCGTCTTCGACTCCCGCTCCGGCGGCGTCGCACCGGCGATCACGATGCCGGCTGCGCCCGTGGAGGAGCACCTCGCCGCCGGTACCTGGGTCCGCGCCGACACCGTCGCCGAGCTCGCCATCGACACCGGGCTCCCGGCCGACGAGCTGCAGGCGACCCTCGACCGGTTCAACACCTTCGCCGCCGCCGGGACCGACGAGGACTTCGGCCGCGGCACTGACGAGTACGACCGCTTCTTCGCCGTCGGTGACGGCCCCAACCCGGCGCTCGTCCCGCTCGACCGGCCGCCGTACTACGCCGCGAAGCTGGTACTCGCCGACCTCGGCACCAAGGGTGGGCTGCGCACCGACGTCGACGCGCGCGTGCTCGGCGCCGACGACCAGCCGCTGCCCGGGCTCTACGCCACCGGCAACGCGAGCGCCTCGCTTTCGGGCGCCTGCTACCCGGGACCGGGCGTGCCGATCGGCACCGCCATGGTGTTCGGCTGGCGGGCGGTGCAGGACATGCTGCGCGCCGAGCTCGTCGAGTAGCCGCCCGAGTTCGTCGAGTAGTCGCCGTCGCGAGGAACGAGCGAGGCGGCGTATCGAGACGTCTCGATACGCCCTCGCCTAGCGGCTCGGGCTACTCGACGAACTCAGGCTTACTCGACGAGCTCGCCGTTCAGACGAGCGTGTCCTCCACGTCGAGGCCGAAGGCGTGGCGTCCGTACATCGTCAGCGCGCGCTCCACGTCGTTCGCGACGTGGACGCCGCCGGCGTGGGCGTCGCGCCAGGCCCGCTCGATCGGGTTGCCTCGGCGCAGCGAGGAGCCACCGGCGGTCTTGAAGAGCGCGTCGACCGCAGCAAGCGCCCGCTCGGTCGCGGTGACCTGGTCGCGGCGGGCCCGGAACCGCCAGTCCATGGGGATCTCCTCGCCCCGCACGGCGCACGCGTAGACGTCGCGGACGCTGCGCTCGGTCTGCAGGATCGCGGCGTCGATCTCGGAGGCGGCGCGGGCGACCGTGACGTGGGCGTGCGGGTCCTCGGCGAACCGGCCGCCGCCGAGGCTGAGCCGGACCCGGTCGCGCATCGCCGCCATGTAGCCGTCGTGGGCGCCGGCGACGATGCCGATCACAGGGGCCGTGATCGCCATCGGGAAGATCGTGCCGAAGGGCATCGCGTAGAGCGGGCCGGTGTTGACGGCGCGGCCCGGCGCCTGCAGCTGGTGCTGCTCGTAGTTGCGCAACGCCCGGTGGTCGGGCACGAGCACGTCGTCCACGACGATGTCGTTGCTGCCCGAGCCGCGCAGGCCCATCGCGTCCCAGACGTCGACGATCGTGTAGTCCGCGCGCGGCAGCAGCATGGTCATGAAGTCCTGCGGCCGTCCGTCGGCGTCGACCAGCAGGCCGCCGAGGGTCGCCCACGCCGCGTGGTCGCACCCCGACGAGAAGCTCCAGTGCCCGCTCAGTCGGAAGCCGCCCTTGACCCGGGTGATCGTCCCGACGGGGGCGTACGACGACGCGACCAGCGTGTCGGGATCGGCGCCCCAGACCTCCCGCTGGGCCGCGTCGGGGTACTGCGCGACCTGCCACGGGTGGCAGCCGACGACGCCCGCGACCCAGCCCGTCGAACCGCAGGCACCGGCGATCGCCCGCACGACCTCGTAGAACTCGAGCGGGTCGCCCTCGCGGCCGCCGTACCGGCTCGGCTGGAGCATCCGGAACACGCCCGCCCCGACCAGCTCGGCCATCGTCTCGTCCGGGATCCGCCGCGCGTCCTCGGCGGCGGACGCCCGCTCGGCGATCCCGGGGAGCAGCTCTTCGACGGCGATGAGGACCTCGTTGCTCACGCCGGGATGCTACTGCCGGCACGCCTCGCGGCGGGGCCGTCGCTCCCGGCCAGCAGAAGGCTGCTTCCCACGGCGGGCCGGACTCCGCCAGAGTGCGGGCATGGATGTCCAGGAACCCCTCGCCGACCGCGTGGCCCGGCTCGAGGCCGTGGCGGCGATCAAGGCGCTCAAGCACCGCTACCTGCGCGCCTGCGACGCCAAGGACCCCGCCGGGTTCCGCGCCGCCTTCGTCGCCGACGGCGCCGTGCTCGACTACGGCGAGCGGATCGGCCGGTTCGTGGGTGCCGACGCGCTGGTCGGGGTCTTCGAGGGCATCGCACTGCGCAAGGTCGAGGGCAGGTACGCCGTCCTCGACATGCACCACGCCCTGAACGCCGACATCGAGGTGCTCAGCGCCACCGAGGCAACCGGCCGATGGACGCTGCGCTTCCGGCAGGTCGACCTGGTCGCGGAGGTGGAGCGGGTCAGCGCGATCGAGTACGACGACGCCTACGCCCTCGAGGACGGCGAGTGGCGCATCGCCCGCTCCGCCGTGACCACCCTGTGGACCCTCGAGCAGCCGCTTGCCGAGGGCTTCACGGTGAGCGGGTCGCTGCTGTGAGCGCCGATCGGGTCGCCCTCGTCACGGGCGGCAGCAAGGGCGTCGGCCAGGGCATCGCGGTCGGTCTCGCCGAGGCCGGCTGGACCGTCGTCGTCTCCGGGCGGGACGAGGACCGGCTCGCCGGGACGGTGGCGCGCATCGACGCTGCCGGCGGCCGTGGCAGCGCCCGTACCTGCCACCACGAGGACGACGTCGAGGTCGCCGCGCTGGTCCGTGGCGTCGCGCAGGAGCACGGCCGACTGGACCTGCTGGTCAACAACGTCTGGGCCGGGCCGCGGATGAACCACGCGCGCCCCGAGCGGTTCTGGGAGCGCCCCCTCGACGACTGGGACAGCCTGGTCGGGCTGGGTCTCCGCGCGCACTTCGTCGCCACCCATGCCGCCGCACCTCTCCTGGTCACCCAGGGGAGCGGGCTGGTCGTCAACGTCTCCTCCGTCGGCGCCCGGGCCTACCTGCACTCCACGCTGTACGGCGTCGCCAAGGCCGGCCTCGACAAGATGACCCAGGACATGGCGCTCGAGCTGGGTGCCACCGGCGTCACGGTGCTCTCGCTGTGGCCCGGCCTGGTCCGCACCGAGCAGCTGCTCGCCAGCGGCCTGGAGTCCATCGCCGGCGTTCCCGTCTCCGACGCGGAGACGCCCGAGCTTCAGGGCCGTGTGCTCGCCGCGCTCGCCGCGGACGCGGCGGTCCACGAGCGCACAGGTACGACGGTCGTGACCGCCGAGCTGGCTGCCGAGTACGGCATCGCCGAGCCGGGCGGGGGAGTGCCGGTCTCGCCGAGGGTGATGTTCGGGCTGGCCTGAGCTCGACGGCCTCAGGCCCGGAACCCGCCGAGGAACATCGACGCCATCAGGTCGGCGAACTCCTCGGTGGACCACGACGACCGGTTGGGCCAGTGCATGGTGCCCCACAGCGTGTCGCGCAGCGACCGGTAGAACACGTCGCCCGGTACGTCGGCGCGGAAGTCACCGGCCGCGATGCCGGCGTCGATCGCGGACCGCCAGTGCCGGCGTACGGCGCGCGACTTGCTGTCGATCGCGTCGAGCAGGCCGTGCGTGCGCAGGTACGCCCGGTCGCGCTGGTAGATCCGGGTCGCGTGCGGGTGGCTGTCGACGCACTCGAGGGTGGCGCGGACCAGGCCGCGCACGGTCTGCTCGGGTGAGGTCGAGGACGCCGCGACGGCGGAGAAGGCCCGCTCGATCTGGTCCATGAAGTCGGCGAGGACCTCGCGCACGATCTCGTCCTTCGACGTGAAGTGGTGGTAGAGGCTGCCGGAGAGCACGCCGGCCGACTCGCCGATCTCGCGGACCGTGGTCGCGCCGATGCCGCGCTCGGCGAACATCGCCGCGGCGACCTCCATGATCTCGGTACGCCGCCCGGTGGTCGTGCGCATGGGGTTCCTCCTGGTCGGGTCGTCCCGGATTCTTTCCGGCTGGCCGGAACGCGGGGGAGTCGTGCCCGCTCAGCGGGAGTGCCGTTCGCGCCGGACCGCCCGGGGCCGACATCGTGAGCGAGCAGAAGGGGCCGGTCCCACGGTCTTTAACCAAGCGCTTGCTCAAGAGGGCGCGATGTGGCGGAGGAAGGTCGATGCAGGAGCTCGAGGCCCGGTTCGGGGAGTTCGTCGGCGAGGTGGCCGAGCCGCCCCGCGTGGCCCGGTACGCCGTCAACGAGGCGATGATCCGCAACTGGGTCGAGGCCCATGACGACCTCAACCCCGTGTACGTCGACCCGGAGGCCGCACGCGCGACCGGCCGTGACGACGTGATCTGCCCGCCGGCGATGGTCACCACCTGGGTGATGCAGGGCTACCGCCGCTGGCGGCAGGTCCAGGCGCTGCGGGCCGAGGGCGTCCAGGAGGACCACGCCTACTCGCGACTGCTGGCCCTGCTCGACGAGCACGGCTTCACCTCCGTGGTCGCGACGGCGCAGGAGCAGGAGTACGTCCGCGAGCTGACGCCCGGCACCCGGGTCACCTGCCACTTCACGATCGAGGACATCTCCCCGGTCAAGCGCACCGGCCTCGGCAACGGCTGCTTCATCACGCTCCGCAAGCGGTACGTCGACCAGGCCGACCAGCTCCTCGTCGACGAGAAGTTCGTGATCCTCCGCTTCGACCCCACCACCAAGGACGCACCCAAGGAGCCCGCGGCATGAGCGACGCCACCCCGGAGCGGCGCACCGCCGTACCCGGCCTGACGGTCACCCAGGACAACGAGTTCTTCTTCACCGCCGCCCGCGAGGGCCGGCTGGAGATCCAGCGCTGCACCGACTGCCAGACCCTGCGCCACCCACCCGGCCCGGCCTGCCCGTCGTGCCGCTCCTTCGCGTGGGACACGGTCGAGTCGACGAGACGAGCCACGCTGCACAGCTGGACCGTGGTCCACCACCCGCAGGACCCGGCGTTCACCTACCCGCTCGCGGTCGGCCTGGTCGACCTCGAGGAGGGCACCCGGCTGGTCGCCGACATCAGCGGCGTCGACCACGCCGACCTGCGCCGCGGCCTCGAGCTGGAGGTCGGCTTCGCCGAGCACGCCCACGGCGAGGTGCTTCCGCAGCTGCGCCCGGCCGGCGCGAAGGACGGTGCCCGATGAAGGCCGGCGACGTCCTGCCCGAGCTGGCGCTGCCGCTCGACCGGACCACCATCGTCGCGACCGCGATCGCCAGCCAGGACTTCGAGGACGTGCACCACGACCCCGGCAAGGCGACCGACCGCGGCACCCCCGACATCTTCATGTCGATCAACTCCACCAACGGGTTCCTGGACCGCTACGTGACCGACCTGTTCGGCCCGGCGACCCGGATCCGCAAGGTGGCGCTGCGCCTCGGCGTACCGAACTTCCCCGGCGACACCATGACCTTCTCCGGCGAGGTCGCCGAGGTCACCGACGCCGCCGTGACGCTGAGGATCGCCGGCCGCAACGCCCGCGGTGCGCACGTCACCGCCACCGTCACCCTCGACAACCCCAGCGGAGGAAACCAGTGAGCACGACCTTCTCCGGCGGCGCCGCGATCGCCGGCATCGGCGCGACCGAGTTCTCCAAGAACTCCGGGCGCAGTGAGTGGCAGCTGGCGTGCGAGGCCGTGCTCGCCGCGCTCGAGGACGCGCAGATCGGTGCCGAGGAGGTCGACGGGTTCGCGCTGTTCACGATGGAGACCAACCCGGAGATCGCCGTCGCCCGCGCGCTCGGCATCCCGGAGCTCACGTTCTTCAGCCGGATCCCGCACGGCGGCGGCGGTGCCTGCGCCCCGGTGCAGCAGGCCGCGCTCGCGGTGACGTCGGGCGTCGCCGACGTCGTCGTGGTCTACCGCGCGTTCAACGAGCGCTCCGGCCACCGCTTCGGCCAGGGCCCGCCGCCGTTCGCCTACAACCAGAACACCGACCAGGAGTACCGCAACTGGATCAACCCCTACGGCCTGCTCACGCCGGCCCAGCAGGAGGCCTTCCTCGCGCGGCTCTACATGGAGAAGTACGGCGCCACCAGCGCCGACTTCGGCCAGATCTCGGTGCTCTCCCGCAAGCACGCGGCGACCAACCCGAAGGCCTGGTTCTTCGAGCGGCCGATCACGATCGAGGAGCACCAGGCCTCGCGGATGATCGCCGACCCGCTGCGCCTGCTCGACTGCTGCCAGGAGAGCGACGGCGGCCAGGCCCTGGTCATCGTCAGCACCGAGCGGGCCCGCGACCTGCCGCACCCGCCGGCAGTCATCACCGGCGCCGCGCAGGGCGTCGGCCCGCAGCAGATCTCGATGAGCAGCTACTACCGCGACGACATCGACGCGATGCCCGAGGTCGAGCTCGTCGCGCAGCAGCTGTGGCGCCAGGCGGGGATCGGACCCGACGACATCGATGCCGCGATCCTGTACGACGCCTTCACGCCGATGGTGCTGCTGCAGCTCGAGGAGTACGGCTTCTGCGGCCGCGGCGAGGCCCGGCACTTCATCGCCGACGGCAACCTCGAGGTCGACGGCCGGCTCCCGGTCAACACCAACGGCGGCCAGCTCGGCGAGGGCTACATCCACGGCGTCAACGGCATCGCGGAGGGAGTGCGCCTGATCCGCGGCAGCTCCGTCAACCAGCCCACCAAGACGCTCGACAACGTGCTGGTCACCGGCGGATCGCCGGTCCCGCACTCCGCGCTCGTCCTCGCCGCGGACCGCTGAGCCGGGTTGCGATGACCAAGCGATTGGTGGGACGCAGGGCACTGGTGACCGGTGCCAGCCGCGGCATCGGTGCCGGCGTCGCCGAGCGGCTGGCCGCCGAGGGCGCCGACGTCGTCCTCGTCGCCCGCACGGCCGAGCCCGGCGGCAGCCGCCTCGACGGCAGCCTCGCCGAGGTGACGACCCGGCTGGCGTCGTACGGCACCCGGGTGGCGTCGTACGTCGCCGACCTGGCCGACGAGGAGAGCAGGGACGGGATCGTGCCGGCCGCCGAGGAGCTGCTCGGCGGCACCGTCGACATCCTGGTCAACAACGCGGCGGCCGCGATCTACCAGCCGCTGGCCGACTTCCCGCTGCGCCGGCGGCGGCTGACCTTCGAGGTCAACGTGCACGCGCCGCTCGACCTCGTCCAGGCCGTGCTCCCGGGCATGCGCGCCGCAGGGGAGGGCTGGATCGTCAACGTCTCCAGCGCCTCCGCCCGCCACTTCGACGGACCGCCGTTCGAGCTGGTCGAGCCCGGCACCGACCTCGCGGTGTACGCCGCCTCCAAGGCGGCGCTCAACCGGATCACCAACGGACTCGGCGCCGAGCTCCACGGCACCGGCATCCGGGTCAACACCGTGCAGCCGCGGGCCGCCGTCCTCAGCGAGGGCGCGTCCCTGCTCGTCGGCGACACGATCCGCCCCGACCAGGTCGAGTCGCTGACGGAGATGGTCGAGGCCGTGCTCGCACTGTGCGACTGCCCGGCCGACGTCACCGGCCGCACGACCGTCAGCCTCGACCTGATCCGCGACTGGGGCCTCACCGTCCACCCCCTCGAAGGAGCACCCGCATGAGTCCCGTCATCGTCGACGCCGCGCGCACGCCGTTCGGCAAGCGCGACGGCTGGCTGTCCGGCGTGCACGCTGCGGAGCTGCTCGGCCACGCCCAGCGCGGCGTCCTCGACCGCACCGGCATCGACCCCGCACTCGTCGAGCAGGCCATCGGTGGCTGTGTGACGCCGATCGGCGAGCAGTTCGGCAACATCACTCGCACCTCCTGGGTGCACGCCGGACTGCCCACCGCGACCGGTACGACGACCATCGACGCCCAGTGCGGCACCGCCGCCCAGGCGGTCAACCTGGTCGCCGGCCAGATCGCGATCGGCTCGCTCGAGGTCGGCCTGGCCTGCGGCGTCGAGCTGATGTCGCGGGTCCCGCTGACCTACAAGGTCGGCACCGGACTCGGCACACCGCGCCCGGAGAGCTGGTCGGTGGACAACCCCGACCAGTACACGGCCGCCGACCGCATAGCCGTACGCCGGGGACTGACCCGCGAGGACCTCGACGCCTTCGGCCTGCGCTCCCAGCAGCGCGCCGCTGCCGCCTGGGACGCCGGCTTCTTCGACGACCAGGTGATCCCGGTTGCCGGCGTGACCCGCGACCAGGGCCTGCGCGAGTCCTCGATGGAGGGCCTGGCCCGGTTGAAGCCGGTCAAGGACGGCGGCCTGCACACCGCCGGCTCGTCCTCGCAGGTCTCCGACGGCGCCAGCGCCGCGCTGCTCATGTCGCAGGCGAAGGCCGACGAGCTCGGTCTGGAGCCGAAGGCGCGGCTGCTCAACCAGTGCGTGATGGGCGGCGACCTGGAGTACATGCTCGACGCCCCGATCGAGGCCGCCGCGAAGGTGCTCGCCCGCGCCGGCATGACGATCGGCGACGTCGACGTGTTCGAGGTCAACGAGGCGTTCGCGTCGGTGCCGATGTCCTTCGCGCAGGTCCACGGCGTCGACGAGGACCGGCTCAACCCCAACGGTGGCGCCATCGCGCTCGGCCACCCCGCGGGCGCCACCGGCATCCGGTTGATCGCGACCGCCCTCGCCGAGCTCGAGCGCCGCGACGCCCAGGTCGCGATGGTCGCGATCTGCGCGTCCGCCGCCACCACCTGCCTCCTGATCGAACGGCTCTGACATGGCACTCGCCCTCACCGACGACCACCGCGACCTCGCCGACTCCGTTGCCGCCTGGGCCCGTCGCGCCGCACCGATCGAGGCGACCCGCGCCCGGCTCGACGACCTCGCCGCCGGCAAGCGCCCCGAGGCCTGGGACGGCCTCGTCCAGCAGGGCCTGCACGCCATCCACCTGCCCGAGGAGGACGGCGGCGCGGGCGCCGGTCTCGTCGAGCTCGCTGTCGTCGCCGAACAGCTCGGCCGCGCGCTGCACCCCGGCCCCTTCCTGAGCACCGTCCTCGCCAGCGCGGTCGTCGCGGCAGTACCGGCGAGCCCGGTCCGCAGCGTCGTGCTGCAGCGCTTCGCCGAGGGCGCCACCGGTGCCCTGTCCGACGGCGACGGCATCACCGCGACGCCGTACGACGGCAGCTGGATCCTGCACGGCAGCACCCGTCCTGTCCTCGGTCTGCCCGGTGCCGACCTCGTCGTGGTCCGCGCGACCACGGCCACCGGCGAGCCGGTGTGGTGCGTCCTGACGCCTGCCGCCGGCGAGGTCGTCGGCGAGCCGGCCACCGACCTCTCCCGTGCGGTCGGCCGGCTCGTCCTCGACGGCCGCAGCGTGACGACCGCGGAGCTGCTGCCCGCGCCCGCCGCCGAGCAGGTGGAGCTGGACACCGCCGCCCTGCTCGCCGCCGACGCTGCGGGCGTCGCTCGCTGGTTCGTCGACGCGGTCGTCGCGTACGTCTCCACCCGCGAGCAGTTCGGCGTCCCGGTCGGCAGCTTCCAGGCGGTGCAGCACAAGGCCGCCCTGCTGCTGGTGAAGGCCGAGATGATCGGCGCCGCCGCGTGGGACGCGGCCCGCGCGGCCGACGACGCTCCGGTCCAGCAGCGCCTCGCCGCTGCCCAGGTCGGCCTCACCGCGCTGCCCGCGGCGGTCGACGTCGCGGCCGAGGCCGTGCTGCTCTTCGGCGGCATCGGCTTCACCTGGGAGCACGACGCCCACCTCTACTGGCGCCGCGCGGTCAGCCTCTCCGCCGCCTTCGGCGAGGAGTCGACCTGGGCGGCCCGCCTCGGTGCGGCGGCGCTCGATGCCGAGCGGGACTTCGGCTTCGTCGCCGATGACGCCCTGCCCGAGCTGCGCGCCGAGCTGGCCACGGTCCTCGACGCCGCGCTCGAGATCCCCGACGACGGCGTACCGGCCGCCGGGTGGGCGCCCTCACGGGGCGGCCGCCGCCAGGAGCACCTCGCCGACGCCCGCCTCGTCGCGCCGCACTACCCCCAGCCCTGGGGGCGTGCGGCCGGCCCGGAGGCGCAGGCGGTGATCGCCCAGGAGTTCGCCCGCCGCGCGCTCGCCCAGCCCTCGACCGTGATCGGCGAGTGGGTGCTGCCCACACTGCTGCTCCACGGAACCCCCGCCCAGCAGCAGCGGTTCGTCGACCCGACCCTGCGCGGCGAGGTCTTCTGGTGCCAGCTGTTCTCCGAGCCGGGCGCCGGCTCCGACCTCGCCGGCCTGTCGACCCGCGCCCGCAAGGTCGACGGCGGGTGGGTGCTCAGCGGCCAGAAGGTCTGGAACTCGATGGCCGCCGAGGCCGACTGGGGCGTGTGCCTGGCACGCACCGACCCGGACGCCCCCAAGCACGCGGGCATCTCCTACTTCCTCGTCGACATGCGCAGCGAGGGTGTCGACGTCCGGCCGCTGCGCCAGGCGACCGGGCTCTCGGAGTTCAACGAGGTCTTCCTCGACGACGTCTTCGTGCCCGACGAGTGCCTCGTCGCCGAGCCCGGCGCGGGCTGGCGGCTCGCCGTCACCACCCTCGCCAACGAGCGCCTCAGCATGGGCGCCCGGCTCAGCCACGGCTCCAGCGACCTGGTCCGCGCGGTGCTCGCCTCCGGCGCCCACGAGGCATCCCGCGACGCCGTCGTCGAGGTGCTCGGCCGCTGTGTCGGCCGCGAGATGGCGCTGTCCGCGCTCAACCTGCGCAACGTCCTCGCCCGGATCGACGGCCTCGATCTGGGCGCCGAGATCAGCGTGCAGAAGGTCTGCAACGCCATCGCCCAGCGCGACAACTCCCGCGACCTGCTCCGCGTCCTGGGACGCGACGCGCTGGTCGCCGTACCCCCGACCGGCAAGCACACCACCGATCCCGTCATCGACCACCTCGGCCTGCCGGCTGTGCTCGTCGGCGGCGGAACCATCGAGATCCAGCTCAACGTGATCGCGCGCCGGGTGCTCCGGCTCCCGCGCTGACATCCCCACCCACCAAGGAAGCAAGCCATGTACCCAGAGCTCTCCGACAGCTCCAAGGCACTGCGCGCCGAGCTGCGCGCCTACTTCGCCGCCACGATCAACGACGAGGACCGCGCGGCCCTGGCCGAGCAGACCGAGGGCGGGCCGGTGTTCGACCGGGTCCTGCGCCAGATGGGCAAGGACGGCTGGCTCGGCCTCGGCTTCCCGGAGGAGTACGGCGGCCGCGGCGAGGACCCCGAGGCGCTCTACGTCTTCTACGACGAGGCGCTGCGCGCCGGCGCCCCGCTGTCGCTGGTCACCCTCAACACCGTCGCGCCGACGCTGATGAAGCACGGCTCGCAGGAGCAGAAGGACTTCTTCCTCCCGAAGATCCTGCTCGGCGATCTGATGTTCGCCATCGGCTACACCGAGCCCGGCGCCGGGACCGACCTTGCCAGCCTGCAGACCCGCGCCCGGATCGACGGCGACGAGCTGGTCATCAACGGCAACAAGATCTTCACCAGCGCCGGCGTCTTCGCCGACTGGGTCTGGCTCGCGGTCCGCACCGACCCCGACGCACCGCGCCACCAGGGGATCTCGGTCGTGCTGGTCCCGACCAGCAGCCCCGGCTTCTCGGTCACGGAGATCCACACCGTCGGCGGGATCAGCACGTCGGCCACCTACTACGAGGACGTCCGCGTGCCGCTGAGCAACGTGGTCGGCGAGCTCAACCAGGGCTGGAAGCTGATGACCAGCCAGCTCAACCACGAGCGGGTCGCGCTGGCCGCCCGTGGTGGCATCGCCAACCAGATGTACGACGAGGTGCTGGCCTGGGCCCAGGCCGAGAAGCTCGGCACCGGCACGCTGTACGACGTCCCGTGGGTGCGCAGCGCCCTCGCCGAGGTCTACGCCCTGCTCAGCGCGGCCGACCTGATGAGCCTGCGCCTGGTCTCCGACGTCGCCACGAACACCCTCGGCGGCGGCGACTCGGCGGCCGCCAAGATCTTCGGCACCGAGGCCGTCGTGACCGCCTACGGCCGCCTGCAGCAGGTGCTCGGCGCCGCCGGCCTGCTCCGACCGGGCTCGCCCGGTGCGGCGCTCGAGGGCCGGGTCGAGTCTCTCGGCCGGCGCGCCCAGAACAACACCTTCGGTGGCGGCACCAACGAGGTCATGCGCGAGATCGTCGCGGCCAAGACGCTCGGCATGACGCTCGGTGCCCGCCGCAAGGAGAACCCCCGGAACCAGAAGGACGGACAGTGAGCATGGACTTCGAGATGCAGGAGGACCACGCCGAGGTCCACGACCTCGCCGCGCAGATCCTCGGTGACCTCGCCCAGGTGGAGCGCGTCGTCGACGTCGAGCGCAACCACGGCGGCTTCGACGCGAAGCTGTGGGAGGTGCTCGCCTCCTCCGGCCTGATCGGCATCGCCGTCCCCGAGGACAAGGGTGGCGCCGGGCTCGGCACGGGCGGCCTGGTCGCCGTGCTGCAGCAGCAGGGCCGCCACGTCGCGCCCGTGCCGCTGTGGTCGGTCGTCGCCGGCGCGGCGCTGCCGCTCGCCGAGTTCGGCTCGGCAGCGCAGGTCGAGCGCTGGCTCGGGCCGATCGTCGAGGGCGAGACGATCGTCACCGGTGCCTTCGACGCCGCTCCAGGCGAGGTCGCCCGGCTGACCGGGCTACGGGTGGAGGGCGGGCTGCGGGTCAGCGGCGAGCTGCCGCAGGTGCCGGCGGCGCCGGTGGCCGCGGCGATCGTCGTACCCGTTGCGGTGGAGGACGGCGGCCTGCGGGTGGCGGTCGTCCCCGTCGACCGGGCAGGGGTGAGCGTGGTCCCGGTCGCGGCGACCAGCAACGAGAGCGCGGGCGCGGTCGCCTTCGAGGACGTCGTCCTCACCGAGGAGGACCTGCTGCCCGCCGACGGTGCGGCGGTCGTCGCGTGGACCCGGCGCCGGCTGCGGATCGCGCTCGCCGCGGTCGCGCTGGGCGTCTGCGAGGAGGACCTGCGGATCACTGCTGCCTACACCTCCGAGCGCGTGCAGTTCGGCCGGCCGCTGTCGACCAACCAGGCCGTCGCCGTGCGGGCGACCGACGCCTACCTCGACACCGAGGCGATCCGGCTGACGACGCTCAAGGCCGCGTGGCTGCTCGACCAGGGCGACGAGGAGGCCGCGGAGTCGGCCAGCCTGGTCGCCAAGTGGTGGGCCTCGGTCGGCGGGCTGCGCGTCGTGCTCGCCGGGCAGCACCTGCACGGCGGCATCGGTGCCGACATCGACTACCCGATTCACCGGTACTTCCTGTGGGGCCGCCAGGTCGCCTTCTCGCTCGGCAGCGGCGACGCCATCGCCGCCGAGCTCGGCGACGTGCTGCCCACCGCCCCGCGCATCGGCGCGCCGGCCTGACCACCCAGCGACCAGGAGACCCCATGTCCCGACCCGTCATCGTCGACGCGATCCGCACGCCCTACGGCCGCCGTGGTGGCGCGCTGTCCGGTCTGCACGCCGTCGACCTGCTCGGCCGCGCCCAGCGCGGGATCCTCGAGCGCACCGGCGTGGACCCCGCCAGCATCGGCGAGGTCATCGGCGGCTGCGTCACCCAGGCCGGCGAGCAGTCCGGCAACGTCGTCCGGTTCGCCTGGTTGCACCAGGGCTTCCCCGACGACATCGGCTCGACCACCATCGACGCCCAGTGCGGCTCGGCCCAGCAGGCCGTCCACCTGGTCGCGGCCCAGATCGCGGCCGGGTACGTCGACGCCGGCATCGCGTGCGGCGTCGAGGCCATGTCGCGGGTGCCCCTGCTGGCGAACCTCGGCGACGGCACGGTCGGCCGCCCCCGGCCCGACGACTGGACCGTCGACCTGCCGGCGCAGTACGAGGCCGCCGACCGGATTGCCGAGCGTCGTGGCCTGACCCGCGCCGACCTCGATGCCTTCGGCCTCCGGTCGCAGCAGCGCGCCCGCGCGGCGTGGGACTCCGGCCGGTTCGCCAACCAGGTGATCGAGGTGAAGCTGCCCGACGGCACCGTCGTGACCCGCGACGAGGGCCTGCGGGACACCAGCCTCGAGGCCCTGGCCGGACTGAAGACGATCCGCGAGGGCGGCCTGCACACGGCAGGCACGGCCTCGCAGATCTCCGACGGCGCGACCGCAGCGATGCTGATGTCGGAGGAGCGGGCGCGGGCCGAGGGCCTGCGCCCGCGCGGGCGGATCGTCGCCCAGACCCTGCTGGGGGCGGAGCCGCAGTACCTGCTCGACGGCCCGGTCCGGGCGGGGGAGCGGCTGCTGGAGCGCACCGGCATGACGATCGGCGACATCGACCTGTTCGAGGTCAACGAGGCCTTCGCCTCGGTGCCGCTGTCGTTCGCCCGCGCACACGGAGTCGACGAGGACCGGCTCAACGTCAACGGCGGCGCGATAGCGCTCGGTCACCCGGTCGGCTCGACCGGCGTCCGGCTGATCGCGTCCGTCCTCGACGAGCTCGAGCGCCGCGACCAGCAGCTGGCGATGGTGGCCATCTGTGCCGGCGGCGCCCAGGTCACCGGCGCGATCATCGAGCGGGTCTGACCATGACACTGACCCCCGACACCACCCACGACACCGGCGACCTCAGCGAGGACGTGGCCGAGCTCACGGAGGCCACCCGGCGGCTGATGCTCGCCGCCGCGACCACCGACGTCGGCGCCGACGAGCTGCGCGCGGCCCGCGCCCGGATGGACGAGCTGAGCGCGGCGCTCGGGCGCAGGTCGCGTCCGCGGGCGATGCGCACCGGCTTCGACGGGCCGCGGGAGGCTCGTCAGGCGGGCCGGGCGTGGTCGCTGGGCCGGACCAACCCGGAGACCTTCCCGCTCGACCTCCACTTCGACGGGGACACCGTCCGGGCCACGACCGTCCCGAACGCCCTCTACGAGGGTCCGCCGCACTCGGTGCACGGCGGCTTCATCGCCCACCTGATGGACTGCATGCTCGGCACCCTGGTGCAGTCGACCGGCAGGCGGGCGATGACCGCCAGCCTCGAGCTGACCTACCGCTCCCGCACGCCCCTCGACGTCACCGTCGACCTCGGCGCACGGATCGTCGAGACCACCGGCCGCAAGATCCTCGCCGAGTCGTGGATCGACGTGGATGGCGAGCGCACTGTCGACGCGCGGGGCCTGTTCATCGAGCTCCAGGAGATCCCGTGGCCTACGAGCTGACCGGCCTGGCCGGCAAGGTCGCCGTCGTCACCGGCGCCGGGCGGATGCGCTCGATCGGGCGCGCGCTCGCCGTCGAGCTGGCCCGGGCCGGCTGCGACGTCGTCGTCACCGGCTCCGGCAGGCGTCCCGAGGACCGGCCCGCCGACGAGATCGCCGCCGGGTGGAACGACATCGCCTCGGTCGCCGACGAGGTGCGTGCGCTCGGGCGCCGGGCGCTGCCGGTCGTGTGCGACGTCGCCGACCCCGATGACGTACGCCGGCTGCTGGACCTGACGCTCGCCGAGCTCGGCCGCGTGGACGTCGTCGTCAACAACGCCGCCGCGTCCCGGGGTGAGGACCGGGTCCCGCTGACCGAGCTGTCCGTCGAGGCGTTCGACCGGGTGATCGCGGTCAACCTGCGCGGCACCTTCCTGATGACCCAGGTCTTCGGGCGGCAGCTGGTCGCGCAGGGCGACGGCGGCAGCATCATCAACATCTCGTCGATCGGCGGGAAGCTCAGCGGGGCCCGCACCGGCGCGTACTCCGCGTCCAAGGCGGGCGTGCAGTCGCTGACGTCGTCGGCCGCCAAGGAGCTCGGCAGCCACGGCATCCGGGTCAACGCGCTGTGCCCGGGCGTGACCGAGACCGGCCGGATCGCCGACCGGGATCCCGAGACGTGGCAGGCGTACGTCGGTGCCAACCTCCCGCTCGGCAGGACCGGCGAGCCGTGGGAGGTGGCCGCGGCAGCGGTGTTCCTCGCCAGCGACCAGGCCGCCTGGGTCACCGGGCAGGCGTGGAACGTCGACGGCGGACAGCTGACGATCCGGTGAGCAACGTGAGCCCAGTAGTGAACGAGGAGAGCCAGAGGATGACCACGCGTGAGGAGGCCGTCGCGCGACTGACCGCGCCCGGCGCGCCGTACGAGATCCGGGTGGAGGACGTGCGGGGCGAGGACCTCGAGGTCTACGCCCACCGGCAGCACTCGCTGCGCGAGCTGCTCGACGCGTCCCGTGCCTTCGGGGACGCGGAGTACCTGGTGACCCGCGAGCGCCGGATCAGCTTCACGCAGCACCACGACGAGGTCGCCGCGCTGGCCCACGTGCTGCGCACCGAGCACGGCGTCGGGAAGGGCGACCGGGTCGCGCTGTGCGCGGCCAACTGCCCGGAGTGGATCGTCGGCTTCTGGGCCGCGGTCTCGATCGGCGCCGTCGCCGTCGGCATGAACTCGATGTGGGCGCGGCCCGAGCTGGTCCACGGCATGGAGCTGACCGCGCCGAAGGTGCTCATCGCCGACGCTCCCCGAGCCCGGATGGCTGACGGGCTGGGCGTTCCGGTGCTCACTGTCGAGGAGGACCTGCCGCGGATCGCGGCCGAGCACCGCGGCATCGCGCTGCCCGAGCCCGACGGGGAGATCGCCGAGGACGACCCGGCCGTCATCCTGTTCACCAGCGGCACCACCGGCCGCGCCAAGGGGGCTACCCACTCACACCGCAACGTGATCGCGGCGGTGTGGTTCCACCTGCTCAACGACGCGATCGCAGCAGAGACGGGCTTTCCGCAGGCTGATCGCCGCTTCCTCCTGGTCACGCCGTTGTTCCACATCGCCGCGCTGCACAACCTCGCGGTGGTCCGCCTGGTCGTCGGCGACACGGCCGTGCTGCACCTCGGGAAGTTCGACATCGAGCAGGTGCTGCGGCTGATCGAGTCCGAGCGGCTCACCAACTGGGGAGCGATGCCGACCATGCTCAGCCGGGTCGTCGAGCTCGGCGACCGGCTCGCCGACTTCGACCTCTCGTCGCTGCGCAGCATCTCGGTGGGCAGCGCGCCATCGTCACCCGAGCTCAAGGAGGCGCTGCGGCAGGCACTGCCCGCGGCCGGCCGGTCCCTCGGTACGACGTACGGCCTCACCGAGTCGAGCACCGCTGCGACCCTCGCGCTGGCCGCCGAGCTCGCCTCCGATCCGTCGACGGTCGGCCGTGCCGTGCCGACCATGCAGGTGGAGATCCGCGACACCGCGGGCCTCCCCGTGCCCGACGGCGTCGAGGGAGAGATCCACCTGCGCGGCGCCCAGATGATGCTCGGCTACTGGGACAACCCCGAGGCGACCGCGGCCTCGACCGCTCAGCACGGCTGGTTCCGCACCGGCGACCTCGGCCACCTCGCCGACGGCCAGCTGCACATCGCGAGCCGGCGCTCCGACCTGATCCTGCGTGGGGGAGAGAACATCTACCCGGCCGAGGTGGAGGACCGGATCGTCGCCCACCCGGCCGTGCGCGAGTGCATCGTGATGGGGGTCCCCGACCCCGACTACGGCCAGGGCGTCGCGGCCGTCGTCGTGCTGCACCCCGGGGCGCAGGTCTCCCAGGAGGAGCTGTGCGCCCACACCGAAGCCGGTCTCGCTCGCTACAAGGTGCCCACCCGCTGGCAGATCACGCTCGAGGAGCTGCCCCGCAACGCGACCGGCAAGGTCAACCGCCGCGACATCCGCCTCGTCTGACCTGGTCTCAATCCCCCCAACAGAAGGAGATCGTCATGTCCACCCACGTCCCGGGACTGCGTCGTACCGCCGCCGTCGTCGTGGCCGCAGCGCTGCTCGTGAGCGGCTGCGCGTCCGAGGAGGAGAAGAAGCCACGCGGCCAGGGCAAGGCCCTCGCCGAGGGCTTCCGCAACGTCGACGACGGCGGCAAGCCCGTCGACGGCGGCACCCTGACGTACGGCGCCTACACCGAGCCCGCGTCGCTCGACCCGACCGTGACCATCGCGGCCGCGACCACGGGCGGCACCGAGATGGCCAACATCTACGACACGCTGCTCAACTTCGACCCCGGCAAGCGGGAGTTCGTGCCGCGGCTGGCGAAGGCGATCGAGCACGACGCCGACTACACGACGTGGACGCTCACGCTCCGTGACGGGGTCACCTTCTCCGACGGCACGCCGCTCGACGCCGAGGCGGTGGTCTGGAGCCAGCAGCGGTATGCCACCGCGAAGGCGCCCGAGACCGCGCTGTGGGCCGGCAACGTCACCTCGGCGACCGCGACCGACGCACACACGGTCACCTACGAGCTGGCCCGTCCGTGGCCGCTGTTCCCGGGCATCCTCAGCACCGGTCCCGGCATGGTCGTGGCGAAGTCGTCGGTGGGGGCCGACGGCAGCTTCACCCCCGTCGGTGCCGGTCCGTACACGCTCGGCGACTGGAAGCACGGCGAGTCCCTCGAGCTCGAGGCCCGCGACGACTACTGGGACGGCGCCCCGCGTCTCGACAGCGTGAAGATGGCGTTCCTCGGCGACCAGCGCACCAGCCTGGACTCGCTCGAGGGCGGCGACATCGACGCCGCGCTGGTCCGTGACCCCGACCTCGTCGACGAGGTGCTCGACAAGAAGCTGCCGGCGTACGTCAACATGCGTGCAGCGAGCAACGTCGCCATCATCAACGCCTCCGAGGGCGCTGCCGGCCACGACGTCCGGGTCCGCAAGGCGATCGCCTTGGCCATCGACCCCGACCTGATGCGGGAGCGGATGTTCGGCGGCACCGGCATCGCGTCCTCCGACCTGTTCCCCGACTACTCCGTGTGGCACACCGATGCCGCCGGGCTCGAGCCCGACCGCGCGGCGGCGACCAAGCTCGTCGAGGAGGCCAAGGCGGACGGCTGGGACGGTGTGATCCGGTACGTCGACGGCACCGACCCGGCGTCGCGGGCCGCCACCCAGGCGGTCAAGGCGTCGCTCGAGGCGGTCGGGATGACCCTCGACCCGAAGCCGGCGCGCACGATCTCCGAGCAGATCACCAGGATCGCGGTGGAGCGTGACTACGACCTCGCGGGCTGGAGCATCAACTTCGTCGAGGCCGACCCGTTCGCCCGGATGTACGCCACCATGCACAGCGGCGGCACCCAGACCTACGGGATGTACACCAGCCCGGCCATGGACGAGCACATCGCCGCCTTCCAGGCTGCGACCACGAAGGACGACCAGCTCGCAGCGATCACCGCACTCCAGGAGCAGGTCAACGAGGACGTCCCGTTCGTCACCTTCGGCCCGTTCTCCGAGCTGAGCGTGTGGACCACGAAGGTCCACGGCATCACGGGCGGCTCGAACTCGATGATCCTGCTCGACGACGCGTGGCTCGGCTGACTCCCGCGATGACCACCGGCCAGGAGGCCCGGGAGGACCGTTGGGTCCTCCCGGGCATCCTGCTCGTCACGACCGTCACCGGCGTCGTCGGCAGCCTCGGCACCCCGCTCGTCACCGGCATCGCCCGGACCGAGGGCGTCTCCTTGGTCACCGCCCAGTGGGCGATCACCGCCACCCTGGTCACCGCGGCCGTGGCCTGCCCGGTCGTCGGGCGGCTCGGTGCCGGACGCCGCCGCCGGCCGGCGCTGCTGGGCTGCCTGGTGCTCGTCGTGGTCGGCACCGCGCTCGGTGCCCTCCCGCTCGGGTTCGGCCCGCTGCTGGTCGGCCGGATCCTTCAGGGCCTCGCGTTCGCGATCGTGCCGCTGGCGTTCTCGATCGCCCGCAGCGAGCTGCCCGAGGAGAAGGTCCGTGGTGCCGTTGCGGCGATCTCGGTGGCCAACGTCACCGCCGCCGGACTGGGATTCCCGGTCACCGCGTTCGTCGCGACCTTCGCGGGCACGAAGGGCGCCTTCGGCTGGGCCTGCGCGCTGGCCGTCGCGGCGTTGGTGGTCGCGCTGCTCGTCGTACCGGACAGCGACGAGGAGGCGCCCCGCGGCGTCGACTGGTTCGGTGCGGTCCTGCTCAGCACCGCCACCGCCGCGGTGCTCTTCGCCGTGACCCAGGCGAAGGCCTGGGGGACCACCTCGCCGCTGACCCTCGGGCTGCTGGGCGGCGGCGTGCTGACGTACGTCGTCTGCGGCTGGTGGCTGCTCCGCGCGGAGCGGCCGCTGGTCGACCTGCGGGTGGCGGTCCGGCCCGGTGTGCTGGTCGCCAACGTGTGCGGACTGCTCGCCGCGCTCGGCATGTTCGTGCTGCTGTCGCTGTCGATGATCCTCGTGCAGACCACCGAGGAGCACGGCTACGGGCTCGGCAGGTCCGTCGCCGTGGCCGGCCTGATGTTGACGCCGTACGCCGTCACCAGCGTGCTCGGCTCGCGGATCGCCCTGTGGGTGGGGCGATTCGTGGCACCTGACCTGCTGCTGGCCTGCGGCTGCCTGCTGTTCGCTGCCGCCAACCTCGCGCTCGCCCTCGGCCACGACGCGCTGTGGAAGGTGACCGTCGCCGTCGTGATCGGCGGCTTCGGCAGCGGGATGACCTTCAACTCGATGCCGTGGCTGATGGTGCGCTTCGTGCCGCCGGCGGAGACCGGGAGCGCTCTCAGCTTCAACCTGGTCCTGCGCTTCCTCGGCATGTCCACGGGCAGCGCGCTGGCGCTGGCCGTGCTGGCCGCGTCTGCCGAGAGCGGGCGCCAGACGAGCGAGTCCGGCTTCGTCGCCGGAGGCGTGGCGGGGGCGGCCCTCTCGCTGCTCGCCGCCGTCACCTGCCTGGTCCTCGGACGGACCCGGCGCACCGACCCCGAGAGACCCGAGAGAATCGAGACGCCGACGCGACCGTCGGCCGAGGAGAGAGTGTGATGGAGACCTTCGCGCAGATCGTGGCGAGCCGGACGGGTGACGACAAGCCGGGCCTGCTCTTCGAGGACCGGCAGTGGACCTGGGACGAGGTGGTCCGCGAGGGTGCCGCGCGCGCCGCTGCGCTGCGGGCCGTCGTACCGACGCCCGAGGGACGCCAGGTCCACGTCGGGGTGCTGCTCGAGAACGTCCCCGACTACGTCTTCTGGATCGCCGCGGCCTCGCTCGCCGATGCCGTCGTGGTCGGGCTCAACGCCAGCCGCAGCGGCCCCGAGATCGCGCAGGACGCCCGGCACGCCGACGTCGACCTGGTCGTCACCGAGGGCCGGCTGCGGCACCTCGCCTCCGAGCTGGATGGCGTGCGGGTGCTGGACGTCGACGACGACGCGTACGACGGGTGGCTGGCGCCGTACCGCGAGGCACCGGTGCCCGACACCTCCGCGCTGCCGGGACCGGACCACCTCGCGATGCTGCTGTTCAGCTCCGGCTCGACCGGTGCCCCGAAGGCGGTCGTGGTCGGCCAGGGCCGGCTCGGCCGGCTCACCCAGGCGATCGTCGGCCGGGTCCGGATGCGCCGCGACTCGGTGACCTACCTGTGCATGCCGCTGTTCCACGGCAACGCGGTGATGATGAACCTCGCGCCTGCGATGGCGACCGGGGCCACGGTGACGATGACCCGCAAGTTCTCCGCGAGCGCGTTCGCCGACGACATCCACCGCCACGGCGCGACCTACGTCAACTACGTCGGCCGCGCGCTGTCCTACGTCCTCACCCGCCCCGAGGACCCGCGCGACCGCACCAGCACGCTCGAGCTGGCGTTCGGCACCGAGGCCTCGGAGGCCGACGTCGCCCGGTTCACCGAGCGCTTCGGCTGCGAGGTGATGGAGGGATACGGCCTCAGCGAGGGCGTGTTCCGCATCAACCGCACCCCCGACACCCCGGTCGGATCGCTCGGCCTGCCCGCCGGCGAGGTCGACGTCCGGGTCCTCGACGAGGACACGGGGGAGGAGTGCCCCCGCGCCCGCTTCGACGCGCAGGGCCGGCTGGTCGACGGCGCCGCTGTGGGGCAGATGGTCGCCGTCGGCACGGCCGGCACCTTCGAGGGCTACTACAAGAACCCGGGCGCGATGGCCGATCGCGTGCGCGGCGACGACTTCTGGTCCGGCGACCTGGCCTACCGCGACGAGGCCGGCTTCTTCTACTTCGCCGGCCGCTCCTCGGACTGGCTGCGCGTCGACAGCGAGAACTTCTCCGCGGCGCCGGTCGAACGCGTCGTCCAGCGCCTCCCGTGGATTGCGGCCGCGCCGGTGTTCGCCGTACCCGACCCGCGCACGGGCGACAACGTCATGGTCGCCGTCGACCTCGAGCCCGGCGCGGCCTTCGACCCGGTCGCGTTCGGCGAGCACCTCGCCGCCCAGCCGGACTTCGGCGCCAAGTGGTGGCCGGCGTACGTCCGCGTCGTCGAGACGATGCCACTCACCGGGAGCGGCAAGATCGACAAGGCTCCGCTGCGTCGCGCGGCCTGGAACACCACCGATCCGGTGTGGGTGCGGGTCGGCCGGACCGCGGAGTTCGAGCTCCTCGACGACGCCGGCCGCGACGCCATCGAGAAGGAATTCGTCGAGCAGGGACGCCAGGCGCTGCTGCCCTGAGGTGGTCGAGGAGGTCGCGCAGCGACTTCGGAGGTCGAGGAGGTCGCGCAGCGACTTCGGAGGTCGAGGAGGTCGCGCAGCGACTTCGGAGGTCGAGGAGGTCGCGCAGCGACCGTCTCGAGACCCCCGGCCGTGCTGCCGGAACCGTCCAGCGACAGTCCCGGCAGCACGTCGCCGGGTCTCGAGACGCGCCGCGATCTCGGTTGCTTCGCGGCGCGAGCTCGCCGGCGCTCCTCGACCTTCGGCCGCTCTCCGCGGGTTCGCAAGCTCACCCGCGGGCGGCCTTGCCCGCTGAGTGGGAATCGCGCCGACTCGTCGGGCTGGCGGCTTCCTAGTGTGACGCCACGCACAGGCCACCGAGGGCCTGCAGGCGCCCGACAGCCCCAGTACGAGACCCACCTGGAGTGAACAGTGAAGACACGCATTTCCGTGCGCACGCGGATGGCCGCGGCCCTGTGTGCGACCGCTCTCGCCGCCACGGCCTGCGCCAGCAGCGACGGCGGGGACAAGGAGTCCTCGGGCACGCAGGCCTCGCCGAAGGACCTCTACAAGGACGGGATCCTCAACCCGGAGAAGGACCCGGGTACGCCGGTCGACGGGGGCACCCTGCGGATGGCGGAGTACTCCGAGGCGGTCGTCCTCGACCCGACGAAGACCTACCCGACGGGCTCGACCGGCCTGAACGTGATGGCGTCGATCTACGACACCCTCATGCGCTACGACCCCGAGACCAAGGGCTACGACCCGCAGCTCGCCGAGTCGCTCACCACCGACGACAACGTCACCTGGACGCTCGGGCTGCGCGACGGTGTGACGTTCACCGACGGCACGCCCCTCGACGCGGACGCCGTCGTGGCCAGCATCCAGCGCTTCATCACCAACCGCGGCCTGCACGGCCAGATCCTGGGCGCCAACCTGAAGTCGATGGTCGCGACCGACAAGTCGACCGTCACCTTCACCTTCAACGGTGCCTGGGCGCGCTTCCCCAGCCTGCTCGCGGCCGGCCCCGGCCTGATCCTGGCCCCGGCGGCGTACGCCGACCCGGCGAGCTTCAAGCCCATCGGCGCCGGCCCGTTCGTGCTGGAGAGCCAGTCGCCGGGTGAGAAGACCGTGGTGAAGGCCAACGAGGACTACTTCGGCGGCCGCCCCCACCTCGACAAGATCGAGTTCCTGCAGCTCGGCCCCGACCAGACCAAGCTCGAGTCCCTCGAGGCCGGCGAGGTCGACGCGATCTACGTGTCGAGCGAGGAGGTCGTCAAGGACCTGGTCGGCAAGGGCTACACCGGCAACATGAGCGCCGTCAGCGGTGCGCCGACCATCAACTTCAACCACCGCGAGGGCACGGCCACCGCCGACGTCCGCGTGCGCCAGGCGATCGAGCTGGCCTTCGACGCCAACACCTTCCTCAAGCGCACCACCGACAGCGACCTGCTCGCCGACCGCGGCCTGATGGGCCCCAACTCCATCTGGAAGACCGGTGTCGCGCCGGTCACGACCGACACGGCAGCTGCGAAGAAGCTGGTCGACGAGGCGAAGACAGACGGCTTCGACGGCAAGCTGCACTACGTCGGCCTCAGCGACGCCGCCTCCAAGTCGGGCGCCGTGGCCATCAAGGCGATGCTCGACGCCGTCGGCTTCGACGTCCAGCTCGACCTGGTCTCCGCCGTGGGCGACATCGTGAAGAAGGTCTACGTCGACGGCGACTTCGACCTCGCCCGCGGGTCCAACAGCATCCCGGACTCCGACCCGTACGCCGCCCTCGACACCGCGATGGACAGCACCTCGGGCGCCAACCCGGGCCGCTACGCCAGCCCGGAGATGGACGGCCTGCTCGCCGAGCTGCGCGCCGCCGACGGCCCCGAGGAGGGCGACGCCACCCTCGCGAAGATCGAGGAGCTGTGGAAGAAGGACGCCGTCTACCTGAACGTCGGATTCGGTGGCTTCCTCGAGGCGTGGAACAAGAACGTGCACGGGATCACGCCCACCACGCAGACCGCGGTGCTGTTCGATGACGCATGGATCGGCAAGTGAGCTGACCCCGCCCGGCCTGCAGTGACCCCTACGGTGTCCCGGACGTCCCACGACGTCCGGGACACCGTCGTATCGAGAGGAACCCACCATGGACGACCGCGCAGCACTGATCGAGCGCCTCGCCGAGATCGCCGCCGCCATCGACGGGCGCGACTGGGAGACCATCGCTCGCGCGTTCACGCCCGACGCCCACGGCTACGGCAAGGACGGCGGCCCCGACGCCATCGTCGCGCAGATGCGGGCCCACCTCGACGGGGTCGGCCCGACCCAGCACCTGCTCGGCAACCACCGGGTCGAGGTCGACGGCGACCACGCCCGCACGCTCGCCTACGCCCGGGTGTACCACGTCGGCGCCGGCCCGATGGAGGGCTCGTTCTACGAGTGCATGGGCGAGTACGACGACCGGTGGGTCCGCGACGGCGACCGCTGGCTGCTCGCCCGGCGCAGCTTCGAGATCCGGATCGGGCTCGGCGACTTCGCGGTGCTGCGCGGCGCCTGACCTTCCGGTCAACCGCCCGAGGGCCGCACTCCGTCGAACGCCGCCAGCACCGCACGAACCGCGGGGGAGTCGGCCATCGTGCGCCGGTGCAGCGCGTCGACCAGGCGCACCGGCTCCGGATCGGCCACCGGTACGGCGACCAGGTCCTCGCCGAGCGCCGCCCGCCCCATCCGCGGGACCAGCGCGACGCCGAGCCCGGCGCGCACCAGGGCCAGGTGGGACTCGAACTCCGCGGAGACGTGGGCGATCCGGGGCGGACGGCCGGTGCCGTCGTACATCCGCGAGAGCCACTGCCGGCAGATCGTGCCCTCCGGCGTGGCGATCCAGCCGACGTCGACGAGGTCGTGCGGCGTCACTCGCGGGCGGGCGGCGAGCGGGTCGTCGCGGTGCACGATCAGGTCGGCGACGTCGCCGTGCAGGGGAGTGGCGGCGACGTGGTCGGGTACGGCGAGCGGGACCCCGCCCCAGCGGTGCACGATCCCGAGCTCGACCTGGCCGCTGGCGACCAGCTCGACGACATCCCACGGCTCGGCCTCGCGCAGGGTGAGGGTCAGGCCGGGGTGGGCGTCGCGCAGGCTGCGGGCGATCGGCGCGACCAGGCCGCGCATCGCGGTGGAGAACGCGGCCAGCCGGATCCGCCCCGCGACCACGCCGGCGCGCTCCTGCAGCGTGGCCTCCAGCTGCTCGAGGTCGGCGAGGACCTGCTCACCGGCGTCGACGAGGTGCTGGCCGTGGCTGGTCAGCATCACGCCGCGGCCGACCCGCTCGAGCAGCGGGACGCCGGTCTGCCTCTCCAGGCGCTTGACCTGCTGGGAGATGGCACTGGGCGTGTACCCGGTCGCCGCCGCGGCCCCGACCACGGACCCGTGGGTGGCGACCGCGCGGAGGCCGGCGAGCGCGTCCAGATCAATCATGCAGCAACGCTACATCTTTCACGGCAGATCTCTTTGCTGGTGCTTCAACGTCGTGGCCGGGACGATGGACGACGTGAGCCGCCGTGACCAGTCCCTCGCCGCCCTGGTGGCCGCGATCTGGGGCTTCAACTTCGTCGTCATCGACTGGGGGATGGGCGACGTACCGCCGCTGCTGTTCCTCGCCGCGCGCTTCCTCGCCGTCGTCGTCCCGGCGGTCTTCCTGCTCGACCCGCCGCCGGTTCCGTGGCGCACCGTCGCCGCGGTCGGCACCTTCATGTCGCTGGGCCAGTTCGCGTTCCTGTACGTCGCCATGGACGCCGGGATGCCACCCGGGCTCGCCGGGCTGGTGCTCCAGGCCCAGGTGGTGCTCACGATCGTGCTGGCCGCCGCGGTGCTGCGCGAGCGCCCGACCCGGCCGCAGGTGGCCGGTGTCGTGCTCGGTGCGGTCGGGCTGGTCGTCGTCGGCCTCGGCCGGGGCGGGCACGTCCCGACAGTGGCGCTGCTGCTGTGCCTGATGGCCGCCCTGATGTGGGCGATCGGCAACGTTGTCTCGCGGGCCTCGGGCGCCACCGGCGGGCTGTCGCTGACGGTGTGGTCCGCGCTCGTCGTACCCGTCCCGCTGGTGCTGCTCTCCCTCGTCGTCGACGGCCCGGCCGCCGTCGTGGACGGGCTCGGTGCCTTCGGCTGGCGCGCCGCGCTCTCCACGCTCTACACTGCCGGGCTCGCCTCGCTGGTCGGCTACGGGATCTTCAACACCCTGCTCTCGCGCAACCCCTCGGCCGCGGTCGTGCCGTGGATCCTGCTCGTCCCGCCGGTCGCGATCGGCTCGGCGTGGACGCTGCTCGACGAGGTGCCCTCGACCGGTGAGCTGGTCGGGGGTGCGGTGCTCGTGCTCGGCGTGCTCGTCGCGCAGGGACGGGCACGCGCGAGCCGGGAGGTCAGCGACCCGACTCGGAGTACGCCGGACCCGTCCCGGCCAGGCTCGCCAGGGCGGCCCGCACCCGCCGGGCGGTGAAGTCGGCTGCTCGCTCGTCGATCTCGGCAAGGGTGAGGAAGTCGGCGGTCTTGATCTCGCGGGGCTGGGGGACGACCTGCTGCACGATCGAGGCGGGGTGCACGCCGCCGTCGAAGACCAGGCACAGCGCGTCGTCCCAACCGCCCCACGGCGGCAGCCAGTCGGTCAGCAGCAGCGCGCCGGCCTCGATGGTGAGGTCGAGCTCCTCCTCCACCTCCCGGGAGACCGCGACCCGCGGCGACTCGCCGACCTCGACCACGCCACCCGGCAGGTCCCAGTCGGTCTTGTAGGTCAGGTTGCACATGAGCACCCGTGGCTCGGACCCGTCCGACCCGTCGGCGTCGCGCACCAGCATCTGCCCGATCCCGCGCTTGCGCGGCAGGAACGAGTTCAACAGCGCCCGGAACCCACCGGGCTCGTGCACCGGCACGTCGTCGACCAGCCGCGCGTAGATGACCACGTCACCCGCGCGCCCGCGCTGCACGCCCTCGCGCCGCATCCCGGACCAGGTCGCGATCCGCTGCGCCTCGGCGTCGTCGATGGCGACCTTCACCTCGACCCGCTCGTGGTCGGTGAGGGCGTCGGCCACCTGGCGGCGCACGATGTCGACCGCGGCCTGCCAGCCACGCTCGGTCAGGTCCGAGGTCCAGGTCAGCCGGGCCACGCCGTCGTCGACGGTCCAGTGGCTGATCTCGGGCTCGGGCACGGGGTCACCCTACGGGTGCTCGCAACCACAAGGTGGCGAGAGGGGGCACGACCAGGTCGGCGTACGCGGGGCTGCCGCCGGGCGCACCCGACTCGAGCGGCCCGGCCGCCCGGGCGTGGACCGCGCCGAGGTTGCCGACCCCGCTGCCGGCGTACGTCGTCGCGTCGGTGTTGAGCAGCTCGACCCACTCGCCGGCCACCGGGAGGCCGAGGCGGTAGTCGTGGGGGACGGCGGCGAAGTTGGTGACGCAGACCAGGTCGGGGGTGCCGGCGTCACCCGAGCGTCGGACGAACGAGAAGACGTTGTGGCCGGCGTCCTGGGCGTCGATCCACGCGAACCCGGCCGGGTCGTTGTCGAGGCGCCACAGCGCGGGCTCCTCGCGGTAGCGCGCGTTGAGGTCGCGCACGAAGTCGCGGAACGCGGCGTGGTCAGGCTTCTGCAGCAACCACCAGTCGAGCTCGCGGGCCTCGGCCCACTCGGTCTCCTGGGCGAGCTCGGTGCCCATCATCACCAGCTGCTTGCCGGGGTGCGCCCACATGTAGGCGAGGTAGGCGCGCAGCGTCGCGAGCTGCTGCCAGCGGTCGCCCGGCATCTTGCGCACCAGTGAGCCCTTGCCGTGGACCACCTCGTCGTGGCTGAGGGGGAGGACGTAGTTCTCGGAGAACCCGTAGACGAGCGAGAACGCCATCTCGCCGTGGTGGTAGGAGCGGTGCACCGGGTCGTGCGCGAGGTAGCGCAGGCTGTCGTGCATCCAGCCCATGTTCCACTTGAACCCGAACCCGAGCCCGCCGCCGGACGTCGCGCCGGTGACGCCCGGCCACGCGGTCGACTCCTCGGCGATGGTGACGATGCCGGGGACCCGCTTGTACGCCGTCGCGTTCAGCTCCTGCAGGAGCTGGACGGCCTCGAGGTGCTCGTGGCCGCCGTACCTGTTGGGCGTCCACTCGCCGTCCTTGCGGCCGTAGTCGAGGTAGAGCATCGACGCGACGCCGTCGACGCGCAGACCGTCGACGTGGAACTCCTCGAGCCAGTACAGCGCGTTGGCGACGAGGAAGTTGCGGACCTCGGGACGGCCGAAGTCGAAGATGTACGAGCCCCACTCGGGGTGCCAGCCGCGCTGCGGGTCGGGGTGCTCGTAGAGCGGCGTCCCGTCGAAGCGCACCAGCGCCCAGTCGTCGGTCGCGAAGTGCCCGGGCACCCAGTCGAGGATCACCGCGATGCCTGCCCGGTGCAGGGCATCGACCAGGCGCCGGAAGCCGTCGGGGTCGCCGAAGCGCGCATCGGGGGCGAAGTACCCGGTGACGTGGTAGCCCCAGGAACCGCCGAACGGGTGCTGCATGACCGGCATCAGCTCGACGTGGGTGAAGCCCAGGTCGGCGAGGTAGCCGGGGAGCTCGGCGGCCAGCTCGTCGTAGGACCAGAAGGCGCCGTCGGGATGGCGCTTCCAGGAGCCGAGGTGGAGCTCGTAGGTCGCCATCGGCTCGTTGACCGGCTGTCTCGTGGCGCGGGCGGCGAGCCAGGCGTCGTCCTGCCACACGTGGGTGCTGGTGAAGACGCGGGACGCGGTCGCGGGCGGGACCTCCGCGTGGAAGGCCATCGGGTCGGCCTTGTGCCGCCACAGCCCGTCGGCGCCCTCGACGACGTACTTGTACGACGCGCCGGACCCGACACCCGGGACGAAGACCTCCCACAGGCCCGACCCGATCGTCGTCAGCCGGTGGGCGTTGCCGTCCCAGCCGTTGAAGTCGCCGACGACGCTGACGTTGCGGGCGTTGGGGGCCCAGACGACGAAGCTGGTGCCCGGCTCGGGCTCCTCGTGGACGTGGGCACCGAGGACGTGCCACAGGAGCTCGTGTCGACCTTCTGCGACGAGGTGGAGGTCGACCTGGCCGACGGAGGATCCGGAGGTGCTGCGCTCAACAGGCGGCATCTCGTTGAGTCTAGTGCGTGCGCGATGATGCGGAGGTGAGCGAACGCATCGGCTGGCGGTACACCGTTCTCGTCCCCGCGGTCCTGGCGGTCTTGTCGATGATCGGGCCGTTCAGCATCGACACGCCGTTCCCTGCGTTCCCGGAGATGGGGCGCGACCTCGGCGTCGACACCGGTGCCCTGCAGCTGATCGTCACCGTCTACCTCGGCTCGTTCGCCCTGATGAGCGTCTTCCACGGCCCGCTGTCCGACGCGGTCGGTCGGCGTCCGGTGATGGTCGGCGGCATCGCGGTCTACGTCCTCGCCTCGCTGGGCTGCGTGGTGGCCGGCAGCCTGCCGCTCCTGCTGGTGTGCCGGTCGCTGCAGGGCCTCAGCGCCGGCGGCGCGACCATCGTCAGCCGGACCGTGATCCGTGACCTCTTCGACGGTGCGCAGGCGCAGAAGCTGATGAGCCGGGTCGCGATCATCTTCGGTCTCGCCCCGGCCGTCGGGCCGCTGCTCGGTGGCCTGCTCCTGCAGCTCGGTCCCTGGCAGCTGATCTTCGGCTTCCAGGCGACGATGGGCGTACTGCTCATCCTCTCCGTGATCTTCCTGCTCCCCGAGACCCACCCGCGCGAGCGCCGGGTCCCGCTGCGGGTCGGCGCGGTCCTCGGCGGCCTGGTCGAGGTCGGCCGGGTCGGCGCGTTCCACCGCCTCGGCTGGGCGACCGCGTTGATCTTCGGTGCGCAGTTCCTCTACATCGGTGGCGCCGCCATCTTCGTCGTCGACGTCCTCGGCGAGGGCGAGCTCGACTTCTGGAAGCTGTTCGTCCCGATGATCGGCTCGATGATGCTCGGCTCCTGGCTCTGCGGTCGCGCCGCCGGCCGGATCTCCGCGCGCCGCCTCGTCTCCTGGGGGTGCACGACGTCCTTCGCCGGCGGGGTGGTCGGCGTGTTGGTCGCCGCTCTCGGCGCCGGCGACGAGCTGCCCTGGGCGGTCGTCGGGGTCTCCCTCATCGCCCTCGGCAACGGCATCACCTACCCGACCATGCAGCTCATGCTGCTCGACCGGTTCCCCACCCGCCGCGGAGCCGTGGTCTCGCTCGCCACCTTCCTCGCCCTCGTGCTCAACGCGATCACGGCCGTGGCCGTCGTACCCGTCATCGGCGGCTCGGCCCTCGGGTTCGCCGTCGCCGCCCTCGTCGGCGTCGGCGCCGGCCAGCTGTGCTGGAGCTGGCACGTCGCCGTCGAGGACCGGGACTGCGCCGTCTCCGCCGACGTCAGCGAGCGCGAGCCGGTCGAGCTGCTGTAGCCGGCTCAACGCCGGCTCAATGCTCTCGGCGCCAGGTCTGCCGCGGCGCGTACCCGCTGCGCCGCAGCCAGTGCTCGGTGTAGACGATCCGGTCCGGCGTGATCACGGTGAGCGGGTCGGCCGGCGGCTCCGAGAGTGAGCGGCCGCGCTCGACGTGGTCGGCCTGCCAGCGCACCGCCTCCCAGTACGCGTCGGCGTCGGGGTCGTCGCGCTCGAGGGTGCGGGCGGTGCCGAAGAGCTGCGCGCCGCGGCTGCTCGCCTGGCCGACGAGCGGGGCCACGATCCCGGCCGAGACGCGCGGGTCGCGGGCCAGGTTGCGCGACTTCGGTGACGCGTTCCAGCTCGTGTAGAAGATCTCCAGGCCGAGGCTGAAGTAGCGCACCGGTGTGGCCGCGGGGGAGCCGTCGGCGTTCACGGTCGCGATCACCGCGGTGTTGTGGCTCGAGAGCAGGTTGAGGATCCGCTCCTCCAGCTCATCACGGGGGAGGACGGTGTCGGGGGAGGGGCCGGCGAGCCACGGGTTGGTGACGGGCATGCCCGATCCTCACATGTCGACCCCGATGAACTCCGGGTCCCCGCCCTTCCCGCTGAGCCGCCCCAGCTCGGTGCAGCTGCCGGGAGCGATCACGCAGTCGTAGACCTTGTTGTCGGCCGTCGCGACGAGGATGGTGCCGTCGGTGTCGACGGCGTACCAGGCGGGTCCGTCCTGCCGGGTGCGCGGGCCGACGGCGAGGATGACGGGCTCGTCGCCGGGTCGGGTCGGCTGAAGGGTGCTGCTCCAGTACAGGACGTAGCGGCCGTCGAGGGTGAGCTGGGCGTCGATCCCCGGGGCCTCGACCAGGCGCAGGTCGCCGGGGTCGGTGGGTCGCGGGCCGGTGTAGAGGACCACGCCGCCGCGTACGTCGGCCACTCGGGTCTTCGGTGGCGCGAAGTCGTGCCACGTGTCGTCGGCCCAGGTCCAGGTACGGGTGCCGGCGGCGTCGCGCACGAACACCCGACCGCTGTCGATGCCGTCGATGACGAGGTCGCCGCACGAGCCGCAGTCGAGCGTCGTCGATCCCACGTCCGCGGCGCTGTCCAGGTCGCGGACGGTGATCGTCGCGATCCCGCCGCGCAGCGTCGCCCAGGCCACGAGCGGTGTCCGGGCATCGACCTTCGCCGTCGGGTGGAAGCCGCTCGGGGCGTCGAGCGGGCCGGTCACCAGACGCACCACCGAGCCGGATGCGTCGAGCAGCATCGGCCGGCCGGCGTCGAAGAACACCACCCCGCGGGGCGTCGCGACGGCGTCGGTGTCGAGGTAGCCCAGCTTCCCCTGGTCGAACGTGCGCCCCCCGAGGTGGATCGCCACCCCGGGGTCGGCGTACGCGCGGGCGCCGTGGCTGAGGTCGAGCGCACCCACGGAGGCGTACGCCGGGTCGCGGACCGTCCGTCCGTCGCGGCCGGTCCCCGGGAGACTGAGAGCCAGGCCGACACCGACGGCGATCACGGTGGTCGCGGCGAGCGCGGCCGTCGTACGCCGCCGTCGACGCAACCGTCGTCCGGCGGTCTGCGCGACGCCGGGCTCCGCGGGCGGCACGGTGAAGTCGTCGATCCGCTCGGCGAGGAGGTCGCTCAGGTCGATGGTCATGCGTCGTCTCCCGTGGTGAAGGCGCCGCAGCGGCGCAGGCTGGTCAGGGCCGCCGCGGCCTGGGACTTGACCGTCCCGCGCGAGCAGCCGAGGGCGGTGGCGATCTGCTCCTCGCTGAGGTCCTCGTAGTAGCGCAGCACGATGACCGCGCGCTGCCGCGGCGGCAGCGCCCGGACCGCGGCCCACATCCGGTCCCGCTCGGCGACCGCGGCGTCGTGGGCCTCGGTGACCAGGCCGGTGTCGACGGCCGGGTGCGGCCGCTCGCGGCGCGACCACGCCTTGCGGCGCAGGCCGAGCACCTCGTTGAGGACCATCCGGCGCAGGTAGGCCTCCGGGCTGTCGGCCCGTCGTACCCGTCCCCAGGAGGCGTACGCCCGCGCGAACGCCGCTTGTACGGCGTCCTCGGCGGTGGCCGCGTCGTCGGACACCGCACGTGCCAGCCGGTACAGCCGCGGCCACTGCGCGGCGAACAGGTCGGCGTACTCCCGCTCGTCGTCCACCAGCACCTCCTGGACGAAGGATGCCGGAGGTTGGGTGGTCCCGAGGCTCTCCATACCTTCTTGACGTCGGTGGCGGCCGGTTCGGTTGGGTCGGTGTGATGATGCGGGCATGGCCCGTCTCGTGGTGCTCGCCGTCCTCGCCGCCCTGCTCACGCCCGCCGCTCGGGCATCAGCCCAACCGCCGACTTCCCCCGCCGACCTGCCGCTCGCGGGCCGGGCGATCGTCATCGACCCCGGCCACCAGCTCGGCAACTCCCGCCACCGCGCCGAGGTCAGCCAGCCGGTCCCGGCCGGCAACGGCCAGACCAAGCCCTGCAACACCACGGGTACGGCGACCAACGGCGGCTTCCCCGAGGCCACCTTCACCTGGCGCGTGGCCAGCCGGCTCGCCGCCCGGCTCCGCGTCCTCGGCGCCGAGGTCGTGCTCACCCGCACCACCAACAGCCGTGCCGACTGGGGACCGTGCGTCGACGTCCGCGGCCTGCTCGGCAACGCCGGCTACCGCGGCTGGGACCACCCCGCCGACCTCAAGCTCAGCATCCACGGCGACGGCTCGCTCAGCGGCGGCCGCGGCTTCCACGTCATCGTCGCCGCCAAGCCCGACGGACGCGCCGCCTCCACGGCCTTCGGACGCACCGTCCGCGGCGCCCTCCACGACCGCGGCTTCCGCAACGCCACCTACACCGCCGGCGGCCGCGGCTTCACCTACCGCTCCGACCTCGCCACGCTCAACCTGTCCGAGGTCCCGACCGCGATGGTCGAGCTGGGCAACATGCGCAGCGCCGCCGACGCCCGGGTGATGAGCTCGCGGAAGGGGCAGAAGCGGTACGCCGCCGCGCTGGCGACCGCGGTCAGTCGCTACCTGCGGTGAGCCGAGCCACCCCCGCCAGCGGGATCGGCAGCCAGGTGGGCCGGTTCCGGGCCTCGTAGGTGCACTCGTAGACCGCCTTGTCGACGACGTACGCCGTCAGCAGGGCGCGCGCCGCCGGCCACAGCGGCTGTCCGCCCAGGTAGGCGGCCAGGAACGCCTTGCGGTTGCGGCGCGCCCACTCGTCGGCCCGGACGCCGCGCTGGTGCAGCACGTCCGGGTCCTCCTCGGGCATCGACTCGGCGACGGCGTGCGGCGCGTAGTCGAAGGAGCGCAGCATGCCGGCGACGTCGCGCCAGGGGGAGTCGGGCAGGACCCGCTCGGCCAGCGGCTTGGCGGGCTCGCCCTCGAAGTCGACGAGCTTCCAGCCGAGCACGGTGCGCAGGGTCTGGCCGAGGTGGAGGTCGCCGTGCACGCGCTGGACGGGTACGTCGCCCAGCCCGGCCACCGTGGCGAACACCTCGCGCGCGGCAGTGGCGTACTCCGCCAGCTCCGGCACCACCTCGACGGCCGCCGTCAGCCGGTTGCCCATCGCAGCGGCCAGCTCGGCGCCGGTGACGGACGACGTCGGGAAGGACTCCGCGAGCTGGGCGTGCACCTCGGCGAGCGCGGTGCCGAGCCGGGCGGCCTCGCTGGCGAAGTCGCCGCCGACCTCCTCGGCGTGCAGGTCGGCCTCGGCGAACAGGTCGCGCACGCTGGCCAGCGCCAGGTCCCAGCCGTCGCTGGCGGTGCGCAGGAACTGCTGCAGCATGCCGAGCTGCAGGTCCTCGACCTCGATCCAGCCGTAGAGCTGCGCGACGTGCGCCGACCCGGCCTCGGTGAGCACCCGGTGCGTGGTGATGTCGGGGTTCTCGCCCGGCGTGACCTTGCGGAACAGCTTGAGCACCGAGTCCTCGCCGAAGAGGATCGACGAGTTCGACTGCTCGCCGCTGAACAGCGAGCCCGGGGCGTCGAGGTCGAGGTCGTGACCGGGCAGCCGCACGAAGCCCGGCCGCTCGCCGAACGCCCGCAGCAGGTGAGCCGTCGCGGCCCGGTCGGCCGGCGCGTCGTACGCCGGGCGACCGGTCTCCTCGTCGGGCCAGCGCCCGACCAGGGCGTGCTCCAGGCGGTCCTGCGGCTCGTCGTACAGCGCGAGCGGCACCTGGTACAGCTCGCGGTCGCCGCCCTCGTAGCTGACCTCGACGAGCAGCAGCACCACCTCCGGGGCGGCCCCGAGGCGCAGCAGCTCACGGGCGCCGGTCACGGTGAACGTGCGTCCCTTGCCGCCGAACCAGCGGCTGCGCTCGAGGAACGGGGCGAGGAAGGAAGCAGTCACAGCACCGGCCTCCCGGTCGTCTCCGGATCCGTCAACCGGAACCAGTAGAAGCCGTGCCCACTCAGCGTCAGGAGATACGGGAGCTCGCCGATCCGGGGGAACGGGACGCCGCCCAGCAGCTCCACCGGCACCCGTCCCTCGAACCGCCGCAGGTCCAGCTCGACCGGCTGCGGGAAGCGGGACAGGTTGTTGACGCAGAGGATGACGTCGTCGGTGACGTGCTCACGGACGTACGACAGCACGGTCGGGTTGGAGCCGCCGAGGTCGCTGAACGTGCCGAGCCCGAAGGCCTCGTGCTGGCGGCGGATGTGGATCATCCGGCGGGTCCAGTGCAGCAGCGAGGACGGGTTCTCCAGCTGAGCCTCGACGTTGACGCTCTGGTAGCCGTAGACCGGGTCCTGGATCGTCGGCAGGTGCAGCTTGCCGGGGGTCGCGGACGAGAATCCCGCGTTGCGGTCGGGGGTCCACTGCATCGGCGTACGCACGCCGTCGCGGTCACCGAGCCAGATGTTGTCGCCCATCCCGATCTCGTCTCCGTAGTAGAGGACGGGGGAGCCGGGCAGCGAGAGCAGCAGCGCGGTGAACAGCTCGATCTGGTTGGTGTCGTTGTCGAGCAGCGGGGCGAGCCGGCGGCGGATGCCGATGTTGGCCTTCATGCGGGGGTCCTTGGCGTACTCGCCCCACATGTAGTCGCGGTCCTCGTCGGTGACCATCTCGAGGGTCAGCTCGTCGTGGTTGCGCAGGAAGATGCCCCACTGGCAGCCCTCCGGGATCGCCGGCGTCAGCTCCATGATCTCCGAGATCGGGAACCGCGACTCGCGCCGTACGGCCATGAAGATGCGTGGCATCACCGGGAAGTGGAAGGCCATGTGGCACTCGGTCCCGACGACCGTGCCGTCCTCCCGCTCCTCGGGCCCGAAGTACTCGACGACGTCGGTCGGCCACTGGTTCGCCTCGCACAGCAGCACCCGGCCGGGGTAGTTCTCGTCGACGAAGCGGCGCACCCTCTTGAGCATGTCGTGCGTCTCGGGGAGGTTCTCGCCGTTGGTTCCGGGGCGCTCGTAGAGGTACGGCACGGCGTCGAGCCGGAAGCCGTCGAGACCCATGTCGAGCCAGAAGGCCATCGCCTCCAGCATCGCGTCCTGGACCTCGGGGTTGTCGAAGTTGAGGTCCGGCTGGTGGTGGAAGAACCGGTGCCAGTAGTACTGGCCGCGGGTCTGGTCCCAGGTCCAGTTCGACGGCTCGGTGTCGACGAAGATGATCCGCGCGTCCTGGTAGAGCTCGTCGGTGTCGGACCAGACGTAGAAGTCGCCGTACGGGCCGTCGGGGTCGCTGCGCGAGGCCTGGAACCACGGGTGGGCGTCACTCGTGTGGTTCATGACGAAGTCGATGATCACCCGGATCCCGCGCTCGTGGGCGGCGTCGAGGAAGGCGTGGAAGTCCTCGACGGTGCCGATCTCGGGGAGGATCCCGGTGTAGTCGGCGACGTCGTACCCGCCGTCGCGCAGCGGCGAGGTGAAGAACGGCGGCACCCACAGGCAGTCGACGCCCAGCCACTGCAGGTAGTCGAGCTTCTCGGTCAGGCCCTGGAAGTCACCGGTGCCGTCGGCGTTGGAGTCGCGGAACGAGCGGACCAGCACCTCGTAGAAGACCGCTGTCCGGAACCACTCGGGCTCCTCGTTCAGCACGGTGGTCTCGGCGACGCTCACGGGTGCTCCTTCACGCTCAGGATGTGCGCCGGCTGCGCGGGATCGAGCCGGACGTAGTTGTGCTCGCCCCAGGTCCACTCACTGCCGCTCAGCTCGTCGTGGACCGTGAACGACGTGCCCGGCTCGAGGCCGAGCGCCGCCAGGTCGAGGTGGACCGTCGACTCGCGGACCTGGTGGGGGTCGAGGCTGAGGACCACGATCACCGTGTCGCTGCCCGCGCGCTTCGACCACGCCACGACGTGGTCGTCCTCGGCCCGGTGCAGGCGCAGGTTGCGCAGCAGCTGCAGCGCCGGGTGGGCGCGCCGGATGGCGTTGAGGCGGGTGACGTACGACGTCAGCCCGTTGCCGTTCACGGCGCTCGTGGCGGCCGCCCAGTCCCGGACCCGGACCTGGTACTTCTCCGAGTCGAGGTACTCCTCGCTGCCCGGCTTCACTGCGACGTGCTCGCCGAGCTCGTACCCGGCGTACATGCCCCAGCTGGGCGAGGACATCGACGCCAGCACCGCCCGGATCCGGAAGGCGGCCGGGCCGCCGTACTGCAGGAACTCGTGGAGGATGTCGGGGGTGTTGACGAAGAAGTTCGGCCGGATCCGGTGCGCCGACTCCTGCGCCACCTCGACCAGGTAGTCCTCGACGTCGACCTTCTCGGTACGCCATGTGAAGTAGGTGTAGGACTGGTGGAACCCGATCGCGCCGAGGGTCTGCAGCATCGGCGGCTTGGTGAACGCCTCGGCGAGGAAGAGCACGTCGGGGTCGGTACGCCGGACCTCGGCCAGCAGCCACTGCCAGAACGCGACCGGCTTGGTGTGCGGGTTGTCGACCCGGAAGATCCGCACGCCGTGGTCCATCCAGTGGCGTACGACGCGCAGCACCTCGGCGGCGATGCCGGCGGGGTCGTTGTCGAAGTTGACCGGGTAGATGTCCTGGTACTTCTTCGGCGGGTTCTCGGCGTACGCGATCGTCCCGTCGGCGCGGGTGGTGAACCACTCCGGGTGCGCGGCGACCCACGGGTGGTCGGGTGCGCACTGCAGCGCGAGGTCGAGCGCGACCTCGAGGTCGAGGGCCTTCGCGGTGGCGACGAAGGCGTCGAAGTCCCTGATAGTGCCGAGGTCGGGGTGGACGGCGTCGTGGCCGCCGTCCTTGCTCCCGATCGCCCAGGGGGAGCCCTTCCAGTCCGGGGGAGTGGGCTCGCCGTCGGGCAGCACCGTGTTGTTGGGGCCCTTGCGGTTGACCTCGCCGATCGGGTGGATCGGCGGCAGGTAGACGACGTCGAAGCCCATGGCGGCCACCGCCGGCAGCCGCTCGGCCGCCGTGCGGAAGGTGCCACTGGCGACCTCGCCGGTCGCCGGGTCGTAGGTCGCGCCCTCGGAGCGGGGGAACAGCTCGTACCAGCTGCCGAACAGGGCGCGGGACCGGTCGACGTACACCGGGAACGGGCCCTCGACGGTGAGCAGGTCGCGCAGCGGGTGTGCCTCGAGCGCGGTGACCACCTCGGGCGACTCGAGCTGGGCGAGGCGGGCCTCGACCGGCCGCTGGTCGTCGCCGGCCGCGGCGATCGCGGCCTTGACCGTCTTCTGCTCCGCCTTCGTGAGACCGCCTCCGGCGAGCACGCGCTCGAACAGCAGGCGACCCTCGGCGAACATCAGCTCCACGTCGACGCCGGCGCGGATCTTGATCCCGGCGTCGTGGAACCAGGTCCCGAGCGGACTCGACCAGGCGTGGATCTCGAACGACCACGGGCCCTCGGCGTCGGCGCTCACCCACGCCTCGTACCGGTCCACGGTGAACCGGTCGCGGGCCGGGAGCGTCTGCATCCGCACCGGTGGTCGTCGTACGCCGTCCGGGCCGACCAGCACCACCTCGGCACCGAGGCGGTCGTGTCCTTCGCGGAACACGGTCGCGCTGACCGGGAAGGGCTCGCCGAGGCTGGCCTTGACCGGCAGGCGGCCGTTCTCGGTGGGGTTGCTGGTTCCGGCCTCGAGGACCGGCTCGACGTCGATCACGGGGATGCGTCCGACCATGACTCGAACCTATCGAGTCTGCTGCCGTGTCCCTAGTCCGACGTCAGGTCCCAGACGTCGACCGGGTCGCCGGCCGCCAGCGGAGCGCCGTCGGCGGGCAGGTCGATGAGCGCGTCGGCACCGGCGAACCAGCCGAGGAAGCCCGAGCCGGGCGGGCCCCACGGTGCGACCGTCCCGGTGGTCCGGTCGAGCCGGGCGCGGCGCAGCTGGCGCTTGCCCCTCAGTGGTTGGAGCGCCTCGGTGAGGGTGGCCCGGACGACCGTGCGCTGCGGACGCGGGTGCCCGAAGGCCAGCCGCAGCGCGGGCCGGACGAAGACCTCCCACGAGGTGAGGGCGCTGACCGGGTTGCCGGGCAGGCAGATGACCGGGGTGTTCTCGACGAGGCCCGAGCCCTGCGGCATGCCGGGCTGCATCGCGACCTTCACGAACTCGATCCCACGCGGGCCCAGGCCGTCCTTGACCACCTCGTACGCCCCCGCGCTGACGCCACCGGAGGTGATCACGAGGTCGATGTCGCCTGCCGCGAGCTCGCCGTCGAGCAGCGCGAGGAAGGTCGGTACGTCGTCCTCGACCCACAGCTTGCGCACCGCCACCCCGCCGGCCTCCTCGACCGCCGCGGCCAGCAGCGCTCCGTTGGCGTCCCGGATCTGCCCGGACCCCGGCGCCGGGTCCTCGGCCAGCTCGGAGCCCGTCGACACGACGAGCACCCGCGGGCGCCGTCGTACGACGACCTCGCGGACGCCGAACGCCGCCAGCACCCCGAGCTGCGCCGGTCCGAGCGTGACTCCCGCCGCGAGGACCTCCTGGCCCTGCGCCACGTCCGACCCGGCGGTCCGCACGAAGCTGCCGACCGCGCGGGCCTCGCGGATCTCGACCGTCTCGGTCCCGCCGTCGGTCGCCTCGACCTCGACCACCGCATCGGCACCCTTCGGCACCGCGGCACCGGTCATGATCCGCCGTACCGTCCCCGGCGCCAGCTCGCCCACCGGCGCCCCGGCGGGGATGTCCTCGCCGACTGTCAGGCGCGTGGGGTTGTCGGGGGTGGCGCCCGCGACGTCGGCCGCGCGGACGGCGTACCCGTCCATCCCGGAGTTGTCGAACGCCGGCAGCGGCTCCGGCGCGTTGATGCGCTCCGCCAGGACGCGTCCCCGGGCCTGCTCGAGGGGGACCCTCTCGGTCGGCCACGGCCGGTCCGGGCCGTGGCCCGCGGCGAGGAGGGCGGCGACGTGGCGCTGGTGCTCGGGGACCGGGCGGAGGGGTGCGGTAGTCATCGGCGCCAGCCTAGGCCCGGCGAAGCCGGAGTTCGTCGAGTAGCCCGAGCCCCTGGGCGAGGGCGTATCGAGACGCCCGGTCAGATCTCGATACGCGCATCGCGACCTCGTGCCTCGGTCGCGGCGCTACTCGATCTCATCGTCTGAGCCGTCGGTCGCGAGCAAGCTCGCGACCGACGGGCCGATGACGACGGGCGAGGCAGCCCCCATGACTCCACCCCGCCCGTCTGTACCACCCCAACGGCCTTGGGTACGTCCGCGTTACGCGGAACCCCGTGTCGCATCTACCGGCCACCCCGCGGACGCGTATTGGATCGTTCAAGTCGGATTGGCTACCGTCGGTCCATGCGTGCGATCCGGAGGTTCACGGTCCGCCCTGTCCTGCCCGACGCGCTCGCCTCCCTGGGCGAGCTCGCGGCCAACCTGCGCTGGTCCTGGCACCCGCCGACCCAGGCGCTGTTCGAGGCGATCGACGCGGGGCTCTGGCAGGACTCGGGGCACGACCCGCTGCGGATGCTCGGCGAGGTCAGCGCGGAGCGGTGGTCCGAGCTGGTGGCCGACGGCGACTACGTACGACGGGTCGCGGACGCCCGGGCCGACCTGGCGTCGTACCTCTCCGAGGACCGCTGGTACCAGCGCGCCCGGGCCGCCGCCCCTGAGGAGACGTGGCCGACCTCAATCGCCTACTTCTCGCCGGAGTACGGCATCACCGCCGTGCTCCCGCAGTACTCCGGCGGCCTCGGCATCCTCGCCGGCGACCACCTCAAGGCCGCCAGCGACCTCGGGGTGCCGATCCTCGGCGTCGGCCTCCTCTACCGCCACGGCTACTTCAAGCAGGCGCTCTCGCGCGACGGCTGGCAGCAGGAGAGCTACCCGGTCCTCGACCCCGACGAGCTCCCGCTGTCGCTGCTGCACGAGGACGACGGCAGCCGTACGACGATCGCCATCCGGATGCCCGACGGCCCGGACCTGCTCGCCCGCGTGTTCGTGGCCAGCGTCGGCCGGGTGCCGCTGCTGCTGCTCGACACCGATGTCGAGGAGAACCCCGAGGCCTACCGGCTCGTCACCGACCGGCTCTACGGCGGCAACACCGAGCACCGGCTGCGCCAGGAGCTGCTCCTCGGCGTCGGCGGCGTGCGTGCCCTGCGCGCGTACTCCCGGATCACCGGCGCCCCCGCGCCCGAGGTGTTCCACACCAACGAGGGCCACGCCGGGTTCCTCGGCGTCGAGCGGATCCGCGAGCTGACCGCCGACAGCGATCTCGACTTCGCCACCGCGCTGGAGGCCGGCCGCGCCTCGACCGTCTTCACCACCCACACCCCGGTGCCGGCGGGCATCGACCGGTTCCCGCGCACGCTGGTCGAGCAGTACCTCGGCGAGCACGGCGCCACCCCCGGCGTACCCGTCGACCAGGTGCTCGCCCTGGGCGCCGAGGACTACGACGGCGGCGACCCGGGCGTGTTCAACATGGCGGTGATGGGCTTCCGGCTCGCGCAGCGTGCCAACGGCGTCTCGCAGCTCCACGGCCACGTCAGCCGCGGGATGTTCAACGGGCTGTGGCCGGCGTTCGACGAGGCCGAGGTGCCGATCACGTCGATCACCAACGGCGTGCACGCGCCGACCTGGGTCGCGCCCGAGGTCGCCGCACTCGCCGAGGCGCAGGGCGCCGACTACCACGGCGACGACGCTGCCGCGTTCTGGGCGGCCTTCGACAAGGTGCCCGGCACCGACGTGTGGCGCACCAAGCGCGCACTGCGCCAGCGGCTCGTCGACGACGCCCGCCGTCGGTTGCGCAAGTCGTGGGAGAAGCGCGGCGCCTCGCCGGCCGAGCTCGGCTGGATCGAGGACGCGCTCGACCCCGACGTGCTGACGATCGGCTTCGCGCGCCGGGTGCCGTCGTACAAGCGACTCACGCTGATGCTGCGCGACCCCGACCGCCTCAAGGCCCTGCTGCTGCACCCCGAGCGCCCGGTCCAGCTGGTCGTCGCCGGCAAGGCCCACCCCGCCGACGACGGCGGCAAGCGGCTGATCCAGGAGCTGGTCCGCTTCGCCGATGCCGAGGACGTGCGGCACCGGATCGTGTTCCTGCCCAACTACGACATCGCGCTCGCTCAGCCGCTGTACCCGGGCTGCGACGTGTGGCTCAACAACCCCCTGCGCCCCTACGAGGCCTGCGGTACGTCGGGCATGAAGGCCGCGCTCAACGGTGGCCTCAACCTGTCGATCCTCGACGGGTGGTGGGACGAGTGGTACGAGCCGGAGTTCGGCTGGCCGATCCCGTCCGCCGACGGCCTGGAGGACTACTCCGACCAGCGCGACGACCTCGAGGCCTCCGCCCTCTACGACCTGATCGAGAACGAGGTCGCGCCGCGTTTCTACGACCACGACCACGAGGGCGTGCCCGCCGGGTGGGTCGAGATGCTGCGCCACACCTGGGCCAACCTCGGCCCCAAGGTGCTCGCCACCCGGATGGTCCGCGACTACGTCGACAAGCTCTACGCCCCGGCCGCCCGCAACGCCCGCGCGCTCGCCGCCGTCGAGAACGGCGCCCGTGACCTGGCCCGGTGGAAGGCGCACGTCCGCGGCGCCTGGCCCGGCGTCCGGGTCGAGCACGTCGAGGCCGAGGGGATCGGCGACGTCGCCGAGGTCGGCGCCGTCCTCCACGTCCGCTCGTACGTCGCCCTCGGCGAGCTCGCGCCCCACGACGTCGAGGTCCAGCTGGTCCACGGCCGGGTCGACGCCGAGGACGACATCGTCGCCGCGTCCGTCGTACCGCTCACCCTGGTGGAGTCGTACGACGGCGGCCGCCACCGCTTCGACGGCGACGTCGCCCTCGGCCACTCCGGCCCGTTCGGCTACACCGTCCGGGTGCTCCCGGCCAACCCGCTGCTCGTCGCACCCGCCGAGCTCGGCGTCGTCGCCCTGGCGTAGCGAGCGTCGGCCGCGGCTTCATCACGGTATGTAGGCGAATCCGAGCTTCTGTAGCGGAGTTCCGCACGGGAAGCGAGGGTTTGCCTACATACCGTGATGAACCGCCGCCCCCGCCGCCCCGCCGGCGTCAGGCGTCGGTCTCCCGCATGACGACCACGCTGCGCGCGCCGATCGTCAGCACCGACCCGACGGCGACCTCGGTACCGTCCGGGAGCCCGGGGTCGGTGGACAGCACGACCGACCCGGCGTGCACCCAGTCATTGTCGGGCAGGTGCACCTCGACGGCCTCGGCGCCGGCGTGGAACCAGATCAGGAACGACGTGTCGATCTGCTGCTCGCCGCGCGGGCCGGGCTCGCGCAGCGGCTTGCCGGACACGAACATCCCGATCGTGTGCAGCGAGGAGTCGTACCAGTCCTCGTCGGTCATCTCGCGCCCCGACGGGTGCAGCCAGGCCAGGTCCTTGGGGCCGCCGACGATGGCGGGCCGTCCCTCGAACCAGTGCCGCTGCCGCAGCGCGTGGTGCTCGCGGCGCAGCGTGAGCGCGGCCCGGGTCACGGCGTACACGTCCAGCCAGGCGTCGTCCGCTCGCCAGTCGACCCACGAGATCTCGTTGTCCTGGCAGTAGGCGTTGTTGTTGCCGCGCTGCGTGCGCCCGCGCTCGTCGCCGGCCGTCAGCATCGGTACGCCGTTCGACAGGCACAGCGTGGCCATCAGGTTCGCCGCTTGCCGCCGCCGCAGCGCCACCACCTCGGGATCCGGTGTCTCGCCCTCGACCCCGTGGTTCCACGAGCGGTTGTTGTCGGTGCCGTCGCGGTTGTCCTCGCCGTTCGCCTCGTTGTGCTTCGCGTCGTACGACACCAGGTCGCGCACCGTGAACCCGTCGTGGGCGGTGACGAAGTTGACGGAGTTGTACGCCGACCGGCCGTCGTCGGCGTACAGGTCCGAGGAGCCGGCCAGTCGGGTGGCAACGGCGTGCAGCCCGTCGGACCGCCCGCGCCAGAAGTCGCGGATCGTGTCGCGGTACTGGTCGTTCCACTCCACCCACGGCGGCGGCATGCCGCCGACGAGGTAGCCGTCCATCGAGGTGTCCCACGGCTCCGCGATCAGCTTCACGTGCCGCAGCACCGGGTCCTGGCCGATCGCGATGAGCAGCTTGCAGGCCATGTCGACGGGGATCCCGTCGGTGCCGGCGGTGCGGGTGAGCGCCGACATCAGGTCGAACCGGAAGCCGTCGACGTGCATCTCGGTGACCCAGTACCGCAGCGAGTCGAGGATCAGCCGCAGCGCCAACGGGTCCTCGGTGTTGACCGTGTTGCCGCAGCCCGTGACGTCCCAGTACGCGTCGTCGTACCCGTCGCTCGACGGCACGCGACGGTAGAAGCCGCGGTCGTCCAGCCCCCGGAAGGAGTACGTCGGCCCCTCGGCCCCCGCCTCGGCGGTGTGGTTGTAGACGACGTCGAGGATCACCTCGATGCCGGCGGCGTGCAGCGAGCGCACCATCTGCTTGAACTCGGCGACCTGGCCGCCGCGATCACCCGTCGAGGAGTACGACGCGTCGGGCGCGAAGTAGCCGATCGGGTTGTAGCCCCAGTAGTTCACGGTCCCGCGCTCCAGCAGCGCCGGCTCGGAGAAGAACTGCTGGACCGGCAGGAGCTCGACCGCGGTGATGCCGAGGTCCTGGAGGTACTGCGTCACGACCGGGTGCCCGAGCCCGGCATAGGTGCCTCGCAACGAGGCAGGGACCCGGTCGTGCAGCTGGGTGAACCCCTTGACGTGCAGCTCGTAGATCACCGTGTCGCGCCAGCGCCGCCGCATCGCGACGTCGTCACCCCAGTCGAAGGCCGGGTCCACGACCACGCTCTGCGCGTCGCCCTCCGTGCCGGCGACCGCGAGGCCGTAGGGATCGAGCAGCAGCGTCTCGGCGTCGAAGCGCAGGCCCTCCTCGGGCTGCCAGGGGCCCTCGACCCGGTAGCCGTAGCGGGTGCCGGGGGAGACGTCGGGGACGGCGCCGTGCCAGATTCCGAGGGACTGCTCGGTCAGCGGCAGCCGCCGCTCACCGGCCTCGTCGTCGTACAGGCACAGCCACACGGCCGTCGCGGCGGGGGAGTACACGGCGAAGTTGGTGGACTCGGACGACCAGGTCGCACCCAGCGGCCAGTTGCGTCCGGGCCACACCGGGGCCTGTTCTCCGAGGGTGCGCCAGAGGCCGGGGGTCACCCGCCCCATTGTGCCCGCGCGCCCCCACCTGACCGGCGACAGCACCAGCGACGCGCCCGGGCGGCACGCCCAGGTGGCGGGTTCAGGTGACCCGGCCGGTCCGGACGCGGCAGAATGCGGACGGGGACGGGGTCCCAACCTCACAACGAGGCCCCAGTACGTCGTGACGAGAGGGAGCAGATGACTGCGGAGTTCGTGCGCCTGGAGGTTGCCGAGGGTGTCGGGACCATCCGGCTCGACCGGGCCAAGGCGATGAACGCGATCAGCATCCAGGTCCAGGACGAGCTGGCGCTCGCCGCTGCTGAGGCGACCGACCGCAGCGACGTGCGCGCCGTCGTCGTGTGGGGTGGCGAGAAGGTCTTCGCCGCCGGCAACGACGTCAAGGAGATGGCCGACATGTCCTACCCGGACATGGTCGACCGCGTGCAGAAGCTGCAGGACGCCGTCAACGCGGTGGCCCGGATCCCCAAGCCCGTCGTGGCGGCCGTCAACGGCTACGCCCTCGGCGGTGGCTGCGAGCTCGCGCTCGCTGCCGACGTTCGCTTCGCCGCCGACAACGCCGTGCTCGGCCAGCCCGAGGTGCTCCTCGGCATCATCCCCGGCGCCGGCGGCACCCAGCGGCTGCCCCGCCTCATCGGGCCCAGCAAGGCCAAGGACCTGCTCTACACCGGCCGTTTCGTGAAGGCCGAGGAGGCGCTCGCGATCGGCCTGGTCGACCGCGTCGTCCCCGCCGCCGACGTGTACGCCGAGGCCGTGGCCTGGGCGTCGAAGTTCGCCACGGCGGCGCCGTACGCGCTGCGTGCGATCAAGGAGACCGTCGACCGCGGTCTCGAGGTCGACATCGAGACCGGCCTGCAGGTCGAGCGGCACAGCTTCGCCGCGATCTTCGCGACCGAGGACAGCCGTACCGGCATGCAGTCCTTCATCGAGAACGGCCCGGGCAAGGCCACCTTCGAGGGACGGTGACGCAGGTGAGCAGCAGCGACGACAAGAACACCGCGGCCGACGACGCCGTCGACCGTGGCCGTACGACGTCCGCCGCGACCCGGTCGCTCACCGCGGCCCGGGTCCGCGACAACGTCGCCCGCGCCGTGTGGGTCATCTGCATGGCCCTCGCGCTGGTCCTCGCGGTCGCGGCGTTCACCTACGCGCTCGAGGCCAACCAGGACAACGGTCTGGTCAAGCTGGTCCGCGACCTGGCCGACGCCTTCGACCTCAGCGTGTTCGACCTCGACAACCCGGTGAAGGCCTTCACGGGCAAGAACGCCGTGGTCAAGACCGCGCTGTTCAACTACGGCCTCGCCTCGGTCGTCTACCTCGTGATCGGCCGGGTGCTCGAGCGGGTCATCCGCCCCTGAACCAGGCTCGATCCGGGCCGGCTCCCTGTGGCGGACGCCACGTGGACGAGGTTCCCGTCGCTGGTGACCGGGCGGTAGCCTGCGAGACGCTGTCCTCAGCGGACCAGAGCTGTTCCCTGCCCGATCACGCGGCAGGGCTCACGTTGCACAGGAAGGGGCCGGTCCGGCCACAACCATGACTCTCTCCAACATTGTCGTCCTTGTGAAGTACGTCCCCGACGCCACGGGTGACCGGAAGTTCGAGGCGGACAACACTGTCGACCGCGTCGGCGTCGACGGTCTCCTCTCCGAGCTCGACGAGTACGCCGTCGAGCAGGCTCTCCAGATCAAGGAGAAGCGCGCCGACGAGGAGATCACCGTCACCGCGCTGACCGTCGGTCCGGCCGAGGCCGAGGCCGCCGTCCGCAAGGCGCTGCAGATGGGTGCCGACAAGGCCGTCCACGTGCAGGACGACGCGATCGCCGGCTCCGACGCCGTCGCGACCTCGCTCGTGCTCGCCAAGGCGATCGAGAAGATCGGCGTCCCGGAGCTCGTCCTCGGTGGCCTCGCGTCCACCGACGCCGGCCTGAGCGTCGTCCCGGCGATGCTCGCCGAGCGCCTCGGCCTGCCGCAGGTCACCCTCGCGGCCGTCGTCGAGACCCAGGGCGACCAGGTCCGCATCAAGCGTGACGGCGACACCGCCACCGAGGTCGTCGGCGGCACCCTGCCGCTCGTCCTCTCGGTCACCGACCAGTCGGGTGAGGCGCGCTACCCCTCCTTCAAGGGCATCATGGCCGCGAAGAAGAAGCCGCTGGAGTCGCTCACCCTCGCCGACATCGGCGTGGACGCCTCCGAGGTCGGCCTCGACGCCGCGTGGACGAAGGTCGACAACGTGACCGCCCGTCCCGCGCGCACCGCCGGCGAGATCGTCAAGGACGAGGACGGCTCGGGCGCCACGGCGCTGGTCGAGTTCCTCGCGTCGAAGAAGTTCATCTGAGGAGCCTGATCCATGTCTGAAGTTCTCGTTCTGGTCGACCACGTCGACGGCGCGGTCCGCAAGCCCACCTACGAGCTGCTCGCGATCGCCAAGCGCATCGGTTCCCCCTCGGCCGTCTTCATCGGCGGTGCCGACAAGGCCGCTGCCGCCGCCGACGCGGTCAAGGCGTACGGCGCCGACAAGGTCTACGTCGTCGACGACGCCGAGATCAAGGGCTACCTCGTGGCCCCCAAGGCCGAGGTGCTCCAGCAGCTCGCCGAGAAGACCTCGCCCGCCGCGATCCTGATCCCGGCCTCGGCCGAGGGCAAGGAGATCGCCGGCCGTCTCGCGATCAAGCTCTCCTCGGGCCTGATCACCGACGCCGTCGACGTCCAGGTCAACGGTGGCGAGATCGTCACCACGCAGTCGGTGTTCGCCGGCAACTTCACCGTCGAGGCCAAGGTCGTCAAGGGCACGCCGATCATCGCGGTCAAGCCCAACGCCGCCGCTCCCGAGGAGGGTGCGGGCGCCGGTGCCGTCGAGCAGTTCGCCGCCGCGATCTCCGACGCTGCCAAGACCGCCCAGATCGTCGCCTCGCAGCCGCGCCAGGCCACCGGTCGTCCCGAGCTCACCGAGGCCGCGATCGTGGTCTCCGGTGGTCGTGGCACCGGCGGTGACTTCAGCGCGGTCGAGGGCCTCGCCGACGCGCTCGGTGCCGCCGTCGGCGCCTCGCGTGCCGCCGTCGACTCCGGTTGGAAGCCGCACACCTTCCAGGTCGGCCAGACCGGCAAGGTCGTCTCGCCGCAGCTGTACGTCGCCAACGGCATCTCCGGTGCGATCCAGCACCGCGCCGGCATGCAGACCTCGAAGACCATCGTGGCCGTCAACAAGGACGAGGAGGCGCCGATCTTCGAGCTCGTCGACTTCGGCGTCGTGGGTGACCTCCACACCGTCCTCCCGGCCGTGACCGCGGAGATCGAGAAGCGCAAGGGCTGAGCCAGCCGCTCACCCCGCCGCGGGACGTCGTACTCCGGTACGGCGTCCCGCGCTGCTTTTCCCAGAACTTTGGTCGATTAAATACAGTGGCTTAGTGTTCTTCGAGTGAAGACCGTCGCCGTGCTGCTCCTAGTGCTCGCCACCCTCCTCGTCGCTCCCGCCCCGGCCGCGACAGCCGACGACACCTGGCTGCCCACGACCGGGCCGACCTTCAACAACCCGATGGGCGGGTACAAGGCGCGCACCAAGGTGGTCCGGCGGGTGCACGCGGCGATCCGGCACGCCCCGACGGGATCGACGATCCGGATCGCGACGTACAACATCGACCGCAACGACACCGCCCGGCTGCTGCTCAACGCGCACAAGCGCGGCGTGCACGTCCAGATCGTCGTCAACGACAACATCATCGGGAAGACCATCCGCGGGCTGCAGGCGCGGCTCGGCGGCAACCGCAAGGCGGAGAGCTTCCTGTACATCTGCACCAGCGCCTGCCGCAACGGCTCGCGCACCGGCAACCTGCACATGAAGGTCTACTCCTTCAGCCAGACCGGTGCCGCCCGTTCGGTCGTCATCAGCAGCTCCAGCAACCTCGGGTACGGCGCCGCCGCGGGCCAGTGGAACGACGCACTCACCGTCAGCGGCGACGACGCCCTCTTCGCCGCCTGGACCACCGTGTTCGAGCAGCTGAAGCGGGACCGGACCGCGAAGCCGCGCCACCTGGAGTACTCCAGCGAGACCGTCGGCGCCGACTTCCAGCGGGTCCGGGTGACCCCCGTCGCCCGGGCGGCGACCGGTGACCCGCAGCTCCAGCGGCTGCGCCGCGTCGACTGCACGGCACCCGGCGGCTTCGGCGACGGCCAGGGCCACAGCGTGGTCCGGGTCAACATGTACGCCTGGTACGCCGGCCGCGGCGAGGCGCTGGCCCGCGAGCTCGCCTCGATGCGTGCCGAGGGTTGCGACATCGCCGTCGTCGGCTCGGTGGTCAGCGGACCGGTCGTGCGGATCCTGCAGAAGGCGGGCATCCCGGTCCGGATCGCCGACTGGGACTGGGGCGAGAAGCTCTCGACCGCAGGCGACGAGATCGTCTTCGGCGCTCGCTGCTACTCGCACCTCAAGTACGTCACGGTCAACGGCACGTTCCGCGGCGCCGCCACCCACGTGGTCTGGACCGGCTCCGAGAACTGGTCGCCGCCCGGGCTGAGCAGCGACGAGGTCACCTTCGAGGTGCACGACCCGGCCGTCGTGGCGGCGTACGACGCGCAGTGGCAGAAGATGTTCGCCAGCCCCCGGATCACCCACAAGCCCGGCATCCAGCCCAAGAGCCGACCCTGCGCATGACGCTCCTATCCTTGGTGTCATGACTGCCGAGGTCGAGGTCCGCGAGGTCGCCCAGCGCGCCCGGGTCGCCAGCCGCTCGCTGGCGCTGGCAACGCGCGCCCAGAAGGACGCCACCCTGCACGCCATGGCCGACGCCCTGCTGGCGCGCGCCGACGAGATCCTCGCCGGCAACGCCGAGGACGTCGCCCGCGCCGAGGCCGACGGCACGCCGCCCAACATCATCGACCGGCTCCGGCTCACGACCGAGCGGCTCGAGGGCATGGCCCAGGGCCTGCGCGACGTGGCCGGCCTGGCCGACCCGGTCGGCGAGGTCGTGCGCGGCAGCGTGCTGGCCAACGGCCTCGAGCTGCGCCAGGTGCGCGTCCCGTTCGGCGTCGTCGGCATGATCTACGAGGCCCGGCCCAACGTGACCGCCGACGCCGCCGGCATCTGCCTGAAGTCCGGCAACGCCGTCCTGCTGCGCGGCAGCTCGTCGGCCCGGTCGAGCAACGCCGCCATCGTGGCCGTGCTGCGCGACGCGGTCGCCGCGTCCGGCCTCGAGGCCGACGTCGTCCAGCTCGTCCCCGGCGAGACGCACGACAGCGTCAAGGCGCTGATGCGCGCCCGCGGCCAGGTCGACGTGCTCATCCCGCGCGGGGGAGCGGGCCTGATCCAGTCGGTCGTCAACGAGTCCACGGTCCCCGTGATCGAGACCGGCGTCGGCAACTGCCACGTGTACGTCGACAGGGCAGCCGACCTCGACAAGGCACTCGCCATCGTGCTCAACGCCAAGACCCACCGCACCAGCGTCTGCAACGCCGCCGAGTCGCTGCTCGTGCACGCCGACGTCGCGGGGGAGTTCCTGCCGCGGGTGGTCGCCGCGCTGCAGGAGGCCGACGTCACGATCCACGGCGACGACTCCTTTGCCGGGTACGACGGCGTGCTCGCGGCCACCGACGAGGACTGGGCGACCGAGTACCTCTCGCTCGACATCGCGGCGCGCGTCGTCCCCGACCTCGACGCGGCGCTGGAGCACATCCGCACCTGGTCGAGCGGTCACTCCGACGCCGTCGTCACCGAGGACCTGGCCGCCTCGCGGCGCTTCGTGGCCGAGGTCGACTCAGCCGCGGTGCTCGTCAACGCGTCGACCCGGTTCACCGACGGTGGCGAGTTCGGCTTCGGCGCCGAGATCGGGATCAGCACCCAGAAGCTGCACGCCCGCGGCCCGATGGGGCTGCCCGAGATGACCTCGACCAAGTACGTCGTCATCGGCGACGGCCACGTCCGCTGAGGCGAGCCTCCACAACCCCCACGCCATCGCGCCCAGGGCGAGCCCCGACACCGCGGTCGAGACGGGTGTCCGGTGCGGCACCTCGCCGAGCACGAGGTGCGCGAAGCCGAGCGTCAGCAGGCAGTTCACCACGTTGAGCACCGGCATCGACGCCGACAGTCGGGCTGCGCGGTAGGCCAGCTGGTTGACCACGACCCCGCCGACGCCGCAGGCCGCCAACACGACGTACCACCGGTCGGCCTCGACCAGCACCGACATCAGTGCGAACAGGATCCCCGAGGCGCTGCCGAGCAGGAACGCCCGCCCCGTCGCATGCGGTACGCCGCCCGCCACCGCGATCAGCAGCGCCGCCACCACCGCGCAGGCACCCACGGCAACGACCAGCAGTCCGGCGTCCACCGGCGCCGCGCTCTCGCGGGCGTCGGTCGCCAGCAGCAGCGCGGCGATCGCGAGCCCGGTCACCGCCACCGCGACGAGCTCGGTCCGCCCCGGCCGGCTCCGGGCCAGCGCGGCGCGGAGGGGTACGGCGAGCACGATGCCCAGGATGGCGATCGGCTGGACCAGCCCGATCGGGCCGTGGTCGAGCGCGAGCACGTGGAACGTGAACCCGACCGGCCCGAGCACCGCTGCCAGCAGCAGCGCCACCAGCGGGGCGCGCGCCGCGGCGAGGTGCTGGGTCGAGGTCGACACTGCAGTCGTCACCGCGCTCGCGAGCGCGAACACCACGGCCAGCCAGAGCACGGTGGCAACGCTAGGAGCGGGAGGTGGACGGTCGGTGAATCCCCGGTACTCCGGGGGGTCTGGCGTCAGGACAGTTCCTGTGACCGGGTAGGTTTCGAGACATGGCAGGCTCCCCGGACCGGATCTACGCCGACCCCTCGGTCGAGCGACTCTTCACCGGTGCGACCGTCATCACGTTCGTCCGCACGGTCATCACGCTCGCGATCGCGGTGTGGGCGGCGTACGACCACAGCCTGACCCTGATCGTGGTCGGCCTGGTCGCCTACTGGGTCGGCGACAGCATCGACGGCGAGTGGGCGCGCTGGCGCGACTGCGAGACCCGGATGGGTGCGGTCGTCGACATGATGTGCGACCGGCTCAGCTGCGGGGCGCTGTACGTCGGGCTCGTGTGGCTGCAGCCCGGCGGCTGGATCAGTGACGAGCCGATGAAGTGGATCGGGATCCCGATCGCCATCTACCTCTTCGAGTTCATGGTCATCGACATGTACCTGTCGCTGGCCTTCCTGGCCTGGCCGATCCGCAGCCCCAACTACTTCCACGTGATCGACCGCCGGATCTACCTGTGGAACTGGTCGCGCATCGGCAAGGCCGCCAACTCCGGCGCCTTCGCCGTCATCCTGCTGGTCAGCGGCTGGGTCTGGCTCGGCACGCTGATCGCCGTCGGGCTGCTGGTCCTCAAGTGCGTCTCGCTGGGCTGGCTGCTCAAGCTCGGGCTGCCGGTGCCGACGCGTGAGGCCAGCCCAGAAGGAGCCCCGGCAGCATGATCCTGTGGCTGACGACGTTCGCCTTCAGCATCGCGTCCGCCCTGCTCCCGTTCCTGCCCATCGAGGTCTACATCCTCGGGGCCGGCGCCGCCGAGGCCGGTACGGCGACCGCGATCTCGCTCGGCATCGCCGCCGGTGCGGGCGCCACGATCGGCAAGGTCATCGTCTACGAGGCCGCCCGCCGCGGCTCGGAGTCCAGGTGGGCCCAGAAGAAGCTGTCCGGCCCCAAGGTCAAGGCGTCCTACGACAAGTGGATGCAGCGGATGCAGGGCCGGCCCTGGTACGCCGCCGCGGTCATGTTCGTCGCCGCGTCGGCCGGCATCCCGCCGCTCCTGGCGATGGCGGCCATCGGGGGCATCCTGAAGATGCCGATGTGGGTCTTCGTGCCCACCGTGTTCCTCGGTCGGACACTGCGGTTCTCGCTGCTCTTCCTGGGCGTCGACTTCGCAGTGCACTGAGCCGAGGCGGGGATCCGGCCGCACGTTGGATACGATGCGGCCATGCTCAGCCAGATCAGCCAGGTCGCCCTCCTTGTCGCCCGCGCCGCGGAGGAGCACGGCGAGCCCGCCGTGAACCCGTGGTTCATCGGTGGCGGGGTGCTGACCTTCCTCCTCTTCCTGCTCGTCGGCCTCGTCTGGTTCGGCGGCGGCCGCGACCACAGCTGAGTCCGGCCGTGTCGTTGGTGAGTCTGTGACCGACGCGCCCCGTCGTACCCGGATCGGGGTGATGGGCGGCACCTTCGACCCCATCCACCACGGCCACCTCGTCGCCGCCTCGGAGGTCCAGGGCTGGTTCGACCTCGACGAGGTCGTCTTCGTGCCCACCGGCCAGCCGTGGCAGAAGGCGGATCGGCAGGTCGCGCCCGCCGAGCACCGCTACCTGATGACGGTCATCGCGACCGCCGCCAACCCGAGGTTCACGGTCAGCCGGGTCGACATCGACCGGGCCGGGCCGACGTACACCAGCGACACGCTGCGGGACCTGCACGCCCAGCGGCCCGACGCGGACCTGTACTTCATCACCGGTGCCGACGCGCTCACCGACATCTTCAGCTGGCGCGACGCTGACCAGCTCTTCGAGCTGGCGCACTTCGTCGGCTGCACCCGGCCCGGGTCGGAGATGGACCCGACCACCCTGGCCCGGATCCCGCACGACCGGGTCACCATGGTCGAGATCCCCGCCCTGGCGATCTCGTCCACCGACTGCCGTGAGCGACAGCGGGCCGGCCAGCCGGTCTGGTACCTCGTCCCCGACGGCGTCGTCCAGTACATCACCAAGCACGGCCTCTACCCGGCCGCACCCGGAACGGATACCCCATGACCGCCACCGACCACGCCGTCCGGCTCGTCCACGCTGCCGCCCTGGCCGCCGCCGACAAGCTCGCGACCGACCAGCTCGCCTTCGACGTCAGCGAGCAGCTCGCCATCACCGACGCCTTCCTGCTCGCCACCGGCGCCAACGACCGCCAGGTCCGCGCCATCGTCGACGAGATCGAGGACAAGCTCCGCGAGCTCGAGGCCAAGCCGATCCGCCGCGAGGGCCATCGCGACGGCCGCTGGGTGCTGCTTGACTACGGCGACGTCGTGATCCACGTCCAGCACTCCGAGGAGCGCGAGTTCTACGCCCTCGAGCGCCTGTGGCGCGACTGCCCGACCATTGACCTCCCCGCCGAGGTCCACGGTCCGGTGGCGTGACCGCCCGCCGCATCGTCCTGGTCCGCCACGGGCGGACCGCCTGGAACGCCGAGCGCCGGATCCAGGGCCAGCTCGACGTCGAGCTCGACGCCACCGGCCTCGAGCAGGCCCGTGGTGTCGCCCCGTTGATCGCCGCCCTCGACCCGGTCCTGGTCTGGTCCAGCGACCTGGCCCGTGCCCGGCAGACCGCTGACACGATCGCCAAGGAGGCCGGGCTGGTGCCGACGTACGACGAGCGCCTGCGCGAGTTCCGCCTCGGCGACTACCAGGGCATGACGCACGCCGAGCTCGACGCCCGCGACCCCGCGGCCTTCGACCTGTTCCAGCGCGGTGAGTGGGACGCCATCCCGGGCGCCGAGACCACCCGCGAGGTGGCCGACCGATTCACCGCCGCCGTCACCGACCTCGCCGCAGCCCTCGGCCCCGGCGAGACCGGCGTCGCCGTCTCCCACGGCGCCGCCACCCGCTCCGGCCTGGTGACCTTCCTCGGCTGGCCTCTCGAGCTCGCCCACGACCTGCGCGCTCTCGGCAACTGTGCCCGCGTGGTGCTCGAGGAGCGCTCGACGGGGCAGTGGGCGCTCGCGTCCTACAACCTCGGTGGTTGAGGTGCGAGCGCAGCGAGCCTCGGAACCACCCCCCGATTTCACCTTGGCTGGAGGGTGTGGCTAGTATTTCCGTCGTTGCCCCGCCTTCGGGTGGAGCGATGACCCCGGGGGTGTGGCGCAGCTGGTAGCGCACCTGCATGGCATGCAGGGGGTCAGGGGTTCGAGTCCCCTCACCTCCACCGGAAAGCACTGGTCAGGGCCGTGTTCCGAATCCCGAACAGGGAGAAGGAACATGGCCCTCCAGCATTTATTCAGGATTTTGTTCCCTCGCCGCCGCGGTCGGGCTCACAGCAGTTCCTGCGGGGGAGCCGGCGGGGGCGGCAGCCATTCGCCGGTTGAGTACAACCTCGACATGCCCGAGCCCCTCCCGACCCTGTTGGATTCCGCCTCCAACCCCACCAGCGACGCCCGTCTGACCGACCCGATCGTTCCGGTCGTCGCCGGTCCTGCCGCGCTGAGCGCCACCGATGTCGACCGGGTCGCCGCCGTGCTCGCCGCCGCCCGCGCACCGGCCACCCGATCGGTCTACACCTGCGCCTGGGGACTCTGGGAACGCTGGTGCCAGGCCCGCGGACTCCATGCGCTGCCCGGCGACCCGACCGTGTTCTGCGCCTACCTGACCGAACGCGCCGCCCAGGGGATCGCGGTGGCCAGTCTCGGGGTGACCTGCTCCGCCGTGCGCCACGTGCACCGCAGCCACGGCCTGCCCGACCCCACCGCCGCGGAGATCGTCCGGCAGGTTCGCAGTGGCCTGCGCCGCACCTACGGCATCGCGCCGCGCCGCCAGGCCCGCCCGCTCGACCCCGACGACATCCGGGCCATCGTGACCGGGATCGATCGGCAAACCGCAAAAGGCGCCCGCGACGCAGCGCTGATCCTGGTCGGGTTCGCCTCCGCGATGCGTCGCTCCGAGCTCGTCGGGCTCGACCTGGTCGACATCGCGATCAAGCCCGCCGGCCTCCTGCTCGCCGTGCGGCGTTCCAAGACCGACCAAGCCGGTGAGGGTGCGATGGTCGCGGTCAGCCACGGTCGTCACGTCGACACCGACCCGGTCGCCGCCTGGCGTGCCTGGCAGCGACGCCGCGGCACCGCACCAGGGCCGGCATTCACCCGAATCCGCGCCGACGCCGCCACGCTGGAGCCGATCTCCGGCAACGCCGTGGCCCGGATGCTGCGCGAACGCGCCGAAGCAGTCGGCCTCGACGGCACCCGGATCACCGGCCACTCACTACGCGCCGGCCACGCCACCACCGCCGCCCTCGCCGGCGTCAGCCTCGACCGGATCGCCGCCCAAACCCGGCACAAAGACCTCGACACGCTTGTCGATCGCTACATCCGCCCCCTCCAGCTCCTCGCCACCACCTCCAGCCGCGACCTCGGGCTATAGACACCGTCGGCGGACACGCGTTCGAGCGCAAGCCAAAGTTGCGATTTCAGGCACGCCACGACCGACGTCGAAGGACGTCGCGCGGCTTCGCCGCGGTCAATATCCCTAGTCGTGCCGTGGCACGCAGCAGCCCCCATCTCTACCTAGGCGATCGCGATGAGCCGGCGCGATCAACCTGCGGAAACTCCTTCTTGGCGGTCGGGTCTGCGGCACGACCAGGCGACAGGACCAAACGTCCCTATGTGTGCAGCGGACCCGCTCATTGACGAGGCCTCAGGCGCGGCTCGACCTGCGGCAGCTCACGTCAGCGGTGCCCGGTGCGCCGAGCACCTGAGCGCGCGGACACCCTTCGTTGTGAGGGGTAGCGAGATTTGCTGTGAGGCGTAGCGGGGGCCGATCCGGTCCTTCGCCCTGACCGGTCCGTTTGAGGTGAACTCTCGAAGGAGAGGTCGCGCCTCGGCCGGTTGGCTAGGGGAGAATGGCGATCCGCAGCCGTGGTTCCCCGCCTGCGATCGTGAAGTCGCCTCCGATGGCTACTCCCAGGGCGCCGAGGCTGTGCACGGTCATCACGCCGCGGGGGGAGTTGGCTCCGGGGTTCCACGGGAGCAACGCTCCGGCCGGTGTCAGGGCGGCGACCTTGTGACGGATCTGCTGGGCTCCAAGGCAGTCCCCGTTGACCGGGTTGGCGCTGTCGATGTCGCAGATCGCGTCGAAGTGACCGCCGACGTAGATGTCGCCTCCATGGAGCGCCAGGGCCGCGACGTCTCCGTCGAACCTGCGCAGCCAGCTCTGTGCGCCGTTCGCGCGGGCGAAGGCCGCCACGTAGCCGCCGCCTGCGCCGCCCGCGGCCGCCACGACGGACGGGCCGCTGACCGCGATCTCGAAGATCGGCTTGTCGACGGGCGGGTCGAACGTTCCGATGAGCGTACCGCCCGTGCCGTCGACCAGGGCCAGGCGTCGGGAGCCCGGCACACCGTTGACCTGGTGGAAGTTGCCGGCCAGGTAGATGCCTGATGAGGTGGCTGCCACGTCGTAGACCGCGCCCTTGCTCGCGACAGGGCTCCACCGGGTCAGCCTCCCTCGGCGGTTGAACGCCGCGAGTTGGCCGCGGGCTCGCCGATCCACCTTGGTGAAGCTGCCACCGACGTAGAGACGCTTCCCGAAGACGGACAAGGCAGTCACGCCGCCGTCGATCCGGTGCCGAAACTTCAGCACCCGGCCCTTGCCGTTCGCCGATACTCGGGCGATCTTCGGGCGGGAGTGACCTCGCACCCGGGTGAAGTCGCCGGCGAGGTAGACGGTCTTGCCCTTCACGAGCAGGTCGAGGACTCGGCCGTCGACCCGCGGATTCCACTTGAGGAGCTTGCCGGTGCGCGCGTCGAATGCCGCAGCGTGCTTGCGGACCTTCGTCCCGGACGCGTCGGTGGCGCGGGTGAACTCGCCGCCGACGTATACCCGTGCGCCTTGGTGAGCGATGGCACGGACTGGCCCGTTGAACCCGGGCGTTCGCGCCAGGTTCGTGCCCACCTCCGCCGCCGGTGCGCGGACGGACAGTGCGTCTCCGGGGGCTACCGGGGCGGAAGGAGCGGGGTGCGCCGGTGGCGCCGCCAACATCAGCGCAACGAGCGCGGCTGCACCCACACCTAGTTTTCGACAGATTCCCATTCTGGACTTCCTCCTAAGCCCGAGACGGTTTCGTGGGACCGCACGCCTGCTCTGGTTCCCATGCTCAGGCGAGGCGAGCTGACCGGCAAGGTCGACTACTGATAGATCACCGCTGGACATTCGCTGCACACGAGCTCGGTCACAGGTCCGCCGGGTTCGTTCTCGATGCTCGCCACGTACCACTCGTGTTCGTGGGTGTCTGGTGGGGCCGGGGCGGGCGGGGCGCTCGTCATGGTGGTCGGTGATGTCGTCTAGAGGCGCGGACCGTCGCGGTGGCGAGCAAACGTGTCACCGGCCTCTCGGCGCCAGGGCGGCGCGCAGAGGAGTGACAGGACGATGACCCAGGACTCCGGCGACGATGAGGATCATTCCGAGGGCGTCGTCGTTGATGAAGTCGAGGTCCACGGTGATCACGTCCAAGACGAGAATCAGGCCGAGGACCAGCAAGACGATTCCCAGTCCGATGTACATGTCGCAGCGGTGCCCGCGGCGCGGCGAGCCATATGGGCCGGCGTTCCCGGCTGCGCTGCGGGGGTGGGTCCTGGGGCCCAGCCGCGGCGGGTCGGTCGATCAGCTCTCCGCGTGCTCCTCCAGCGTGTCGGCGAGCTCGTGCTTGGTCATCGACGCCGCCCCGGACACGCCGGCGTTCGCGGCCTGCTGCTCCAGCTCGGCCTTGGTGATGTCGTCGGGCTGGGCACCGAGGTGTTGCTTGCGGGCTGCTAGGAATGCGACGCCCAGCTGCTCGCGTCGTTTGTCGTCGATGTTTGCGCGGATGCCGGGCAGGACGGTCTTCTCTTCCTCCGCGACGTGGTGCTTCACCGCATCGACGAGCTCGCGGAGAGCAGCGGCGAAGGACGGGTCCTGCGGGTCGATGGAGGCCACCTTCTTGGCGAGCTGGTCGGCCTGGAGGTGTTCCTTCTGGCTGTGCTCGACGTCGTCCTGAGCTCCGGTGTTCCGGGCAGCGGGGTAGACCTCGGCCTCCTCGGCTCGGCTGTGGGCGGTCAGCAGGGTGGTCATCACGGGAGTCAGGCTTGCGCGTCGCTCGGGGGCGTTGAGCAGCTGGTCGAAGAGCCGCTCGAGCTCGCGGTGGTCTTGGAGGATCAGGTCGACGACGTCTTGGTTCACGATCGGTACCTCGGTTTCAGGAGTTGTCGGGTGCGGTGGAGGCGGGTTCGACGAGTCGGCCGACCAAGGAGGAGGAGGCACACGTGGCGAGCCACGTGTGCCTGGCTGACGATCCCGACCAGCGCGGGTCCGTCGACGACGGGGAGCCGGCGCACTTCCTGGTCGTTCCTGTCTGGCCCTGAGCGGCGACCCCAGCTGGCTGGCCTTGCCCACCTGATCGGAGCCTCGCCGGCGCGTGGTGCACCGACTGTTCCCTGAACTACCCAATGACGGGTCGCGCAGACGTGGCCGGTCCGTGATTCCCTGCATGAGGGCGGCTTGGACCCGTTGGGCGCCGGCCCTGATGGTCGCCGCGACCGGTGAGCTCGTTGACAGCGCGTCGACACGGTGTCAGGCCAGGGCCGCGGTCGACGTCGCCCGACCAGAAGGCCGGAAACTCGAGTGTGTCGCAGGCTGCCGTTCAGCCGGCTCTCGACGTCAGCGGTACGAGGAAGAGGGCTGGGAGCCACTCGGTCACGAGCCTGCCGTCTGCGGTCTCGCGGCTTACGAGGGCTTCCCAGACATCGCCGCGTCGCCGCCATTTGAGCACGAGCCCAGCCTCCACCTGGGTGCAAGACGGCAGTTCGACGGCCACCTCGCAGACTCCGCTGAAGACGTCGTCGTCAGTCATGGCTTGATCCCAACCGAGCACGGGGCTCCGCTTCGCCGCACAGGTGCGGCTGGATGGTGTGCCCGGGATCAGGGTCTGGGACCTCTGGCGCCTTGCTTGCGACGATACGCCGTCGGGTGATGCGGCAACAGGCACGTGGCGATCCCGGCTGCGGGGCCGGATGCGGGGCCGGCTGCGGGGTCATCAGTGCCGTACCGGCGACAGCGGCCGGGTGGCGGGCCCTTTCGATCACGTCCCCGTCCTCGGTGAACCGGGAGCCGTGCAGCGGGCAGTCGCGAGATCCCTTGATGCTCGAGACGACACCGAACTCGCCAGCCAAGTCGAAGAGCTCTCGCTCACGGTCCCGCGGTTGGGACCGCCAGGCCCCGTCGAGGGCCTGGCTGGTGCCTGATGGGTGGTGACGTCGTCATGACGTCCGTATTCCTAGGCCTCCTTCGGGTCTATCGGCCAGTCGGCCGGGCGTCGTTTCAGAGCGGCGCGGTCACCTTTGACTGTGCTCCGCACGACCGCGGACAGACCTGGCCTCGAGTCTGCCGATACGCGCCTACCTAGCGCAGGGTGAATCGAGGTGATAGGAAGATCGATACAGACCCGCCTGGACCCCGCGAGTCCTTCGTGCTGGCACGCCAGGGGGTCACATGTCAGAGCTGTCAGGGTTGCCGGGGCTGCTGCCGGCGACAACAGCCGGTCGAGCGCAACGGCTGCAAGTACCTGTGCCGCGCGATCACGCACTGCACCACGGCACGGCGACTGCAGAGGCAGCGCGGGACGGCGGCCCCCCGCGCCCGGCGCGGGTCACCATCCTCGACGGTCACATGCACTTCGCTGATTCAATCGCGATGGCTTTGGAGCCCGAGGGCTTCATCGTCACCGTGATCGACCCTGGTGAGCAGCACGCGTCGTTGGCCAGGGTACTGGCCGCCGCGCTTCGCAGCGCTGGAAGGCTCGTGTTTCCTGAGCAGCACCTGGGACTGGTGGGCGACGGCCTCCGACTTGTCGCACCACTCATTGCAACCGGGGCGACGGTGGAGCTCCTGACCGACAGCACCGACCAGACTCGGTGGGGCGCTGCGGTGCATCAAGGCGCCAAGGACGTCCTGCACAAGACATGCTCGCTGGAACAGGCAGTAGGCGCTGCCCGACGGGTCCGTGACGGCCTGCCGTTGATGAGCCGAGCACAGCGCACCACCTTGATCGAGGCAGCGCGTGCCGAGCAGGACGAAGCACGGGCCATCCGAGCGCGACTGGACCGGTTGACGCGACGCGAAATGGAAGTCCTCGGCGCACAGATGAACGATGACCTGGTCCAGGAGATCGCCCGAACCGCCATGGTCGCAGTGGCAGCGGTGCGGACCCAGGTCAAGTCGATCCTGGGCAAGCTCGAACTGCAATCACAGATCGCAGCGGTAGGCGCTGCGGCCCGGGCGGCCTGGCGTCCACCCCAGACCCCAACGCGAGCGCTGACGGCATGACCGCCTGGCTGTGGATCCTAGGAGCCCTTCTGTGGGCGGTGATCGTCGCTACTGCCTGGGTCTCGATCGCCCGGCGTGCCCACCGGGTGGCCGGGCGAGGAAGTGCCTAGGAAAGGACCGACCTTTGACCACTGGACCGATGCCACCGAGCAGCGACCGGATCCCGCCCACCGGGAATGCAACGCACCCCGAGTCGCGACCGCCGGCCGTGCCGAGAAGACTCCGCTTCACTCGCCTGAGCGCTGCTTGGGTGGCCGTCGGCATCGCGCTCGTACTGCTCGTGCTGCTGATCATCTTCATGCTCCAGAACTCCACGAAGGTCGACGTCCGGTTTCTGGGCGCCGAGGGGAGGATCCCCGTCGGGCTCGCCATGCTGATCGCGGCCGTGGGCGGCGGAGCCGTGGTGGCAGTCGTCGGGATCGGTCGCATCGCCCAGCTTCGTCTCAGGCTCCGCCGCAGTAGGCGCCACTCGACCGACCGCGCCTGAAGACCGCGTACCGGTCTGGCTAGGAGGTACGGGGCACGGCGCCGCCACGGTCCTTGTTGTCCTGCGCATTGATCGCGAAGGGCGCGACGCCACCGAAGTGGCTGCGAGCCGTCTCCAGGAGGGCTGTTGTCGAACTCTCATTCCGCTCGTCGGCGGCCCTGCGCAGAAGATCCTCGGCGATGTCGCTCTCGGTGCTGCTCGGGATCACGAGGAGGTGAACGCGCTCGCCGGAGGACGTCACGACGATCAGCAGGTGCGTGTCGTCGGTGGGGAAGGAGCCCACCATGACAGCGCCACGGCTCGCCCTGATCGTGCGCACCGACGAGCCCTCCGCCGCGGCGTCCCAGTCCGGACGTGAGAAGAGCAGCCGAGAGGGCAGGCCGACCAGACCCGGGAGGTGGTCGACCAGGTCGGAACACTCGACCTGGAGGTCCCGCGACTGAGGCCACCACGCGCCGTCGAGCGGCCCCGACGGGAAACCGTTGTCGAGCAGAACCCGCAGCGGGACTCTCGCGGTCGGCCGCTGGGCCGGCTCGGATGGATCAGATGCAGTCGTCATCCCGCCTCCAAAGCCCAGCCAGTTCTGGGCGACCCTGACAGTGTCGGGAACCACCTCCCATGCTACTCCGCTCGCCGCGCGCGGCTTGCCTCCGGACGACCGGTCAGGCTGATCGGATCGGTCTGGACGGCCGCTCCGCCAATGTCCTGCTCAGCGGCTTTGCTGGCTCGGTCGAGACACAGGTGGCCGGAGCGGCCATGATCGTCTCTGCCATCCTCGAGCAGCTCAACCAAGCCCGCTCTCAGCCCCGCCCAGCAAACCAGCCCACGGGTCTGCTGCACGGATAGGTGACATCTGATCTGCGTCGATGTGTGTCGGCGCTGGAAGGATGTGCACCATGCCGAAGGCGTTCCTCAAGGAGTTCCGCGGGGACGTGATCCGGGTCTACCGCGACTCCGATGCCTCCCTGGCGCAGGTCGCTAAGGATTTCGGTATCTCGCCGTCATGCCTCAAGCGATGGATCACCATCGACGACCGCACCTCGGCCAACCCCTCGCCGGCCGCCCGGGCCGCAAACGAGTCCGACGCGCTGTGTGAGGCGAACAAGCGGATCAAGCTCCTCGAGCAAAGAGAACGAGGTCCTGCGCAGGGGTGCCGCGTACCTCTCCCAGGCACACCTTCCGACGGGAACGTGACCATCGACCCGGAAGGGTCCACCTTGAAAGTCCAACGGTTCCTCGCGGGGTGCGAGCGCCTCGGTCAACTCCCTGGATACCGTGAGTGCCCTCGTGGATCTCAAGACCACGTTCAACGAGCTGCCCGGCGTCGAGACCGTCGAAGTCACCATCGACGGAAAACGCCCTGCAGCCTCGACCAGGAATGCGAGGCTGAGAGGGGGTTGGTAGAACCTGGAAAACGTGAGACGCAGGTGGCGCGCGGGTGGCACGGTGTGCGGCCCAGAGCCGCCCTCCCCTCGCTCTCTGAGTCCTCTGCTGGTCGGGTCGAGCAGGGGAGAGGGCAACACCGGTAGTGGAGATGCGCCCATATCGGCATGTGCGATCACATCTGGAACTAGGGCCGTATATGGCCACGTTTCAGGCCCGTAGTCGTCAGCGCGATCGCTGACGGGAGGTGCAACGATGTGCTTCGATTCCGGGGTCCTGATGAATCCCGGGCGCGGATTTATGGATGCGCCCGTTTTCGACTCTTCGCAGCCTCGACCCGGCACCGAGCGAGGCATTCTGCGACCCGTTCGGGAGCCAGGCTGGCATCAACTCCAGCGAGTCCTCGAGGTCGATTAGCGCAGTGTTCGGGTCGGCAAGCCGATTCTCTTTGACGGCCGGGCGGGCGGGTACCGAGGGTGAAGGAAGCGTGGCCGCCCGGGCTGCAGCGGACCTACCCAAGCTCCGCAACTCCCCGATGGACCAGAACCTGGGCCACGCCCTTGTATCGCGCGTTCCATGACCCCGGATGGGCGTCCAGTCGCGCTCCGGCGGGCAGAAATGTTCTGACAATTCCCACACTGCCCCCACAGGGCGGCGTGAACTCAGACTGGGTGCGTTTCGATAGCGCCGTACAGACCACCTGGCCACGCGCGCCGGGGCAGCACGTGCGTGCATTCCTACTTGAAGGCGTCCTTGACCTTTTCGCCGGCCTGCTTCAAGTCCGCCTTGGCCTTGTCAGTCCGGCCCTCAGCCTCAAGGTCGCCGTCGTCGGTGTGGTCGCCGATCTCTTCCTTGACCTTGCCCTTGACCTCTTGGGCCTTGTTCTTGATCTTCTTTTCGGTTCCCACGACAATCTCCTGTGATTCGAACGGTTACGGCAAAATGAACTTCGGTCCGGAAGTACCCGACCTGGCGGAGTTCATCCCGATTCGGGTTTCACGCGACGAGGCCCGTGAGACCGGGCCCGATGAGGGGCTTCAGGAGCCCCCTGCATCGAGGCCTGCATGCGAGGATCGCGCAGAGCGACCTGCACCACGGATCTCGGAGAGTGCCCGGTCGGTCGGCTACATTGCGCCGGGCGCCGGTGCGGATGTCATCCACCTCACTGGCGCCTCGATGCATTGACTGAATCCACCGTTACCTCGCCCTTGGCCCCGACGACCCGTCTTGACCCGTTTGACCCTCCAAACTAGACATCGCTCCAAGGGAGAGGAGACCACGCGAGGATTCCGATGGCGACAGGCGCCAACGGCCCGCCATGACTTCTGCCCCGGCCCAAACAAGTCACTGTTTGGCGGAGTCGAGTCCAGGGGCGTGGTGTACGACGGGCCCGGTGTGAGCGGGGCGTCCTGACACCAGGACGGGCACCGCGTGATCCTTCAGAAGACCTGCGACAGCACGACTGAAGGCGACACAACCATGACCGTCGACCGCAACTCCATTGACCTTCCTGCGTTCATGGCTGAGCACCTGCAGCGCGCCGAGCTCGACCTGCTCCGTTCAATGCTGTCGACGTTCGTGGAGGCGTTGATGTCGGCCGAGGCCGATGCGATCTGTGGTGCTCCCTAGGGCGAACGCAGCCCAGAGCGGACCAACTTCGGCAACGGCTACCGGACCGCGAGTTCGACACGCGGACCGGGAGTGGAGGTCGCGATCCTGAAACTGCGTGCCGGGGTCCTCCATTCCCGACTGGCTGCTCGAGCGCCGCCGGCGGGCCGAGCGGGCACTGGCCACCGTGGTCGCGCGGAGTGCCGGTCGGCGTCGGACGAGGTCCGGCGTCAGGCGCCGTCTCGTCCGACGCGCACCCTGAGGCAGGCAGGCTGCACCGCGAATCGCAGATGGCCTGCTTCGGCGAGCACGTCACCGTCGACCTCGCAAAGCTGTGGCGGGTCGACCCGCACCGTGATGTTGCGACCCTGGTCACGTTGGAGAGACGGTCCGTCGCCCCACTTGGCCAGCACCCGTGAGGCCAGCCCGACCCACTCGGTCAGGCTCTCAGGGCTGAGCGCCGCCACATTCAGGAGACCGTCGTCGACCTCGGCATCGGGCAACAACACCATCCCGCCGATGAGCTCGCCGCAGTTGCCCACTACGACCGTGCGGACCTGGCGGGTGGCCGTGGCGCGTCCATCCACCTCTAGGACGAGCGCGAACGGGTCGTCGGTTAGGTGCCTGCTGCCGCTGACGACGTAGGCCGCCCAGCCCGCCTTGTCCTTCACGCCCTCGGGCGCGTCGGCCATGATCTGCGCGTCGAAGCCGACGCCGGCCATCACGGTGAAGCAGTGGATGTTGTCCGCGCCGGTGTCGAGGTCGCCGGTGCGCTGGCTTTCGTCGGGGTCGACGGCCAACCAGCCGACGTCGATCGTGCGGTCCTGGCCGGAGAACGCGGCGGCGGCGGCGTCGGCCAGGGAGTCGATCGGGAGGCCGAGATTGCGGGCCAACAGGTTTCCGGTTCCGCCCGGGAGGAGCCCGAGGACGACGCCGGTGCCGACGAGCTCCTGCGCCACGGCCCGGACGGTTCCGTCGCCACCGAGGGCGCACACCAGGGCCACGCCGTCCCGGACAGCCTGGCGGGTCTGCCCGAAGCCGGGATCCTCCTCGGTCGTCTCGACCAGCGTCAGGGTCACAACGCCCGACTCGGCGGCCGCGACCTCGAGAACCTCACGCACCTCGTCGAGGTCGACTTTGGTCGGGTTGACGACGACCACGACGTCAGACCCCCTCGTCTCCATGTTCGCACTCTCGCACCGCGCTGCAATGGTTGCCAGTGCAGGGGCTGGGTACCTGAGCGCATGAGGGAGGCACCATGAACAGCATCGGTGGCCGCGCCAGCAGCGCAAGCGCCTCGGCGAAGACGACCGCAGCCAAGGCCAGCGACAATCCTGTGGTCCAGTGGGGGGCTCGTCTCGGCTACGGTGCCAACGGCGTCATCCACCTGCTCCTGGCCTACTTGACCGCACGAATCGCTCTCGGCGGTGGCGGCAAGCAGGCGAGCGCGTCGGGCGCGTTGTCGACGCTCGCCAAGGAGCCCGTCGGGCAGTTCCTGCTCTGGGTGATCGCAGTGGGGTTTACCCTGCTCGCCCTGTGGCAGCTGACCGAGCTCTTCACGCGGCACGAGCCGTTCGACAAGGCGAAGGCCGGCGGCAAACTTGTGGTGTACGGCGCCCTGGCCTGGACGTCGTTCACGTTCGCCTCGGGCGGTCGAACGTCGAGCAACAAGCAGACCAAGGACTTCACGGTCGCCCTAATGAAGGCACCGGCCGGCCGAGTGCTCGTCGGTCTGATCGGCGTCGCCATCCTCGGCATCGCCGTTTACCACGTCTACAAGGGCTGGAGGGAGAAGTTCCTCAAGGACCTGAACGAACAACCTGGCCAGTGGGCCATCGTCGCCGCCAAGGTTGGCTACATCGCCAAGGGCATCGCTCTGGCGGCCGTGGGCATCCTCTTCGTCGCGGCCGCGCTCCAGCACCGGGCGGGCAAGACCACCGGTCTGGACGGGGCGCTCCGATCGATGCGGGACCTGCCCGCAGGCACAGTGATCCTGCTCGGCATCGCGCTCGGCCTGGCGGCCTACGGCGTCTACTCCTTCGCGCGGGCGCGCTACGCGCGCGTCTGATCCTCGACATCGTTGCGAGCGTCGCTGCGACGCAGCCAGCACCAGGCGACCAGGACGGCCACCAAGCCGTTGAGGACGCCTACCAGCACGTCGCTGACGTGGTGCATGCCGCGATAGAGCCGTGCGGTCGCCACGAGAAGCGGGATCGCGAGGCACACGCTGACCGCCACGCGGCGGAGGACCGGGTTCGGGATCCGCAGTGCCAGAAGCGCCAGCGTGAAGTACAGCCCGGTTGCGGCACCGGCGTGCCCACTCGGGAAGCTGGAGTTCGGCCGTAGCGAGTGGTCGAGCTTCTCGACGTCGGGGCGCTCACGGTCGATGACGAGCGTGGTGAAGAAGAAGAATGTCGTCGCGAGGCTGATCGCGATCAGCGGCACGGCCGCGAACCACCATTGCCGGGTCCTCCACCAGGCCAACGCGACCACGACTAGGCACACGCCGATGATGCTGACGGTCGCGCCCGTCCACGAGAAGAACAGCGTGACCGTGTCCCACAACGATGTGCGCGACGACTCCAGACCCTTGTTGACGCTCTCCTCGGAGATGCCCAGCTCCTTCAGCGGACCTTCGGTGATCAGCCAGCCCATCGCGACCACGGCTAGCCACCACAGGAGGGCCGGGGCCAGTACGCGGACCACCAGGTCACGGCCCGCCTCCTTGGCGGTGGGTCGGGTCATGTCGTCCTGCCAGCGGGTGAGAAACGACATCATTCCGAGCCTTTCGGCGTACCGATGGTGGGGATCGGCGGGCTCCAGTCCACGTACCCCGCATACGAGGCCGCCGACAGCCCGCATCCGAGCAGCACGCCGGCTATGACATCGGACGGAAAGTGCGCGCCCGCGAAGACCCTGTCGGCACACGTCACGATCACCCAGGCCGCGCCGACGCCGACCAGCAGCCAACGCAAGCCAGTACCCAGCAGGGGCCACAACAACACGAGGACCACGGTGAACACGATGGCGTTGTTGGTGGCGTGACCGGAAGGGAAGGAGAACCCGGTGTGCTGGGCGATCGGGTCGTCGATCTCGGGACGCGCGCGGTGTACGAGCAGCTTGAGCACCGACGCGATGACCCAACCGACGGCCATCGTCGCTGACGCCCACCATGCGCGAGTACGCAGGTGCTTGCCGAACCAGACGTAGAGGCTCACCGGCAGCCCGAGGAACAGGTACATCACGAACGGCTGACTAATCGCCTCCCAGGTGGCGACGAACGACCGGAACCGCGGGTGGCCGCGCGTGTAGTCGGTCGCCGCACCGATGACGTCTTGGTCGAAGCGCACCAGCGGGTCGAACTTGGTACGAACCAGGAATGCCAGCATCCCCAGCGGCACGGCGACGATGACCGCGTAGACGACCGCCCGCGTCAGCCGACGCCAACGCGAGACGACAACGGGGTCCATGAAGGCATGATGACACTGCCAACGTCATGAACTCGCAGGTCGGAATGGACACCTCCAGCGTGACAGATTGACAAAGAAGACAAGATGGTTCTGTGGATGTGCGCGCCTGGTTCCTGAGCAGCGAGGAGAGGGAGAACCCGCATACCCGCATCGACGACATCCGCGGCGACGGCACCGCCTGGAGCAGCGGCAACACGGTCCGGGCCATCATCCACGGGCGTCCCTATTTCGAGGAGCTCCACGGACGCATCAGCAACCTGGGCCCCGGAGACCGCCTCTACTTCGCCGACTGGCAGGGCGACCCCGACCAGCAGCTCACCGACGACCCAAGCTCGACCCTGAGCGCAACGCTCGTCGCCGCGGTGAAGCGCGGCGTCGACGTCCGCGGACTGCTGTGGCGCTCCCACTGGCACCGCCTCGGCTACAGCGCACAGCGCCACCGGCACCTGGGCGAGGAGATCAGCGAGGCCGGTGGGCAGTGCCTGCGGGACATGCGGGTGCGCACCCGCGGCGCGCACCACCAAAAGTTCGTCGTGATCCGTCACGGCGACGACCCGACCCGCGACGTCGCCTACGTCGGTGGGATCGATCTCTGTCACGGCCGACGCGACGACCACCACCACCGGGGCGACCACCAGGTGGTGGAGCTCGCGAAGGCCTACGGCCCGACCCCAGCGTGGCACGACGTCCAAGTGGCCATCCAAGGCCCGGCGGTGCACGACGTCGAAACGACGTTCCGCGAACGCTGGGAGGACAGCACCCCACTCACCGTCAACCCCGGACGGCTGTTGTCGAGCCTGTTCCACCGCGAGGACCTGTCCGCCGAGCCGCTCGGCGACCAGTCGCCCCCACCCGATCCCCGTCCCGACGGTAACGACGTAGTGCAGATCATCCGCACCTTCCCGGTGATCGCACCCAAAGGGTTCGACTTCGCACCCGAGGGTGAGCGCTCGGTGATGCTGGGCAACCTCAAGGCGATCCACCAGGCCGATCGTCTGATCTACGTCGAGGACCAGTACCTGTGGTCGGACGACGTCGGCGAGCACTTCGCTGCTGCCCTGCGGGACAAGCCCGAGCTCCACCTGGTGGTGGTGCTGCCGATGGTGCCAGACCTCGAGGGGGCGCTGGCCGAGGTGCCGCAGCTGTACGGGCGTTCCCTCGCGATGCGCGCGATCATCGAGGCCGGGGGTGACCGGGTCGCACTGTTCGGCCTGTGCAACGAGGCGGGCCTGCCCATCTACGTACACTCCAAGACCTGCGTCATCGACCACCGGTGGGCCAGCGTCGGTTCCGACAACCTCAACCGGCGTTCGTGGACGGGCGACAGCGAGATCGCGTGCACCATCGTCGACGCGCGCGGACACCCCGACCAGGCGGCCCCCGAAGACGCCTTCCCCCGGGTGCTGCTCCGCACCCTGATCGCTGAGCACCTGAGCTGCGAGACCGACGACCTACCCAATGACCCTCGCGAGCTGTTCGACGCCATGGTGGCCTGTGCAGACGCCCTCGATGAGTGGTACGGCGGCGGCAGCCCCGACACGCTGAGCGGCATCCGCGGAAGGCTCCGGAACTGGGCGCCCCATCGCATAATCCCGATCCCCCGCTCGATGGCGACCCACATCCCCGGCCATCTCAAGCGCCGTGAACGGGTACGCCTCCTTGCCGAGGGCCTATCGCAGGCTGGCGGACGTCCCCCCGGCCGGCTGCGCCGGCTGGCCACACCCGAGCTCACAGCGGCTCAGCTCGTCTGGGCCCCGCGCCTCTATGAAGTCCTGTTCGACCCCGATGGTCGACCCGACCCAGGAGTAGGGACCTGATCATGGCCAAGCAGAAGCCGGGCACCGGGGCCTGGAGTGCGGACCCGCGGGAGGCCCTGGTGGCCGCCCCGGACTTCGACCTGGACCAGATGCACTGTGGCGGCACTCCGGGCTAGGAGGACGACAAACGCGCCGCCACGAAGTTCAGCGTCAACCGCGGCGACCTCCTCAGCGAGTTGCAGGATCGGTTCTTCGCAGAAGGTCAGGCCGGAGGCACGCGGGCGCTCCTGGTGATCCTCCTGGGGCTCGACACCGCCAGCAAGGGTGGCGTGGCCAGACACGTCATGAGCAAGGTCGACCTGCAAGGGGTGACCAACACCTGGCCTGGCTGCTCGAGCGCCGCCGGCGGGCCGAGCGGGCACTGACCACTCGGCGCTGAGTTGTCGATTCATTGATCGTCAGGCGCGTTAGTTCCTTCATGCGACGCCCACGTCGAGGACTTTCCCCACCCGCCCCCTGGACTAGGGACCAGGGGCTCTACACGTTCCTGGCCGCGGACGCAGCTGGGGGTGGGCTGCGGCGGTGCTGCACTCGATCTATGACAGCCCGACGCCAAGTCGGTGCACGCCCCAGTTCGGCCGCGTGGTGGAGGCCCTGGCCGAGAAGCTCCCCGCGGTGGCCGAACGCCTCGACGACGCCCGTGCCGGTCTCCTCGCCTTCACCCCGGTCCCCAAGGAGATCTGGCCAGCGCTGGTCCAACAACTCCAGCGAGCGGCTCAACCGCGAGGTCCGCCGCCGCAGCGACGTCGTGGGGATCTTCTCCGATCGCAACTCCGCGTTCCGCCTCATCGGCGCCGTCCTGGCCGAGCAACACGACGACTGAGCCGAAGGGCGTCGCTACCTCGGCCTCGACGTCCTGGCCCGCTCTCGCATGGTCCTGGTCGACACCGAGGAGACCACCGAAGACGAGGAGGACTGACACCCGCGGCACTGGCTGCCCACGGTCGTGGTGAATGAACGGGCCGCCTAGAGTGCAGCCACCGGATCACGCGGTGAGCAGGAACTTCGAGTACCAATCTCCAGATCGGAGCGTTGGATCCTTGGCGTTGGGTACTCAACACACATGTTGTGGATCATCGTCATCGTCGTCCTGCTCGTTCTGCTCCTCGGGGGGTTCGGATGGAGTCGACGCGGAAGGTAGATGCCGCCGCGGTGGAACAAAGTGCCGACGAGGCTGAAGCCGATCCGCAAGGACTTGATACCGCGGCCGGCAATGACGTCGACCTTGGCGTCGACGGCGCACCGAGCAAGCCGCTCCCCACGACCAGCACGCGGTCCCAGCCGGTAGTTGTGGGCCTACTTGTCGGCTCGTTGATGCCTATCGCCCTCGTCCAAGGTGGGAGCGCCTTGGCTGCCGTTCATCATGACGCGCCTTGAGGAGTCCTGCAGATCCTCGACCACGCGCCGCCGGTGTCGGTGCTGCGGCTCCAAACGAGCCCGCACAACAGAACCGCGCCAGTCGGTGACCGGAATCGCCTGGTTTGGTGCCTTGTTCCGCGCGCAGGAGTAGGGTGGGAGAGCAGTGCTGCCTCGGACCCCGGCGGATCCCTAATCGGCTAGACGGAGTCCACATGTTTGCCCGCCAGCAGCACATCTACGGCCGGTCTCACCGAAGCCATCTCACGTCGTTGACGGTTGGTTCGTCTCCTCACCTCACGTTCGTGGTCGCCATGGCTTCCCGCGCGCGAGTCGTAGCGGCCGCTCTGGTCTGGAGCCCCCTGTACCTCCGAGACGCGCGCAGACGATGACGGTCGTGACCGTCCAGACGCTCGCGGAGCGCCGGGCGCTGCGCCAGAGGTCACAGCGTCCTGCCGATCTCGTTCGGACCCAACAGACGCGCGGCTACCTTCTGCTCGCCTCCTCGACTACCGATCCCGTCGCCAAGGCCCGCCTTCTCGACAAGGCGGTGCTGGTCAACCTGCCTGTGGCCGACCGCCTCGCGATGCGCTACGTCGGCCGCGGGATCCCGTCACAGGACCTGGTCCAAGTTGCTCGACTCGGGTTGGTCCAGGCGGTCCACAGGTTCGACCCCGGCGCCGGTTCCGACTTCCTCTCCTATGCGGTGCCCACCGTCCTCGGCGAGCTGAAACGACACTTCCGCGACCAGGGCTGGACCGTGCGACCACCCCGGCGCATCCAAGAGCTCCAGCCAAGGATCTCGGCCGCTACCTCGGCCCTGACCCAGACACTGGTTCGGACGCCGACTCGGGCTGAGGTCGCCGAGTACCTCGGCGTCGATGAGACCACCCTCGTCGAGGCGCTGACCGCCAATGGCTGCTTCACTCCGACCTCGCTGGACCGCCCGGCCGTCACGGACTCTCGCAGCGACTCGACGTGGATCGAGGCGATGGGCCACGACGACCCGGCCCTTGCATGGGTGGAGGCCAAGCTGACTCTGGCACCGGTCTTTCGCAATCTCTGCGACCGCGACCGGCTCGTGTTGCGGCTGCGGTTCATCGACGACCTGACCCAGCAGGAGATCGGAGGAATCGTCGGCGCCACCCAGATGCAGGTCTCGAGGATCCTTGCCCGCATCCTGCGTTTGGCCAGGGACGAGCTCGCCGGTTGAGGTCGATGACCGGCTCCCGCGACGACCCACCCCAACATCGCGTCGGCGTTGGGGCTGTGGCGTGAGAACCGCGGGCCAGATCCTGTCCTCGGTGACAGCCGAAGGTCGAGGCTCGTACACCCTGCCTGAACGGCTGTGCCAAGACTGCGCCGAAGCCCTGCCGATCAACGGCGTTGGCTTGGCATTGATGAACGACGCTGGACACCAGGGAGTCATCGCGGCAACCGACGGGCCAGCCACCCTGATTGAAGACCTGCAGTTCACCCTCGGCGAGGGCCCCTGCCTGGATGCCTCCCTCGACCGTCGACCCGTCATGCAACCCGACCTTGCCCGGACTGAAAGCACCCGCTGGCCAGGGTATGGCCCTGCAGTGCTCGAGGCCGGAATCGCCGCCATCTTCGCGTTCCCCTCGCAGGTCGGAGCGATTCGCTCGGAATCCTCGACCTCTACCGCGCCACCCCCGGAAACCTCGACGCCGAGCAGCTCGGCGACGCCCTCGCCTACGCGGATGCGGCTGTCGTCATCCTGCCGCACCTGCAAGGCAAGATGACGCCAGGGCAGGGACTGCACCCACGACTCGGCGAACCCCTCGAGAGCCGCGCCGAGATCCACCAAGCCACCGGGGTGATCTCTGTCCAGGCCGTAGTCGGCCTGACCGAGGCCCTACTTCTGCTCCGAGCGCACGCCTACGCCGCCGATCGGCCGATTCTCCAGATCGCCCGGGAAGTGCTGGCCGGCAACCTTCGCTTTCACCTTGACGAGGACGATCATGAAGGCATGGGAAACGAGTGACCCGCGGTCTCCGGATCAGTCAGGAAGGAACAAAGCATGAACGAAGAACAGCGAATCACTCGCGTCTTTGTCGAGCTCGCGGACACGCTGGTCGACGAGTTCGACGCCCTCGATTTCCTCCACACGCTGACCGAGCGGAGCGTCGAGCTGCTCAACGCCGACGCCGCCGGAGTGATCCTCAGTGACCAGCACGGACACCTGCAGGTGGTCGCATCCACCAGCAACCGCGCGCAGGTGCTGGAGCTCTTCGAACTGCAAAGTGCGGAAGGACCATGTCTTGACTGTTTCAACACCGGCCGCGTGGTGGCCAACGTCGACCTCTCCGATGCCGAAACCCGCTGGCCACGGTTCACCGCAGCGTCCATCGAGGCGGGCTACCGGTCCACCCACGCCATACCGCTGCGTCTGCGCGATCAGGTCATTGGCGCAATGAACTTGTTCTGCCTCCACCAGTCCACCCTCAGCGACGACGACCTCGCCCTCGGGCAGGCGCTCGCCGACGTCGCCACGATCGGGCTCCTCCAAGAGCGCGCCGTCCGGGAGTCCGAACTCATTGCCGAGCAGCTGCAGACCGCCCTCAACAGCCGGGTCCTCATCGAGCAAGCCGAGGGGGTCCTTCACGCCCGCGCCGGCATCGCCATCGACGAAGCCTTCCGGCTAATGCGCAACCAAAGCCGACGGAACAACCAGCCACTCAGGGACGTCGCCGCCGCGGTTATCGACGGCTCCTTCACACCCCACCAACTCGGCGCCAACTGAAGGCTCGACGCTCGAGCCAGACGCTGACCTCAACCGGGCACGACCGGCACGCCCAAGGTCACAAGGCGGCGGTGGTCGGAGTCGCTCAGGTGAAGATACTGACACCGCCCGGACCGACCAGCAGCCCGACCACAATCAGAATGATTCCGAAAAGCATCTGCCCGCGCACCAGCGTGACCACTCCGGCGATCACCAGCACTACTGCGACAACCCATAGCAACGTCATCATGTCGTTTCCTCCTCGCCATGGGTACCCAACCGAATGTCGTCAAACCCAAACTCCGCGAACCAACTCGACAACGCAAAGCTTCTCAGCGAGAGTCCATGTTTGAACGGGGATCCGCTTGTTGGCTTCACGCAACTGCGTGCGCTCGTCCACACTCAGGCCAGGACGGCGGCCATCCTCGATGTCGGCCTTCCTCATCCAGTTGGCCGGCGAGCCGTGGGAGACGGCCGCCCTGGGGCATCCCGACGAGAGGCAGCACGCCGTCGCTCGCTCGAGAAGGCGGCGGGCCACTGAGCACACCGCCGCTCGTCGATGGGGTCCCCTCGACCATCGGATCACCACGCTAGGTGGTACTCAGCCGGGGAGGGCTCCTCACACTCATCGGCCCGAAGACGGCCAGCCGATCGCGAAGTGACCGCCGTTGCCCATTCAGGTGACGATTCTGCTCGCCGGTCTCCGTGTCTGCATGGGCCAGCTGGCATCGGGTACGGCGTAGCGACGACACGGCGCTGGAGGACGCATGACGAGTAGATCTGCGAACATGAAAGGCGAGAGCCAGCACGGGTTCTTGAGCGTAAGAAGCCTTGAGCGCAAGAAGCGCAGCATGGCTGGTACGACCGCCATGACGACAGCCGGCAGCATGGGCGGCTGGGCCGCCGCGAGGAAGAGCTGATCGGTATGGCACTGACGGCGCTGGTCTTGTCCTGCACACTCAAGAAGTCTCCTGCCGAGTCGAGCTCGGTTCTCATCGGTGAAGAGTTCCTCGCGGCGCTCCGTGCCCATGGCGTCGCCGGCGAGTTGGTGCGCGTTGTCGATCGCCACATTTCTTTCGGTGTCAGCACCGACGAGGGTGACGGGGACGAGTGGCCGGTGATCCGGGAGAAGATGCTGGGCGCCGACATCCTGGTCGTCGCCACTCCAGTGTGGATGGGGCAACCCTCGTCGGTCTGCAAGTTGGTGCTGGAGCGGCTGGATGCCGAGCTGAGCGAGACTGACGACGAAGGCCGGATGTTGACCTACGGCAAGGTCGGGGCGGTTGCTGTCGTGGGCAACGAGGACGGCGCGCACCATGTGACTGCTGAGGTGTTGCAGGCACTGAACGACACTGGGTTCAGCGTCGCCGCCAACGGGTCGACGTACTGGGTGGGCGAGGCCATGCAGGCCGTCGACTACAAGGACCTCGACGAGAAGCCGGAGAAGACGACAAGCACCACCAGGACGGCGGCCGCCAATTCAGCCCACCTGGTCAGGATGCTGGCAAACGAGGGGTATCCGCCCGCATGAGGATCGGCGACTTTCTGTCCTGTGAGGAGTACAGCCCCGCACGACGACTGGAGCAGGCCAAGGAGGCCGAGGCGGCCGGGTCCGAGAACCTGTGGATCAGGGGGGTCTGCCGCACGAGCTGGTGACAGTCGGGTTAGGCCCGCTTGGGTGCCTGTCGGTGTCATGATCGACTCGTACTCGACGGGGTCAGCAAGAACCCAGCACATATCACGCCGAAACCGGCCGAGAAGCAGCCAGAAACGCCCCGCCGAAGGCATACGATCGGGCAGACCGATCGCCCAGATTCGGTGCATCGGCCCAGGTCAGCGGTGTACCGGGCGAGAGCGAGCCAGGCCAGCCGAGAAGGAGCTGGCAAGGACGCCCGTGCAGGGGGTCAGGGGTTCGAGTCCCCTCACCTCCACCGGAGCGAAGGCCGGATCCGTCAGGATCCGGCCTTCTGCATTCCGTCGCATCTGCGCTGGTTGGCCGAAGACCTGCAGGGCTACGGCCATCCGGGCGCCCGTACGCTCGAGACATGACCGTCGTCCCGCAGCAGGTCGCGGTGCTCCAGCACCGGTACGCGACGGCGCTGCCCGAGCTGGCCCTGCCGTCGGTGGCGGCCGCCGTACCGGACCCGCGGGTGGTGGTCCTCAACGAGCCGCTCGCAGCCGAGCTCGGTCTCGACCCGGACCGGCTGCGCACGCCCGACGGCGTCGGTCTGCTCTCCGGCACGGTCGTGCCGGAGGGGGCGAAGCCGGTGGCCCAGGCGTACGCCGGGCACCAGTTCGGCGGCTTCGCGCAGCTCGGTGACGGTCGCGCCCTGTTGCTGGGTGAGCTTGTGGGCGTGGACGGGCGGTTGCGCGACCTGCACCTCAAGGGCTCGGGACGTACGCCGTTCGCCCGTGGCGGTGACGGTTTCGCTGCGCTCGGGCCGATGCTGCGCGAGTACGTCGTCAGCGAGGCCATGCACGCCCTGGGGATCCCGACCACGCGCTCGCTCGCCGTGGTCGCGACCGGCCGCGCGGTCCGCCGAGAGGAGTCCCTGCCGGGCGCGGTGCTGGCGCGGGTCGCCAGCAGTCATCTGCGGGTCGGCACGGTGCAGCTTGCGCGCGCCACGGGGGACCTCGGGCTGCTGCGACGGGTGGTCGACCATGCGATCGAGCGCCACCACCCGGACGCGGCACGCGAGGCCAACCCGTACCTCGCCTTCTATCGTTCGGTCGTCTCTGCGCAGGCCGGGCTGATCGCCCAGTGGATGCTCGTGGGCTTCGTCCACGGCGTGATGAACACCGACAACATGACGTTGTCCGGCGAGACCATCGACTACGGGCCGTGTGCCTTCATCGACGCCTTCGACCCGGCGACCGTGTTCAGCTCGATCGACCGGGGTGGCCGCTACTCCTACGCCAACCAGCCCGCAGCGGGGGAGTGGAACCTCGCCCGCCTGGCCGAGGCGCTCCTGCCCCTGATCGACGAGGACCAGGACCGAGCGATCGCGGCGGTCACCGAAGCACTCGGCTCCTTCCGTGCCGAGTACGACGCGGCCTGGTCCACGGGCATGCGCGCGAAGCTGGGTCTGGCCGGCCACCGCTCGACCGGCGACGAGCTGCTCTCCCCGCTGCTCGACCTGCTCCGGGACAGCCGCGTCGACCACACGTCGTTCTGGCGCAGGCTGGCAGATGCGGCCCGCGGGGACGTCGAGCCGGTGCGTGGGCTCTTCCTCGACCTCGCGGGGTTCGATGCCTGGCTGGGGCAGTGGCGTGCGCTCGGGCCGGACGCCGACGCGATGGCCGAGGTCAACCCGCTGCACATCCCTCGCAACCACCTCGTGGAAGAAGCACTCGCGGCAGCCACGACCGGCGACCTCACCGCACTGGACGACCTCCTTCAGGCGGTGCGGTCGCCGTACGAGCAGGTGGTGGGACTCGAGAGGTACGCAGAGCCGCCGCCTGCCGACTTCGGGCGCTACCGCACGTTCTGCGGCACCTGATCCGACCAGTCAGAGGCGCGCCTCGGTGTCGGCGTACACGACCGCCTCGACCTCCTCGAACAGCTCGATGCGCGGCGGGCTGGTGACGCCCGCGTCGCCCATGGCCGCCTTGAGCTCGGGGTCGTTGTGGAAGGCGCGCGCGGCGTCGGCGGTCGCGAAGCCGGCGACGACGGTGATGTTGTTCGGGTCGTCCACGTTGCGGTTGAGGCGGTGGAACACGGCGCCGCCGCGTGCGGGCGGGAAGGTGTCGAACACGGTCTTCCAGGTCGCGTAGTCGGCGACGTCGTGGTTGATGGCGAGGACGTACATGGCGGTTCTCCTTCGATGAGGTGGTGCCTGCGGGGGTCTGCACCATTCGGGGACTGGGTCGAGAATGCCCCGGCCGGAGGTGGCGCCACATGAGGGAGAGCCGACACACAGGCGTCGCGCGGTCCTCACTTAAGAGCGGTCGACCCGCGCCGCGAACGCCACCAGCGCGCTTCGGGAGGGCAGGTCCGTCTTCGCGGACAGGTTCGCGATGTGCCGCTCGACCGTTCGCGGCGAGAGGAACAACCGGCCCGCGATCTCCTTGTTGGAGAGGCCCTCGGCCAGCAGCGCCAGGACCTCGTCCTCGCGGCCGGTGACGCCGAGCTCGCGGAGCGCGACCGGCACGGTTGCGTGCGACTCCGAGCGCTGGCGGGGGACGGGGGCGCCGGTCCGGCGGAGCAGCGAACGGCAGGCCGCGAGCAGCTTGTCGTGGCCGTGCCGCTCGAACTGCGCCATCGCCCCGCGCAGCCAGGTGCCGGGGTCGCCCCAGCCCTGCTCGATCGCGGCCTCCGCGACGAGGCGGCGCCCGAGATGGCGGTACCACGCCACGCTCGCCAACAGGTCGTCCGCCTCGGCCACCGCGAGGCCGGCCTCTTCGTACCGGCCGGCCCGTCCGGCGATGACTGCCTCGGCGTACCGCACGAACCCCAGGTTCAGCTGGAGCGCCGTCGCGCCCGACCTGCGGACCTCGGCGCAGGCGCCCTCGGCGTCGCGGTCGCCGAGGGCGTGCAGGAGCGCCCACAGCCCACGCTGGGGCAGCGGCGGGCTGGTCGGCAAGGAGCGCAACAGGTCCATCTGGGTGTCCAGCTCACGTCCGGCCCGATCCCGTTCCTCCTCGATGAGGGACAGCTCTGCCCGGCAGTGTCCCCACATCACAGCAGCCACCCCCACGTGGTCGCCCGCGCGATCGAGTGCCTCGGCGATGAGCTCTTCCATGCGGTCGAATCGTCGCTCGCGGCCGTGCGCCGCCGCCTCCGCCATCAACGGCAGGGCAGTCAGCTCGCGCATCCCGAGGCGGCGACCCGCCTCGCTCGCTCGGCGCGCAGCCGCGATGGCTTGCTCGTTCTCGAACCTGAACAGCGCGTCGACGGCGAGGTGCAGGTCGATCTGTGCCACCAGGGCCAATGCCCCCATGCCGGAGGCGAGCTCTCGCGCTGCCTCCAGTCGGTCGGGCGGGCGGAGCCGGAGGAAGTCGATGGTCCCGATCTCGAACATGGCGCGGGCACGCCGCAACACGAGCCCGTGCTGCTCGGCGACTGCCGCGGCCTCGATGTACGTCTCCTCGGCCAGGGCCGGGTCCGTGACGCGAGCGCAACGGCCGATCAGCTCGAGCGCCTCGCAGGCGAGGTCCGGCAGGTCGAGCTGCCGGGCCGTGACGAGGGCCCCGCGCGCGAGGTCCTCGGCCACGGGCAGGTCGCCCCGTCCGAAGGCGATCTCGGCGGCGATCACGTCGACGCGCGAGGAGAGGAGGCCGTCGTCGGCCTTCTCGGCATGGCGTCGCGCGCGGGCCAGGTGTCGTTCCGCTTCTTCCCAACGGGTCGCATCCGCTGCCACCGAGGCGAGTCGCAGGTGCGCCATTCCCAGTCGATCGAACGGTGCCGCCACGATGTGCAAGGTGGTGATCAGGTGCTCCCCGATCTCGAGCGTCGCGTCGACCTTCCCCGCCGATGCCAGCGCGATGCAGAGTGTCTCGAGACCGTCAGCGCGGACCTGGGGGTCCTCGGACAACGCGTGAGCGCGAACGAGTGCATCCTCAGCACTGGCGAGCGCTCCGCTGGCGAGTGAGCGGCGCCCGGACTCGACGAGCAACGCCGCTGCTCGTTGATCTCCTGCTCGCTCGGCCAGGCCGGCGCTCAGGTCGCACCATTCCCCGGGCAGTCCGGGGTGGGCCAGCTCGATCGCGTCCAGGGCCCTCCGGGCGATGGAGGCACGCTCGACCGGCAGCAACCGCGAGAGCAGGGCGTCGACGGTCAAGGCGTGCCTGAACTGGAACCGACCTGCCTGGGTGGCGTCAGCCGTCAACAGCTGGGCCTCGACGCCGGCTCTCAACGCACGGAGCACGACCTCGTCCGGCTCACCCGTGAGCTCGCGCAGGAGCGACCACTCGAAGCGTCGGCCCAGGACCGCTGCCGTGAGGAGGACGTGCCCGTCCCCCAAGGAGTCGAGCCGGCGGTTGACGCTGTCCACGAATGTGCGCGGCACCTGTGGCTCGACCTGACCGTGCACGGCCCAGCCGCCGTCCTGCCGGACGAGCGCGCCGGCGTCGACCGCACCGGCCAACAGCTCCTCGACGAAGAACGGCAGGCCGTCTGCGTTCTTGGAGACAAGTGCCCGCACCGGGCCCGGAAGCTCGACCGCATCGATGCATGCGCCCGCCATCGCAAGCGCTTGCGCCGGGGAGAGCCTCCTGAGGTTCGTGACCTCGGCTGCCCGACTCGCAGCGAGCATGTCGATCAGCTCCGTGGCGGGACCGGACTCCTCCGCACGCACGGTGCAGAGCAGAAGAAGTGGTTCGGAGTGGAGGTTCTCGCAGAGGTACTCGACGATCGACAGGGTTTCCGGGTCCGCCCAGTGCAGGTCCTCCAGCACGAGCACACAGGCCCCTCCGTCGGTGCCGATCCAGCGCAACAGACGCAGCAGCGCTTCGGCAAGCACGACGATCGAGCTGTCGACCTGCGGGGCGGCGTCGTCCTGCCACTGCGGGACGAGCCGGGACAGCGAGCCCCGGAAAGGCTGGAGCTCCGGCTGATCGGGGAGGTCCCGGTCTCGAAAATGAGAGAACAACGCTTCGGCGATCGGACGGAACGCGACCGTCGACGACGACGGCGTCGCTCGTCCCACCAGCACCGGGAGACCGTCGCTCCGTGCCCGCTCCACCAGCTCCCGCGCCAGGCGTGACTTGCCGACCCCGGCTTCGCCGAGGAGGAACGATGCCGACCCGCGGGACTGGACCGACTCTCCGAGCGCGTGCTGCAACGAGGCAAGCTCGCTGTCCCGCCCGATCAGAACGGGGCAGAGCAGCTCGGGGGTACTCGAGGACACTCCCACCACCGTACAACTGACGGGCTCCCAATTGGACACCCGTGCGTCGCCCGGCATCGGAGGCCCGCAGAGGGCTGAGGCCCGCCGGGACCGCTCCTCAGGGAGCGGTGACCGTCACCGGGACGTCGGTGTCGCACGGCTGGGCCGCGCACATGTCCGCGACGGCGACGTACCCCCGTTCCAGCTCGCCGGTGGCGGCGTCGACGAGGCGGTACCGCTGGGTCTGGCGGTGGATCGGCTGGGCTTCGAGGAGGACGACGCGCACGTCGCCGTCCTCGAAGCCGCACCGCTCCTGGAGGGCTGCGATCAGCTGCTCGTCGTGGAGGTGGCCGTCACCGAAGTTCCAGCCGAGGACGGCGCCCGCCACCAGCTCGCCCTCGATCGCCCGGTAGTCCGTGTCGTGCCGGGGACCGCAGGCGCGGGGGATGAGCGTGAACAGGGCCCGGCCGTGGCTGTGCAGGGCGCGGAAGGCGTACCCGATGTACTGCGGGAGCTCGGCCTCCTCGGGGCCGTAGATCTTCTCCAGCTGCTGGTGGGGAAGCAGTGCGGCCTTGACCGTGCCGGCGTCGAGCTTCGCCAGCCCCGCCTCGGTGAAGCACCAGTACGACGTGTCCCAGTTGCCGGCGTAGTACCTCATCGCGGGCAGGAAGGAGACCCGGTGCGGGGCGAGGTTGCCGAGCACGACGGTGCCGGCGACGAGCGCCATCAGCAACAGGATCGGCCACCACGTCGTGACGTCGGCGGGACCGAGCGCCGCGTCGTGGACGAAGAGCGTGAGGATCCCGTAGATCATGAAGACGTTCCACTCCAGCGGCACACCCATCGGGAAGCTGGTGAGGATCTGCAGGTGGAAGGCGATCATCACGGTCGCCGCCACCGCCGTCGGCCAGCCGCCGTGGGACAGGAACAGCGCCAGCGGTACGGCGTACTCGACGAGCGTGCCGCCGTGGGCCAGCGCGTGCGCGAGCCACGAGGGCTGCAGGTCGTCGGCGAAGTCGCGGTGGAACAGCCGCTTGATCCGCCGCGAGCGCAGCACCGGGCTGTTGCTCATCATCGCCTGGACGACGAAGGGGAAGTGCCGGTTGAGCTTGGAGGTCGCCGCTCCCCACCAGATCGCGAGCATCACCAGCTGGGCCGCGACGACCGCGTCGGCACCGGTGAGCAGGAAGGTGACGGCCAGCGTGCCGTAGACCTCGGACCGGGCGGCCAGGAAGATCGTCTTGTCCCGCAGGCCGACTAGTGCCAGGGCGGCCAGGACGGCGATCACGGGCTCCCGCGCCAGCACGGGGCCGGGGGAGAGCAGCGCCCAGAGCAGGGCGCCGAGCAGCACGGCGTACAGGGCGACGTCCACGACGCCCCGACGGGTGCCGCGGGTCAGCGGGACCCGGCCCGGCCACGGAGGAAGTCGGATCGTGCCCGGCCGCAGCCAGTAGAGGAACGAGCCGAGCGGCGGGACCATCCGCAGGTTCAGCGGGCCGAAGCCGCACCCCAGTCCGAGCACCTCGAAGAGCATCGTCCACAGCACGACCTTCTGGAACGCGCCCGGGTCGGTGGCGTCGACGCCCGGTGTCGTGAGCGCGAACGCCGCGCCGCCGCCGGCGTACAGGCCGATCTTGAGGACGTACATCAGGAACACGACGTCCGGGGTGCCGAAGCCGATCTCCGCGACGTGCCGGGCCATCGGCCGCATCCGCTCGGCGCGCGTCTGGGCGCGCCAGGCGGTCAGGTCGAGGTCGGGGAGGTTCGGCTGGAGGAAGCCCATGCCCGGACGCTAGGGGCGGTCGGTGGTCCCGAGCATCCAGCGGGCAGCACGAGGCTCGATGGACGGGGTTGTGCGCTCAGCACAGGACCTGGCTGCCGAGCACCCGGCACACCCGGAGGGCGACCTCGACGTTGAGCCGGCCGTCGCCGATCGGGCGGCCGCGGACCTCCTCGGCCCTGCGCACGCGGTAGAGCACGGTGTTGCGGTGCACCGACAGCTCGGCCGCCGCGGCCGTGTGGCTGCCGCGGTGCGCGAGCCAGGCCGCGACGGTCTCGCGCAGGCGGGCATGCTGCTCGTCGTCGGTCGCCAGCGGGCCGAGGACGTCGCGCACCCAGGCCGCGAGGTCCGCCGGCTCCGAGTGCAGCAGCGCGATCAGCCCGGCGTCGGCGTACGACGTGACGACGGACCGCGCGTCCGGACCGGCGCCGAGCGCGACCTCGCGTGCGGTCAGCGCCTGGCGGTGGGTGGACCGGAAGCCCGCGATCCCGGCGCCGGGCTCGCCGACGGAGAGCCGGACCCCGGCGGTGGCCGTGTCGAGTGCGAGCGGGTCGGGCCCGCTGCGGGGCAGGGGGAGCCACGCCCACAGCGTCGCGAGGTCCGGGCTGACCACGAGCGGGTCGCGGACGCAACCGAGGGCGCTCGCGATCCGGCGTACCTCTCGCTCGAGAAGGTCGGGCACGTCCGGATCGCACCACGCGACCACGCCCAGGTGCGTCCCGTCGAGCGGGTAGCCCAGCAGCCGCTCGGCCTGACCGGCCTCGAGCGCGTCGCCCGCCAGGACGGCCGCGACCTGCGCGGCACGCGTCGCCGCGCCGCTGGTCAGCCAGCGCCGGCGCTCGTCCTGGTGGGCCCGCACGACCTGCTCGGAGAGCCCGTCGATGTAGGCGAAGGTCGCCGTCGAGAACTCGACGGTCGCCGCCACGATCGTGGCCGGATCGTCGATGTCACGGGCGAACGCCTCGATCATCAGCTGCTGGCACTCGGCCTGCCCGAGCCGGTAGGCGCGTAGCAGCGCGCTGACCGGGATGTCGCGCCGGGCCAGCCGCCGGGCGTACTCCAGCGCGGTGGCCGGCGGCTCGGCCTCGCGCCCGCCCGCCGCGAACCGCTCCATCGCCACCCGGATGTTGTCGGCCACGCTGGCCGCCAGCAGGTCGGTGAGGACCGGGTCGCCGTCCAGCTCCGGGATCTCCGCCAGCATCCGCTCGACGAGGTGACCGGCCAGTCCGGTCATCTCGCCGGTCAGCGCGGCGGCGGTGCGTGCGAGGAGGTCGGCCACCTGCGGACAGTACTGCCGTTCGGCCGCCGGATCAGCCGACCGCCGCGGTCTGCCCGTCCGCGTCGAGGTCCGCGTCCTGCTCGACGACGGTACGACGGGCGCGGAGCGCTCCGAGGACGGCGACGACGGGCAGCGGCACCAGCAGGGCCCAGTTCACCCAGTCGGTGCGCCCGGTCAGCAGGTCGAGGTTGGACAGCATCAGGTAGATGCCCGCGAGGAGCCCGACCAGGCCGAGCAGCGGAGCGACCACGACGCGGAGCGTGCTGTGACCGCGTCGGTCGCGCAGGAAGAACCGGACGATGCTCACCATGCACACGGCCTGCAGCGCGACGACGCCGATGATGCCGGCACCGTTGGTCCACAGCAGCAGCTCGAGGTAGGGGTCGCCCTTCAGGACCAGGGTCAGGACGACGAGCGTCAGGGAGGCGAGGGTGGTCACCACGCTGGCGTTGGCGGGGGAGCGGAACCGCGGGTGGGTCTGCCCGAGGCGGGCCGGGAGCATCCCGTCGCGGCCGAGCGCGAACAGGTAGCGCGAGGTGGCGTTGTGGAAGGCGACGGTGGCGGCCAGGATGCTGGTCACGATCAGCGCCTCCATGGTGTGCGCCGCCCACGGCCCGAGGTAGGAGTCGGCGAGCATGAAGTACAGCCCCTGGAAGGCGTCGGAGAGGGCGTACTCCTCGAGGCCGGGCACGCCGAGCGCGGCGACGGCGATCCACGCGATGAACCCGTAGAAGAGGGCGAGGAAGCCGACGGCGGCGTACGTCGCGCGGGGCACCGTGCGCTCCGGGTCGCGGGCCTCCTCGGCGTAGATCGCCGTGCCCTCGAAGCCGATGAACGCGCCGAGGGCGAGCACGAACATCGCGCCACTCGAGCCGTTGAAGACGTGGCTCGGCTCGAACGGGACGGCCGCCTGGTCGGGGACCCCGTCGGTCACCAGCACCGCGACCGCGAGCACCACCAGGATGAGCACCTCGAGCGACATGAGGACGGCGAGCACCCGCGCCCCGACGTCGATCTGGCGGTACCCGAGGAACGCCACGACGACCACGCCCGCCAGTGCCCACACGGACCAGTGGGCGTGCAGGCCGAGCAGGTCGTCGAAGGTGGTCGTGGCGTAGAAGCCGAGGAAGCCGTAGAAGCCCGCGCAGATCAGGCCGTACGACAGCAGCGCCACCAGCGCAGCCGCACCTCCGGCGCGGTGGCCGAGACCTCGGCCGATGAACGCGTAGAAGGCTCCGGCGTTGCGCACGTGCTGGGCGAAGGCGGTGAAGCCGGCTGCGCACAGCACGTAGACCACGCCGCTGAAGACGTAGGCACCCGGTGTGCCGATCCCGCCGAGGCGGAAGGCGAGCGGCGCGGCGCCCGCCATCACGGCGAGCGGAGCCGCGGCCGCGACGACGAAGAAGAAGATGTCGAAGGTGCCGAGCTTGCCGGAGGCGAGCCCGGTCCGGCCCTCCGCCGTGGTCACCGGGCCGCTCCGTCCGTGACGTCCGTGATCGCGGGCCACCACGAAGGATCGGTCCACAGCCCGAGCTCCTGCTCCAGGGCGGCACCGATGCCGAAGACCGTCGCGTCGTCGTACGTCCGACCGACGATCTGGACGCCGGTCGGCACGCCGTTGGGGGCGAGCCCGGACGGCACGGCGAGCACGGGCACCCGGCCGATCACGTTGAACGGCAGCGTCATCAGCTTGTCGAACACCGCCCGGGTGTCGGTGCCCGGCTCGTCGGCGGCGAAGCCCGTGGTCGCGATGGTCGGGCAGAGGAGGACGTCGTGGTCGGTCATCAGCTCGGCGAACGGCCGGTAGAAGGCCGACTCCTCGACCAGGCCCTGGACGTGGTCGCCGGCGCTGGACGCGGCCGCGGCGAACGCCCGGGTGTAGGGCATCAGCTGGTCGGCCCGCGTCGGGTCGCCGTGCAGGACCTCCTCGATGAACGGGCCCATGATCGCGCCGAAGTGCGGCCACGCGGTGTCCAGGACCCGCTGCGGTCCCCACGGCAGGTCGACCTGCTCGACGACGGCGCCGGCGTCCTTGAGCGCCGCCGCGACCGCACGGGTGTTGGCCTCGACGGCGGGATCGACGTCGTAGCCGCCGAGGTCCAGGCACAGCGCGACCCGGACCCCCTCGAGGCTGCGGACGACGCCCGCGACGGCGGCGCGGTCGCGCAGGGAGGCGGCGTCACCGACCCAGGGGCCGGAGATGACGTCCTGGAGCAGGGCGACGTCCGCGACGCTGCGCCCCATCGGGCCGTCGGCGCAGTAGGTGTCGGAGTTGAACGGCGCCAGGCCGGGCACCCGGCCGAAGGGCGGCTTGAACCCGACGACGCCGCAGAAGGAGGACGGGATCCGGATCGAGCCGCCGATGTCGGAGCCGGTGGCGAGCACGGTCGACCCGGCCGCGAGCACCGCGCCCGCGCCGCCGGAGGATCCGCCCGGCGTCAGGTCGGTGTTCCACGGGTTGCGGGTGACGCCCCACAGCTTGGTGTGGGTGACCGGCGCGCAGCAGTACTCCGGTGTCGTCGTCCGACCGTGGACGACCGCGCCGGCGTCGATGATCCGGTCGACGATCGGGTGGGTCTCGGTGGCGACGTGGCCCTGCTCGAGGAGGCAGCCCTCCTCCTGGAGGTGCCCGGTGATCGGCTGCTCCTCCTTGAGCATGAGCGGGATGCCCTCCAGCGGGCGCAGCGGCTCGCCGGCGGCGATCCGCTCCTGGGAGACGACGGCGGCCGCGCGTGCCTCGTCCAGCCACTGCTCGGTGACCGCGTTGACGACCGGCTCGGTGGCCTCGGTGCGCGCGATCACCGCCTCGAGCAGGTCGACGGGCGAGAGCTCGCGGCGCCGGAACATCTCGGCTGCCTGCGTCGCGGTGATTCGGAACAGGTCCACGGTGGCCTCCACGAAGTCCGTACGCCGTACGGTCCGTACGGTGTACGGACGATAACGTGGCGCCATGACGGCACGTCAAGAGGTCGAGCGGGAAAAGTCCGAGGGACGGCAGTACGTCAGCCGTGACGACGTCGTCGAGGCGGCCTTCGCGCTCGCCGAGAGCGACGGGCTCGACGCGCTGACGATGCGCAAGCTCGCCGCCCGGATCGGCCGGGCGCCGATGAGCCTCTACACGCACGTGAAGAGCAGGGAGGACCTGGTCGACGCGATGGTCGAGCGGCTGATCGCCCGCCTCGACCTCGGCGAGCAGCCCGGCGAGACCTGGCAGGAGGCGCTGCGCTCCGCCCTCGGCGGCTACCGCGACCTCGCCGTGCGCTTCCCCCGGGTGTTCGAGCTGCTGGCGCTGGCGCCGTACGACTCCTCGCCCGTCGCCCCCCACCTCGCCCGGATGCTCGCCCGGCTGGAGCGCGGCGGGCTCGAGCCCGACCAGGCTCGCGAGGTCCTCGGCATCGCCGACGCCTACGCATCGGGCTTCCTCGTGGTCTGGGCGCGCACGCAGTTCGAGCACGCGACGAACACCCCGACCGACCTGCGGTCGGGCGTCGCCGGGCTGCGCGACCTGGCGACCTTCGAGCCGGGCCTCGAGGCACTCATCGCCGGGCTGGACGCCACCTTGGTGCGTCCTCCCGGCCGGTGACCCGCGACCGGGAGTGGGCGGAGCGCGCGGAGACGTCGCTCCGGATGGTCTGGTCGAGTGGCCGGGTCTGGTGCGAACGGGCCATGCGGGCCGCACAAAGGTCGGAACGTCTGCAAATCCCCTGCGAGTTCTCGATCGGGCACCGATCGTGATATAGGCCGCGCCACAGGGGCCGCGGTGACAGGCTTGGGGGTTGGCATGGATCGCACGGGGCGTTCGGCCGTTCGCGGCCAGCCGGCGACACCTGCCGAGCGCTTCTCCCGGCCCCCGGGAAGGCGCTGGCTCCGGATCTACGTCGCGGCCGTGCTCCCGGTCTGCGTCGTGTACGTCGCGCTCCCTGATCCGCCGCGCTACCTGTGGACCCTCATCGGGCTCCTCTCGCTCGCCGGGTTGGTGACGGGGACGGTCGTGAACCGACCCCGCCGCCGGCTGCCCTGGTGGTTGGCCGCCGGCGGCGTGAGCTCGCTGATGATCGGAGACGCGGTCTACGACGTCCAGACGGTGGTGCTGGGCGACGCCAACCCGTTCCCGTCGGTCGCGGACGGGCCGTACCTGGCGATGTACCCGCTGCTCGCGAGCGGGTTGTTCGTGCTGATCCGCGCCACCTCGCCGCGTGGCGACAAGGACGCGCTCCTCGACGCGACCTTCGTCACCGTGGCGGTCGGGCTGATCGTCTGGGTGGACCTGGCCCAGCCGTACGCGCAGGACCCCACCTTGAGCTGGATGCAGAAGGCGGTCTCGATCGCCTACCCGCTCGGCGACGTGCTGATCCTCGCGGTGCTGGTGCGGCTGCTGATCGGCGGCCGGCGGCGCAACCGAGCGTTGTGGTTGCTGAGCGTCGGCACGGTCGGCCTGTTCGGCTCCGACGTGCTCTACGGCTTCATCCAGCTGAACGGCTCCTGGTCGACGGGCGGGGTCGTCGATGTCGGCTGGATGCTGTTCTACGTGGCCTGGGGCGCGGCCGCCCTGTCGCCGGACATGGCGCGGCTGACCGAGCCGGTCCGCTCGGCGGGGCTGCCCACCTCGCGTCGACGGCTGTTCGTCTTCGCGATGATCCCGTTGCTGGCTCCGGTCCTCCAGGTCTGGAACGTCACGCACGGGACCATCGCGAACGTCCTGGTCACCTCGGTGGCGTCGGCGATCATGTTCCTCCTGGTCGCGCTGCGGCTCAAGGACCTGGTGAACGCAGCACGCCACTGCGCCGAGCGCGAGAACGCCATGCGGCGCACCGGCGAGGCGTTCGTGGCCGCCTCGGACCCTGCCGCGGTCCACCGCGTCGGAGTCGCCGCGATCGGCGATCTCACGGGTCAGTCGCGCAGGATCCTCATCGCCACCGGATCGCCCCTCCGGCTCGTCTTCGACTCCACCCGGGGGGACGCTCCGACGGTGGAGGACGTCGAGGGCGTGCTCCAGCGGCACCGCGACGAGCTCCGCCGGCAGGGGTTCGTGCTCACCACGGCGGATCGGTGCGGCCCCGAGCTCTCGTCGGCGTGGGCCCCCGACGCCGTGGTACTGCTCGCCGCGATGGTGCGCGGGGACCAGATCAGGGGCGTCCTGGTGGTCAGCGGAGAGGGAGTCGACCGGCCGGAGATCATCGACCCGATGTGCTCGCTCGCGTCGCAGATGATGCTCGCGATCGACAGCATCGAGCTCACCGCGCAGGTCACCCAGCGCCGCAGCGAGGCGCACTTCCGGGCGTTGATCCAGACCGCCGCGGACATCATCCTCGTCGTCGACGAGCAGCTGCGGCTGAGCTTCCACACCCCGTCGGCCGAGCTGGTCCTGGGCTGGGACGCGGCAGACACCGTCGCCCGATCGATCGACTCCGTCGTGGTGGCCGCCGACGTGGCGCGCGCACGGCTGCTGCTCCAGCGGGTGATGGCCGGTGAGTGGGGTTCGCGCGCCGCGGGCCGGCCGTACGACGAGTGGCGCGTCGCGGACCGCCACGGCGTCGTACGCCTCTTCGGGGTCTCGTGCAGGAACCTGACCGACGACCCGAGCGTGGGCGGGGTGGTGGTGACGCTCCACGACATCACGGATCGGCGCAAGCTCGAGGACGACCTCAAGTACCAGGCCTTCCACGACTCGCTGACGCAGCTGCCCAACCGTTCACTGTTCCTGAACCGGGTCGAGCACGCGCTGGCGAGGAGCGGGCGGCACCGCGAGCGGCTGGCCGTGCTGCTGGTGGACCTGGACAACTTCAAGGTCATCAACGACACCCGTGGCCACGCGGCCGGCGACGAGCTGCTCCGTCAGGTCGCCTGCAGGCTACGGGGCACGATGCGGGCCGAGGGTACCTGCGCACGGCTGGGCGGCGACGAGTTCGCGATCCTGGCCGAGGGCCTGGCGACCGACGCGGAGGCGGGCCAGCTGGCCGACCGGCTCGCCGAACGGCTGCGGACTCCGTTCGAGATCTGCGGCGAGTCGATCACGGTGGGCGCCAGCATCGGGGTCTCCACCAGCGACTACGAGGCCAGTGCGTCCGATCTGCTGCTCCAGGCGGACCTGGCGATGTATGCGGCGAAGGACGCGGGCAAGGGCAGCACCCGGTTCTTCCAGCCGGAGCTGCTCGACCTCATGCAGCTGCGGGCACGGAAGGCGAAGGAGCTCGAGTGGGCCGTCGAGCGTGAGGAGTTCACCCTGCACTTCCAGCCGGTCGTCTCCCTGGTCACCGAGCGCGTGATCGGCTTCGAGGCCCTGCTCCGCTGGGAGCACCCCGAGCACGGCCTGCTCCTCCCCGGAGAGTTCATCGACATCATCGAGGAGAGCGAGCTGTCGGTGACGGTCGGTTCCTGGGTGGTCGATCGTGCGATCGCCCAGGCCGCCGCGTGGCAGCGATACGCGCCCGTGGACGGGCCGCTCAAGATGAGCATCAACGTCACCCCCCGGGAGCTGGCGAGCCCCGGTTTCGTCCCGTCGGTGGTGGCCGCGCTCCAGCGGCACGGTCTGCCGTCCGAGGCGGTGGTCCTGGAGATCACCGAGCGCGTGCTGGTCGGCACCGAGCCCCAGATCATCGGTGCCATGGCCCGGCTGCAGGAGCTGGGCGTGCGGCTCGCCGTCGACGACTTCGGGACCGGGTACGCCGCACTGGGCTACCTGCGCCGGTTCCCGGTCAGCACCCTCAAGATCGATCGCAGCTTCGTCGCCGGCCTCGGCACGTCGTCCGACGACCACGCCCTGGTCGAGGCGATCATCGGTCTCGGCAGGACCTTCGACCTGGACCTGATCGCCGAGGGCCTCGAGACAGACGAGCAGCGCCGTGAGCTGCTGCTGATGGGCTGCCACGGAGCCCAGGGCTTCCTCTACTCCCGCCCCATGCCCGCTCAAGACGCCGAGGCCTACCTCGACGCGATCGTTGCCGCTGGCTCCGAGCCGGCACTGACCGACCTCGATTCCGGTCGCTGAGCGCGCCTGCGCTCGTCCTGCCCGCCACCCCGTACGTCTGTGCCCCATTGCCCAGGAGGGAACCGTCCATGACCACCATCCCCACCCCGAACCACGTGCGGAACAGGCACTACGAGGACCTGGACCGGCTCCGCCGGCTGAGCCCGATGTACGACGCCGTCATCGAGGAGGTCGACGGCCGGATGATCCGCATCGGCGACAAGTGGCTGGCGGACTTCGCCTCCTGCAACTACCTCGGGTTCGATCTCGACCCGGAGATCATGGACGCGGTCGAGCCGATGGTCCGCCGCTGGGGGACCCACCCGAGCTGGTCGCGCCTGCTGGGCAACCCGCGGCCCTACCTCGAGATCGAGGAGCGGCTCACCGCGCTGCTCGGCGCTCCGGACACACTGGTGCTGCCGACGATCTCCCACATCCACACCACCGTCATCCCCCTGCTCGCCGGTCAGGGCACCGTGCTCATGGACAGCCAGGCCCACAAGACGATCTACGACGGCTGCGCGATCGCCCGCGGCCGGGGGGCCAGCCTGGTGCGCTTCCCCGCCAACGACCCGTGGGCGCTGGAGCAGGAGCTGCGGCTCACCGCCCCGGGAGCGCCGCGCCTGGTCTGCATGGACGGGGTCAACAGCATGACCGGCAACGTCCCGGACATCAGCACCTTCGCGCACATCTGCCGGGAGTACGACGCCCTCCTGTACGTCGACGACGCGCACGGATTCGGTGTCATCGGCGAGGGACCCGGCGCCGACCAGCCCTACGGACGGAGCGGCAACAGCCTCGTTCGCTTCGCCGGCGAGACCTACGACAACGTCGTGCTCGTCGGAGGGTTCTCCAAGGCCTACTCCTCGCTGCTGGCTTTCCTGGCGCTGCCGACCGAGCTGAAGAACTTCCTGAAGGTGGCCGCGCCGACGTACCTCTACTCGGGGCCCTCGCCGACCGCGTCGCTCGCGACCGTGCTGGCCGGCCTCGACGTCAACGCCACCCGCGGCGACGGCATCCGCGCCGACCTGCACCGCAAGACCGCCCGGGTGCTCGCGACGGTGCAGGCCCTCGGCCTCCACACGCCCAACGTCTCGGGCCTGCCGATCATCGAGCTGCCGCTCGCGCGGGCCGAGGACATCGACGAGGTCGGCGACTTCCTGTTCGAGCGCGGGATCTACGTCACGCTCGCGGCGTACCCGCTCGTCCCGCGCAGTCAGGTCGGCTTCCGTGTCCAGGTCACCGCAGCCAACAGTGACGACGAGATCACCCTGCTCTGCGCGGTCCTGGACGAGCTGTGCCAGCGGTTCGACATGGCGACCTCGGCCCCGGAGGCGGCCTGATGCGGGTCGTCGACGACGACGGCGTGCGCACCGAGGTCGCCCTGCTCCGGCCGCTGAGGATCCGCGACTTCCGGCTGCTCTGGACCGGGATGACCCTGTCGCTGCTCGGGGACGGTGTGCTGCTCGTGGCACTCGCCTGGCAGGCCTACCAGCTGTCGAACCGACCGGGCGCGATGGCGGCCGTCGGGGTCGCTCTCACCCTGCCCCAGGTGCTGCTCGTGCTCTTCGGGGGCGTGGTCAGCGATCGGTTCGAGCGCCGCCTGGTCATGCTGGGCGCGGACCTGGTGCGCGGCGTCGCCCTCGTGGTGCTCGTCGTGCTGTCGGTGACCGGGTCGTTGCAGCTGTCGCACCTGGTGGCGTTCGCCGTCGTGTACGGCGCCGCGTCGGCCTTCTTCATCCCGGCGTTCGACGCCCTGGTGCCGAGCATCGTGCCCGAGGAGCATCTCGTCGAGGCGAACGCCCTCGACCAGGTCGTCCGCCCCGCCGCGCTGTGGCTGACGGGGCCCGCGCTGGGCGGCGTGCTCGTGGGCTGGGGGAGTGCCTCGACGGCGTTCGCGCTCGACGCGGCCACCTTCGCCGTCTCCGCCGGCTGCCTGGCTCGGATGTCGCGCCTCCCCGGCCGCGAGCCGGACGCGATGACGGTGCGGTCCGCGGTCCTCGAGCTGCGCGAGGGCTTCCGGTTCGTGCGCAGCCAACCCTGGCTCTGGGCGACCTTCGTCGCCGCGACGTTCACCTACCTGCTGTTCCTGGGGCCGACCGAGGTGCTCCTGCCGTACCTGGTGCGCAACGAGCTCGGCGGGAGCGCCGGCGACCTCGGCCTGGTGCTGGCCGCCGGCGGCCTGGCGGCGGTCGCCGCGGCCCTGCTGATCGGCCAGACCGGGCTGCCGCGCGGGACGATGGTCTTCACCTACGTGGTCTGGACCGTGGCCACCCTCGGTGTCGCCGGATACGGCGTGGCGACCTCGAAGTGGCACGCCATGGGCGTCGCGGCGCTGATCGCGTGCTTCGAGGCGCTGGGGGCGGTCGCCTGGACGACCACGAAGCAGCGGCGGGTGCCCCCGACCCTGCTCGGCCGCGTGTCGTCGTTCGACTGGTTCATCTCCATCTCGCTCGTGCCGCTGTCCTACGCGCTGACCGCCCCGGCGGCCGCCGCCTGGGGAGTCCGGGAGACGCTCGTGGGAGCCGGCGTGCTCGGTGCCGGGGTCACGCTCGCGTTCCTCTTCGTGCCGGGCGTCCGGACGCCCGATCAGCAGCTCGCGACGGTGCCGGCATGAGCGGTTCCGTCGTCGCTGCCGCCGTGGACGCGCTCGGCACTGCGTTCCTCACCGGAGACCCGGACGAGGTCCTGGGGCACTTCGTCACCGACGGCGAGCCGGTCTACGCCGGCTCCGAGCCGGACGAGGTCGCCGTCGGGAGGGACGCGCTACGGGCCCTCCTGGCGGGGCTGTTCTCCCGCGACGAGCGGTACACGTGGCACACGACGCGGGTGTCGTCGACCCGAGCGGGCGACGGGTTGTGCCTGGTCGCCGACGCGATCTTGAGCGTCCACCCCCACCGCGACGGCGTGACGGCGCGGGAGCCCGCCGAGCAGGTCACGTACCGGATCTCCGGCGTGCTCGAGCGGGAGGCCGCGCACTGGCGCTGGCGGATGTGCCAGGGATCCGAGCCCGCGCAGCCCTAGGCTCCTCGCATGACGTCGGAGACAGCCGCGAGCGCACGTCGTACCGGAGAGGTGTCCTTCTGGTGGGCCGACCTCGGCCTCCCCGAGCCGCAGGACCCGCTCGCCGGCGATGTCGAGGCCGACGTCGTGATCGTCGGCGCGGGCTACACCGGGCTGTGGACGGCGTACTACCTCGCCGGGCTGCGCCCCGACCTCGACGTGCGCGTCGTCGAGCAGCGGTTCGCCGGGTACGGCGCATCGGGCCGCAACGGCGGCTGGCTGTCGGCGTCGGTGACCGGTGGGCTCGACGGCTACGCGCGCACCCACCCGCGCGCCGACGTCGCCCGTTTCCAGCTGGCCATGAACGACGCGGTCGACGAGGTGATCCGGGTCGCGGAGCAGCACGGCATCGACGCCGAGGTACGTCGGGGAGGGACCCTGCTGGTCGCCCGCAACGCCGCCCAGGCGGGTCGCGCGCAGGTGGCCGCAACGAGAGCAGAGCGGTGGCCGGAGACCGGCGCCCGGCTGCTGGGCGCCGACGAGGCCGACGCCCGGATCCGGGTCGCCGGGACGCAGGCCGCGATCTGGGAGCCGCACTGCGCACGGATCAACCCGGCGCGGCTGGCCGACGGTCTCGCGCGGGTCGTCCGCGAGCGCGGGGTGCGGATCCACGAGGGCACGACGGTCCGCTCCATCGCGACCGGCAGCGTGGAGACCGACCGCGGCACGGTCCGGGCGCGGCACGTCATCCGGGCGACCGAGGGCTTCACGGCCCGGCTCGCCGGCGAGCGTCGTACCTGGGTCCCGATGAACTCCTCGATGATCGTCACCGACCCGCTGCCCGAGGAGACGTGGGCCGGGATCGGGTGGGAGCACCACGACACCCTCGAGGACTTCGCCCACGTCTACTCCTACGCCCAGCGCACGCCGGACGGCCGGATCGCGATCGGCGGGCGCGGCAACCCCTACCGCTTCGGCTCGCGCACCGACCTCGACGGCGACATCCCCGACCGCACCGTCCAGCACCTGCGGGCCGTGCTCTGCTCGTGGTTCCCGCAGCTGGCCGACGTCGGCATCGCCCATGCCTGGAGCGGCGTCCTCGGCGTTCCGCGCAACTGGCGCGCGACGGTCGCGTACGACGCAACGAGCGGCCAGGGCTGGGCCGGCGGGTACGTCGGCACCGGGGTCACCGCGACCAACCTGGCCGGCCGCACCCTCGCCGACCTGGTCGCGGGGGACCGGACCGACCGCACCACGCTGCCGTGGGTCGACCAGCGGGCCCGGCCGTGGGAGCCGGAGCCGTTCCGCTGGCTCGGCATCCACGGCCTGTACCGCGCGTACGGGCTGGCCGACCGGCTCGAGGCACGCGGCGGGCGTCGTACGTCGTGGATCGCGACGGTCGCGAACCGGGTCAGCGGTCGGTAGGACCTTCGGGGTTCTCCTCGCGCAACCGCGGCTCGGTGCGGTTCTCCGGCCGGATGCCGTGCTTGTCGGCGTAGAACGCGCGGACCAGGTCCATGTCGGCGACCACGTCACCGGTGGGGTGGAAGGTCGGCCCCATGCCGAGCGTGCGGGTCGGGCCGTCGACGAACCCGAGGGTGATCGGGAGGCCGGTCTGCTGGGAGATGCGGTAGAAGCCGGGCTTCCAGAACTCGCCCTTGCTGCGGGTGCCCTCCGCGGCGATCACCAGCTGGAAGCTGTCGTCGCCCTCCGCCGCCTTCAGCAGTGCCCGGATGGTGGCGCCCGGGCTCGACCGGTCGAGCGGGATCCCGCCGGTGCGGCGCAGGATGAAGCCCATGGCGCCCTTGAAGTAGTGCGCTGCGATGAGCACGCGGGGTCGCGCACCGTTGGCCCAGGCGATCATCAACATCGCCGCCCAGTCCCACTGCGAGGTGTGCGGGGCGCCGACCAGGATCCCGCTCTCGGGAACGTTGCCGACCAGGCGCCAACGGGTTGCCCGCAGGACGCCTCGGGCCAACGTGCGACGGACCCTCATCCGGTGTGCCATGGCGTGACCGTAGCGGGTGCTCAGCCCGGATCAGTCGTCGAGGTCCGGCTGCCCGGCGGTCCAGGTCAGGTCCACCTCCTGCAGTCCGCCGTCCGGCGTCCAACGGTGGCTGGGCAGGCCCTCGAAGTAGAGGTCGTGGCCCACCCGGATCCCGGTGCCGGAGGCGTCGAACGAGGTCCAGGTGCGACCGTCCTCGCTCACCGCCGTCGGGTACGACCAGGCCCACCCCTCGTCCGACGCGAGCCGGGTGCGGCAGCGGAGGTTGACGTACAGCGGGTCCTCCTCGCCCCAGGTGTACGTCGGCATCGGTTCGATCGCGATGCACCGCCACCCCGGGCGAGCGCGGCCGACGACCTGCGGCGCGCTCCACTTCTCGGCGCCGGGCACGTGGACCTGGACCACGAGGCTGCGGCCGTCGGGCGAGGAGGCCACCAGCTCGTGCCAGTGCCAGAAGCCGCTGCGCGCGAACCGCCCGGCCAGCCGGTCCGAGCCGCGCGGGTAGCGGACCTGGCCGCTCGGGTCCCTGGCGACCCGGTGCCAGCGATCGCCGCGGAGGGCCAGGAACCACGCGGCCCGGCTGCGCGGGTCGACCACGACGTACGACGGAGAGAACGTCTCCAGGGGCAGCGCACACGTCCCGTCCCGACTCGTCGGCGCCGTGGTCCGCACCGCCTCGGTGAAGCCGGGGTCGCCGGGAGCGGCGGTCAGCAGCGTGAACGCGCAGGCCCCTCCTTCGCGCCGCCCGGCCACGACGCGCAGCGACCCGTCCGGAGCGAGGAGCGGCTGCCCGGCGCCGTACTCCTCGTCGGGCAGGCCGTTCGGGTGCTCGACGTGGATCTTCGCGCCGTCCCAGCGCAGGAGGCCGTCGTCGTGGGACGTCAGCACCACGTGGGCGCCGTCGGGCGTCACCTGGGGCCGGTCGCCCGTGGACCCGCCGAGCGCGCCACTCGAGGTGCAGCGGTGCTCGCGGCACACGACCAGCACCGTCACGTCGTCGGCAGCCAGGTCCTCGAGCGGGCGGTCGTCGTCGGGCATCGTGGCGCGAGGCGAGTACGTCACCGCCGCGGCCAGCGTCGGTCCGGCCACCCGGGCGCGCAGCACCAGCGCTCCGCGGTCGTCGTGGTGGGCGGCGGCCGGCGCGGACCAGGCGCCGCCGGCGTCGCGCCACCGGACGAGCAGGTCGCCGCTCTCGGCGGGCGCGATCGCGATCGCCTCCCCGTCGGGGAGGGCGAAGGTGCGGTCCCGTTCGCTGTTCCAGGTCGTGCGGGGGACGCTGTCGGCACCGTTCGCCGTGCAGGCCGCGGTCAGCGCCGACCCGACGAGGGTCGCGGCGACCACTGCCGCGGCGAACCGTGCTCCCACCGGCTCACGGTAGGTGCTCTCCGGCCGTGGCGGCGAGCAGCTTCTCCAGGATCAGGTACGACGCCACTGGTCGCGCCGACGCGACACGCCTCCGCCGTGTCTTGACTCGTTCAAGAAAAGTGGCATGCTGGGTCCCATGACGGCGCCCGACTTCCAGCAGCAGCTGCGGGACGTCGAGCTCCGGGTCACCCGGCCCCGGCTCGCGGTCCTCGAGGCGGTGCACGCGCACCCGCATGCGGACACCGAGTCGATCATCTCCGCGGCGCGTGCGCTGCTGCCGGAGGTGTCCCACCAGGCGGTGTACGACTCGCTGCACACGCTGACCCACTCCGGACTGGTGCGCAGCATCAAGCCGGCCGGGTCGGTCGCGCGCTACGAGACCCGCACCGGCGACAACCACCACCACGTCGTGTGCCGGACCTGCGGGTCCATCGCCGACGTGGACTGCGCGGTCGGCCACGTGCCGTGCCTGACCGCGTCCGACTCCCACGGTTTCGTCATCGACGAGGCCGAGGTCATCTATTGGGGCCTGTGCCCCGACTGCTCACCCCGCCCCCAGTAGGTCCCGGAAGGAACCCGATGCCCGACAACACCCAGCACACCGAGCCCCTCGTCACGGAGGAGCCGCAGGACGCGCAGCAGGCGGCCGGCAAGTGCCCGGTCATGCACGGTCTGACCCACCCCACGCAGGGTTCGCCGAACCACCAGTGGTGGCCGAACAAGCTGAACCTCAAGATCCTCGCCAAGAACCCGACCGTCGCTGACCCGTTCCGCGGCGAGTTCGACTACAAGGCCGCGTTCCTCGCTCTCGACCTCGACGCGGTGAAGGCCGACATCAAGGCGACGCTGACCGACTCCCAGGAGTTCTGGCCGGCCGACTTCGGCCACTACGGCCCGCTGTACGTCCGGATGGCCTGGCACTCGGCCGGCACCTACCGCGCCCAGGACGGTCGCGGCGGTGGCGGCACCGGCCAGCAGCGCTTCGCGCCGACCAACTCGTGGCCCGACAACGGCAACCTCGACAAGGCCCGCCGCCTGCTGTGGCCGGTCAAGAAGAAGTACGGCCGCGCGCTGTCGTGGGGCGACCTGATGATCCTCGCCGGCAACGTCGGCCTCGAGGACATGGGCTTCCCGACCTTCGGCTTCGGTGGCGGTCGCCCCGACGTCTGGGAGGCCGACGACGACATCTACTGGGGGCCCGAGTCGGAGTGGCTCGACGACCAGCGCTACACCGGTGAGCGCGACCTCGAGGACCCGCTGGCCGCGGTCCAGATGGGCCTCATCTACGTCAACCCCGAGGGCCCCAACGGTCACCCCGACCCACTGGCCTCCGCGGTGGACATCAAGGACACCTTCACCCGGATGGGCATGACCAACGAGGAGACCGTCGCGCTCATCGCCGGCGGCCACACCTTCGGCAAGACCCACGGTGCCGGTGACGCCGCGCTCGTCGGCCCCGAGCCGGAGGCCGCCCCGATCGAGGAGCAGGGCCTGGGCTGGAAGTCCTCCTTCCAGTCGGGCAAGGGCATCGACGCCATCACGTCGGGCCTCGAGGTCACCTGGACCTACCACCCGACCCGGTGGGACAACGAGTTCTTCCACATCCTGTTCGCCTACGAGTGGGAGCTCTTCCAGTCGCCCGCCGGTGCCAACCAGTGGCGGCCGGTCGACAACGGCGGCGCCGACCTCGTCCCCGAGTCGTTCGGCGACGGCAAGCGCGAGCCGCGCATGCTCACCTCCGACATCGCGCTGCGCGAGGACCCGGAGTTCCGCGAGATCTCGCTGCGGTTCAAGGAGGACCAGGCCGCGTTCACCGACGCGTTCGGCCGCGCCTGGTTCAAGCTGACCCACCGCGACATGGGCCCGAAGGCGCGCTACCTCGGCGCCGAGGTTCCGGCCGAGGACTTCACCTGGCAGGACCCGATCCCCGCCGGCACCCCGCTCACCGACGCCCAGGTGGCCGACCTCAAGACGGCGATCGCCGGCGCGGGCCTCTCGGTCTCCCAGCTCGTCTCGACGGCGTGGGCCTCCGCGTCGACGTACCGCAGCTCCGACAAGCGCGGCGGCGCCAACGGTGCCCGCATCGCCCTCGAGCCGCAGAAGTCGTGGGCGATCAACCGTCCGGCCGAGCTGGCCACGGTGCTCGCGAAGCTCCAGGAGATCGCGACCGCGCAGGGTGCCTCGCTGGCCGACACCATCGTGATCGCCGGCTCCGTAGGTGTCGAGCAGGCGGCGAAGGCCGCCGGCTACGACGTCACCGTCACGACCACCACCGGTCGTGGCGACGCCACCCAGGAGCAGACCGACATCGAGCTGGTCAACCACCTGGAGCCCAAGGCCGACGGCTTCCGCAACTACCTCGCCAAGTCGAGCAAGTTCCCGGCCGAGTTCACGCTCATCGACCGCGCCAACCTCCTCGGCGTCAGCGCGCCGGAGCTCACCGCCCTCGTCGGCGGCCTCCGCGTGCTCGGCACCAACTGGGACGGCTCGGACCTCGGCGTGCTCACCGACACCCCGGGCGTGCTGACGAACGACTACTTCGTCAACCTGCTCGAGCTCGGTACGACGTGGACCGCCACCGACTCCTCGCAGGAGGTCTTCGCGGCCACCACCGGGTCCGGTGCGACCTGGACCGGCAGCCGCAACGACCTGGTGTTCGCCTCGAACTCCGAGCTGCGCGCGCTCGCCGAGGTCTACGCCAGCGACGACGCGAAGGAGAAGTTCGTCAACGACTTCGTCGCCGCCTGGACCAAGGTCATGGACGCCGACCGCTGGGACCTGCGCTGATCGCGTGACCCGCTGACGCACTGAGCGGAGGCCGCCCCACCCGGGGCGGCCTCCGTGAGTTTTTCGGGTTCTACCGGCAGGATGTCCGCATGAGCGAGGCACCCGACAACAGCGGTATCGCGTACGTCCACGTCCCCGGCAAGCACCGCTACGAGATCCGCGACGGCGAGACCCTCGCCGGGTTCACGCAGTACCGGCTGCCGGACGACGTGCACGTCGACTTCGTGCACACCGAGGTCGACGACGCGTACGGCGGCCGTGGGCTCGCCGGCGAGCTGGTCGCCGCTGCGCTGGCCGACGTCCGCGAGCAGGGCAAGCGGATCATCGCGCACTGCCCCTACGTCGCGAAGTGGCTGACCAAGCACCCCGAGTACGACGACATCACCGACCCCGCCCGGTGAACGCCACCCCACGCCGGCACGTCTTCCTCGACAAGGCCCGGCCGGCGGCCTACAAGGCAGCACTGGCGTTGTCCGAGCAGGCCGGCGCCGCTGCCGAGGTCGCGGGCCTCGACCGGCGCTTCGTCGAGCTGATCAACCTCCGCGTCTCGCAGATCAACGGCTGCGCCTACTGCCTGGACCTCCACCACCGCAACGCGATCGAGGCGGGCGAGTCGGAGCGGCGGATCGCCGTGCTGGACGCGTGGTCGGAGACCGGCCTGTTCAGCGAGCAGGAGCGGGTGGCGCTGGCCCTGGCCGAGTCGATCACGACGCTGCCCGAGCCCGACGAGCGCATCTACGCCGAGGACATGGCCCGTGCGGTGCTGGGCGACGAGGCCTACACCGCGGTCGCCTGGGTCGCGATCACGATGAACGCCTTCAACCGGATCTCGATCACCAGCCACCACCCCGTGCGGTAGCGCGAGCCGTTCACCTCGCGCATGCCTCGTGGCCAACTGCTGCTGGTGACCGGTTGATGCTGGCTCCCTAGCCTCCGGGCGATCGCGCCGAACAGCGGCGCGGAGGAAAGGGACATCCCGAGCATGCGATCTCGCATCAAGACGACCGCACTGGCCGCGGTGCTGCTGGCCGGAACCGCCGGTGTCGGCGCGGGCCTGGCCAACCAGGCCACTGCCGCCGAGCCCGCCGCGGGCAAGGCGAAGAACGTGATCTACCTGCTGGGCGACGGCATGGGCCGCACCCACGTGACGGCGGGCCGCGAGCGCTTCTACGGCGCCGACGGCAAGCTGAACATGGAGACGATGCCGGTGGTGGGCCAGGTGTCGACGTACGCCATCGACAAGAACTCCGGCCAGCCCGGCGCTGCCGACTTCCACCCGAACCTGGTCACCGACTCCGCCTCGGCCGCCACCGCGTGGTCCTCCGGCGTCAAGACCTACAACGCCGCGCTCGGCATCGACGGCAAGGGCAACCTCGCGCCGACCGTCATGGAGCAGGCGCACGCCGCCGGCATGGCGACCGGCAACGTGTCGACCGCCGAGATCACCGACGCGACCCCCGCCGGCCAGATGTCGCACGCGCTCGCGCGCGGCTGCCAGGGCCCGACGTACTCGGCTGCCAGCTGCCAGGACAACGCGATCACCGGCACCGACCTGCCGACCAGCGACGTCCGGGTCACCCCGATCGCCGACCAGATCGCCCGCAACCAGACCGCCGACGTCATCCTCGGTGGCGGCCTGTCGCGCTTCGACGCGGCTGACGAGACCGCGCTCGAGGCGAACGGCTACAACGTCCTCGGCTCGCCGACCAGCCAGACCGTCGCGACCGAGGCGGACCTCAACGGTGCGAGCGGCCAGAAGGTCTTCGGCCTGTTCAACAAGGGCAACATGACGATCGAGAAGTCCAAGCAGGACAACCCGGCGTCGCCCGAGGCCCTCGAGCCGACCGTCGCCGAGATGACCAGCAAGGCGATCGACCTGCTCAAGGCCAAGAGCGCCGGCACCGGCGGCAAGGGCTTCTACCTGCAGGTCGAGGGCGCGCTCATCGACAAGCGCTCGCACGCCAACGACGCTGCCCAGACGCTCGAGGAGATCAAGGCGTTCGACGACGCGGTCAAGGTCGCGCTCGACTTCGCCAAGGCCGACGGCCACACCCTCGTGATCGTCACCGCCGACCACGAGTGCGCCGGCTTCAACATCATCGAGAAGGGCAGCTTCACCAACGCCGAGGCCGACGTTCCCCCGGTCAACAAGGACTCGGGCAACCCCGCCAACAGCTCGACCCCGCTGCGCACGGCCAACCAGGTCAAGGCCGCTGGTCGCGAGGCGTTCGCCCCGGCGACCTTCCGCACCAAGGACGACGCGGCGTCCGTCCACGACGGCGACGCCTCGGCCAGCCTGTGGCTGACCTACCTGTCGGGCAACCACACCGGCGCCGACGTCCCGATCTTCGCCTACGGTCCCGGCTCGTCCGCGATCGGCGCCGAGATCGACAACACCGACCTGTTCGGCATCGTCCGCAGCGCGCTGAACCTCGACGGCTCGGGCAACGTGGCCAAGGCCGCGTCGACCACCTCGCTCCAGGCGCCGAAGTCGGTCAAGGCGGGCAGGAAGGTGACCGTCAGCGTCGCCGTCACCCCGGCCGCCGCGACCGGTTCGGTGAAGATCCTCGACAAGGGCAAGGTCGTCAAGACGGTCGCCGTCTCCGGCACCACCGTCACGGTCAAGGTCAAGCTCAAGAAGGGCAAGCACAAGCTGGCGGCGCAGTACGCCGGCAGCACGTCGTACGACCCGTCGACGTCGCCGACCGTCAAGGTCCACGTGCGCTGACCATGAAGTTCCGCACCACTGCCGTCTCGGTCGCCGCCGCACTCGCTCTCGCGGGTTGCGGCGGCGCCGGGAACGGCGGCGGCTCCGCCGCCCCCTCGACCCCGTCGACCACGCCGAGCCCGGTGATGGTCACGTCCTTCCCCGACCTCCCGGCCGCGACCGGAGAGCCGGACCTGCCGGGCATCGCCACGGCCGCGCCCGCGTCCGCCGACACCGTGGGCCACATCCCCGGCCCGTTCGACGACCGCCTGCGGCTCGGCAGGCTGACCTTCGACGGCCAGCGCGTCGTCGGCGCGCTCGACGTCACCAGCGACGTGTCCGACCTGCTCGAGCTGCAGGTGCTCGCCGGCTTCTACGACGCCTCGGGCACGCTGATCGGCCGCGGCCGGTTCACCCACCACCTCGACGAGGACACTCACCACGACGACGGCCCGCCGTCGGAGCACGAGTCGTTCACGATCGCCGTACCGAAGAAGCTGCGCGGGCAGGCCGTCTCGGCCGCCGTCGGGGTGCCGGTCCTCGTCAACGAGTAACGCTTGGAGCTCGTCGAGTAGCCCGAGCCGCTAGGCGAGCGGCGTATCGAGACGTCTCGATACGCCGCTCGCTGGCGCTCGCGGCTACTCGACGAACTCAGTGCTCAGGTGATGGTCATCCCGCCGTCGACGGCGAGCGTCTGGCCGGTGACGTAGCCGGCGGCGTCGGAGGCGAGGAAGACGAGCGTGGCAGCCAGCTCGCGCGGGTCGCCCTTGCGGCCGGCGGGGATCCGCGCCTGCTGGGCCTCGAGGTAGCCCGGCGGGTAGCCGTCGGTCATCTCCGAGACGAAGAAGCCGGGCGCGATCGCGTTGACCCGGATCCCCTTGCGGCCGGTCCACTGCTGGGCCAGGTCGCGGGTCAGGCCGATGACGCCCGCCTTCGAGGCGGCGTACGCAGCCTGGGGGAGGCCGGCCGTGGTGATGCCGAGCACCGAGGAGATGTTGACGATGCTCGAGCCCGGCTGCATCACCCGGCCGCACGCCTGGGCCATCCAGTAGCTGCCGTTGAGGTTGATGTCGATGACCTGGGTGAACTGCTCGGGCGTCTCCCGCGTGGCCGGTACGGCGGTCCCGACGCCCGCGTTGTTGACCAGGATGTCGACCCGCCCGAACTCCGCCATGGTCGCGTCGACGAGCGCCTGGCACGAGGCGGGGTCGGCGACATCGGTCGCGACGCAGAGCGCCCGGTGGCCCGCGGCCTCGACGAGCGCGGCGGTGTCGGCGAGCCGGTCGACGCGGCGCGCGCCGAGGGCGACGTCCGCGCCGGCCTCGGCCAGCGCCTTGGCGAAGTCGACGCCCAGCCCGGAGCTGGCGCCGGTGACGACGGCGACCTTGCCGTCGAGGCGGAAGAGATCGGTGACGGTCATGCCCCGACGGTAGCGGCCCTGCCTGCGGCCCGACCGCGGCCAACAACTAAGGTTCACCTAACTTCCCTGATCCCGAGGAGGAGACACGGTGCAACCGGTCGCCGACCGCCCCCTGGCCGCGCTCTGGCAGCGCTACCGCCGCTTCCGTGGCCGGTTCGTGCTCGCGGTCGCGATGTCGAGCCTCAACAAGGTCGCCGACGTCGTCCCCGAGCTGCTGATCGGCGCGGCCGTCGACGTGGTGGTCCGGGGCGCGGGCTCGTTCGTGGGCGACGTGCTCGGCGTCGAGTCGCGCTACGCCCAGCTCGGCTGGCTCGCGGTGATCAACCTCGTGGTGTGGATCGTCGAGTCCGCCTCTGAGTACGCCGCCGACGTGCTCTGGCGCGGCCTGGCGCAGGGGATCGAGCACGAGCTCCGGATCGAGGCCTACGACCACGCGCAGCACCTGCACCTGGGCTGGCACGAGGCCCGCCCGCAGGGCGCGACGCTGGCCACCCTCAACGACGACGTCAACCAGCTCGAGCGGATGCTCGACGTCGGCCTGCCGCGGATCCTGCAGACCGCCCTCAACGTGCTGCTCGTGGGCGCGGTGTTCGCGGCCGCCTCGTGGCAGCTGATGCTCTACGCCTTCGTGCCGATCCCCGTCATCGTGGTCGGCTCGCTGGTCTTCCAGCGCCGGCTGGAGCCGCTCTACGACCGGGTCCGCGTCGCCGTGGCCGACCTGTCCGGCGCCCTCGGCGCCAACCTCGCGGGCATCGCCACCATCAAGGCGTTCACGGCCGAGGACCGCGAGCGGGACCGGATCGCGGCGGTGTCCGACGCGTACCGGGAGGCCAACGTCGCGGCCATTCGCTCCTCGGCCGCGTTCGTGCCGCTGGTGCGGATGGCGATCCTCGCCGGCTTCACCTGCACCCTGCTGCTCGGTGGCCGAGCCACCCTCGACGGCGACCTCGAGCTCGGCCTGTACTCGGTGCTGGTCTTCATGACCCAGCGGCTGCTCTGGCCGCTGACCGAGATCGCCGAGGTGCTCGACCTCTACCAGCGCGGGCGCGCGTCCACGGCCCGGATCCTCGCGCTGCTGGCCGTGCCGGTCGACGTACCGGCGGGGTCGGTGACGCTCGCCGGTCCGGTCGGCGGGCGGGTCGAGCTGCGCGGCGTCCGGGCCGGGTACGCCGACGGGCCGGACGTCCTGCACGACCTGGACCTCGTCGTACCGGCGGGGGAGACGCACGCGATCGTCGGCCCCACTGGCGCAGGCAAGTCCTCGCTGCTGCGGCTGGTGCTGCGCTTCGACGACCCGCGCGCGGGTCAGGTGCTGCTCGACGGCACCGACGTGCGCGACCTCGCCTGGGACGCGCTGCGCGGCTCGATGGGCTACGTCGCCCAGGACGTCTACCTGTTCAGCGGCACGATCGCCGACAACATCGCCTACGGCCGGCCCGACGCGAGCCGCGAGGAGGTCCGTGCTGCGGCGGAGGCTGCGGCGGCCGCGGAGTTCGTCGAGCGCCTCGACGGTGGGTACGACGCGTGGGTGGGCGAGCGGGGGATCACCCTGTCCGGCGGGCAGCGGCAACGGATCGCCCTGGCCCGTGCCCTGCTGCGCGAGCCGGCCCTGCTCGTGCTCGACGAGGCCACCAGCGCGGTCGACAACGAGACCGAGGCGGCCATCCAGCAGTCCCTGCGCCGGGCGGGGGAGAGGTGCACCACGATCGTGGTCGCGCACCGGCTCTCGACGGTCCGGCACGCCCACCGGATCTGGGTGCTCGACGGCGGTCGCGTGGCCGAGGCGGGCACCCACGACGAGCTGGTCGCGCGCGCCGGCGCCTACGCGGCGTTGTGGCGTGTCCAGACGGGTGAGGCCGTGGTCTGAGCAACGCCCGGCGACGACTATCCTTTGGCCGTGAGTGAAACGGCTGCATCCCCCGAGGTCCACTACGACGCCCATGCCGTCGAGGAGAAGTGGCTTCCGGTCTGGGAGCGCCTCGATGCCTTCCGTGCCGACGACGCGGCCGTGCTGGCGGGGGACAAGCCCAAGTTCTACGGGCTGACGATGTTCCCGTACCCCAGCGGTGACCTGCACATGGGCCACGCCGAGGTGATGGCGCTGCACGACGTCCTGTGCCGCTACAAGAAGTTCCGCGGGTTCGAGGTCCTCAACCCGATGGGCTGGGACTCCTTCGGCCTGCCCGCCGAGAACGCCGCGATCAAGAACGACGAGCACCCGGCGACGTACACGTACGCCAACATCGAGACCCAGTTCACCTCCTTCCAGAAGTACGGCCTGAGCTTCGACTGGTCGCGTCGCCTGCACACCTCGGACCCCGAGTACTACAAGTGGACCCAGTGGCTCTTCCTCAAGCTGCGCGAACAGGGGCTGGCCTACCGCAAGAACTCGCCGGTCAACTGGTGCCCCAACGACCAGACCGTGCTGGCCAACGAGCAGGTGCTGGCCGACGGCACCTGCGAGCGCTGCGGCGCCGAGGTCACCAAGAAGGAGCTGACGCAGTGGTACTTCAAGACCACGGCGTACGCGCAGGAGCTCTACGACTCGCTCGATGACCTGCAGGACAGCTGGATCCCCAAGGTCGTCAACGCGCAGCGCAACTGGATCGGCCGCTCCGAGGGCGCCCACGTGTCCTTCGACATCGAGGGCCACGACCCGATCACGGTCTTCACCACGCGTCCCGACACCCTGGTCGGTGCGACCTTCATGGTCGTCGCCGCCGACGCCAAGCTGGCCCAGCAGCTGGTCGCGCCGGAGCGCGCGCAGGCGCTGGAGGCGTACGTCGCCGACGTGCGCAAGGCGTCCGACATCGACCGGCTCGCGACCGACCGCCCCAAGACCGGTGTCGACCTGGGCGTGACCGCCACCAACCCGCTGACCGGCGAGCAGATCCCGGTCTGGGCGGCCGACTACGTGCTGGCCGACTACGGCACCGGCGCGATCATGGCGGTCCCGGCCCACGACGACCGCGACCGCGAGTTCGCCGAGAAGTTCGGCCTCCCGATCGTCCCCGTCTACGACGACGAGCAGCCCTACGACAAGGCCGTCGAGGTGTCGAAGGCGATCGCCGCCGTCGAGGCCAACGGCCACGGTGAGGGCACCGTCAACTTCCGTCTGCGCGACTGGCTGCTGTCCCGCCAGCGCTACTGGGGCGCGCCGATCCCGATCATCCACTGCCCTGTCGACGGCGAGGTCCCGGTCCCCGAGGACCAGCTGCCCGTCGAGCTGCCCGAGCTGCGCGGCGCCGACCTCAAGCCCAAGGGCACCTCGCCGCTGGGCGCGGCCACCGAGTGGGTCAACGTCAGCTGCCCGACCTGTGGCGGACCCGCGACCCGCGACACCGACACCATGGACACCTTCGTCGACTCGTCCTGGTACTTCTTCCGCTACCTCTCGCCCCACGACAGCACGCAGGCCTTCGACCCCGCGCTGGCCAAGGCCTGGGGCCCGGTCGACTTCTACCTCGGCGGCTCGGAGCACGCCGTGCTCCACCTGCTCTACGCGCGCTTCTTCACCAAGGCGATGCGCGACATGGGCCTGATCGACTGGGACGAGCCGTTCTCGGCGTACCTGTCGCAGGGCACGGTCATCAACAACGGCCACAAGATGAGCAAGTCGCTCGGCAACGGCGTCGCGCTCGGTGCCCAGCTCGACGAGTTCGGCGTCGACGCCGTCCGGCTGACGCTGGTCTTCGCCAGCCCGCCCGAGGACAACATCGACTGGGCCGACGTCTCGCCCGCCGGGTCGGCGAAGTTCCTGCAGCGCGCGTGGCGGCTGTCCGGCGACGTGACGTCCGCCGTCGGCGTGGACGTGAGCGCCGGTGACGTCGCGCTGCGCAAGGTCACCCACAAGACGGTGCACGAAGCCGCGCAGCTGCTCGACACCTACCGGTTCAACGTGGTCGTGGCGCGCACCATGGAGCTCGTCAACGCCACGCGCAAGGCGATCGACTCGGGCTGCGGCCCGGCCGACCCGGCAGTGCGCGAGGCCGCCGAGACGGTGGCGATCCTGCTGTCCCTGGTGGCGCCGTACACCGCCGAGGAGATGTGGGCCCGGCTCGGCCACGAGCCGTCGGTCGCCCAGGCCGCCTGGCCCACCGTCGACCCCGCGCTGCTGGTCGAGGACTCGGTGACCGCCGTCGTCCAGATCCAGGGCAAGGTCCGCGGCCGGCTGGAGGTCGCGCCCGACATCAGCGAGGCCGACCTCGAGGCCGCCGCGCTCGCCGACCCGGCGGTCGTCAAGGCGATCGACGGGCGTCCGGTGCGCAAGGTGATCGTGCGGGCACCGAAGCTCGTCAACATCGTCGTCTGAACCCGAGCGGCGTCCCCGACTGGGGGAGCCGCTTTGGTGTTCCCTTGCAGGAACCCGCTCCGAATGATTGACTGGTCAGTCAAACAACCAGAGGAGCGGCCATGGCCAGGGCGAGCGTCGAGGCGGAGCGCAAGGAGCAGATCCTCGCGGCTGCCTGTGAGGTCGTGTCGGAGATCGGCTTCAAGTCGCTGCGCATCGCGGACGTCGCGAAGCGGGCCGGCACCAGCACCGGCACGGTGCACTACTACTTCGACACCAAGCGCGACCTCATGCACGCCGCCTTCGACTGGAACTTCACCCAGTCGCTGGGGCGCCGGCGCGAGATCCTCGAGAGCGACGCCTCGCCGAGCCAGCGGCTGCGTGAGTTCGTCGAGTCCTACCTGCCCGAGGGGGCGGCCACCGTCGGCGCCTGGCACGTCTGGGCGGAGCTGTGGGTCGAAGCCCTGCACGACCCTGACCTGCAGGAACTCAACGAACGTGTGTACGGCGAGTGGCGCCGCGCCGTCGCCGCGATCATCCGCGACGGGCAGGATGCGGGGGAGTTCCGCGAGGGTGATCCCGTCGTCTTCGCCAACGGCCTGATCGGCATGATCGACGGGCTCAGTCTCCAGGTCCTCCTCGGCTCGCGCAGCATGACCGCAGACCGCATGCGCGCGGTCTGCGAGCAGGTCCTGGGCTGGTTCTTCCTGGCGCCCTGACGGACTCTCCTGACGTCCCCGCGAGGGGCCGGCGGCCCTGTGCCGCCGGCCCCTCGCGGCATTTCTGACTCGCGAATCAGGAATCTTCGGGGTAACCCTTGACACACCCCTGTGGCGGCGATCACGCTGGTGCAACATAACTGACGCACCAATCAACTTTGGAACCAGGGGTCTCACATGAAGCGAGTTCTGTCGGCGGGTGTCGCACTTTCGGCCGTGCTGGGCCTGGCGGCCTGTGGTGCTGCGGGCAGCAGCGGCGACCAGCTCACGGTCGTGATGTGGGGTGGCCAGGACCAGAAGACCCACGTCAAGGAGGCCATCCAGCCCTGGGCCGACGAGGCAGGTGTGACGATCAAGCAGGACTCCCCGAGCGACTACGCGAAGTTCCGCGCCCAGGTCGAGTCCGGCAAGGTCAGCTGGGACGTCGTCGAGGTCGAGCCCAACTTCGCGCACACCGCCTGTGACAAGGGATGGGCCGAGAAGCTCGACACCGGCGTCGTCGACACCGCCGACCTCAACCCCGTGGAGGTCACCGACTGCGCGATCCCCGTCCTCGAGTACGCCTTCACCATCGGCTACAACACCGACACCTTCAAGGACGCGCACCCCACGACCTGGGCCGAGTTCTTCGACACGAAGAGGTTCCCGGGCAAGCGCGGCTTCTGGAAGTACGCCACCGGCGCGATCTTCGAGGCCGCTCTGCTGGCGGACGGCGTGAAGCCCGACGAGCTCTACCCGCTCGACATCGACCGGGCCTTCAAGAAGCTCGACACGATCAAGGACGACATCGTCTTCTACGAGACGGGCGAGCAGCAGCAGCAGCTCGTCGCCTCGGGGGAGGCGCCTCTCGTGCAGGCCTGGAACGGCCGCATCTACTCGGCCGCCAAGGAGGGCCAGCCGGTCGCCAACGAGTGGAACGAGCACCTGCTCTCCTACGACCAGCTGGTCATCCCGAAGGGCGCGAAGAACGCGGCGAACGCCCAGAAGTGGATGAAGTGGTACGTCGAGCACCCGGAGGCCCAGGCCGGCTACTCCAACGCCACGGCCTACGGCCCGATCACCGAGGCAGCGCTCGAGTACGTGAAGCCCGACGTGCTCGCCGAGCTGCCGACGTCGCCGGAGAACGCCCACAAGCGCGCCGCGATCATCGACTACGCCTGGTGGGCCGACAACTACGACGAGGTCTCGGAGCGGCTGAACGAATGGGCCGCCCAGTGAGCTCGACCGTCACCCCGACGATGCCGCAGGAAGCGGGCCACGCGCCCGGCGCCGGGAGCTCGCCGTCGCCGGCGCGACGCCGGCCGCGGATCCTCGACGGCTGGGGCCTGCTGGTCCTGCCGCTCGTGGCCTTCCTGCTGGTCGTCTTCGTCGCGCCGCTGGTCTCGATCTTGGCGCGCAGCTTCACCGACCCGACGACGGGCCTGGACAACTACCGCGACTTCCTCGGTTCGCCGGTCTACCTCGACGTCCTCGGCAACACCTTCCGGATCTCCGGCCTGGTCACCCTCGTCACCCTGCTGCTCGGCTTCCCCTACGCCTACATGATGACGCTGGCACCGCCGTTCTGGCGCAACCTGATGCTGGTCGCGGTGCTCATCCCGTTCTGGACCAGCCTGCTGGTCCGCACCTTCGCCTGGGTGCTCATGCTCGGCGACACCGGCGTGGTCAACCAGTTCCTCATGTCGATCGGACTGATCGACGAGCCGACCCAGCTGATCCGCAACCAGACCGGCGTCCTGGTCGGCATGGTCCAGGTGATGCTGCCGTACGCCGTGCTCCCGATGTACGCCACCATGCGGCAGATCGACCGGCGCCTGGTGCAGGCCGCCGAGGGTCTCGGCGCCCGCCCGATCTCCGCCTTCTGGCGGGTCTATGCACCGCTGACCGTGCCCGGCGTCGCCGCATCCTGCCTGCTGGTCTTCATCTCCTCGATCGGGTTCTACGTCACGCCGGCCCTGCTCGGCGGGCCGAAGGACATGATGATCGGCGAGCTCATCGTCCAGCAGCTGTCCGCCGTACTGCGATGGGGCTTCGCCTCCGCGCTGGCCGTGATCCTGCTCCTGGTGACCGCCGCCCTGCTCCTGCTCGTGTCGCGCATCGTCAACATCGGCAAGTTCATGGGAGGCGAGCGATGAATACCAAGCTCCTGTGCCGCGGCGCCCTGGTCGCCCTGGTCGTTCTGACGGCGCTCTACCTGGTCGCCCCGGTCTTCTTCGTGATCCCGACGTCCTTCAACGACAGCTCGTTCCTGGAGTTCCCGCCGAAGGCGTTCTCGACCCGCTGGTACCAGGCGTACTTCGACGACCCGGCCTGGATCAACGCCACCCTCAACTCGCTGCAGATCGGCTTCTGGGTCACGATCTTGTCGGTCGTCCTCGGTACGGCGGCTGCCATGGCCATGGTCCGTGGTCGCTACCCGGTCAAGGCGCTGGTGAGCGGGCTCGTCCTGGCGCCGGTGCTCGTGCCCTACGTGATCATCGGCCTCGCCGTCTACGCGGTCTTCCTCAAGATCGGTCTCACCCAGTCGGTGCTCGGCTTCGTGCTCGTCCACACCGCGCTGGCCGTGCCCTTCGTCGTGATCAACGTCAGCGCCGCTCTGGTGAGCTTCGACGAGCGCCTCGAGATGGCCGCGATGAGCCTGGGAGCCAACCGGGTCACGACCTTCCTCAAGGTGACCCTGCCGTGCATCGCGCCCAGCGTGGCGGCCGGAGCCCTGTTCGCCTTCATCACCTCCTTCGACGAGGTCGTCACCAGCGTCTTCCTGGCCGGCCCCGACCTGAGCACCCTGCCGGTGCAGATGTGGAGCGGCGTGCGGGTGCAGATCGACCCGACGGTCGCGGCCGTCAGCACGATGCTCCTGCTCGTCACCCTCGCCCTGTTCGCCTCGGCCGGGCTGGTGCGCCTCTTCCGCGCCCGCCGCCTGGCCAAGGCCGCCTGACCACCGACCACTCCACGCACCAGCAACGGAGCACCCTGATGTCCCAGAACCCCAGCACCACCAGCACCCTCGCCGGCACCGGCGTCTCCATCGACATCCGCAACGTCGTCAAGACCTACAAGACGATGACAGCCGTCGACGACGTCTCCCTCACCATCGAGCCGGGGGAGTTCCTCACCCTGCTCGGCTCGAGCGGCTCGGGCAAGTCGACCCTGCTCAACATCATCGCGGGCTTCATCAGCGCCGACGGCGGCTCGATCGAGGTCGGCGGCAAGGATCTGACCAAGGTGCCGCCGTACCGCCGCGACCTGGGCATGGTGTTCCAGCACTACGCCCTGTTCCCGCACATGTCGGTCTGGGACAACATCGCCTTCCCGCTCAAGCGCCGCGGGGTCGCGAAGGCGCAGGTCGCCGAGCGCGTGCAGCGCGCGCTCGACGTGGTCGAGCTCGGCCACCTCGGCAGGCGCCGCCCGGCGCAGCTCTCGGGCGGCCAGCAGCAGCGCGTCGCACTGGCCCGGGCGATCGTCTTCCAGCCCCAGGCCCTGCTCATGGACGAACCGCTCGGCGCCCTCGACAAGCGGCTGCGCGAGCAGCTGCAGCTGGAGATCAAGCGGCTGCACCGCGAGCTCGGCACCACCTTCGTGTTCGTGACCCACGACCAGGAGGAGGCGCTCGCCATGTCCGACCGGATCGCGGTCCTGCGCGACGGCGCGCTGGTCCAGGTCGGGACCCCGGTCGAGCTCTACGAGCGCCCGGCCAGCCGCTACACCGCGGAGTTCCTGGGCGAGTCGAACATCTTCACCGGCCGCAAGCACGGCGTCGACGACGGCTCGGCCCTGGTCGTGCGTCCGGAGCACGTGCGGCTCAGCGCGGCGGGGAGCGACCTGCCGTCGGGCCACAGCACGATCGACGGCGTCGTGCGCGAGGTCGTCTACCTCGGCTCCGGCCTCCGGGTCGAGGTCGCGCTGCCCGACGGCCGCCACCTGATCACCCGCTCCGAGGTCCGCGGAGCGCTCACCCCCAGCCCGGGCCTGCCGGTCGCCGCCCACTGGCACCCCGAGCACGCCCTGGTCGTCGCCGATGACTCGGCCGACACCGCCGCCTGACCTCCCCCGACATCCCTCATCGAGCAAGGAACCGAGATCACCATGAGCCACACCATCCGCGACGGCATCGCACTGACCGAGGAGCAGCGGGAGTTCGTCGCGCTGGCGCGTGACTTCGCCGAGCGTGAGATCCGCCCCCGCGCCCGCGAGGTCGACGAGGCCGACACCGAGTCGCCGCTCGACCTGTGGGCCAAGGCCGCTCAGATCGGCCTGGCGTCGTACATGCTCCCGGCGGAGTACGGCGGCGGCGGGATCACCGACCTGGTCACGCAGTGCCTCGTGCAGCAGGAGCTCTGCTACGGCGATGTGGGCATCGGCAACTTCCTGACCTCGAGCGCGTTCTTCTCCGGTCCGGTCGAGGCACTGGGCAACGAGGAGCAGAAGAAGCGCTGGCTGACCCCGCTCGCCGGCGACAACCCGCCGGTCACCGCGCTCGCCGTCACCGAGCCGGGCGTCGGGTCGGACTCGGCCGCGCTGCAGACGCGCGCGGTTCGCGAGGGTGACGAGTACGTCCTCAACGGCCAGAAGACGTGGATCTCCAACGCGCCGTACGCGAGGTGGATCATCGTGTTCGCCACCGTCGACCCGTCGCTGCGCTCGCGCGGTGTCACGGCCTTCGTCATCGACCGCGACCTGCCCGGCGTCACCATCGGCCAGCCGATGAAGAAGATGGGCCAGCGCGGGATCACCAACGCTGAGGTCTTCCTCGAGGACGTCCGGGTGCCGCTCGACCACCGCCTCGGCGAGGAGGGGCAGGGCTTCTACGGCCTGATGCGCACCTTCGACGCCTCGCGCATCCTGATCGGCGCGGGCGCCACCGGCCTCTCGCGTGCCGCCCTCGACCAGTCGACGCAGTACGCCCGGGAGCGCACCCAGTTCGGCAAGCCGATCATCGAGCACCAGGCGGTCGCCTTCCGGCTCGCCGACATGGCCGCGAAGACGGACATCTCGCACCTGGTGACGATGCGCGCCGCGCGCCTCTACGACCAGGGTGAGATGACCGCCATGGAGTCGGCGGTCGCCAAGCTGACCGCGTCCGAGAACACCTCGTGGGTCACCAATGCGGCGCTGTCCATCCACGGCGGCTGGGGCTACAGCCGCGAGTTCCTGCTGGAGAAGTGGGTCCGCGACGCCAAGCTCGAGGAGCTCGAGGAGGGCACCAGCGACATCCAGCGGCTCATCATCTCCCGGGCAGTCGCTGCGCGATGAGCCTCCCTGATCTGTCCGTCTTCTCCGACCCGCGTTCGGTGGCGGTCGTCGGGGCCTCCGCCGACCCCGCGAAGTGGGGGTACTGGCTGGCCCGGGGTGCCGTGCGGGGTGCCGGGCGCCGCGGGGTCCACCTGGTCAACGCGAGGGGCGCGACCATCGAGGGCGCGACGTCGGTCCGCTCGCTGGACGAGCTGGCTGCGCGCGGCGAGGCTCCCGAGCTGGTGGTGCTCTGCGCCCCGGCGGCGACGGTCCCCGACGTGATCGACCAGGCGCTCGCGATGGGTACGAAGGGCTTCCTCGGCATCACCGCCGGCATCGACGCCGCCCACGGCGAGCCGGGCCTCGAGCGCCGGCTGGCCGAGCGGATCCGGGCCGCCGGTGCCCGGATCGTCGGTCCCAACTGCCTGGGCCTGTACGACGCCGCGACCGACCTCGAGCTGGCCTGGGGCACCTTCACGCCGGGCCACCTCGCGGTCATCTCGCAGTCCGGCCAGCTCGGCCTCGAGCTCGCCGGCCTGGCTGCCCACGAGGGCCTCGGTGTCTCGCGGTTCGTGTCCGTCGGCAACCAGGTCGACGTGACCGCTGCCGAGCTGCTCGACGACCTCGTCGACCACGAGCAGACCCGCGCGGTCGTGCTCTACCTCGAGAGCTTCGCCGACGCCCGCGCCCTGGTCGCGACGATGGCCCGGCTCCGCGAGGCCGGCAAGCCGGTGGTCGTGCTGACCGTCGGTGCGTCGGAGGCCAGCCGCGCGGCCGCCCAGTCCCACACCGGTGCGCTGACCGCGGCGACCGACGTGGTCCGGGCGGCCTGCCGGGCCGCGGGCGCCTCGCTCGTCGAGACCCCGGCCCAGGCGGTCGAGCTCGCGCACCTGCTGCTCGGCGGACCGCTCCCGAGCGGGCGCCGGGTCGCGATCGTCAGCGACAGCGGCGGCCAGGGCGCCGTCGCGGCCGACACCTTCGCCCGTCACGCACTGCAGGTCCCGCGGCTGTCCGACGCCACCCGTGGGGCGCTGGCCGACCTGCTGCCGGCCGCGGCGGCAGTCGCCAACCCCGTCGACCTGGCGGGTGCGGGGGAGCAGGACCTGTCGACGTACGCCCGCGTCGTCGAGGTCCTCGCCGCCAGTGGTGAGGTCGACGCGGTCGTGCTGTCCGGCTACTTCGGCTGCTACGGAGCCGACACCCCCGAGCTGGTCGAGCGCGAGCTCGAGGTCGTCGGCGCGCTCGCCGGCGTCGTCGGCGCGCAGGGCCGGCCGGTGGTCGTGCACAGCATGAGCCACGACTCCGTCGCGGTGCGGTCGATGCGCGAGCAGGCGGTGCCGACGATGCACACGATCGACGCCGTCGCCCGGTCCCTGGAGCTGGCCACCACCATGGCCGAGGACGCCTCTCGGGTCGTGCCGGGGCCGGTCACGGAGCCGACCGCAGAGAGCGGCAAGGCGCTCGACTACCTCGCCGGACGCGCCCGGGTCGCCGCCGCCGGCGTCACCTACCCGGGCGCGGCTGCGGTGCGGACCGTGGCGGACCTGCGGGCTGCGGCAGCGCGCCTGCGGGCGCCGTACGTCCTCAAGGCGGGCTGGCTGGAGCACAAGACCGAGGTCGGTGGCGTCGCCGTCGGCCTGGCCGACAGCGGCGCTGCCGAGGATGCGTTCGTCGCGATGAGCGGGCGGCTCGGGGAGGGCGAGTACGTCCTCGAGGAGATGGACCGTCAGACCGACACGGTCGAGCTGATCGTCGGTGCCCGGCGCGACGGGTCGTTCGGCCCGGTCGTGCTGGTCGGGCTCGGCGGCGTGCAGGCCGAGCTCTACCGCGACGTGCAGATCGCCCTCGCCCCGGTGGGCGAGGAGGAGGCGCGGACCATGATCGAGTCGCTGCGGGCCTACCCGCTGCTCGACGGCTGGCGCGGCCGGCCCGCGGTCGACGTCGATGCCGCGGCCCGGGTGGTCGCGGGCGTCTCGCGTCTGCTGGCCGAGGACCCCGACCTCGTCGAGTGCGAGATCAACCCCCTGCGGGTCGGACCGGAGGGCGCCGTCGCCGTCGACGCGCTCGTCCTGGCCGCCGACCGCACCGAGAACTCTGGAGAGAACCGATGAGTGAGTCCACCGAGTTCGCCGGCAAGGTCGCCCTCGTCACCGGCGGCGGGTCCGGGATCGGCCGCGCCATCGCCGTGCGGTACGCCGCCGGCGGCGGTGACGTCGTCGTCCTCGGCCGGCGCAGCGAGCCGCTCGAGGAGACCGTCCGTCTCGCCGAGAAGCACGGTGTGCGCGCCGGCTTCGCGAGCTGCGACGTCCGTGACGCCGACGCCGTCACCGCGGCGGTCGACGGGGTCGTCGCCGACCTCGGCCGGATCGACGCCCTGGTCAACAACGCTGCCGGCAACTTCGTGTGCGCGGCCGAGGACCTCTCGCCGGGTGGCTGGCGGGCGGTGGTCGACATCGTCCTCAACGGCACCTTCTACGCGACCCGCGCGGCCGCGCGGCACATGCTGGCGCAGGGCGAGGGCTCGATCCTCAACGTGATCGCGTCGTACGCCTGGCACGGCCACCCCGGCACGGTGCACAGTGCGGCGGCCAAGGGCGGCATCCTCGCGATGACCCGCACGCTCGCCTCGGAGTGGGGCGCACGCGGCGTCCGGGTCAACTGCATCTCTCCCGGGCCGACCGAGACCGAGGGCGCCGGCGCGGCGCTCTGGCCGACCGAGGAGGACCGGGCCCGGGTGCTCGGCTCGGTGCCGGCCGCGCGGTTCACCACCCCCGAGGAGGTCGCCGAGTCCGCGGCCTTCCTCCTCGACCCGCGCCGGGCCGGCTACATCACCGGTGACGTGCTCAGCGTCGACGGAGGACAGTGGCTCGGCAAGGTCGTCTACGCCGACTCGTCGAAGGAGGTCTGAGCATGGCGCTGATGACAGGAGGGGAAGCGCTCGTCGCCGCCCTGGCCGCGCACGGTGTCGACGTCGCCTTCGGCATCCCCGGCACCCACAACCTCGAGATCTACAAGCACCTGCCGGCCCACGGCGTGCGGCACGTCAGCACCCGCCACGAGCAGGGCGCCGGGTACGCCGCCGACGGCTACGCCCGCACCACCGGCCGCGTCGGCGTCGCGATCGTCACCAGCGGACCTGCCCTGCTCAACGCCGCGACCGCGGTCGGGCAGGCGTACTCGGACTCGATCCCGGTCCTCGTCGTGTCGCCGGGCCTGCCGCTGCGGCACCCGGCGACCGGCAACGGCCTGCTGCACGAGACCCGGGACCAGCAGGCCGCGATGGCCGCCGTGGCCGCCGCCAGCCTGCGCCCGACCAGCGTCGCCGAGATCCCGACCGCCGTCGCCCAGGCGTTCTCGATCATGTCGTCCGGCCGGCCGCGCCCGGTGCACCTCGAGGTCCCGCTCGACGTGCTGGAGGAGACCGCCGAGGTCTCGGTGGTCGCACCGGTCGTCGCCGCTCCGGCGCCGGCTCCGGAGGCCTCGGTCGCCGCTGCTGCGGCGATGCTCGCGTCGGCCGCTTCTCCGGTGCTGCTCGTCGGCGGCGGAGCCCGGAGTGCTGCCGCGCAGGTGCGGGCACTCGCCGAGCGCCTCGGTGCGCTCGTCGTCTCGACCACCAACGGCAAGGGCGTGCTGCCCGAGGACCACCCGCTCGCCCTGGGCGCCGGCATCCACCTGCCGGCCGTCAAGGCGCTCGTCGAGGAGTCCGACGTCGTCGTCGCGATCGGCACCGAGCTCGCCCCCGCCGACCTCTGGTACGGCGCCCTGCCGGTCGCCGGCAAGCTCGTGCGCGTCGACGTCGACCCGGTCGGCATGGTCACCAACGCCACGCCGACGGTCGCCGTGCTCGGCGACGCGGCGCTCGCGATCGACGCGCTGCTCGGTGCTCTCGGTGCTCTCGGTGCTCTCGGTGCCGGCGAGCCGGCCCGGCCGGACGCCGGTGCCTGGCGGGAGCGCAAGGCCAAGGACGCGCAGGCCGAGGGCGCCGAGTGGCTCGACGTGGTCGCGGCGCTCGCGGCCGCCGTACCGCGCGACGTGGTGATGGCGACCGACAACGCGATGGCCTGCTACCTCGGCACCCTCGCGAACCTGGCCACGCACACCCCGGCGTCGTACCTGTTCCCGACGGGCTACGGCACGCTCGGCTTCGGCCTGCCCGCCGGCATCGGCGCCAAGGTCGGCAACCCGGACCGGCCCGTCGTGGCGATGCTGGGCGACGGCGGTGTCATGTTCACCGTCGCCGAGCTCGCGACGGCCGCCGAGCTGCGGATCGCGCTGCCCGTCGTGGTGGTCGACAACTCCGGTTACGGCGAGATCCGCAACGAGATGGCCGAGCGCGGCGACCCGGTCCACGCGGTGAGCTTCCCGGCACCCGACTTCGCGGCTCTCGGCCGGTCGGTCGGCTGCCTCGGCGTCACCGTCGACCTCGGTGCGGACGGCACGCCCGCCGACCTCACCACTGCGGTCCGCGACGCCCTCGTCGCCGACCGACCCACCGTGATCCACGTCCGCATGCCCCGTGAAGGAGGAGCCCGATGACCACCCCCGGTCGTGACAGCCTGCTGGAGATCACCTGGACCGACCCGGTCACCGGCCGCAAGGGGTACGTCGTGATCGACACCCTCGTGCGCGGCCTGGCCAGCGGCGGCCTGCGCCTGCGCGAGGGCTGCTCGCTGGCCGAGGTGCGCGGCCTCGCGCAGGGCATGACCCGCAAGGAGGCGCTGGTCTACGACCCGGCCGACCGCTACCTGCCCCTCGGAGGCGGCAAGGGCGGCATCGACATCGACCCGGCCGACCCGCAGGCCACCGAGGTGCTGCACCGCTTCCTCGCGGCCGTCCTGCCCGTCGTGCGCGAGCAGTGGAACACCGGTGAGGACTTCGGCCTGCGCCAGGAGACGATCGACAAGGTCGTCGCCGACCTCGGCCTGCCCTCGACCGTCGAGGCCGTGTTCGCCACCCTCGACGACGCACCCGCGGCCCGCGAGCGCCTCGCGACGGCCTTCGCCGACATGGTCGGCGGCATCTCGCTCGGCGACCTCGTCGGGGGGTACGGCGTCGCGCAGGCCGCCCTCGTCGCCGCCGAGCGTCAGGCGATCGCCGCCGGCGAGGCCACGGCCGTGGTGCAGGGATTCGGCTCCATCGGCGGTGCGGCGGCGCGCTACCTGGCCGAGGCGGGCGTCAAGGTGATCGCCGTCGCCGATCGCGACGGCCTGATCCGCGACGACCGCGGTCTCGACGTCGAGGCGCTGCTCGCCGCCCGCGACGGCCTCGGCGTGATCGCGCGCGACAGCCTGCCCGAGGGCGTCGAGCTCGGCGACCGTGACGCCTGGCTCGACGTGCCGTGCGACCTGCTCGTGCCGGCCGCGATGTCCTACGTCATCTCGGCCGACGACGTCGACCGGATCCAGGCCCGCATCGTCGTCGAGGGCGCCAACATGCCGACCCTTCCCGAGGCCGAGGTGGCCCTCGTCGCGCGCGGGATCCCCGTCGTACCGGACTTCCTGGCCAACGTGATGACCAACGCCTGGTGGTGGTGGGTCGTGTTCGGCGACGTCGCGCCGACCGCGGAGTCGTCGTACGACAAGGTCCGCACGGTCATGCGTCGCCTCCTCACCGAGGTCGGCGACACCGCCGACGCGTCCGGCCGGACCCTGCGGGAGTGCGCGCTCGAGCTCACCGCCCGCAACTCCGACGCCCTGCGGGAGCGGTTCGGGGTCACGGGGTGACGACGCGGGGTTGCCTGTTCATCGGTGGTCGCTGGCAGGCTCCCCACGACGGAGGGACCCGCGAGGTCGAGAACCCAGCGACGGAGCAGGTGATCGCGCGGGTCGCCGAGGGCGGCTCGCGTGACGTCGACGACGCCGTCTCCTCCGCGCGGGCTGTGTTCTCGGCGTGGTCGGGGCTGCCGGTGGCGGACCGGGTCGCGGTCCTGGAGCGGTGGTACGACGAGCTGCGGGCCGCGTACGCCGAGCTGGTCGCGACCACGGTGGCCGAGGTCGGCGCGCCGGTCGCGATCGCACGCGAGGCGCACGTCGACCTCGGTCTCGCCGTGCTGCGGGGCTACCTCGACGCGTCGAAGGACGTCGCCTGGGAGGAACAGGCCGGCAGCTCCCTCGTGCTGCGCGAAGCCGCAGGCGTCGCGGCCTGCATCACGCCGTGGAACTACCCCTTCTACCAGGTGCTCGCGAAGCTCGGCGGCGCGCTGGTGGCGGGCTGCACCGTCGTCCTCAAGCCGGCCGAGCTGACTCCGTTGTCGGCGTACCTGCTGGTCGAGGCCGCCGAACGTGCGGGCCTTCCTGCGGGCGTCCTCAACCTGATCCCCGGCGCGGGCTCGGTCGTGGGGGAGGCGATGGTCACGCACCCGGACGTCGACGTCGTGTCCTTCACCGGATCGACCGGCGTCGGTGCGCGGATCACCGCGCTCGCGGCGCCGACGGTCAAGCGGGTCTGCCTCGAGCTCGGCGGCAAGTCCGCCAGCATCGTGCTCGACGACGCCGCCCTCGTCGCAGCCGTGACCGGGACCGTGCACGCGGCGATGCTCAACTCCGGGCAGACCTGCAGCGCCTGGTCGCGGCTGCTGGTGCCGGCGGCCCGCGTCGGCGAGGCCGAGGAGATCGCGGCGGCTGCCGTCGCCGACCTGGTGCTCGGCGACCCGCTCGACGAGCGGACCTGGCTGGGGCCGGTCGTCTCGGCCGCCCAGCGCGCCATGGTCGCGGGTTTCGTCGACAGGGCGGTCGCCGCGGGGGCACGGCTGGTCGCCGGCGGCTCGGCCCGGCCCGTGGCGGTCGGGCACTTCCACGCCGCCACCGTGCTGTCGGGTGTCGCTCCCGACGCCGAGGTGGTGCGCGAGGAGGTCTTCGGACCGGTCCTCACCGTCCAAGCCTTCGGCTCGGACGACGAGGCCGTCGCGATGGCCAATGCGACGGTGTACGGCCTGCACGGGGGCGTGTGGTCCGCGGATCCCGCGCGGGCACGGGGGATCGCGCGCCGGCTGCGCACCGGTCAGGTCGACGTCAACGGTGCCGCGTTCAACCCGGCCGCCCCCTTCGGCGGCTACGGGCGCTCGGGGAACGGTCGCGAGCTCGGGCGCTTCGGGATCGAGGAGTTCCTCGAGACCAAGTCGGTCCAGCAGTGACGGCCGTCGCCGTCGACGGGGTGAGCACCCCTCGTGCCGCTGCTCTTGCGCTGGTCGCGGTCACCGCCGTGTGGGGCTCGACCTTCGGCCTGTCCAAGGACCTGATCGCGCGCCTGCCCGTCGCCGACTACCTCGGACCGCGCTACCTGGTCGCCGCCACGGTGCTGCTCGCCGTCTGCCCGCGGCTGCTGCGCGGCATGACGCCGCACACGCTGAAGGTCGGGACCGGCCTCGGCACGCTGTACGCCGCCGCGCAGCTGTTGCAGTTCCACGGCCTGGCCCACACCGCGCCGACGGTGTCGGCCTTCGTGGTCGCGATGTACGTCGTGTTCACGCCGCTCCTCGCCGCCACGCTGCCGGGGCGAGGCGTCGACCTGACCACCTGGTTGGCGGTGGCCGTCGCGACCGCGGGAGTCGCCGTGATGTCCCTGCGGGGCTGGGCCTTCGGCCCCGGCGAGGCGATGACGCTGCTCGCCGCGTTGCTGTACGCCGTGCACATCCTCGCTCTCGGACGCTGGGCCCGGCCGGGCGAGGCGTTCGCGGTCACCTTCCTCCAGCTCGCCACCATGGGCGTGCTGCTGACCGCGGTGGGCGCGGCCGACGGGCTGACCCTGCCGGGACGCGCGGACCTGCCGACCTTCGCCTACCTCGCCGTGGTCGCCGGCACCGTCACTCTGCTCGTGCAGACCTGGGCGCAGGGGCACCTCGACTCCGGGCAGGCCGCCGTGCTGATGGTCCTCGAACCCGTGTGGGCCGCCGTCTTCGGCGCCCTGCTCTGGCACGAGACGCTCGGCCCGCGCACGCTCGGCGGCGGCGTGCTCGTCCTCGCGGCGATGCTCATGATCGTCGACCGCCCGGCCGCCGAGCCGCTCCCCGAACCCCCGACCTCCCACGCCTAGGAGAACCCATGCCCGACGTCATCGTCGTCGGCGGCGGCATCGCCGGCGCCTCGATCGGCCACGAGCTCGCCGCCCGCGGGCGTACCGTCTGCGTGCTCGAGGCCGAGCACGAGCTCGCACGGCACACCACCGGCCGCTCCGCCGCGACCTGGATCGGCGGCTACGGTCCGCCCGAGGTGCGCCGCCTCACCTTGGCCAGCCGTCACTTCCTCGAGGACCCGGCGATCGACGTCGCCGGCCCGTTGCTGACCCCGCTTCCCTGCCTGTACGTCGGCGGGCCGGACGCCTCGCCGGCGTCCGCCGCCGACATTCCCGGCGTGGTCCTCGACCCTGCAGAGGCGGAGCGGCTCAACCCGTTGCTGCGACCGGGCTGGACCAGCGTCGCCGTCATCGACGACACGGCCTGCGAGCTCGACGTGGCCGGTCTGCACCAGGGTTATGTGCGCGCGCTGCGCGCCGGTGGGGGAGAGGTGCGCCTCCGCGCCCGGGTGACCGGCGCGGTCCGGGAGGCCGGGCTGTGGCGGCTCTCGCTGGCCTCGGGTGAGGTGCTGTCGGCTCCCGTGGTCGTGGTCGCCGCGGGTGCCTGGGGCGACGAGGTCGGCCGCCTCCTCGGCTCGGCGGGCGTCGGCCTCGAGGCCCGCCGGCGCACCATCTTCGGCTCGCCGGCCGCCGTACCCCTGGCGGGGATGCCGTTCACCTGCGACATCGAAGGAGGCTGGTACGTCAAGGCCGAGGGCGAGCTCGCGCTCTGCTCGCCGGAGGACGCCGAGCCGCACGCCCCCGGCGACCCGAAGCCCGACGAGCTCGAGATCGCCCGCACCATCGAGGCGGTCAACGAGGCGACCGTGCTCGGGCTGCGCAGCGTGCGCACCGCCTGGGCCGGGCTGCGCACCTTCGCCCCCGACGGCAACCCGGTCGCGCGCTACGACGACGACGTCGAAGGGCTGTTCTGGTTCGTCGGCCAGGCCGGGTACGGCATCCAGATGGCTCCGGCACTCGCCGTGGAGGCGGCGGAGCGGCTCGCGCGTCAGCCCGGATAGGCAGCCGCCGCGAGGGCCGCGGCGAGGGCCTCGAGCTCTGCGCGCCGGTGGGCGTCGTACGGGAAGGTGTGCTCCGCGCCGATCCCGCAGTGGATCCGCGCCTTCGGGCGCTTGCCGTCGAGGATCTCGAGACGGGGGCGCTGCCAGATGTGGATGCGGTGGGCGTCGACGCGCCCGAACATCTCCAGCACCTGACCGTCGAACACGAGCAGCGTGGTGTCGTCGGGCTGCGCCTTGATCGTCGTCATGCGCCCGACTGTAGGCAGGTTCCTCCAGGACATGCCCTAGCATCGGCGGCACCCGGGCCCCCCGGGGACGACCGAGGAGGGGACATGGCGGTGGACGCCGAGTCGCGACGGCAACGCATCATCGACGCGACCCTCGACGTGATCCGTGACCGCGGCCTCGCCAGGACCCGGACCCAGGAGATCGCCCGCCGGGCAGGGGTCAGCTCGGGTCTGCTCCTCTACCACTTCACGACCCTCGACGGCGTGATCGCTGCGGCGATGACCGAGTCCGAGGACCGCTACTACCGCAGCCTCGAGGAGGAGTCCTCGTCCGGACGGCCGGCGGTCGAGCGGCTCCGGCTGCTGGTGGAGCGCTCCGGCGACGCGGCGAGCGTGATCTCCGCCTGGACGCTGTGGATGGAGTTCTGGGTCCGCGCGCTGCGCGACCCGGCGACCGCCACGCTGTGCACGACCCTCGAGGCCAGGTGGCGCGCGGTGCTGCTCGACGTCGTCGAGCAGGGTGTGCGGGAGGGGGCCTTCACCACCGCGTCGTCGCGGATCTCGACGATCCGCCTCGCGGCGATGCTCGACGGGCTCTCGGTCGCGGCGACGCTGGGCGACCGAGAGGTCCCCGTCGACGCCGTCCCGGACCTGTGGCTCGCCGCGGCCGCGCTCGAGCTGGGGTGCGACCCGGCGCTGCTGGGGATCGGCTGAGCAGGGGCCTCACTCGCGCAGCGCGATCAGGACCTCCGCGGCGACCCGCTCGCCCGAGCGGATCGCGCCGTCGATGTAGCCGTTCCCCACGCCGGCGGTCTCGGTGCCGGCCCAGTGCAGCGGTCCGACGGCGTCCCGGCGGCCGGCGGCGTGTGCGTGCCACGTTCCCGGGGTCGGTACGGCGGCATAGGCGCCCTCCGCCCACAGCTCCTCCGGCCACCGCCGCTCGAGGTAGCCCGTCGGCTCGCCGGCCTCCGGGCCGAGTGCGGTGAGCGCGTCGAGGACCGCCTTGCGCCGCGCCTCGGGCGACTGCACCGACCAGGCGCGGTAGTGGTCGGCATAGACGAAGGCGGCGATGACGCCGCAGGACTCGTCGGCAGGGGAGCTGTCGAAGGTGTAGGCGACCGCGCTGCCGTCGTACGTCGTGACCTGGCCGGACAGCCCGCGCTCGCGCCAGAACGGCCGGTCGTAGGTGACGTGCACCTTGGCGACGTCGCCCATCGGGCTGCGCGCCAGCCATCGCCGACGCGGCGTCGGGAGCAGCGGTGAGAAGGCGATCCGGGCCTGCGCGGGCGGCGTCCCGGTGACGATCGCGCGGCGGGCACAGACGGTTCCGGTGGTCGTGGTGAGGGTGACGCCGCCGTCGCCCCACGCGACCGCGGTGACGGCCGCCCCGAGCCGGACGGCCTCGCCCAGCGAGGCCGCCGCGGCGCGGGCGGGACCGTCGGCGCCGTCGACGAAGCGGCTGTCCTGGGCGCCGCCGGTCGTCCCGAGCAGCGGGTCGAGCCCGCCCCCGGCCGCGACGTAGAACAGCACGTGGAACAGCGAGACGTCGCGCGGCTCGCAGGCCCACAGCCCCTGGATCACCAGGCGCATCCGCCGGTGGGCGTCGGGGGAGGGGGCCTCTGCCCGCAGCCAGTCCTCGAACGTCCGGGAGTCCCACGCCGCGAGGTCCGGGCAGGCCTCGGGGTGCTCGGGGTCGACCTGCGTGGCGAGGGCGTCGACGCGGGCCACCAGGTCGTCGTACCCGGCGGAGTCGTGCTCGGCCGGGTGCTCGCCACTGGTGTGGGGGAGCGGAGCCGAACCGGGCCACAGCTCGAGGTGCGTGCCGGCGTCGTACGTCGGGAAGCGGGCGCACCCGAACCGGTCCGCCCAGCGCAGGATTGCGGTCTGCGCGGGCCCGACCCACTGTCCGCCGTGGTCGACCGGGACACCGTCCTCCTCGCGGGTCCAGACCCGGCCCCCAACCCGCTCCGTGGCCTCGAGGACGACCACCTCCAGACCGGTGGCGGTCAGCTCCAGGGCGGCGGCGAGGCCGGCGTACCCGGCCCCGACGATCGCGACGTCGACGTGCTCCATGCGGTCCTCCATTGCTGGTTGCTCGGTTGCAGAACGGCTCTTGACAGGTGTGAGCGGTGTCACTGATCCTATCCTGACTGACTGTTCAGTCAAGACTTCAGGAGGATCGGATGGACGACGCGACGCGCGCCGAGCTCGAGAACCGGCTGGCCCTGATCGAGGACCCCGGGGGAGCCGAGGCGGCGTTGCCGCCGCTGCCGCTGCTGGACCTGGTCGCCGCGGTCGTGGGCCTCGCCCTGATCACCGTCGCCCTGCTGTGGTGGGCCCTGTGAGCGCCGCCGCGCAGGCGCCGGCGGCGGCGCCGGACCAGGACGCCACGCTCAACGAGCTGCCGCTGCTGCGCCGGGAACGGATCTGGGGGTTCTGGGACTACTCCTCGGTCAACATCGGCCTCGCGATCGCGACCTGGGCGTTCCTGCAGGGCGGCGCGGTCGCCTACTACGTCGGCGCGAAGCAGGCGATCGCGAGCATCGTGATCGGCTACGGGATCAGCGTCCTGCTCGTCTCGCTCGCTCCGTGCCTGCCCTGCGGGAGGTACGGCGTCGAGCAGTTCGTCTCCATGCGCAGCGTGCTGGGGGAGCGCGGCGCCCGGGTGCTGATGGTCGTGATGTCCGCGCTGCTCGCCGCCGCCTGGTCCGCCGTGCTGGCGATCATGTGCGGGCACGCGCTGGCCAACGTGGCCAACCAGGTCCTCGACACGGAGATCTCCTCGGGCGCCGGCGTCGTCAGCGTGCTCGCGGTCGTGGCCCTCTCGGCCTCCTGGGCGATCGTCGCGCGTGGCCCGCGCTCGATCGAGCTGGTCAACCGGTTCGTCGCGCCCGGGCTCGTGGTGGTCACGCTGGTCATGCTGGCGCTGGTGTTCACCCGGACCAGCTGGACCGAGCTCGCCGCCACGCCCGCCCTCGACCCGTGGGGAGACAGCCACCTCGACTTCATGCTCGCCGTGGAGCTCAACATCGCCGGCGGCTTCGCCTGGTGGCCCAACGTCGGCAACCTTGCCCGGCTCACCCGCACCACCCGCAGTGCCTTCTGGCCCAACGCGATCGGTCTCTTCCTCGCCTCGGTGATCGCGGCCATCGTCGGTGTGTTCGCCGCGCTGGCCCTCGGCTCGGAGGACCCGACGCTGTGGATGGTCCCGCTCGGCGGCGCCCTGCTCGGCGTGCTGGCCCTGGCGTTCGTCGGCATGGCGAACGTGACCAGCGTGGTCGCGCAGAGCTACGCGGCGCTGGTCGCGATCAAGGGTGGTGGCGGCGGCGCCGTACGTCGGGTGTCGTGGTCGCTGCTCGCCGCGATCATCCTCGCGCCGGCTGCCGTGCTGGTGTTCTTCCCCGAGGCGGTCTACGACAACTACGCGCGGTTCGTGTCGTGGGGCGCGATCGTCGTCGCGCCGCTCTGCGCGGTCCAGGTCGTCGACTTCTTCGTGCTCCGTCACCAGGTGCTCGACGTGCGCGCGCTGCACCTGCCGCACGCCGAGTCGCGCTACGGCTTCCTGCGCGGTTGGAACCCGGTCGCCCTGGTGGCCGTCGTGCTCGGCGCCCTCACCTACGCGCTGCTGCTCAACCCGGTCACCTACGAGCCCGCGGGGTGGTTCCGCCACCTCACGGCCTCGCTCCCGGCGTTCGCGGTCGCCGCGGTGGTCCACTGGGTGGGGACGCGACTGGTGCTCACGCGCCGGGCGGACTGGGGCGGGTACCGATAACCTCTGCGGCATGTCGATCGTCGTGGTCACCGACTCCACCTCGACCGTCCCGGCCGAGGTCGCGGAGGCCAGCGGGGTGCACGTCGTACCACTGCAGGTGGTCATCGACGACGACGTCTACGACGAGGGCGCCGAGGAGGTCACTCCCGAGCGGCTCGCCGTCGCGCTGAAGGGGAAGCACGCCGTCAGCACCTCGCGGCCCGCGCCGACGGTGTTCGCCGAGCTGTACGCGCGCCTCGCGGCCGAGGGCGCCACCGAGATCGTCTCCATCCACCTCTCCGCCGAGGTCAGCGGAACCTTCGAGTCCGCGCTCGTCGGCTCCCGCCAGTCGCCGGTCCCGGTGACCTGCGTCGACACCCGGCAGGTCGGGGTGGCGACGGGGTACGCCGTCGAGTCGGCCCTCGACGTCATCGCTCGTGGCGGTACGGCCGCCGAGGCCGCCGAGGCGGCGCGGGTCCGGGCCGCGGGCGCGACCTCGCTGTTCTACGTCAACACCCTGGAGTACCTCCGCCGCGGTGGCCGGGTCGGTGCCGCTGCCGCGGTGTTCGGGGGCGCGCTCGCGGTCAAGCCGTTGCTCGGCATCGTCGACGGCGTGATCTCGCCGCAGGCCAAGGTCCGCACCGCTGCCAAGGCGATCGCCCGCCTCGAGGCGCTCGCCGTCGAGGCTGCGGGGGAGGCCCGGGTCGAGGTCTGCGTCGCGCACCTGGCCGCCGAGGAACGGGCGTCGGCGATGGCCGTGCGGCTCGCCGAGGTGCTGGGCGACCAGGTCGTGCCGGCGTGCTCGGGGGAGGTCGTGCGCTGCGTCGAGCTCGGCGGGGTGCTCGGTGCGCACGTCGGTCCGGGCATGCTGGCCATCTGCGTGGCGCCCGTCCTCTGAGCCGCCCGGGCGTCCCTCTGGCGTCACTCTGGTTGCGGGCGGGGACGTCGGCTGTCCACAGGCGGGGTACGGGCTGGTGCTCATCCCCAGGCGGGCTCGCTCCGGCGGCTCGATGACCGGAGGTCGGACCTAGCGTGCCGCCATGTCCGTACGCCGCTCCGCCGCCCGCTCCGACCCGCCCGCCGCCGATGCCGCAGCGCGCCGGCTGGCGCTGATCGCGGCCGACCTGGGCGTCGCGCCGGCGGCACCTTCCGGCGCTGCGGCGGATCCGGCCGAGCCCTGGTGGGCCGACCACACCCGGGTGGCCGACCAGCCGGACGCCCGGCCGTCGCTGGCCCTGGTGCCCCAGGTGGCGCGAGGGCCGGCCGCGCCCGAGGCTCCTGCGCTGCCCGAGCCGGGGCGCCACGCCGCCCGCCGACGACGACCGCGGCCCGACCCGCGGGCCGCGCTTGCCCCGCTCACGGACCGGCTCCCCACGCTCGGAGTGCCCCAGGTCGCCGTGGTCGCGCTGGCCGTCGCCCTCGGCCTGGCCGTCACCACCTGGTGGGTGCTGCGCGACCGCCCCGAGTCGCTGTCGCCGGTCGCCGCCGAGCCGACCGCTCCGCTGGTGGCGACCACGCCCACCGGTCCGCCGGCGACGGTCCCCTCCGCTTCCGGTGCTGCGGGCGCGCCGGCCGCCAACCCGGGGACCGTCACGGTCGACGTGGCGGGCAAGGTACGCCGGCCGGGGATCGTCGTACTCGATGCGGGGGCGCGGGTCACCGACGCGCTGGCAGCCGCCGGCGGCGCCCGCAAGGGCGTCGACCTGACCCCGCTCAACCTGGCCCGGGTGCTGGTCGACGGCGAGCAGATCGTGGTCGGGGGACCGGCCCAACCACCGGCCACGGCGGGTGGTGCCACCGGGCCCGGCGCAGGGGCCGGCCCGCTGGTCGACCTCAACACCGCCGGGCAGACCGAGCTGGAGTCACTGCCCCAGGTCGGCCCGGTCACGGCCCAGTCGATCATCGCCTGGCGCGACGCCCACGGTGGCTTCACCAGCGTCGACGAGCTGCTCGAGGTCGACGGGATCGGACAGAAGACGCTCGAGCAGATCACGCCCCACGTGACGGTGTGACCGTGGCAGACGCGGTGACGGGATCAGGTGGCGCCGAGGAGCGCGCGGTGCAGCACGGCGACCAGCTCGCCTCGGGTGATCATGCCGACGAGCCGGCCCTCGTCGTCGACGACGGGGACGTTCTTGTACCCCTCGGTCGTCATGATCGGGACCAGGTCGGCGACGGGGGTGTCGGCGGTGATGGTCGTGACGTCGGTCCGCATGATCGAGTCGACCGACTCCAGCTCGACGATGTCGCGGGTGAACAGGTCGATGATCGAGACCACCCCCACCACGTGCCGCTCGGCGTCGACGACCGGCAAGGTCTTGACCTGGCGCTGCACGAGCAGGGTCCGGGCTCGATAGATCGACTCGAACGGGTGCACCACCACGACGTCGGTGTTCATGATCCGCGAGACCGGGATCGAGCCCAGCCGCCGGTCGAGGGCATGGGTCTCGGCGTCCCGCACGATCGAGACGATGTCGGCCGGCAGCACGTCGAGCCGGTCGGCCAGACGCTGCATCGCCTGCTCGACGTCGGGAGCCGTGATGCCGAGGGTCGCGGCGGCCGGCGAGGTGGCGGCGGGAGCGGCCGGCCGGTGCGGGTACCTCCGTCCGCTGAGGTTGTTGACCGCGATCGCGATCAGCAACAGCACGACCGTGTTCACGGCGACCGGCGTGAGGACGAAGAGCGGCCCCTGCTCGTGGATGGCGGGCGTGGCGGTGGCGGCCAGCAGGGCGCAGGCGCCACCGGGCGGGTGCAGGCAGCCGAGCAGCATCATCGCGCCGATCGCGGTCCCCACACCGAGGGCGGCGGCGAGCAGGACGTCGTCCACGACCCAGTGCGCGGCCAGGCCGATCGCCGTCGAGACCAGGTTGCCGCCGAGCACCGGCCACGGCTGGGCGAGGGGACTGGCGGGCACCGCGAAGAGCAGCACCGCACACGCGCCCATCGGGGCGACGATGAACGGCAGCAGCTCGGGTCCGCCCGGGACCGCCCGGGCGGTCGCACCGGCGACGGCGATCCCGAGCAGGGCACCGAGCGCGCCGCGGGCGAGCTCGGCGGAGCTGTAACGGGTCACGCGCCCGACCCTAGGGCAACCACACCCGACCTGCGGATGCCGGCGCTGGGCGCCGCGGCGTGGCTCGGCGGCATCGCCGCGCAGCAGTCCGGACGGAGCGCGTACGCCGCCCTCGCCGGCCTCGGCCTCCTGGTCTGGGTGCTCGCCCCACGGCTCCCGCCGGGCGGGCTCCGGCTGCTGCTCGCCGCCCTCGTGGTCGCGGGTGCGGCGGTCACCGGCACGGCGCTGCGCCACGACGCGGTCCGGGGCTCCCCGCTCCACGACCTGGCTGCCGAGCGGGCCACCGCCGACCTGGTCGGCACCGTCGTCTCCGACCCCCGGCAGATCGCCGGGCGGTCGGGGCCGCAGGTCGTGGTCCGGCTCCGGGTGCGGGAGATGACCTCCCGTGGCCACCGGTTGCGCACCGGCGGCAGCGTGGTCGTCATCGGCGCCCCGGGCTGGTCCACGGCCGAGCTCGGCTCTCGAGTCCTCGCCGAGGGACGGCTCGCCGCCTCGGACGACCCGGGCACGGCAGCGCTGCTCACCGCAGCGCGCGACCCGGTCCGGATCCGCGGCCCCGATCCGTGGTGGCGGGCGTCCGCGGCGGTGCGCACCTCGATCAGGCGTGCCGTCGCGCACCGTCCGCCCGACCAGGCCGGCCTCGTGCCGGCGCTCGTCGACGGCGACGACGCCGGGTTGCCCGACTCGGTCGAGCGGGACTTCCGCACGACCGGGCTGACCCACCTGACCGCCGTCAGCGGTACCAACCTGACGTTGGTGGTCGGCTCGCTGCTGCTGATCGCCCGCGCGGCAGGGGTGCGCCGGCGCTGGCTCGCGGTGGTCGGCCTGGCCGGCATCGTCGGGTTCGTGCTGCTGGCCCGGACCGAGCCGAGTGTGCTCCGTGCGGCGGTGATGGGGACGGTCGGACTGTTCGCCTTCGGCCCGGACGGCCGACGGCGGGGCCTGCGCGCCCTCGGCGTCGCGGTGGCCGGGCTGGTGCTGGTGCAGCCGGACCTCGCCGTTGCGGCGGGCTTCGCGCTCTCGGTGCTCGCCACCGCGGGGATCGTGCTGCTCGGCCCGCCGCTCGTGCGGGCCCTGGTGCGGTGGCTGCCGCGGGGCGTTGCCGAGGCGGTCGCGGTGCCGACCGCTGCCCAGCTGGCGTGCACGCCGGTCATCGCCGGTCTGTCCGGCCAGGTGAGCCTGGTGGCGATCGGCGCCAACCTGCTCGCCGGTCCGGCGGTCGGGCCGGCGACGGTGCTCGGCCTGGCCGGCGGCCTGGTCGGGCTGGTGTGGCCGTGGGCAGGTCGGCTGTGCGGCACGGCAGCGGGCTGGAGCGTCGGCTGGATCATCGCCGTCGCCGAGCACGCCGCCGCCCTGCCCGGCGCCGCCATCGGCTGGGGGAGCGGGGCGCTCGCGATCGCGGCGCTCACGGCGCTCTGCCTCCTGCTGGGGCTGGCCCTGCCACGGCTGGTGCGGTACCGCGCCGCCGGGGCCGCGCTCGTCGTCCTGCTGCTCCTTGTCGTGCTCGGCATACCCGGACGGCTCTGGTCGGCCGCCTCGGGACCGTGGCCACCGCCGGGATGGGTGCTGGCGGCCTGCGACGTCGGGCAGGGCGACGCCCTGGCGCTCGCCGTCGGCCCGCGTTCCGCGATCGTGGTCGACGCCGGCCCCGACCCGCAGGCGGTCGACCGCTGCCTCGACCGGTTGGGGGTCGAGCAGGTGCCGCTGCTCGTGCTGACGCACTTCCACGCCGACCACGTCGACGGGCTCGACGGGGTCCTCGACGGACGGAGCGTGGGCGGGATCGAGACCACGGCGCTGGCCGACCCGCCGGGCGGGGTGGAGCTCGTACGACGGGCGGCGGCGGGCGCGGGCGTGCCGGTGACGACGGCGCCGTACGGCGTCACGCGGCGCATCGGCGATGCCACCGTGCAGGTGCTCCACCCGGACCTTCCCGCAGCGGCGGGCGGGACGGTGACAGGGCCGGGGGACGGGAGCACCGCCAACGACGCGAGCGTGGTGCTCCTGGTCGAGGTGGTCGGCCGGCGGCTGCTGCTGACCGGCGACCTCGAGCCGCCGGGGCAGGCCCAGGTGGCGGCGCTGGTGGGGGACCTCGACGTCGACGTGCTCAAGGTGCCGCACCACGGCAGCCCCCACCAGGACCTGGCCTGGCTGACCGGCCTGCGCCCGGAGGTGGCGCTGGTGTCGGTGGGCGCCGACAACGACTACGGGCACCCGTCGCCGGAGGTGGTGCGCGGGCTGGAGGCGGCAGGGGCGGAGGTGCTGCGGACCGACCGGGACGGCGACATCGCGGTGGTCGCCGACGCCTCGGGCGGGGTGCGCGCGGTCACCCGGCGGTGAGCGCCGAGGTGCCGGGAATCGTGTCGGAGACGTGTGGGAGGGTGAGCACATGCGGGCCGAGGACGTGCTGGGTCGGGTCATCCTGGTCACCGGCAAGGAGGAGTACCTCGGCGCTCGGACCGTCGACGAGGTCAAGGCCGCGGTGCGCGCCCACGACGCCGAGGCCGAGTTCGCCGACAGCCCTGCCTCCGACCTGACCCTGGCGACGCTGGGGGAGATGGCGGCGCCGTCGCTGTTCTCCGCGGTGCGCTGCGTCGTGGTCCGCGGCCTGGAGAACCTCCCGGACGAGTCGGTCGACGGCCTGCTGGGCTACGTCGCTGCGCCGGTCGAGGACGTGGCGCTGGTGCTCGTCCACGGCGGTGGCCAGAAGGGCAGCGGCGTGCTCACCAAGCTGCGCAAGCTGAAGTCCGTCACCGAGCACAAGTCCGAGGAGCTCAAGCCATCGGACTTCCCGGCCTTCGTGGCCAACGAGGTACGCCGCCACGGTGCCACCATCGACCGCGAGGCGGCCGACGTGCTGATCGAGGCGATCGGCCGCGACCTGCGCTCGCTCGCCGGTGCCGCCCACCAGCTCACCAACGACTTCCCGGGCGAGCGGATCAGCGAGGAGCAGGTCCGCCGCTACTTCGGCGGCCGGGCCGAGGCGAAGTCCTTCGCCGTGGCCGACGCCGCCTTCGCCGGCCGCGACCGGGTGGCGCTCGAGGAGCTGCGCTGGGCGCTCGACGCCGGTACGGCCGCCGTCCTCATCACCTCGGCCTTCGCGGGCAGCGCCCGCGGCCTGGCCCGGATGGTCAGCGCCCCGCGCGGCATGCGCGAGGCCGACCTGGCGCGCGAGATCGGCGTCCCGCCGTGGAAGCTGCGCTCCCTGCGCGACCAGGCCCGCGGCTGGACCGACGTCGGTCTCGCCCGCGCCATCCGTGCCGTCGCCCAGGCCGACGCCGACATCAAGGGCGCGGCCAGCGACGCGTCGTACGCCCTCGAGCGGCTGGTCCTCACCATCACCGCCCTGCGCCGCGGCTGAGCCGCCGCCGTAGGTCTCGATACGCGCGTCGCGGCTTCGCAAGCTCAGCCGCGGCGCCCCTCGACCTCCCCGGCCCTGATCCGTGAAAAATCACGAAGGGAGCCCCCGATGACGGGGACTCCCTTGACGTGATGGCTCAGGACCGGAGCCAGCAGGGTGGTCTCAGAGAGAGGCGGCCTGCTTCGCGATCGACGACTTGCGGTTCGCGGCCTGGTTCTTGTGGATGACGCCCTTGGAGGCAGCCTTGTCGAGCTTCTTGGTGGCCTCACGGCCGAGCGCGACGGCAGCGTCCTTGTCGCCGGACTCGGCGGCCTCGCGGAACTTGCGGATCGCGGTCTTCAGGCCGGACTTGACGGCCTTGTTGCGCTCGTGGCGCTTCTCGTTCTGCTTGTTGCGCTTGATCTGGCTCTTGATGTTCGCCACGGGTTACTCGCCTCTGTGTCAGGTGGAAAATGCTGGTTCTGGTCCGGAGCGCGCCTCGGTCACCGTGATCCTGACCGTTCCGGACGGGTCCGGGGGCGGGCAGGAAGGAACGCGTAGTCGCGACCAGCAAGGTTAACAGCGGTCGATTCGCCACCAAAATCGGGCAGGATGACCGGCGTGCGCGAACCCTCCCAGCCGCCGTTCCCGCTCGGCGTCCTGTTCGTCCTGCCGACCATCCTGTTCTGGTTCCTCGTGGTCAAGGGTGCCACCAGCGGGGACGAGGGCGATGCGGGGAGGTACGCCGGGTACGCGTTCGGGATCGCCGGGGTGACGCTGGCGGTGTTCGCCTTCTTCAAGGTCCGCCAGGTCCGTGCGCGCACCGCTGACCAGCGGCGGGCGGTGCGCGACGGGATCCGTACGACGGCCCGGATCGTCAGCACCCGGGTCAAGGGCCACCTCAACCAGGACCCGTACGTCGTGTTCGAGCTCGAGGTGACCCCCGAGTCCGGCGCGAGGTACCGCACGAGCGTCACCGAGCTGGTCTCGCAGCTGGCGATCCCGCGGATCCAGCCGGACGCGGTCATCGACGTGCACGTCCATCCCGACGACGACCGGTTCGTGGTCATCGACCGCGCCGCCCTCGGGCGCAGCTGACCTCAGGAGTCCCAGCCGCGACGCTCGGCCAGCCAGTGGTCGATGACGTCGCGCTGCCAGGCCTGCGCGGCGCGCAGGTGTGGGGAGGTGGCGGGGACGGGCTGGTCGGCGCTGGCCGCGAAGTAGCCGAGGACCAGCGCGAGGAAGACGTCGACGTCCTCGGCCGGCACGCTCGCGAGCAGCGGGTGAGCGGCGATGTGGGCCTCGACGTCGAGGCCGTCGCCCCGCGGGCCGATGAGGAGGATCAGCGAGTCGAGCCAGGCGGCTCCGACCGTGGGCCAGTTCCAGTCGCAGAGCAGCGCGGTGCCGTCGGCGCGGATGAGGATGTTGTCGTCGCGGATGTCGGTGTGGACGAGCGTGTCGCCGGCGACGACCTCGGCGTACCGGTCGGCCAGGGCGCGCAGCTCGTCGCGCCGCGGGTGGGCGACGCGGTCCCACAGGGCCGGCCAGGACGCGAAGTCGTCGACGGCACTGTCGAGCGCGATCCCCGGTGCGGGGGTGAGGGACGCGGCGATGGCCACGGTCATCGCGGACGCGGCGGTGAGGTCCTCGGCGGCCCAGGGACGGTGCGGGGCACGGGCGTCGACGTACTCGGTCGCGAGCAGGAACCAGTCGGCGACGTCCTCGGTCCACAACAACCCCGGAGCAGGTACGCCGGCCGGGAGCCCCGCGAGCTTGCGCGCCTCCTCGCGGTACGCGTCGGCGAAGACCCCCTGTGCCTTGGTCGAGGCCGCCTTCACGAACGTGCGGGTCCCGTCCGCGCAGGTGAGCACCGAGGCGAACCCGGGCGTGAACCCGCTGTCCTGCGAGACCGCGTCCACGACGGGCGCGCCGAGGCGCTGCTCGACCGCGCGCCGGACGAGCGGGGGCAGGTGCACCCAGGACAGGCGCCGGGCGGTCCGGCCGTGGGGGATGACGGTGGGGAACACGCGGCCCATCATGGCTGAGACGGCGGCGGGGTCGAGGAAGCACGCACGACGAGGCGCCCCACCCGTTGCTCACCGTGGTCGGGGAGGGGGCGGTCGTCGAGTCGGGCAGCGAGCAGCTCCACGGCGCGACGGGCGAGCTCGTCGGGCTGCAGGTCGATGGAGGTGACGGCGGGGTGGGCGGCACGCAGGCTCTCGGCGTCGGACCCGGCGACGAGCCGGACGTCCTCGGGGACGCGCAGGCCGTGCTCGGCGAGGACCTCCATCACGCCGAGCGCGTGGTTGCTGGTGAGCGCGTAGACGCCGTCGGGAGCAGGGCCGGACCCCAGCAGCGTGGCGGCGGCGCGACGGCCGCCCTCGTCGTCGAGCTGCTCGGGGACGTGCACCATCGACGGCGTGATCCGGCGGTACCGGGCCCAGCGCTGGTAGACGGCGGCGCTGCGCAGGTTCCACTCGTTGCGGTCGGTGCCGGTGACCAGCGCGATCCGGCGGGCACCCGATTCCCAGAGGTGGTCGAGCGCGAGGGTGGTGAGTCGGCCGGACTCGATGTCGACGTGGGGAGGGGAGTCCGGCGCGAGCGGCACGCCGGGGATCTCGCCGACCGTCACGAACGGGATCCCGGCGCTGGTGAGCATCACGACCAGGGGGTCGTCGGTGACCGGCTCGGTGACGATGAAGCCGTCGCTGGCCAGTGCGGCACCGGCGGCGCGCGGTCCCGTCGGGTCGGAGACGAGCATCAGGCCGAGCCCCTCGGCGAGCGACGCGATGGCGGCGGCCCCGGCGAAGCGGGCGAAGTAGTCGACGTCGACGAGCAGGTCGGGGCGCAGCGCGTCGAGCTGGCGCGCCACGAGGGCGATCACCCCGAGCCGGTTGCGGCGCAGGCCCTGGGCGATCACGTCGGGCCGGTAGCCGAGGTCCTGGGCGGCGGTGCGCACCCGCTGCTGGGTGGCCGGCGCGACCGTGCCGTTGCCGGTGAAGGTGTGCGACACCGTCGTGACCGAGACGCCGGCGCGGCGCGCCACGTCGCGGATCGTCGGTCGCCGGGTGCTCACCAGACACACGCTAGGACGGCCCAAACCGTTTTGGCCAGGGGGGCGCAAGGTCTGGCCCAAATCGGTTTGGATGCCTAGCGTGACGGCCGACACACCGACCGAACCCGGGGGAGCCATGGCCATCGACCAGACACACGCAGCGATCGACGGCGGGCCACTGCCCGGCCACGTCGAGGCGCACGGCATCGACGTCATCCCGGACAGCGAGCGCACCGGCACCGCCCGCAGCCTGTTCGCGCTCTGGGTCGCGCCGAACGTCAACTACCTCTCGTTCGTCGTCGGCGGCGTGCTCGTGCTGATGGGCCTGAGCCTGGGCCAGGCGATCGCCGCGGTCGTGGTCGGCTGCCTGTTCTCGATCGCCACCGGCATCGTCGCGGTGACCGGCCCGGTCTCGGGCACGCCCAGCCAGGTCGCGACCCGGGCCATGTACGGCGTCCGCGGCAACCGGGTCGCGATCGCGGTCAACGGCTGGTTCGTCTCGGTCTGCTACATCGCGCTGAACTGGCTGACCGCCTCGGTGATCGGCTTCGCGCTCACCGAGCGGATCGGGCTCGGCTCCTCGACGCCGGTCCAGGTGCTCGTCGTGCTGGTCATCGCGTCGGCGACGACCGCGATCTCGATCTACGGCCAGGGCCTGATCATGCGGCTCTACGGCCCGCTCTCGGCGGGGCTGACGGTCGTCTTCCTCCTCGTCTCGGGCTTCCTCGTCGCCAAGGCCGACTTCTCCTACACGCCGCCGGTCGCCCTGCACGGCGCCGACCTCTGGCTGACGTGGATCGCCGGTGTCACCCTCATCGCCGCGACCCCGCTGTCGTACACGATCAGCTCCGACTTCGCCCGCTACCTGCCCCGCGACACGAGCCCGGTGGCGGTCGCGACCTGGACCGCCCTCGGCAACGCAGTCCCCGGCATCGCCCTGCTCACCGTCGGCATCCTGGCCGCCACCGTCACCGACCTCTCCGACCCGGAGGCCGGCCTGAAGGGCATCGTCCCCGGCTGGCTGGTCACCGTCTTCCTGGTCGCGATCATCGTCGGCATCCTCGCCAACAACGCGCTCACGACGTACAGCTCCGGCCTGGCGCTCCAGGCTGTCGGCCTGCCGTTCTCCCGCGTGGCCAGCGTCGGCGTCACCGCCGTCGTCGGCGTCGCGATGACGCTCTACGCGCTGTTCGTCTTCGACTTCCTCGACACCGTCAGCAGCAGCCTGGTCCTGCTGGTCAGCCTGGTCGGCCCGATCATGGCGATCTACGTGACCGACGTCCTGATGCGCCGCAACTCCTACGACGGCGCCGAGCTCAGCGACAGCAGTCCCGGCTCGCGCTACTGGTACACCGGCGGCGTCAACCTCGCCGGCGCCATCGCCTGCCTCACCTCGTTCGTCGCCGCGCTGATGTGCGCCAGCACCGAGGCCTTCACCGGCCCGGTCGCGAAGTCCCTCGACGGCCTCGACCTGTCCGTCCCGGTCGGCATGATCGGAGCCTCGGTGCTGTACGTCGGCCTGACCCGCCTGTTCTACGGAAAGGACGCCCGATGACCGCCGAGACCGTCGTCCTGCGCAACGCCCGGATCTTCACCGCCGACCCCGACCACCCATGGGCCGAGTCGGTCGTCCTCGCCGGCGGCCGGGTCCAGGGTCTCGACCAGGCCGCGCCCGAGGGCGTCGAGGTCGTCGACCTCGACGGCGCCTTCGTGCTGCCGGGCTTCGTCGACGCCCACACCCACCTCGTCGAGATGGGCGCCTCCGCGGAGGAGGTCGGCCTCGTCGACGCCGCCGACATCGCCGAGATCCAGGCCCGCGTGGCCGCTGCCGCGGCCGAGGGGCGCACCCGGGTGATCGGCAACAGTTGGCTGTTCCCGGCGCTCGAGGGCCGGGAGCCGCACAAGGACATCCTCGACGCGGTCGTCGCGGACGTGCCGGTCTACCTGCAGGCCAACGACCTGCACTCCACGTGGTGCAACTCCGTCGCGCTGCGCGAGCTCGGCATCGACGCGGACACCCCGGACCCGATCGGCGGCACCATCGAGCGCGACGCCGACGGAGACGCCACCGGCCTGCTCAGCGAGATGGCCGCCCTCGGCCTGGCCCGCAGCTTCCTCGCCTCCCAGGTCACCGACGCCGACCGTGACGCCTGGTTGCAGGCCGGCATGTCCCGCTACCTCGCCGACGGCGTCACCACGGTCGTCGACATGGGCGTCGAGGAGCACGACCTCGCCGCCTTCGAGCGGGCCCTGGCCGCCGGCGCGCTGCCGCTGCGCGTCATCGGGCACTGGCTGGTGAAGCCGTCCGCGACCGAGGCCGAGAACCTCGCCCAGGTCGAGACCGCGCTGGCCCACGCCCGCCGCCTCGACGGCGACCGGCTGCGGATCACCGGCATCAAGATCATGGCCGACGGCGTCATCGACAGCTGCACGGCCTCGATGGCGAAGCCGTACGCCGACGGCAGCAACGCCGCTCCCATCTGGGACCGCGAGGCGCTGATCCCCGTCGTCGTCGCGGCCGACGCAGCAGGCTTGCAGATCGCGATCCACGCGATCGGCGACGAGGCCTCGGCCATCGCCCTCGACGCCCTCGAGGAGGCGATCCGGGTCAACGGCCCGCGCGAGCGCCGGCACCGGATGGAGCACCTCGAGGTGATCTCCGAGGAGAGCGTCGCCCGCCTGGCCCGACTCGGCGTCGTCGCGTCCATGCAGCCGGTCCACGCCGACCCCGCGGTCCAGGACAACTGGCGCGCGATGCTCGGCGACGAGCGGGTCGAGCGTGGCTACCCGTGGCGCGAGATGACCGACGCGGGCGCCGTGCTCGCGTTCGGCACCGACGCCCCCACGGCGCCGCACCTCCCGCTGCACAACATGTACATCGCCACGACCCGCCGCTCCGCGCTGGTCGAGGGCCTGCCGGCCAACACGCCGCACCTCGCCGTACCGCTGGCCGAGGCGTTGACCCACGCCACCCGGGACGCGGCGTACGCGTCCCGGATGGAGGGGGTCATCGGCACCATCGCGCCGGGCCGCTCGGCCGACCTCGTGGTGCTGGCCGCCGACCCGTTCGCGACCGTCCCCGATGAGCTGCTGACCACCGAGGTGCTCCGCACCTTCGTGGCCGGCGTCGAGCGGGCTCAGCGCGACGCAGGGTCCAGCGTCCTGGTGTAGATCGCCGCACCGTCGACGTCGCGCAGCGTCACCGTCAGCTGTCCGCTGCGGCCGTCGACCTCGACCTCGCCGAAGAACTGGAAGCCCTGCGCCGGCGAGGCGTTGGGTGCCGGCGGGGCCGCGACGAAGTCGGCGACCGGGCCGAACGTGCCGTCCAGCGCATTCGGCCCGAACGCGCCCGCGTTGAGCGGACCGGAGACGAACTCCCAGAACGGGTCGAAGTCCTGGTACGCCGCCCGGTCGGGTGAGTAGTGGTGGGCCGCCGTGTAGTGCACGTCGGCGGTCAGCCACACGTGGTTGCGGATCCCGGCCCGCCGCAGCGCGGTCAGCACCCGCGCGATGTCGATCTCGCGACCCAGCGGCGCGCCGGGGTCACCCTGGGCGAGCCCCTCCTGCGCGCTGGCACCGTCGGGCACGACCAGGCCGAGGGGCAGGTCGTTGGCGATCACCTTCCAGGTGGCCCTCGAGCACTGCAGCTCGCGGATCAGCCACGCGGTCTGCTCCTCGCCGAGCACCCCGCCGTCGCCGACCGTCTCGCGGTTGCCGGTGTTGGGGTCCTTGTGGGTGCGCATGTCGAGCACGAACAGGTCGAGGTGCCGGCCGTAGCGGATCACCCGGTAGACCCGGCCCTCGGAGTCCGGGGAGATCGCGGCGACCGGGACGTAGTCGTGGAAGGCCCGGTGCGCCCGCGCCGCCAGCACGTCGACCCGCTTCTCGGTGTAGCGGGCGTCGTCGAGGACCTGTCCGGGGAACCAGTTGTTGCGCACCTCGTGGTCGTCCCACTGCGTGACCTGGGAGGTCTCGGCGAGGAAGGCGCGCCAGTTGTCGGCCATCAGGTTGTAGCGGTACTGGCCGCGGTACTCGTCGAGGGTCTCGGCGACCTTGGTCTTCTCCGGGATCACCAGGTTGGTCCAGGTGCCGCCGCCGGGGAGTGCCACGGATGCCTGGACCGGGCCGTCGGCGTACACGTTGTCGCCGCTGCAGAGGAAGAAGTCGGCGTCGCGCGAGCGCATCGCGTCGGCGATCCGGAAGCCGCCGTACGCCGGGTTCACGCCCCAGCCCTGCCCGGCGATGTCGCCCGACCACAGGAACCGTACGTCGTCGCGACGGCCGGGCGCGGTCCGCAGTCGGCCGACGGTCGGCTCGCTGGTGGCGCGGTGGTCGTGGAGGTCGACGGCCCGGATCCGGTAGTGCAGGTCGGTGCCCTCGGGCAGGTCGCCCAGCACGATCTGGCCGGTGAGGTCGGTGTCGGGCGTGACGACCGGGCCCCGCACGGTGCGCGCCCTGCGGAAGGACGGGTCGCGGCTGATCTCGGCGACCAGCCGCGAGGGCCGGTCGGCCTTCGACCAGAGCACGGCCGAGCCGGGCCGGACGTCGCCGGACTGGACGCCGAGCGGCAGGACGGGGCGGTCGCGGCGGACGAGCAGGGGAGCGGCGGCGGCGCGTGCGGGCAGCTGGCCGGTGACCAGCCCGGAGGTCGCGGCGGTGCCGGCGAGGAGGGCGGCGCCGCGCAGCAGATTGCGGCGGGAGGTGGGGGCGGGGGAGTCCGAGGTCATGGTCCCCAGCCCACCGTTCGCGGGCGAACGCCGACCTACGACGAGGTGCCGCGCGGGAGAGGCGACGGTGAATCGCGGGCGGCGAATTCCTGAACCCGTCCCGCTTTGGGAGGATGGGTCCACCATGTCTGCCGCCGCCCCGCAGCCGGGTCACACCGACCCCGCGATCATCCGCAACTTCTGCATCATCGCGCACATCGACCACGGCAAGTCGACGCTCGCCGACCGGATGCTGCAGCTCACCGGCGTGGTCGGCGAGCGCGAGGCCAAGGCGCAGTACCTCGACCGGATGGACATCGAGCGCGAGCGCGGCATCACCATCAAGAGCCAGGCCGTCCGGATGCCGTGGACGGTGACGGCCGGCAACGAGGCGGGTGCCGAGCCGGGCACCTACATCCTCAACATGATCGACACCCCGGGCCACGTCGACTTCACCTACGAGGTGTCCCGTTCGCTGCAGGCGTGCGAGGCCGCGATCCTGCTGGTCGACGCCGCCCAGGGCATCGAGGCGCAGACCCTGGCGAACCTCTACCTCGCGATGGGCGCCGACCTCCACATCATCCCGGTGCTCAACAAGATCGACCTGCCGAGCGCCAACGTCGAGAAGTACGCCGCCGAGCTGGCCAACCTGGTCGGCTGCGAGCCCGAGGACGTGCTGCTCACCTCGGCCAAGACCGGTGTCGGCGTCGAGGCCCTGCTCAACGAGATCGTGAAGTCGGTCCCGGCGCCCGTCGGCGACGCGAGCGCTCCGGCCCGCGCCCTGATCTTCGACTCGGTCTACGACACCTACCGCGGCGTGGTCACCTACGTCCGGGTCGTCGACGGCGAGCTGTCGCACCGCGACAAGATCAAGATGATGTCGACCGGTGCGCTCCACGAGATGCTCGAGGTCGGCGTGATCAGCCCCGAGCCGATCAAGGCCGCCAAACTGGGCGTCGGCGAGACCGGCTACCTGATCACGGGCGTGAAGGACGTGCGCCAGTCCCGGGTCGGTGACACGGTGACGGTCAACGGACGCCAGGCCACCGAGCCCCTCGGCGGCTACGAGCACCCCAACCCGATGGTCTTCGCGGGTCTCTACCCGATCGACGGCGACGACTACCCGACGCTGCGCGACGCCCTGGAGAAGCTCCAGCTCAACGACGCCGCGCTCACCTTCGAGCCGGAGACCTCCGGTGCCCTCGGCTTCGGCTTCCGCTGCGGCTTCCTGGGCCTGCTCCACATGGAGATCAGCCGCGAGCGGCTGGAGCGCGAGTTCAACCTCGACCTCATCTCGACCGCCCCCAACGTGGTCTACGAGGTCGTCATGGAGGACGGCACGCAGCTCACGGTCACGAACCCGAGCGAGTACCCCGACGGCAAGATCGCCGAGGTTCGCGAGCCGATCGTCGACGCCACGGTTCTCGCGCCGGCCGACTACATCGGCACGATCATGGAGCTGTGCCAGCAGAAGCGCGGCACCCTGCAGGGCATGGACTACCTGTCCGAGGACCGGGTCGAGATGCGCTACGTCCTGCCGATGGGCGAGATCGCCTTCGACTTCTTCGACCAGCTCAAGTCCAAGACCAAGGGCTACGCCTCGCTCAACTACGAGTTCTCCGGCGACCAGGCCGCCGACCTGGTGAAGGTCGACATCCTGCTCCAGGGCGAGCCGGTCGACGCGTTCTCCGCCATCGTCCACAAGGACGCCGCCTACTCCTACGGCGTGATGATGGCCGGAAAGCTCAAGGAGCTCATCCCCAGGCAGCAGTTCGAGGTGCCGATCCAGGCCGCCATCGGCGCCCGGGTGATCGCGCGCGAGAACATCCGCGCCATCCGCAAGGACGTCCTCGCCAAGTGCTACGGCGGTGACATCACCCGCAAGCGGAAGCTGCTGGAGAAGCAGAAGGAAGGCAAGAAGCGGATGAAGATGGTCGGCCGCGTCGAGGTGCCCCAGGAGGCCTTCGTCGCTGCGCTGTCGACCACCGGTCCCGCGGGCGACAAGCCCAAGAAGTAGCGCCGGGCCTCAGGGCTCCCACACCGCCGCGTCGTGCGCGAACACGACGCGGCGCGGGTCGAAGGCAAGGATCCGCCGCATCCACGGGCTCGGGTCGTCGGCTGCGGCGTGCGCCGCCCACTCCGCGGCCGTGTCATGCGCCTGCCCGGCCAGCACGACCGTGCCGTCCGTGCAGGCGACGACCAGCGACTGGTGGCCGTCGACGTGCCCCGGGGTCGGTACGACGAGCACACCCGTCGCGATCTCGGTCTCCCCGTCGAGCAGCTCGTAGCGAGCGCCCGGGAAGTCGACGAGCTCCGGCACGGTGTAGTCCGGTCCGCGCGCCGCGTCCAGCTCGCCGCGCTGGGCCAGGACGGGGCGTCCGGCGAGAAGAGGGTTGCCGCCGATGTGGTCGAAGTGCAGGTGGCAGTTGACCACCAGGGCGACCTCGTCGAGGGCGACGCCCACGCGCGCCAGCGCCTCGGGGAGCGGTACCCGAGAGGGGCGGTAGTGCGCCTCGGTCTCCGCGCCGGCGTCGCCCATCCCGGTGTCGAGCAGGACCAGACCGGCCGGGGAGCGCACGACGTACCCCAGGACGTGCTCGACGCGGGACTGCCCGGTGCCGGTCTCCTCGGCCGGGCGGACGAAGGCGCCGAGCTCCACGCGTCGTACGTCGTCGGACCGCATGCCCTGCACGTTACGTCGCACCACCGCTGTGCTGGGATGGATGCGTGCCCCTGACCGTGCCCGCCGAACTGGACAGCCAGCGTGCGCTCGGACCGGAGTGGGTGGCCTGGCTGGACCGGCTGCCGGCCACCACGCAGTCGGTCCTGGACGACTGGGAGCTCACCCCCGAGGGCGAGAGCTGGCACGGCTTCTGCTCACTCGTGCTGCCGGTGACCACGGCGGACGGCACGCCGGCGGCGCTCAAGGTCGGGCTGCCCGACGACGAGTCGCAGCACGAGCACGTCGCCCTCCAACGCTGGCGTGGCCGGGGCGCCGTCGAGCTCCTGCGCGCGGACCCCGGCCGGCGGGCGCTGCTCCTGGAGCGCCTCGAGCGGGAGGACCTCACCGAGGCCTGGGACGTCGAGGCCTGCGAGATCGTCGCGAGCAGGTACGCCGACCTGCACGTGCCGCCGATGCCCCAGCTGCGCGCGCAGGCGTCGTACGTCGAGCGCTGGGCGACCGCCCTCACCCGCGACGCCGCGACGGTGCCGGTCCCGCGCCGCCTCGTCGAGCAGGCCCTCGGCCTGGCCCGGGACCTGACCGCTGAGCCCGCGACCGCCGTCATCCACGGCGACCTCCACTACGGCAACGTGCTGCGCGGGCGCCGCGACGGCGAGGACACCTGGCTGGTCATCGACCCGAAGCCGACGAACGGCGACCCGCACTACGAGCTGGAGCCGATGCTGCGCGACCGGTTCGAGGAGTACGCCGCTGCGTGGGCGGTCGGCTCGGTGCGCGACGGGATCCGGCGCCGGTTCCACGCCCTCGTCGACGCCGCCGGGCTCGACGAGGCCCGTGCCCGCGACTGGGTCGTCGTCCGCTCGGTCCTCAACGCCCACTGGGCGCACGAGGACGCCGTGCGCGCGCATCGCTCCCTGGACGCCGAGGAGCGTGCCCACGTGACCGCGTGCATCACGGTCGCGAAGGCGGTCCAGGACTAGGGCGTGTCCGAGGCCGCTAGGCGGAGTGGGCCGCCTCCACCTCGGTGACGCCTGCGCCCTCCGCGCTCCCGTCGGCGTACAGCGACCGCAAGCTCCCGGAACTCGCGCAGCAGCCGGCGCCGCGGTGCGCCGTGTCGCACCAGCAGCCGCAGCGTCGCGGCGGTGGCAACCGTGGGCGTGAAGACCTCCCACGGGTCGGAGCGGTGGTTGAACATGTCGAGCATCCGGTCGTAGGTGCCCTTCGCGACCATCCGGACGTCGGCCCCGGCTGCGGTGGCCGCGCCGACCAGGATCGGGTCGAGCACGAACCGGCGCACCGGCACCGCGCCACCGACGTCACCGGCGACCTGCGGAATCGCCTGGGTCGTGGTCAGGTCGTCGACCCGCACGTGGGAGCGCATGACGAACGGCGCCCCGGTGGCTCGCACCTGCTCGATCACCCCGAGCCGGTCGAGGAACGCGAGCACGTTGGCCTCCATGACGTGCGTCGACATGGTGTCGCGCGGGAACCGCGCCTGCTCGAGGAGGACGACGTCCACCCCGGCTCGGGCGAGGAGGGTGGCGAGGGGAGCGCCGGCGCACCGGGCTCCGACGACGACCACCTCGGTCTGCTGGTCCGTGCTCGGCATGGCTGCTCCTCGGGGTGGGCCCGAGAGCATGTGCCCGAGAAGCGGTTCCCAGCGGTATCGCCCGCCCGGTACGGCGCGGGAAGGGCTCAGCCTCGGCGGACCGAGGCGACCAGGTCGTCGTACCTCGACCGGTGAGCGCGCCACCACTGCAGTCCGTCGGCCGGTCCCCATGGGCTGTAACACGCTGTCCGCGCGACTACCCGGCTGTTGTCAGCAAGGGGCACGGCGTGTCGGCGGCGTGTCGTGCTGAGAACCGGCGACCAGACGGGCGGACAGCGTGTTACAGCGACTGCGGCCCAGCGCCAGCCCCACCCAGGAAATCAGGAGGAGCCGCGCCATGCCTCGACGGTAGCCTCGCGTCATGGCGTTCGTGCGGAGCATCAGTGTCGGCCAACCACAGGACAAGGACTGGGCGGGGATCGGTCGCACCTCGATCGACAAGCGCCCGGTGACCGGGCCGGTCGCGGTCCACGAGCTCGGCATCGACGGCGACTCGGTGTCCGACACCGAGCACCACGGCGGCCCCGACCAGGCGGTCTACGCCTACGCCCGCGAGGACCTGGACTTCTGGGAGACCGAGCTCGGGACGCCGATCCGCGACGGCCAGTTCGGCGAGAACCTCACCACCGAGGGCATCGACCTCAACGCCCTGGCGATCGGGACCCGGCTGCAGATCGGCGCGCCCGGGGTCGGCGTCGTGCTCGAGGCGGTCTACGTCCGCACGCCGTGCAACGACTTCAAGGGCTGGATGGGGGAGAGCGGCTACGACCCGCGCGCGTGGGTCAAGAGGTTCACGCTCGAGGCCCGCCCGGGGCCGTACCTGCGGGTGCTGGAGACCGGCACCGTCGCGCCCGGCGACCCGATCGAGCTGGTGCACGTCCCGACCCACGGGAGGACGATCCGCGACATGTTCGTCGCCCTCAACACCGACCGCAGCCTGCTTCCGGACCTGTTGGTCGTGGACGGGCTGCTGCCCAAGGTGCGCGCAAAAGCGGAGGAATTCGTCCAGAGGACGGCCGGTTCGCTACCTCCTGCGGAGCCGGTGGCTTAGGTTACTGCCCAGTCACTGTCTCGGACGAGCACCACAGGGAGCGACATGCCCGTCATCCACGACACCAATTTCCTCGATCACATGCCGGCGAACTGCGCGGTGCAGTTCCTCGACCGCGTCGAGAAGAGTGCCGACCGGGAGGCCTTCCGCTTCCCGCGGGGTGAGGCGTGGGAGTCGGTGACCTGGCGCCAGGCCGGTGACCGGGTACGCCGCCTCGCGGCCGGCCTGCTCGCGCTGGGGCTCGAGCCCGAGCAGCGCGTCGGCATCGCGTCGTCGACCCGCTACGAGTGGATCCTCGCCGACCTGGCCGTGATGTGCGCCGGCGGTGCCACCACGACGGTGTACCCGTCGACGGGCGGCGAGGACACGGCGTACATCCTCAGCGACTCCGCCTGCCGGATCGTGTTCGCCGAGGACGACTCGCAGCTGGCCAAGCTGCGCGCCCACCGCGCCGAGCTGCCCGAGCTGATGAAGGTCGTCAGCTTCGACGAGACCCTCGCCGACGGCGACTGGGTGATCTCGCTCGACCAGCTCGCCGAGCTCGGCGACGCGCACCTCGCCGAGACCCCCGACGCGGTCGATGCCGTCGCGAAGGCGATCGGCCCCGACCAGCTCGCGACCCTGATCTACACCTCCGGCACCACCGGCAAGCCCAAGGGCGTGCGCACGCTCCACCGCGCCTGGGTGTTCGAGGGCGAGGCGATCAAGGCCCAGGACATCCTCCACGAGGACGACCTGCAGTTCCTGTGGCTGCCGATGGCGCACTCCTTCGGCAAGGTGCTGCTCTCCACGCAGCTCGCCTGCGGCTTCGCGACCGCGATCGACGGCCGGGTCGACAAGATCGTCGACAACCTGGGCATCGTGAAGCCGACCTTCATGGGTGCCGCGCCCCGCATCTTCGAGAAGGCGCATGCCCGGATCGTCACCATGCAGGCCGCCGAGGGCGGTGCCAAGGAGAAGATCTTCCTCAAGGCGTTCGAGGTCGGCCGTAAGGTCGACGCGCTGCGCCTGGCCGGCAAGTCCGTGCCGCTGCCGCTCAAGGTCCAGCACGCGCTGTTCGACAAGCTGGTGTTCAGCAAGGTCCGCGAGCGCTTCGGCGGCAGGGTGAAGTTCTTCATCTCCGGCTCGGCCGCGCTCAACGCCGACATCGCCGCCTGGTTCCACGCGGCCGGCGTCCTCATCCTCGAGGGCTACGGCATGACCGAGAACGCCGCCGGTGCCACGGTCAACCACCCCGACGCCTACAAGCTCGGCTCCGTCGGCCAGCCGTTCCCCGGCACCGAGGTGCGCATCGGCGAGGGCGGCGAGGTCCAGCTCAAGGGCCCGCACGTCATGGCCGGCTACCACAACCGGCCCGAGGCGACGAGCGATGCGCTGACCGCGGACGGCTGGCTGCGCACCGGCGACAAGGGCGAGCTCGACGCCGACGGCTTCCTGAAGATCACCGGCCGGATCAAGGAGCTCTTCAAGACCTCCGGCGGCAAGTACATCGCCCCGCCGGCCATCGAGGCCAAGTTCAAGGCGATCTGCCCGTACGTCAGCCAGTTCATGGTGTTCGGCGCCGAGCGCAACTTCGTCTCCGCGCTGATCACCCTCGACCCCGACGCCATCGCCGGCTGGGCCGCCGAGAACGGCAAGGAGGGCAAGGACTACACCGCCCTCGTCAACGACGACGCCGTGCAGGCGATGGTCGCGGAGTACGTCGACGAGCTCAACGCCCAGCTCAACCGCTGGGAGACGATCAAGAAGTGGAAGCTGCTCGACCACGACCTGACCATCGAGTCCGGTGAGCTCACCCCCTCGCTGAAGGTGAAGCGCAACGTCGTCGAGAACAACAACGCCGAGCTCATCGACTCCTTCTACTCCTGACCTACGGCCGGCACGTCCGGCGGGCGGCGGTCCGGGTCACCTCCTGGTGACCCGGACCGTCCGCTCCGCGGGCAGCGTGCCGGCGTCGCCGGTCCACCTCACGACGTACGACGTCGTCCTGGCCGGCTGCTTCTTCAGCACCACGACGGCGCGCCCGCTCGCGTCGACGGCGACGGTCGCGACGACCTTGCCCTTGCGGGTGACGACGACCGTGCCGCCGGTGCCGTTGACCTGCACGGCCAGCCGGACCTTCCGCTTCTTCGCGGGACCCTTCGGCTTGCCCTTGGACACCGTGACCGTGATGTCCGCGGCCGCGCGGGCGACCGGTGCGGTGGCGCTGCTGGTCGTGGTGACCGGTTCGAACCCGGTGCTGGTCAGCACGACCCGCACCCGCAGCGCGCGTCCGGCGTGCGCCGGGCCGAGCAGGAGGGAGGGTCCGGTGGCGCCGGGGATCGCGACGTCGTCGGCCAGCCACTGGTAGCTCGCCGCGACCCCGTCCGGGAGGCCGGGGAGGGCGGCGGTGAGCTGCTGCCCGACGACCGGCTGGCCGGTCACGGACGCGGTGACGTCGAGGTCGCGGACGGCCGCGCGGACCGGCGCACTGGGCTCGGACTGCGGGTACCGGTTGACGTACCCCGCGCGCCCCAGCTCCGCGTGCGCCACCAGGGACTTGCCGATGTCGGCCGGCTGGATCGTGTAGGTCCGCCCGGTGCCCCGCGTCTCTCCGTCCACGGTCCAGTGCCACGTGATCCAGTCCGGCTGCGGGGTGACCTCGATGCCGGCCGTGACGGTGCTCCCGACGACAAGGTCCCCGGTGATGAGCGGGGTCGAGAAGGTCGGTGCGTTGTAGCCGACGTAGCTGAGGTTCGAGATCGCCACGACGTCCTCGTAGCCGGCGCGAGAGCCAACCGCCCGGACCGAGAGCCGCTTCGCGGTGTCGGCCGCCGAGGTTCGGTACGTCGTGCCGGTGGCGCCCTCGATGGGGACGCCCTCGCGCAGCCACTGGTAGGACACCGAGGTCGCGGCCGGCGTGGTCCGCGGCGCGGTGACCTCCGCGACGTCGTCGGTCTCGAGGCCGAGGGTCACCTGGGGAAGCTCCTGGATGACGAAGGCGCCGGTCACCACCTCGTAGGTGACTGCCTTGGTGGAGGTCCGCCCAGCGCGGTCCGTGGCGGTCACCTCGACGCGGTGCGTGCCGAGCGAGGAGGTGTCGATCGGCGTCCCGCTCGGCACGGTGCCGGCGCAGGAGGCGATGCCGGAGACCGCGTCGGCGCAGGTGTAGGTGAGGGGGAGGTTGCTGTGCTGGACGGCGAGGAAGTTCTCGAGCGGCGTGCTGATCGTCACGGTCGGGGCGGTGCGGTCGATGCCGAACCAGGCGGTCCGGCTTCCCTCGTTCTCGGCGCGGTCGGTGGCCGTGACCGTGACCTCGGTGACGCCCTCGGCGCCGAGGGTGATCGTGCCGCCGGTGCGACCGAGCGGCCCGGTGGCCTCCTGGGCGCCGGTGAGCTGGTACTCGGCGTACGACACCGATCCGCCCGGGTCGGACACGGCCGCGTTCAGCGTCACGGTGTCCTGGAACCACTGGTTGCCGGCCGGGTCGAAGGCGACCACCGGCGGCTGGACGTCGTCGCCGGGGTCGATCTCGGCGTGGGCGGGGGCGGTTCCGAGCAGCAGCGCGGCGGCGGTCAGCGCGCCGGCGGCGGTCGGGAGGGTGGCTCGCACAGGGCTCTCCTGGGGGTCGGGTCAGGTGCCCCGGTCCGGGACACATCAGGCCTGTGCCGGTGAGGGTGCCGATCGGTTCGCCGTCGTACCCGGCGTCCCGGCTCGTGCGCTCCCGACAGGGAGCCCACAGGAGGCGCACAGGGACGGTCGTGAGACTCGCGGCATGAGCCACCACAGCCACGCATCCGACGTGACCGAAGAGCACGACCTCGGGCTGTCCCACGACCTGCCGAAGATCATGGCGCGGCGTGGGCTGCTCGGGCTCCTGGGCGGGGTCGGCGCCGCCGCGGCGCTGACCGCGTGCGGTGCCGACGACACGACCGCCTCCAGCACGAGCACCGGATCGTCCGGTACGCCGGGCCAGCCGCCGAACGGCGCACCTCCCGGCGGGATGGGCGGCGACAGCAGCGTCGAGGTCGCCGACGGCGAGATCCCCGAGGAGACGGCCGGTCCCTACCCCGGCGACGGAAGCAACGGCCCCGACGTGCTCAGCGAGTCCGGCGTCGTCCGCAGCGACATCACCCCCAGCTTCGGTACCGCCTCCGGTGTCGCCGAGGGCATCCCGACCACGGTCAAGCTCAAGGTCTACGACCTCAACGGCGACGAGGTCACCCCGCTCGCCGGCGCCGCGATCTACCTGTGGCACTGCGACCGCGAGGGCCGCTACTCGATGTACGACGACGAGATCGCCGACGAGAACTACCTGCGCGGCGTCCAGGCGGCCGACGCCGACGGCAACCTCACCTTCACCACGATCTTCCCGGCCTGCTACTCCGGCCGCTGGCCGCACATGCACTTCGAGGTCTACGAGAGCCTCGACGCCGCGACCGACGTGGCCAACAAGCTGCGCACCTCCCAGCTCGCGCTGCCCGAGGCCGTGTGCAACGACGTGTACGCGACCGAGGGCTACGAGCAGAGCGTGCAGAACCTCGCGCAGCTCAGCCTCGACACCGACGGCATCTTCAGCGACGGGTACTCGCTCCAGCTCGCCAAGGTCACCGGCTCGGTCGACGGGGGCTTTACGGTCACCCTGAACGTCCCGGTCTAGCCGTGCGACTGGGAGGATGGCGCCGTGCCGTCCGCCCTGCCCGAAGGTGATCCCGTCCCGACCGACGGATCGCTCCCGCCGTCCGCCCTGGCCGAGCTCGGCACCAGGCCGTTCGCGTTCTACGTCCACGTCCCGTTCTGCCGGGTGCGCTGCGGCTACTGCGACTTCAACACCTACACCGCCGAGGAGCTCGGGCCCGGCGTCTCGCGGGCGACGTACGCCGACCAGGCGGTCGCCGAGGTCCGCCTGGCCCGCCGCGTGCTGGGCCAGCGCGACCTGCCGGTCGACACGGTCTTCCTCGGGGGCGGCACCCCGACGCTGCTGCCGCCCGAGGACCTCGGCCGGGTCCTGCGGGCCATCGACGACGAGTTCGGCCTCGCGCCGGACGCCGAGGTGACCACCGAGGCCAACCCGGACTCGGTCGACCTGTCCTACCTCGAGCGGTTGCGGGAGGCCGGCTACACGCGGGTCTCGTTCGGCGTGCAGTCCGCGGTGCCGCACGTGCTGGCCGTGCTCGACCGGACCCACGACCCGCTGCGCGTGCCGCGCGTGGTCGAGGCGGCGCGGGCGGCGGGCTTCGAGCCGGCCGGGGGCGGAAGCATCAGCCTGGACCTGATCTACGGGACGCCGGGGGAGAGCAACGACGACTGGGAGGAGACGCTCGAGGCGGCGCTCGCGTGCGCGCCGGACCACGTGTCGGCGTACTCCCTCATCGTCGAGGACGGCACCGCCCTGGCCCGCCGGGTGCGCCGGGGCGAGCTCCCGATGCCGGACGACGACGACCTGGCCGACAAGTATATCCAGGCCGACGAGCGGCTCGTCGGCGCCGGGCTGGGCTGGTACGAGGTCTCGAACTGGGCACGCGACGACGCCGCCCGCTGCCGCCACAACCTGGGCTACTGGGCGGGCGCGGACTGGTGGGGGATCGGGCCGGGCGCCCACTCCCACGTCGGCGGGGTGCGCTGGTGGAACGTCAAGCACCCGGCGGCGTACGCCGGACGGCTGGCCGAGGGTGTCACGCCGGCCCACGCGCGCGAGGTCCTCGACGCCGGGACGCGGCGCGTGGAGCGGGTGCTGCTGGAGGTCCGGCTGCGCTCCGGCCTGCCGGTCGACGTCCTCGACGACGATGCGCGGGCCGCGCTCCCGGGCCTGGTCGCCGACGGCCTGGTCGAGGACCGGGCCGACCGTGTGGTGCTCACGCTGCGCGGGCGGCTGCTCGCCGACGGGGTCGTGCACCGCCTCCTGACGTGAACTTGTATTAAATCTAGTGTTACACTCGACTTTATGAAGAAGTCGGGTGACGTCGTCGACTCCGTGATCGGCCCGGTCATCGGGTACGTCCCGGGGGCCTTCGACCTGTTCCACGTCGGGCACCTCAACGCGCTGCGCCAGGCACGGCAGTGGTGCGACGTGCTGGTCGCCGGGGTTGTCGCCGACGAGGTGTGCGTCGCGACCAAGGGCGTGCTCCCGACCGTCCCGCTCGCCGAGCGGCTCGAGATCGTCGAGGCGATCGGCATCGTCGACGCCGTCTACGCCGAGTGCACTCCCGACAAGACCGACTCCTGGCGCGACGTGGGCTTCCACCGGATCTTCAAGGGCGACGACTGGCAGGGCACCGCGAAGGGCCGGCGCCTCGAGGGGCAGATGGCCGAGCTCGGCGTCGAGGTCACCTACTTCCCGTACACGCTGCAGACCTCCTCCACCGCGCTGCGCAAGGCGCTCGCCCACCGCGGCACCTCCGGGGCGTCGACGGCATGAGCGTCGCCGTGTCCGACGACGGCCTGCTGGTCCCGCCCGGGGGCGCGCCGCTGGTCGTGGAGATCGACGGGCACTACGTCTGGTCGCTGACCCCGCTGCGCGACGGCCGGCCCGCCGCCGGGGGAGTCCTGGTGCCGTGGCCCGGTGCGCTCCGCCCGCACCTCAGCGGCCGCGGCCGGGTCCGGGTGACCGATGCCGCCGGCGACGCGGTGCTGTACGACGACGAGGTCGGCCTCGGCTCCGGCGAGGGCACCCTCGCCGTGGTCGACCCCGCCGGGCACCGGCTCAGCGTCGACAAGGTCGGCCACCTGGCCCGCTCCTTCGCCGCGACCGACGAGGGCGTGCGCGACGAGATCCTCGCCGGGACCCGCCGGGCGATCGACGACCTGCGCGAGCACGCCGGCGTGGCGGCGTACCTCAACTACGGCGCGCTGCTCGGCGCCGTGCGCGAGGGCCGGATGCTCGCCCACGACTCCGACACCGATCTCTGCTACCTCTCCGAGCACGCCTCGCCGGCCGACATCGTCCTCGAGTCCTACCGGATCACCCGCGCCATGCGCGCCCGCGGCTGGCGGGTGCTGCGGATGTCGGGCGGCGACGTGAAGCTGCTGCTGCCGCTCTCCGACGGCCGGGTCTGCCACATCGACGTGTTCTCGGCGTTCCACATCGACGGCACCTTCTACCAGTTCGGCAACCGCAGCGGCCGCCTGCCGCGGGAGGCGATCGAACCGTTCTCGACGATCACCCTGCACGGGCACGAGTTCCCCGCGCCGCGCGACCCCGAGGCGATGCTCGCCTTCCTCTACGGCCCGGGCTGGCGCAGCCCCGACCCGTCCTTCAAGTACGCCGACCCGCCGGCCGGCGTACGACGCCTCGACGGGTGGCTGCGCGGGTTCCGCACCGAGATGGGGCGCTGGACCGAGCTCCACAACGGTCCGCGCCGCGCTGCGGTGCCGAGGACGCCGTCGTCCTTCGCTCAGTGGGTGGAGCCGCAGCTCGGCTCGTTGCCTGTCGCGGATCTCGGCACCGGCACCGGCCGGGACGCGATCTGGTTCGCCTCGACCGGGCGCCGGGTCACCGCCCTGGACTTCTCGCGCGGCTCGCTCGGCGTCGTGCGGCGCCGGGCCCGTCGCCATGGTGTCGAGGTCGACGTGGACCAGCTGATCCTCGGCGAGCTCCGCTCGACCCTGCTCCACGGCACCCGCCTGGCCCGCGACCCGCACCACCTCTACGCCCGCCACCTCGTCGGCTGCCTCGACCCGGCCGCCCTCGACCAGCTGTGGCTGCTCGCCCGGATGGCCCTGCGCCCCGGCGGCCGGTTGTTCCTCGAGCTCGCCGTCGGCGAGCCGTCCGCGGAGGACGGCCTGGTCCGTCGTACGCCGGTCGAGGTGGTCCGCCGCGGCATCGAGGCCTCGGGCGGTGTCGTCGAGAGCCTCACCACCGGCCCCGGCGAGGACATGTTCGACCTGCCCGACCCGGCCGTGTGCCGGATCCGCGCCGCCTGGCCGGCGCCCGTTGCTGTGCCCGACCTGAAGGAGACCCCATGACCGACCTCGCCCACCGCGCCCGCGATGCCCGCCGCCGGCTCCGCGAGCGTGCCGGCCTGCGCGAGCGGGTCCGCGTCCTCGAGGCGGAGGTGCAGGAGAACCGTCAGCTCAACCGGCGCATCGCCGAGCTGACCGACGTGGTCACCGAGCTGCTCATCCCGCTCGAGTCACGGGACCAGGAGCAGGTGGACGAGGTCGTGGCGAGGTTCCGCGCGGGGCTCTGAGACACGCAGTCGTTGAGGGGGTTTCCGTCGGGCGCCCCGCGTGATCTGGACTGAGCGGAGCGAGCGAGGAACGAGCGAGCGCAGCGAGGGAAGATCACGCGTCAAAAGGGCGCCCGACATGCGCGAGCGGAGCGAGCGCCAAAATCACGCCGTCACGAAGTCGATGAGTTCCTCGACCCGCCCGAGCAACGTCGGATCCAGGTCCTGGAACCCCCGCACGCCGCCGAGGATGTGCTTCCACGCCCGGGCGATGTCGGCCTGGTCGCGGTGCGGCCAGCCGAGCTGCTGACAGGTGCCCTTCTTCCAGTCGATGCCCTTGGGCACCTTGGGCCACTCCGCGAACCCCAGCCGCGCCGGCTTGACCGCCTGCCAGATGTCGATGAACGGGTGGCCGACGATCAGCACGTCCTTGCCGACCGGCGACTTCATGATGTTCTGCGCGATCCGGCTCTCCTTGGAGCCCGCGACCAGGTGGTCGACCAGGACGCCGACGCGCCGGTTGGGGCCGGGCTTGAAGTCGCGCAGGTGGTCGGCGAGGTCGTCGACGCCGCCGAGGTACTCCACGACCACGCCCTCGATCCGCAGGTCGTCGCCCCACACCTTCTCGACCAGCTCGGCGTCGTGCCGTCCCTCGACGAAGATCCGGCTGGCCCGCGCGACCCGCGCCTTGGCGTCGTGCACCGCGATCGACCCGCTCGCCGTACGCGTCGGCTTCACCGGGCCTGCCTTGGTGATCGGCGCGGTCAGGACGACCGGCTTGCCCTCGAGGAGGAAGCCGGTGCCGAGCGGGAAGGTACGCCGCTTGCCGTGCCGGTCCTCGAGCGTGACCGTGTCGAGGTCGCGGTCGACGGCCACGATCTCGCCGCACCAGTCGGTGGTGACCTCCTCGACCACGAGACCGGGATCGGCCGGCGTCTCCACGGCCCGGCCCCGCTTGGGGACCTTCCAGTCGCCTGACAGCACGTCGGTCCCGTAGCGATCCACGACGAAGCAGCCTAGGCCGAACCCCCGGCACTTCCCGGGCCGAACACGCGGCGGAGTCAGGGTTGTGACGCGACCTTCACCGCCGCCATGATCGCTGCGATCGCATCGGGGTGGACCCGGGTCATCACGAGCAGGTCGTCCTGCTGGCGGAAGCCGACCGTGTGGACGAGCCCGTTGCCGATGCCGAGCACGAGAGCGCCGACGGTGAGGCAGAGGAACGCGCCGGCGTGCGGCACGTCGGAGGCCGATGCCCAGATCGCCCCCGCCACACCTCCGCCTCCGAGCACCCAGGCGAGCCGGCGGATCCGGTTCCAGCGGTCCCAGGCGCGGTGCTGGAACGGCACCTCGACCCGGTAGCGGCGCGAGGACATCGCCTGGGCGAAGATCCAGCCCAGGAACGTGAAGACGAGGAGCACGTGCACCCAGGCGGGCACGGTCGCGCCCCGGATGGTGACGCGTTCCCGGGTGGGGACGCCGGTCTTGACGCAGACGTCGCCCGGCACGACGACGTCGCTGCCCACGCGCCCGATCGCGATCTCAGCCATGGCGGCAGCCTAGGCGGGCCCGGCACCGAGCGGGCGGAATCAGGCAACCGGCTGCTGGCTGGTGAGGAGCGACTTCAGCGGCACCGAAGCGTCCCGGGCCGCGACCGGGTCGATCGACAGACCGCGCGCGAGAGCGTCCCGGACGGCGTTGAAGTCGCGCGGGTTCCCGGCGACGTCCGCGCCGATCAGCAGGCCCGCGCGGTAGTAGAGAACGCTGAGGCGGCCGGCGCCGTCGGTGCCGCCGTCGCCGCGGACGACGTGCTCGTCGTGCCCGTCCGAGATCCCCGCGAGCTGCAGCTTGAGGCCGCCCTGGTTCGACCAGAACCACGGGACGCCGCGCGGTGCCGGGTCCTGCCCGACCAGGACGGCGGCCGCGGCGGTGGCCTGGTCGACGGCATTGTTGACCGACTCGACGCCGAGCAGCCGGCCCGCCTCGTGGGGGTGCGGCTGCACGGTGCAGTCACCGACGGCGACGACGCGGGGGTGGGAGGTGCGGCCCGACGGGTCGGTCACGATGCCGCGCTCCACCCGCAGGCCCAGCGAGCTCGCGACGCTGGTGACCGGCGTGGCGCCGACACCCGCGACGACCAGGTCGGCGGCGATGAGGCGGCCGTCGCCCAGGACCACGCCGCTCACCCGCCCGGAGCCTGCCAGCGCGGCAACGGTCCGCCCGGTCAGCACGGTCGTGCCCTGTGCCTCGTGCCACCTCTGGACGTGGGCCGAGAACGGCGCCGCGGCGACCCGGGCCAGAAGACGGTCGGCCGCCTCGACGACCGTCACCCGCCTCCCCTGCGCCCGAGCCGTCGCGGCCACCTCGAGCCCGACGAAGCCCCCGCCGACCACGACGACGTCGGAGGCGTTCGCCAGGCCGGCCCGGAGCCGTTCGGCGTCCGCGACGCTGCGGAGGCCGAGAACCCCGGGCAGGTCGGCGCCGGGGAGCGACAGCCGGCGCGCGGTGGCGCCCGTGGCGAGAGCGAGGCGGTCGAACGCGAGCGTGCTGCCGTCGTCGAGCCCCAGTCGGCCGCCCGAGCCATCGACCGACGCCTCGACCACCGACCGGCCGAGGACCAGGTCGATGCGCTGCTCGGCCAGGTACGACGAGTCGCGCAGCTCGAGCTCCTCGATCGGCACGGTGCCGGCGAGGAACCCCTTGGACAGCGGCGGGCGCTGGTAGGGGAGCCGAGGCTCGGCGCCGACCAGCACGACCCGGCCGTCGTACCCGAGCGCCCGCAGGCTGAGCGCGAGCTGGAGCCCCGCCTGCCCCGCGCCGACGATCGCGATCGTGCCGGTCACTGCTGCTCCTTGGCGATGGTCACCCGCAGCCCGTCGAGCGCGTCGCTCATGGTGATCTGGCACGACAGCCGGCTCAGCTCGGTCGGTGGGGTCAGCGCGTCCTCGAGCATCTCCTCCTCGAAGTCCGTCGCGCGACCGGTGAGGTCGATCTGGTCGACGTCGACGAACACGTGACAGGTCGCGCACGAGAGGCCGCCGCCGCACTCGCCGACGATCCCCGGGACGCCGAGCTTGACGGCGGTCTCCATCACCGACGCGCCGATGCGCGCCTCGACCGTACGACGGCTCCCGTCCGGGCAGGTGAACTCGATGGTGGGCATGACGGCTCCTCGTCAGGCAGGTGGGCGGGTCAGAACAGGTCGAAGTACTCGCGGTGCTCCCAGTCGGAGACCCCGTTGACGTGCGTCGACTCGTCGGGGTTGGCCTCCACCCAGGCCCGGTGCCGGTCCACCTCGCTGCGCTTCATCGCGACCAGGTAGTCGACGAACGCGTCGCCGAACGACTTGCGGTAGAAGGCGTCGCCCTCGAGCGCGTCAACGGCCTCGGCGAGTGACGTCGGCAGCTGCGGCACGTCCGCGGCGTACGGGTCGTGGCTGATCGGACCGGGATCGATCCGGTTGACGATGCCGTCGAGGCCGGCCGCGGCCTGGGCGGCGATGTAGAGGTACGGGTTGGCGGCGGAGTCGCCGACCCGGTTCTCGACGTGCGAGGCGGTGTCGCCCGGAGCGCTGATGACGCGCATCATCGCGGCGCGGTTGTCCTGGCCCCAGGTGAGCCGGTCGGGGGCGAGCGAGTACGGCCGACGCCGGCGGTAGCCGTTGACGGTCGGCGTCGTGAAGACGGACGCCGCGACACCGTGGGCGAGCGTTCCGCCGACGTAGTGGCGGCCGAGCTCCGAGAGCGACTCGCCCTCGCCCGGCACCATCAGGTTGCGGCCGTCGTGGTCGACGATCGAGGTGTGCAGGTGCCAGCCGTTGGCGTAGAAGCCGGCGATGGCGGGGGTGCACATGAACGACGCGTGGTGGCCGTGGCGCTTCGCGACCTGCTTGGCGGTGGTGCGGAACAGCGCCGCGGAGTCGGCCGCAGCGAGACCCTCCAGCACGTCGAAGGTCGTCTCGACCTGGCTCGGCGCCCACTCGTCGTCGAACGAGCGGAGGGGGAGACCCATCGCGAGGAGCGCGTCGCGGATCGGTGCCAGGATCGGGTCGATCTCGTCGAGGTGCTCGAGCAGCAGGTAGCTGTAGCCACGCGCGACGGGCGCGACGGCGGGCGGGTCGGCCGGGGTGCCCGGCGCGCCGAGCGAGACTCCGGCGAGGCTCTCCTCGAGGACCTTCGTGAGGTACCACTCCATCTCGACGCCGGCGATCAGCCGCATCCCGGAGTCGGCGAGCTCGGTCAGCACCTGCTTGAGGATCGAGCGCGGCGCGAGCGGGAACGGGCGTCCGTCGACGAGGTAGAGGTCGCAGAACACCAAGGCGGTCTTGTCGAGCCAGGGCAGGACGGTGAACGTTCCCGGGTCGGGGACCATCTTCACGTTGGGGCTGCCGCCGAGGCCGTCGACGGCGAAGCCTCCGTCCGGCGTGAACGGGTTGAACACGATCGCGTTGGCCGGGTCGAAGAAGAACGGAGCCATGGTGATCTCGTTGCCGGCGGCGAGCGCGGCGCGGTAGGCGTCGGTCGTCAGTGCCTTGCCGCGCAGCAGGCCGTGCTGGTCGGGCCAGACCAGGCGCACGATCTCGATGCCCTGCTGCTCGATGGTCTTCAGCGACTGCTCGGCGGCGGCCGCCTGGTCGGCCGTGTAGAGGCCGTGCTTCTCGATGAACTTCGCGGACATGGCGTCCTCCTGTGTGGTGGGTGAGGGTTCAGGGGCGGGCCGGGAGACCGGCCAGCCAGGTGTCGATCAGTCGCTCGCCGGGGGGCGGCGAGGGCTGGGGTGCGGTGATCTCGTCCCGCAGCGCCGCGACGTCGACGCCGAAGCGGGTGAGCTTGTCCTCCTCGACGTCGAGGACGGCCTCGAAGCCGGCGACGTCGAGCTCGGGGTGGAACTGCACGGCCAACGCGCTGCGGTAGCGCCAGGCCTGGAGGTAGCGGTCGCTCTTCGCCAGCAGCTCGGCGTCCGGCGGCGGCTCCATGGAGTCGGAGTGGAACGACAGGTACCGGCCCGAGGGTGGTTGCGCGGCGCTGGATTGGACGTCGATCAGGCCGGCCTCCAGACCGCGGCCGCCGGCGAACGCACTGCCGCCGGTGGCGACCGCCAGCAGCTGGGCGCCGAGGCAGATCGCGAGCAGCGGGACGTCGTGCTGGACAGCCCCGGTCAGGGCATCGATCTCCGGCTGCAGCGCCGCCCGGTCGTCGTGCGCGCTCTGCGCGCCGCCGAGCACCACCCAGGCGACGTGGTCGCCGGGTGCGGGGAGCTCGTGGTCGTGGGCGGCGTAGATCTCGAGCTCCCGACCCGCGCGCGCCGCCCGCTCGCGCAGGACGGCGATCGACGGCTCGGGGACGTGGCTGAGGACAGCGATGGTCATGCGTGGGGCCTCGGTTCGATCGGGGTGCGCCAGGGCGCCCAGTGGTCGACGGCGGCGAGCGCGGCGAGCAGCTCCTCCATCCGCCGGCGGTCCACGGCGACCCAGTCGCCGTCGGGCCGCACCTGGTACGGCGTGAAGTCCCAGGGCGCCAGGTGGCGCGCGGTGCGGACCAGCGGCTGGACGGAGGCGAGCTCGCGCTCCAGCCGCTGCACCCGCGTGCGGAGGAGGACCGCCTCGCGCTCGAGGCGCGTGACGTCGGACGGCTCCACGTCAGAACACCAGGGTGAGGTTCTCGTGATACTGCTCGGAGTCGAGCAGGTTCACCATCTTGAGCCGGATCCGCCACGCGTCGCCGCACGGGGACAGCACGTGGCCGTACCAGCCGGCGTACGTCTTGGCGACGCCCGCGCGGAACTCGTGGACGACGAAGCTGGAGCGCACCAGGCGATTGCCCGCCGGGTCGCGGACCGTCTCGACGTTGGTGACCGTACGGCGCGTTCGCGACGCCGGGATCTGGCTGTAGGCCAGTCCGGTACGCAACCAGTAGACCCGGTCGGTGAGCCGACGGTGGTCGTCGAACGCGTGGCTCACCTCGCGGCGCGGGTCGCCGCCCCCGGCGGTGACCGGGACCCAGTAGAGGCCGTCGCCGGCGAACAGCCCGAGCCAGTCGTTGAACCTGCCCTCGTCGACCAGCCGGGCCTCGTGGGACAGGAACGACTGCGCCTGGTGCCACTCCTCGACCGGCGCCGCCGGCCAGTCGTCCTCGAGCAGCGCACGGAAGGCGTCGAGCTCGTCGTACCAGGCGGCGTCGACGTGGAACGAGTGCGCGGAGGTGTCCTGGAACTGCGGGGGAAGGGCGGAGAGCCTCATCGGACCTCCTCCCGCATCCGGCGCAGCCACTCGACGTAGTAGCTGCGCATGTGCAGCTCGTCGGTGACGGCCGTGACGATGACGCCGTCGTCGCCGAGGGACTGCCACTCGGTCACGTCGAGGCCGCGGTTCATCAGGATCCACTCGGCCTCGGGCGCGGCGAGGCCGCGCTGTGCCTCCTCGAAGTTGGCCTGGTCGTCCGGCTCGCCGAACGCCGGGAAGTCCTCCTGGGTGCGCATCCGCAGGGTGTTCACCTCGTCGGGCACGCCGCCCACGCGGGTCGCGTGCCACGTCAGCTGGGTACGGTCGACGGCCAGGGGCTCGACGACCTGTATCTGGTTCCCGATGATCAGCAGGTTCGGGAAGATGCTGAGGTTGATCTGGGCGCCGATCGCCAGGTCGAGCAGCCGGTCGGCGTCGGCGCCGTGCTGCTCGCGGATCCGGTCCTCGAACGACTCGCGTCCGGGCTGCGGCCGCTGGTTGCGCCAGAAGCTGCCCGGCTCGTCACCGTGCGCCGGTCGCTGGTCGATCACGCTGTGGCCGTTGCCGAGGGAGTACGACAGCATCGGGCCGTCGTCCGGCGTGCGGCCGAAGTACGACATGTCCTTGGACTCGCCCATCCGCGACGCCATCTCCAGCAGCGAGCGGTGCGAGAACGACGGGTGGTAGCCGTCGCCTGCGTTGTCGTAGGCCAGCTTCCAGTTGCCCCGGAAGCCCATCCGGTAGGCGGCCGAGCCGAGCAGTACCTCGCCCTCCGGCGCCCGGTCGATCCAGTAGTCCAACCACGGACGCGCGTGACCCAGCCAGTCCTCGACCGACGGCGCGTCGCCGTTCATCGTGCCGAACACGAAGCCGCGGTAGCTCTCGACCCGGGGCACCCGGGTCAGGCCGAGCTCCGACTTGTCCATGTCGCCGTACCCCTGCGGCCAGGGGACACCGACGAGCTCGCCGGTGTTGCGGAAGGTCCAGCCGTGGTAAGGGCACTGGAAGCTCTTCGCGGTGCCCGACTCCTCGCGGCACACGGTCGCCGCCCGGTGTGCGCAACGGTTGAACACGGCGTGCAGCGCGCCGTTCCGGTCCCGGGTCACGAGGACCGGGCGCAGCCCCATCCGCACCGACACGAAGGCGTTCGGCCCGGGCAGCTGCGACTCGTGGGCGAGGTACACCCACGACTCGCCGCCGAAGACCTTCACCATCTCCTCGGCGAAGACCTCGGGCTGGGTGTAGAGGGTGCGGTGCACCCGGTCCGCGTGGACCAGGCCGTCCCACCGGTCGGGGAGGTCCTTCCCGGGTGCTGCGGTCGTTCGTTGTTCTTGCACGGTCATCTCGCGCCTCGCTCGGATCGCTGTCGATGAGCAGCGGTGGAGGTTCGCCAGAGAGCGTCCGCCTCCACCGCGCTGCGGGTGGCGGCACGCTATTGACGGCGCGCGTCCCGGGACCATGCCGGGCGTGCTGAATTTCCCCCAGGGAAATTCGCGACGATCAGGACGCAGAAGTGCCGAGCGCCTCTTCGGTCTGCTCGACGGCGTAGCGCAGCGCCTCGACGTAGTCGGGCACCTTGGCGCGCTCGAAGCGCGAGCTCGGGATCGCCAGCGAGATCGCGAAGATCGGGCGGCCCAGGGCGTCCTTGGAGCAGACGGCGACGCCGTCGACGCCCTGCGCCGACTCCTCGATGCTCAGCGCGTAGCCGCGGGTGCGCACCGCGTGCAGGTGCCGCTTGAGCGACTGCATGCTGGTGATCCGCGAGGAGCGGGCCGGCGGCAGCCCGTCGACGAAGACCTCCTCGAGCTGCTTGCCGTTGAGCTCGGAGAGCAGCGCCTTCCCGGCCGCCGACGCGTACGCCGGCACGCGGTCCCAGCGGTCGGTGGCGACGTGGGACGGGGTCGGCCCGGCGACGCCGTCGACCCAGCGCAGCAGGGGGCCCTGGCGCACCCAGACGTGCACGGTCTCGCCCACGGCCTGGCTGAGTCGGTCGATGACCGGGTGCACCAGGGTGCGGAACTCGCCCACGTCGCGGCCGCGGACCTGCTCCGGCCGCATCTCCGGGCCGAGCCGGTACTGACGGTCGCGGTCCTGCATCGCGAAGCCGTCGTAGCAGAGCGCGGCGAGCAGCCGGTGTGCCGTCGAGGGGACGACGCCGAGGAGCTCGGCGGCCTCCTTGACGCCGAGGACGCGGCCGTCGCGGAGCTCCTTGAGCAGCACCAGCCCGCGGTGCAGGGAGTCGATGGGTGGTGTGGAATTCGCCACAACGAAAACGATAGCGCCGAGGATTCTCGACCTTGTTTCGCCGGGACTACGTTCACGGCACTTCGAGGTTCCGGTCCGGCCGATCGCGTGCTCTTCGCGATCCGGATCGCACCGAACCCTCACCGTGTCGGGCGCGACGGCCCTCCGCCGTCGTACGCCCGTGTCCTCTCGAGGAGGTTTCCCCATGTCCCAGTCCATCGACGAGCGGGATCGGCGCTGGGCCGTTCTCGACAAGGCGATGGTCGAGCACGACCTGGACGCCCTCGTCTTCGCCGCCAACGACTATCGCGGCCACAAGGGCTCCCTGCGCTACGTCGCCGACTACAACCTGTGCCACAAGTACGGCAACGCCGTGCTGCTGCGCGACCGCGAGCCGGTGCTCGTGCTGTCGGGGAGCCTGGTCAGCGCCCGCAAGCCGGTCTCCGGCTGGGTGCGGGACTACCGCTTCCCGGCGACCACGGGCGCCGGCCTGGTCGAGGCGCTCAAGGAGGCGAGCCGGCTGGAGAAGGTCGGCGTCGTCGGCCTCGGGCAGGTGCTCAAGGTCAACGAGTACCTCGCCCTCACCGAGGCGTTCCCCGGCTGCGCGTTCGTCGACTTCACCAAGGAGTTCGAGCGGATCCGCGCCGTCAAGAGCGCCTACGAGCTGGTCGGCGCCGAGGAGTCGGCGCACATCCTCGACCAGTGCTTCCACCGGCTGCTCGAGGTCGCGCACCCCGGCATCACCGAGCGTGAGATCGGCGCCGAGATGCACCGGGTCGGGCACCTGCTCGGCGGGGAGGACCCGATCTTCCTCTCCATGCACACCGACGAGCAGAACGAGCACTCCCGCTCGACCTTCGACAGCCCGCGCGACCGGGTCCTCGGCACGCACGACGTGCACACCTTCTCGTTCGAGATGATCGGGCCGCGCGGCTACTGGACCGAGCTCGCGCGGATGGTGACCTTCGCCAGCCCCGACGAGGTCACCGCGCGGATGGCCCGCGCGGTCACCGAGGGCATCGAGAACGGCGCCCGCGCCATGGCGCCCGGCGCGATCCCCAGTGACATCCAGCGCACCGTGCTGGTCGGGGTCGAGCAGCACGGAGGGACGACGTCGTACTGGTCCGGGCACTCCCTGGGCCTCGACGTCATCGAGGACCCGATGATCGGCCTCGACGTCGTCGAGGACCCCGACCAGTCGCCCGACAACACCATCGAGACAGGCATGGTCCTGACGCTCCACCCGATGGTCCAGGACACCGAGGGGCGCCACTCCGGCTACATGTCCGACACTTTCATCGTGGAGTCCGGTGGTAGCCGGAAGCTGTCCGAGCACCCCACCGGTCTCCACCGCATCTCCCGAGGAGGGGTCTCCATCCATGACCACTGACCAGAGCACCGCACCGGCAACCTCGGCCGCCGGCATCGACCCGATCACGGCCTCCGTGCTGCAGCGTCGCGTCGACTCCATCACCAAGGAGATGGCGACGATGCTGATGCGATCGTCGCGCTCGCCGATCTTCAACGAGATCGGCGACCTGGTGACGGTCATCTTCGACCGCAACGGCAACACCCTGGCCCAGGCCGAGTTCGCCGCGATCATCGCCTTCGGCGCGCACCCGTCGCTGGAGTACATCATCGAGTACTTCGGCGACGACATCCACGAGGGCGACGTCATCATCCACAACGACGTCTACCACGGCGGCAACCAGAACGCGGACACCGGCATCTTCCTGCCGATCTTCGCCGAGGGGCAGCTGATCGGCTGGACCGCCGCCAAGGGCCACCTGGCCGACATCGGCGGCATGACCGCCGGCGGCTACAACCCCAACGCCCGCGACATCTGGCAGGAAGCGTTGCGGATCCCGCCGCTCAAGCTCGCCGAGAAGGGCGTGCCGCGCAAGGACGTCTGGGACCTGCTCGCCGCCAACATCCGGTTCGGCTTCGTCATGGAGGACATCCGGGCGATGGTCGGCTGCTGCACCGTCGGCGCGCGTCGCGTGGTCGAGGTGGTCGAGCGCTACGGCCTCGAGAGCTACGAGTCGCACTGGCGCTACATCCTCGACAGCTCGCGCCGCCAGGTCGAGGCCGAGGTCGGTCGCTGGCCCGACGGGCGCTACCACGGCGAGAGCTTCATGACCTCCGACGGCGTGGACCCGAACAAGAAGTACAAGATCGCCGTCGACATCGAGATCGCGGGCAGCGACATCACCTTCGACTTCTCCGGCTCCGACGACCAGTCGCCCGGCATCTGCAACATGCCGCCCGCGGCCGCCAAGGGCGCGGTCCGCATCGCGTTCCTGATGCTGATGGCGAGCGGGGGCATCCGGATCCCCACCAACCAGGGCCTGTTCGCCCCGATCGCGACGAAGTTCCGCAAGGGATCGATCGTCGACCCGGAGTTCCCGGCCGCGACGATCTACGGCAACCAGCTGTGCGACGAGGTCGTCGAGGCGATCATGCTCGCGCTCGCCGACGCGCTGCCCGACCGGGTCTGCGCCGGGTGGAACAAGTACATGTGCACCGCCACCAACGGCATCGATCCGCGGACCGGCGAGCCCTTCGCGGCGTTCACCGTCTTCCAGCGGACCGGTCCGGGCGGGGTCCAGGGCCAGGACGGCTGGGACGCGCTCGGCTTCACCGGCACCGCCGGCCAGATGCGCTACCCCGACCCGGAGATGCTCGAGATCACCACGCCGCACTTCCTGGAGTACAACGAGTACCTCCCGGACTCGGCCGGCTCGGGCGAGTTCCGCGGAGGCTACGGCACCCGTTCGGCCTGGCGGACGTACGGCGAGGGCCAGATCGGCGTGACACTCGCCGACAACATGGCCCACGAGGGCGCCTTCCCGGCCCGCGGACTCTTCGGCGGCCACGACTCCGGGCTCAACGAGCTGCAGGTGGAGTACCCCGACGGGAGCGGCCAGGACTGGGGCTCCAAGGAGATCATCGACCAGCCGGTCGGCACCCGGATCATCTCGCACGCCGGCGGCGGAGCCGGGTACGGCGACCCGCGCCGCCGTCCCGTTGCGAAGGTCCTCGCGGAGGTCCGCGACGGCCTCCTCTCGGCCGAGAAGGCCCGCGCCGACTACGGCGTCGTCCTCACCGCCGACGGCCAGGCCGTCGACGAAGCCCAGACCGCGGCGCTGCGCGCCTGACCTGCAAGGACCCCACCATGAGCATCCGCATCGGAATCGACGTCGGCGGCACGTTCACCGACTTCCTCGTGATCTACCCCGACGGCAGCCGCCGCATCCACAAGACCAGCTCGGTCCCGTCCGACCCGCCGCAGGCGGTGCTGAACGGGCTGCGCGAGCTGGCCGACCTCGAGGGCACCACGGTCGAGGAGCTCGTCGACCGGATCGGCCTGATCGTCCACGGCACGACCGTCACCACCAACGCGCTGCTGACCCGGCGCGGCCCGAAGACCGCCATGCTCGTCACGGAGGGCTTCCGCGACGTGCTGCCGATGCGGCACGGCACCCGCGAGGACGGCTACGACAACCTCCTCGCGATGCCGGAGCCGCTGGCGCCCCGGCACCTGCGGCTGCCGATCGAGGGCCGGATGGACTACGAGGGCGGCGAGGTCACGCCGCTCGACGAGGACGGCGTGCGCGCAGCGGCCGCGACCCTGCGCGAGCAGGGCGTCCAGTCGGTCGCCATCTCGTTCATGCACTCGCACGCCAACGCCGCGCACGAGCAGCGTGCGGCGGAGCTCCTCGGCGAGCTGCTGCCCGACGTCTACCTGACCGAGTCGGCCGAGCTGCTGGGCCAGGCGCGCTACTACGAGCGCTCGAGCGCCGCGGTGCTCAACTCGTACGCCGGGCCGATCATCTCGTCGTACCTCGCCACGCTGACCGGCCTGCTGGAGGAGGTGCGCTTCGGCGGGCTCCTGCTGATGATGCAGTCCAACGGCGGCGTCGCCACGCCGGAGCAGCTGGCCCGGCGCGCCGCGCTCTCGTTGCTGTCCGGCCCGGCCTCCGGCCCGACCGCGGGTCTGCTGGTCACGGCCGAGCACGGCTGGGACTCGTGCCTGACCGTCGACATGGGCGGCACCAGCTTCGACGCCGCGGCGGTCAAGGGCGGCAAGCCGTTGGTGATGACCGACGGCAGCATCGACCGCTGGTCGCTGGCCCTGCCGTCGGTGGACATCCACACCATCGGCGCCGGCGGTGGCTCGATCGCCTCGGTCGACGAGGGCGGCCTGCTCAGCGTCGGCCCGCAGAGCGCAGGTGCCGTTCCGGGCCCCGCCTGCTACGGCCGCGGTGGCGACCGGGCGACGACGACCGACGCGGACGTCGTCCTCGGCTACCTCGACCCGGACAGCTTCCTCAACGGCCAGATGGCGCTCGACAAGACGGCCGCGGAGGAGGCGATCCGTCGTGACGTGGCCGAACCGCTCGGGATCAGCGTGCTCGAGGCGGCCGCCGGCATCTACGAGATGGTGAACGTCTCGATGGCGTCGGGCGTCCGTGACATCACGGTACGACGCGGCCTGGACCCCCGGGACTTCCCGATCGTCGTCGCGGGCGGCGCCGGGCCGGTGCACGCGGCCGCCATCGCCGGCGAGCTCGACATCCCGGTCCTGATCACGCCACGTGACTCGTCGATCTTCTGTGCGGCCGGCATGCTCGTGTGCGACTTCAAGCACGACTACGTGCAGAGCGCCAACGACCGCCTCGACACCCTCGACCTGGCCGGCCTCGTCGGGATCTGGAAGACGATGGCGGAGGAGGGGCGCGCGACGCTCCACGGGGAGGGGGTCGGCGACGACGCGATCACCTTCGAGCCCTCACTCGACCTGCGCTACAAGGGACAGTGGTACGAGCTCAACATCCCGCTCGACGCGGCGATGCTGACCGCGCCGGACGTCGCCACGATCGCGGCGGCGTTCCACGCCGAGCACGAGCTGCTGTTCGGCTACCACAGCGACGAGATGCCCATCGACGTCCTCAACGTCCGCCTGTCGGCGGTCGGCCGGACGTCCGACGAGCGGATCGACCTCAGCTCCGAGGTCGCCGTCGACAAGCCGGAGCGCCCCGCCCGCAGGGAGATCTGGTCGCCGGCCCGGAAGGCGATGGTCGAGGTCGACGTCCACCAGGGCTCGGCGATGGGACCGAACGCCCGGATCAGCGGCCCGGCCGTGATCGAGCTCGGTACGACGACCATCGTGGTCCTCGACCAGTACGACTGCGTCGTCGATCGCGGCGGCTCGTTCGTGATGTACCTGCGCGACCGCGCAGCGGAGATCGAGGCCCGGCTCAACCTCTGAGTCCCGCCTCTCTCGGGCTCCCACACCGGCCCGGCGCACTGGGCGCCGGGCCGGGCACCTCACCCACCCCGTCAGGAGTTCCGTCATGCCCGAAAACACCTCTCGACGGCCCGATCTGCGGGCCGTCATCGAAGACAACGCCCTGCAGTCCGTCCCGCTCGACCAGCGCCAGAGCGGCTGGTCGCTCTTCGCCAACACCGCCGGAGTCGGCTCGACGCTCGTCGTCCTCGGAGTGGGCGCAGCGGTCACCTTCACGGCCGGCACCCGATGGGGGCTCGTCGTCGCACTGGTCGCCGCGGTCTTCGGGTCGAGCATCGGCTGGGCGGTCGGTCGGATCTGCCAGGTCGCCGGCACCTCGTCGACCGTCACCGCCCGCTTCCACGGTCTCGGCAACCGTGGCTCGGCGCTCGCCTCGCTCGTGTTCGCCTTCATGATCCTGGGCTTCCTCGCCCTGGAGAACGCGCTGCTCTACTACGGCACGATCTTCATGTTCGGCTGGGAGCCGTCGACGGGCAACAAGATCGCGATCTACGGCGTCCTGACCGTCGCCTGGATCGTGCTGACCACGTTCGGCCTCGGCCTGGTGCAGAAGGTGTCGCTGCTGCTGACGGTCGTGTGCGGCGTGCTCTTCGTCGTGGTCACCGTGATCGCGCTCAACAAGTCCTCGGTCTCGCTGGGCGACGTGTGGGCCTACGGCCCGCCGCACGTGGGCTTCACCGAGATCACCGCCGCCCTCTCGATCATCGCCGGCATCGCCGGCGCGCTGGCGCTCGTGGGTGCCGACTTCAGCCGCTACGCACGCACCTCGGGCGACGTCAAGGTGCTCTCGATCGGCGGTGCGATCGTCGTCAACATCGTCGTCGTCGCGATCGGCACCATCGTCTTCCAGGCCGGCAACGTCGTCGTCGCCGAGTACCTCGCCGACCCCGCCAATGCCGCCCAGGCCGCCAGCCAGGCCGGCGCGACGGTCCCGGAGAAGATCGCCTTCATGTCCGCGGCCAACCCCGGCGCCTACTTCATCGTCCTCTCCGGCTTCCTGGGCTTCTTGGTGATGTATGCCGCGCAGGCCAAGGCTCAGGTCCTCAACACCTACTCGGGCTCGCTCGCACTGAGCAACCTGTCCGACGCCGTGTTCGGCCGCAGCCCGGGCCGCCTGGTCATGGTCGTGCTCGGCAACGTGATCGCCCTGCTCGCGATCTGGGGTGACATCCTCGACCGGATCAACTCGTTCCTCGGGCTGCTCGGCATCCTCACCACCGCGCTGTGCGCCTTGATGATCGCGGACTTCTTCGTGGTCCGTCGGGGCGTGGAGCGGCTCCCCGAGCGGGTCGAGCAGTTCAACTGGGCCGGCATCGTCGCCATGCTCAGCTCGTCGGCGATCGCCTACGCCCTGCAGGACTCGGGCCGCACAAACCTCGGCTTCCTGGTCGCCCTCGTCCTGTGCCCCCTCGTGTACGTCGTCCTGCGCTCCTCGCTGCTCCCCGAGGGCCGTGGCACGGGCACCGTCGAAGCCAGCGCGGCGCTGGAGCTCGCCGAGTAGCGCCGCCCCCGCCGCACCGACCTGGCGCGCTGACCTCCCGGGGTCAGCGCGTCAGCGTCTGTGACGGGAGCTCCTGGAACCGGTCCCGGTAGGCCTGTGCGAAGCGGCCGAGGTGGAAGAAGCCCCAGCGAGCCGCCACGACCGCGACCGTGGTGGACAGCGGGTCGGCAGAGACGAGGTCCTGCCGGGCCCGCTCGAGCCGGGCTCGGCGTACCTCTGCGAGCGGTGTGGTGCCGAGGTCGCGGTGGAAGGCCTCCTGGAGCGTGCGCGCCGAGACGCCGCTGAGCTCGGCCAGGTCCGCGACCCGCCACGCCCGGCCGGGGTCGCCGTCGATCAGCGAACGTGCGGTCCGCACGGCGTGCGAAGGAGCGGCAACGGGCGCGTGCTCGAGTGCGCTGTTCGGCTGCAGCGCCAGCAACGCGGCGACGAGCGTCTGCTCGTAGCTGGTCGCGACGACAGGGGAGCGGAGGAGCTCGCCGCCCACCTCCAGCTGCTCGACGGAGAGCCAGAGCAGCCTCATCCAGTCGCGTGCCGCGGGCCGGTCGAGCGCGAGGACGGGGTCGAAGGCGAGGCCGGGAGCGCCGAGCTCCTCGACAGCGCCCCGCCGGATGTAGACGACGAGCTTCGCGCAGTCCGCGGACCACCGCATGTCGACCGGATCATCGGGGGATCCGACGAACGCCGTCCGCCGGTCCGCGACGAGCTCCCGGCGTCCCGAGCGCACCCGGGCACGCCCGTCGAGGGGCACCTGGACCAGGTAGAAGTCGAGGAAGCGGCCCGGTGTGATCCGGACCTCGTCGCCGTACCTCATGTAGTTGAGGACGACGTCCTCGCCGATCGCGCCGGCGTTGTGGACCAGGTCGAGGCGGCCGCCGCGACGGGCCAGGGCGAGGGTGTGCGAGCAGTAGCGCGCGGCAACCTGCTCGCGGGCGACCTCGAGCTCGGTGGTGGCGACCACCAGGTGCTGGCTGAGCAGGTCGGCGGCCATGGGCTGCTCCTTGCAAGACGCGGGTCCGCCGACCCTAGGGGCGGCGGACCCGCGTGCACAGGATTCCTCTCGTGATTGCGTCACGGAGAATTCGTGGCGGCCGCCCGTCGTACCAGGCGTCGGGTCACCCGGCGGTAGGAGGACGGGCGGACCGGGACCAGCCACTGCAGCGCCTTGGCGGTGCGACCGACGTCGAGGCCGACCTCGCTGAGCACCTCGTCGATGTTGTGCATCGAGAACGGCACGACATTGGTGCCGCGTGCGGAGTGCCCGTCGGTGCGCTCCTCCATCCACGTGACCCGCTCGCGCACGACGGCGCGCATCGTGTCGGGGTCGGGCACCGTGTGGTGGCCGGCCAGGTAGGAGCCGATCCAGACGGCCGACATCTCGGCGGAGAGCGGGGAGAAGAACGAGGAGTTGTAGCCGGCGAACGTCAGGTCCGGTACGTCGACGGGCAGGATCTGCCGGTAGAGCGCGAAGTTCCCTCGCTCGTCGAGCAGGCGCTGCTGCACGCTGTCGGGGAGGAACGGGACCTCCTGCCGGAACCCGGTCCCGCAGATGACCACGTCAGCGGGGACGACGGTGCCGTCGGAGAGCTCCGCGTACGGGGTGCCGTCCTTCTCGAGGAAGCGGGCGACGACCGTGTCGCGCTGGACGCAGATCGTGCCGGCGCGCACGCCCTCGTAGAAGCCCTCCGTGGCCAGCGAGACGGACGCCTTGGCGATGCTCGCGAAGGGTGCGTCGGGCAGCAGGCCCAGCTCCTTCAGCCCGAGCTGGGAGGTGACGACCTTCTCGACGCTGCCGAGCATCGCGCCCGGTAGGGCGGAGTTGCGGGCGTGCAGCGCGCGCTCGACCCCGGTGAGCCGCTGGTAGGGGAAGAGGCCCTCGCCGAGCCGGGTCAGCAGCAGGTACTTGTAGTTGAGCACGCCCTTGATCCGGCGCGGCACCTTCCACAGTAGGCCGCGCGCCACGACGGTCGTGCTGGCAGCGACCCGGCTCACCTCGACGGCGACGTCGCACGACGACTTGCCGTAGCCGACCATCAGCACGTGGCGGTCGCGAACCTCGTCGAGGCTGGCCAGCTGGCTCGTCGCGATCAGCCGGCCGCCCGCGGCGGTCAGGTCGGCGACGCCCTCGAAGTCGGGGAGCGCGGGCTCGCAGAAGATGCCGTTGGCGACGACGAGGTGGTCGTAGCGCTCGGTGGCGTCGGGCGTCGTGACGTCCCAGCCGCCACTCGCGGCGGGGACGGCACGCTCGACCTCGGTGCCCAGGCGCAGGCACGGAGCGAGGCCGAAGCGCTCGACGTACGTCTCGAGGTACTCCTGCACCTGGGCGCCCTCCAGCCACTGCGGGTAGGAGCGGGGCATCGGGTGGTCGGAGAAGCGGTAGGTCTGCTTGTTGTTCTGCGTCCTCAGGCCCGGGTAGCGGCGCGTGCGGCTCCACACTCCGCCGACGTCCGGCGTGCGGTCGTGAACGGTGACGTCGTGGCCCAGCTCGCGCAACACCCTGGCCGAGGCGAGGCCGGCGAAACCGGCGCCGATGATCGCGATCCTCATCGTCGTCTCCTCACGCCTTCAGCAGCGGGATCGCGGGCACGGTCTGCTCGGGGCCGAGCGCGGAGTAGCCGCCGTCGACCGCCCAGTCGGCGCCGGTGACCACCGACGCCGCGTCGGAGACCAGGAACGCGACGACCTCGCCGACCTCGGCCGGGTCGGCGACGCGCCCGGTGAGGTGGAAGGGCGCCGCGACGGCGTCGGTCCTGGCGCGATCCCCACCCGAGAGCTGGTCCATGACCTTGGACCAGGTCCAGCCCGGGCTGACGGAGTTGACCCGGATGCCGTCGGCGGCGAGGTCGAGCGCCATGCTCCGGGTCAGCTGGACGACGGCAGCCTTGCTCGCCGGATAGGTCCACCGCCCGGGCTGGGCGACCTTCGAGGACACCGAGCCGAAGTTGACCACGGCTGCGTGCCGACTGGCGCGCAGCCAGGGAAGGGCGGCCTGGACGACGGCCACCATCGACACCACGTTGACGTCCAGCGCGGTGAGCCAGTCGGCCCGCGAGGTGTCCGGTCCGTCGTCCAGGTAGACGCTGGCCAGGTTGACGACGACGTCGATGCCACCGTGGCGCTCGGCGGTCTCCCGCACCAGCGCCGCGACGTCGACGTCGTCGGTGACGTCGGTGCGTCGGAAGGCGACCGAGCCTCCGACGAGGTGCGCGGCGCCGTCCGCGTCGAGGTCGGCGACGACGACCCGCGCGCCGGCCCGGGCAAGTGCGGTGACGACGCCGTGCCCGATCAGGGTCGAGCCGCCGGTCACGATGGCCGTGCGGCCGTCGAGTGCTCCCATGGTTCCTGCCTCCTGTGTCTCGGATGAGATTGGGAGGGGACGCTAGGGAGGTCGCGCAGGTGCCGACTATCCGTTCCGCGCAGGCCTGGTCCGGTCTGCGCGAACGGACTCAGGCCAGTGGGAGCTGGCGCCGTGCGGGGGGCAGTTGCGCGTACCCCCGCCCGATCGCGTGGTGCAGCGCCTCGACGGGGAACGGCCAGTCGGCCGACGCGAGCGCCTCGGCCTCGGGTACGCCGCGGGCGGCGAGCTCGCGGATCGTCTCGGCGACGGCGCGCAGGTCGTCGCACTGGTCTTCGACGAAGCGCCGGTCGACGATGCCGCCGTGCCCGGGGACGACGACCGTCGCGGGCGTGGTCAGGCCCAGGACGAGGTCGAGGGTCTGCGGCCAGTCCATCGGCCAGGAATCGCTGCCGATCGACGGGGGAGCGGACTCTTCGACGAGGTCGCCGGCGAGCAGCACGTCGGCGTCGGGGACCCGGACCACGAGGTCGCCGGCGGTGTGGCCGCGGCCGGGGTGCACGAGCTCGAGCTGACGGTCGCCGAGGTCGATGACGGTGGCGCTGGAGAAGGTGTGGTCGGCCGGTGGTGCGGCGGGGTCGGTCCGGGCGGCGGCCTCGTCGGTCGCGTGGACCGGCAGGTCTTCGTAGCGCGCCTTGAAGGTCGCGTTGCCGAGCACGTGGTCGAAGTGGTCGTGCGTGTTGACGACCGCGACGACCGGCCCGGCGCGCAGGTCGCCGATCGCGGCGATGGCGGCGCGGGCCTCGGCGGCGGTCGCCAGGGTGTCGACGACGACGAGGCCGCGCTCGCCCCCGACGGCGACCAGGTTGACGTCGTACGACGGAACGCGGCGGACCCAGACCCGGTCCGCGACCTCGGTGAACGGCACCCGTCCACCGTAGCGATCAGGTGACGATCAGCAGAGCCCGGCGTGCAGCTCCGTGCGCAGCAGCTCGCCCAGGTCGTGGGTGGACGTGGCGGAGTGGGCGAAGCGGAGGACGCTGCGGTGCGCGCCGGTGAGGTCGACCCAGCGCACCTCGACGCCCTCGGGGTGCAGCCCGGTGAGCTGCACGCCGACCACCTCGCCGAGGCGGGTCTGCGTCATCGACGCGACGGCGCGGCGCAGCTCGTCCTGGTGGCAGTGGTTGGCGTGCTCGGTCGAGCGTTGGAGGAAGCCGCGGTTGAGGTCGTGCTCGGGGGAGGCGTACGCCGCGAGCGGGACCCGGACGCGGGTCTCGTCGGGGGCGTCGTCCGGTGCGCTGGCCCGGGCGAGCAGGGCGAAGTCGAGCTCGACGCCGATCCGCATCCGGATCTCGTCGCAGCACTCGCACTGCTCGAGCCCGAGCGCGTCGAGGCGCCCGGACAGGGTGAGCGTGGCGTCCCGGTCGGGGGAGTCGGGGCTGCCGAGGCCGCTGGTGACGGTCAGGAGGGCGCCGCGGCCATCGGTCGCCGCGATCGCGAGGGCGGAGCCGGCGGGGCAGCTGAGCACCGGGCGGCCGCCGTGGTCCTGCATCTCGAGCCCGCCGTCGTCGAGCCCGGCGGTCACGTCGTCGAGGCCGTCGACAACCAGCTGCACCTCGAGCGGGCAGGCGAGGATGCTGCGCGCCGCGGCGGCGAGGCGGCGTACGTCGAGACCGGGGTCGAGCGTCATGTCCGCTCCTTGCAGTTCGGGACGATAAGATTAGGTGAGCCTAACCTATCTGAATCGCGAAAGGGAGGGAAGGGCGTGTCCCGCGGGTCCGGGGATTCGACCGGGTCAGGGCTAGGATTGGCACTCCCAGCGGTGGAGTGCCAAGTTCCACCGGGGCTCGGCAACGTTGAGGAGGTGGGCATGCAGGAGGAGCGCAGGCTCGCCGTGCTGCGTGCGATCGTCGAGGACTACGTCTCGACCGAGGAGCCGGTCGGCTCCAAGGCGCTCGTCGAGCGCCACCACCTCAACGTCTCGCCGGCCACGATCCGCAACGACATGGCGGCGCTCGAGGAGGAGGGCTACCTCCACCAGCCGCACACCAGCGCCGGGCGGGTGCCGACCGACAAGGGCTACCGGCTCTTCGTCGACCGGCTCTCCACGGTCAAGCCGACCACCCAGGCCGAGCGCCGCGCGATCGCGGGCTTCCTGGAGGGGGCGGTCGACCTCGACGACGTCGTGCACCGCTCGGTCCGGCTGCTCGCGCAGCTGACCCGGCAGGTCGCCGTCGTGCAGTACCCCACGCTCTCGCGCTCGACCGTGCGCCACATCGAGGTCGTGGCGCTCACCCCGGTGCGGCTGCTGCTGGTGCTCATCCTGAGCTCGGGCCGCGTCGAGCAGCGCCTGGTCGAGCTCGACGCCGACATCAGCGAGGACGAGCTCGCCACCCTGCGCTCGCGGATCAACCTCGCCGCCACCGGCGAGGTGATCGCCGACGCCGCCACCGCGCTCCACGCGCTGGTCCGGGCCGACGGCGCCGAGGGCCGCGCCCCGGCCGCCTCGCCCGCCACGACCGCGGTCGTCGACACCCTGGTCGAGGCGATGAGCGACCACCGCTCCGACGAGCGCGTCGTCGTCGGCGGTACGGCGAACCTGGCCCGGTTCGGCGACAGCTTCGAGACCTCGGTCCGCCCGCTGCTCGAGGCGCTCGAGGAGCAGGTCGTGCTCCTCAAGCTGCTCGGCGAGGCGCAGACCGGCGGCGCGGTGACGGTGCGGATCGGCGCCGAGGGGCCGTACGAGAACCTGGCCTCCACCAGCGTCGTCGCCACCGGCTACGGCCCCGACGACGCGTTGGCCGCGCTCGGGATCGTCGGCCCCACCCGCATGGACTACCCCGGAACGATGGCGGCGGTGCGTGCCGTGGCGCGCTACGTCTCCCGCATCCTCGACGAGAGCTGAGAAGAAGAGAAGTGAGCCAGGACCCCTACGAGCTGCTGGGCGTCGGCCGTGACGCGGACGCCGACACGATCAAGAAGGCGTACCGCAAGCTCGCCCGCCAGCTCCACCCGGACGTCAACCCCGACCCGGAGAGCCAGGAGCGGTTCAAGCAGGTCACCGCCGCCTATGAGGTGCTGTCCGACCCGCAGAAGCGGGCGGCCTACGACCGCGGCGGCGACCCGTTCGGCGGCGGCTTCGGTGGCGGCCAGGGTGCGGGCTTCTCCTTCACCGACATCATGGACGCCTTCTTCGGCGGCCAGGGCGGCGGCGCCGCCGGTGGCGGCCGCGGTCCCCGCCCGCGCGTGCGTCGCGGCCAGGACGCCCTGATCCGGATCGAGGTCGAGCTCGCCGAGGCCGCGTTCGGCGTCTCCCGCGAGCTCAAGGTCGACACCGCGGTGCGCTGCACCACCTGCGACGGCGAGGGCGCCGCGCCCGGCAGCCACCCGGTGCCGTGCGAGACCTGCCACGGCCACGGCGAGGTCGCCCACGTCCAGCGCTCCTTCCTCGGCGAGATCCGCACCCTGCGCCCGTGCGCGGCCTGCCGCGGCTTCGGCACCGTGATCCCCGACCCGTGCCGCGAGTGCGCGGGCGACGGGCGGGTCCGCTCGCGTCGTACCCTCACCGTCAAGATCCCCGCGGGCGTCGACAACGGCACCCGCGTCCAGCTCAGCGAGCAGGGCGAGGTCGGGCCGGGCGGCGGCCCCGCCGGCGACCTGTACGTCGAGATCCACGTCGCGCCCCACGAGGTCTTCGAGCGCCACGGCAGCGACCTGCACTGCACGGTGTCGGTGCCGATGACCGCCGCTGCCCTCGGTACGACGATCGAGCTGCCCACGCTCGAGGCCGACCTCGACGAGAGCGCCGACGTCGAGCGGTCCTTCGACCTGCAGGTCCCGACCGGCACGCAGTCCGGCCACCAGGTCCTTCTCCGCGGCCGCGGCGTCCCCGGCCTGCGTGGCGGACGCGGCGACCTCGCCGTCACCATCGCCGTCGACACCCCGACCCGGCTCGACCCGCGCCAGGAGGAGCTGCTGCGCGAGCTGGCCGCGATCCGCGGCGAGGAGCAGCCGACCGGCGACGTCCGACCGGCGCACAAGTCGATGTTCGGCCGGCTCCGCGACGCGTTCACCACGCACTGAGCAGATGACGCTTCCCCAGCACCTCGTGCCGACGCTCGACGGCGTGCGCGCGGGTGACGCCGTCACCGTCGAGGGCGACGAGGCGCACCACGCGGTCGTCGTACGTCGGCTGCGGGTGGGGGAGCAGCTGCTGCTTGCCGACGGGCTCGGCCTGGTCGCGACCGGCGAGGTGACGGAGACCGCCAAGCGAGCGTTCACGGTCGTCGTGGGCGAGGTCGAGGACCACCCCGAGCCCCGGCCGTCGGTGACCGTCGTCCAGGCGTTGCCGAAGGGCGAGCGCGGTGAGCTCGCCGTCGAGGTGCTCACCGAGATCGGCGTCGCCCGGATCGTCCCGTGGGCCGCGGCCCGCAGCGTCGCGGTCTGGAAGGGCGAGCGCGCCACCAAGTCGCACGCGAAGTGGCAGGCCACCGCCCGCGAGGCCGCCAAGCAGGCCCGCCGCGCGTGGCACCCGTCGGTGCTGCCGCTGGCCGCGACCGACGAGGTCGCCGACCTGATCGCCTCGGTCGACGTCGCGATCGTGCTCCACGAGGACGCCGCGGAGCCGCTCGGCGCGCTCGCCCTGCCCGCCGACGGCGACCTGCTGGTCGTCGTGGGTCCCGAGGGCGGGCTGACCGAGGAGGAGGTCGGCCGGTTCGTGGAGCACGGTGCGGTCGCCGTCCGGCTCGGGTCCGAGGTGCTGCGCACCTCCACCGCCGGGGTCGCCGCCGTCGCTGCGCTGCTGTCGCGGACCCCACGCTGGGGAGCCTGACGCAGCTCAGCGGGCGAGCAGAGCCTCGACCCGCGCGATCTCGTCGTCCAGCCCGGCCCGCTCGGCCCGGGTCAGCTCCCGGACCAGCTCGACGACCGCGACCCGGCCGTCCTCGATCCGCCACAGTCCGGCCAGCCAGCCGTTGGCGTAGATCGACAGCGCCTGGGCGCCGTTGACGCCCATCCACAGCCGGCGGTGCTCGGGTGCGGTGACCCGATCGCGGCCGGCGTGGGAGAGCCAGACGTTGTCGTAGTTGCCGAGCAGCCGCACCGGTGCGGGCGTCTCCTCGTCGGCGACGGGCGCGCCGGCGACGTCGTAGAGGACCTTGCCGTCCTCGTCCTCGTGCACCTCGAGGTCGTCCATCGCCTTGACGACAGGTCCCAGCCGGGTGATCCCGGACCACGCCGTCACGTCCGCGGCGGTGCCGGGGCCGAACGCGGTGAGGTAGCGGCGCACGATCGCGGGCACGTCCGGCTCGGCCAGCGGGAGGCCGGTCCAGCGGTCGGCGTGGTCGTAGGCGACCGCGGTCGACCCGGTCGGCTTCCAGCAGCCGCGCGGCGGGAGCTGGACCAGCACCTCGGCGACCCGCGCGACCTGGCCCAGCTGGGTCGCGGTGTACGCCGGGAACCGCTCGGCCAGCGCCGCGCCGAGCTGGCGCTGGGGGAGCGGACCGCCGGCGAGGACCTCCTGCACCGCGGCCGAGAACGCTGCGCGGTCGACCTCGCGCGCCGTACCGATCGTCTGGCTGACCTTCATCTCGCGCTCGCGCACCGGCGCCGCCCACACCGGCAGCGACACCGCGTCGGCCGGCAGGTGCAGGTGGACGGTGTCGCGCAGGCTGAGGACCCGCACCAGCGAGCGGTCCTCGATCGCCGTGCTCACCTGCCACGGGTCGACGTCGGTGAGCCGCGCCGCCAGGGAGAGGTACGGCGGCAGCGGCTCCTGCGCCTGCAGGCCGACCAGGTGCTCGACCATCGCGGCCGGTTCCATCGTGACCCGCTCGAGGAGGTGCTGGCGCAGCAGCAGGGTCCGGTTCAGCCGGAGCCGGGTGAACCTCACTTGATCGTGATCCCCTTGGTGTCCTCGGTCGGGCCGCCGCCCTCGCCGCCCGACGGGTCGTCGGTGCGGGCGATGAAGGTGTAGCTGCCGGGCGGCAGCTCGCTCACGTCGACCTCGGTGGTCCACGGGTAGAGCTTGTCGGTCCAGCCGTCGGCCATCGCGGAGCTCTCGAGCACGACCTTGCCGGAGGAGTCCTGGATCTCCCACGGCACCGTCGCCTCGAACGAGCTGGCGCGACCGGAGGCGGTGAAGGTGCCGCTGACGACGCTGCCCTGCGCGGGCTCGGTGACGTTGACCAGGGCGAGCACGTCGAGCTCGGGGGCGGCGGTGAGGCCGTCGCCGACGGGGACGCCGAGCAGGGTGGTGGCCGGCTTGCCGTCGTACGTCACGCGGACGGGGAGACGCTCGCCGATCACGCCCTGCAGGGAGTAGACGAGCTGCTGGACAGCGAGCTTCGCCTCCGCGGGCTGCAGCGAGCCGGCCGTGAGCCACGCGTCGTCGGCCAGCCCGACCTCGATCGCGTCCGCGGTCTTGGTGACCGACGCGAACCGGCCCTGGGGCCACAGCGTGCGGTAGTCGGGGTCGACCGGGTCGCCGCTGGTGATCGCGGCGGCGGTCGCGACGAGGCGGTCGGCGCCGGCGACCTGGATGAACTCGCGATAGAGCCGGTCGCCCTGCGGCGTCGTGCCGACGTAGTACGCCGGCACCGCCGACGCCTCGTCACTCGGGGTGCCGGTCGCGGACGCCGTGGCCGAGCCGCTCTCGGTCGTGACGTCGGACGGGGCCGCGCTGGGGGTCGGCTTGTCGGCGGGCTCGTCGTCTCCGCAGCCGGCCAGCACGCCCAGGGCGAGGACGGCGCCGGCGGCGGCGAGGGTGCGGGGGAAGGTCATGCCTCGATCCTCCCCGATGCCACGGACACTCGGCGGAGGACGCCGGCCCGCGTGTCGACGTGTCGCTGACCGTGCGGCACCGGCGGGGTGTTGCACCATGAGCGGCGTGGGAGATCGTCCCGGAACCGCTCCGACCACCTTCGCCGACGCCCTGGGCGCGGCGATGGAGAGGCGTGGCGTGACGCTGACGCACCTGCGCGACCGGCTCGCCGGGCGCGGTCACCCGGTGTCGCTCACGGCCCTGTCGTACTGGCGCTCCGGGCAGCGCGAGCCCGAGCGGGTCACGTCGCTCGACGCGGTCCCGGAGCTCGAGGCACTGCTCGGACTCGAGGAGGGGGCGCTGAGCAGGCGGCTGTCCGGCCGGTCGCGGCGCCGCGTCGGCCCAGTCAAGCCGTTCGACGAGCTGCTCGGCGATCCGGCGGGCGACGCGGTGATCGGCGAGGAGGACGTGTGCCGGGTGTCCTCCCACCTCGTCGTCGACGTCGGGGCGCGGGGCGAGATCGTGCGCGCCCGGGTGCGGCAGGTCGTCGTGGCCGACCGGGACGGCGTCGACGGGGTGACCCTCTTCGTCGGCCCGGACGTCGGGACCCAGGAGAACGCGGTGGTGATGACCCCGGTCGCGGGGTGCACCATCGAGGAGACGCACGACCTGGAGAACGGCATCCGCGGCTCCAGGCTGGTCTTCGAGCGCCCGCTCGCGCTGGGGGAGTCCACGGTGACGGAGATCGAGGCCCGGACCGAGGGACTCGACCTCGAGACCGACTACGCGCTGGCGGCCGAGCAGCGGCTCGAGGAGGCGTTGGTCTGGGTGCGCTTCCACCCCGATCGGCTCCCGGCGCGGTGCTGGGTGTACTTCGCCGAGGGCGGACTGAGCCACGAGTGGCCGGCCGACCTCGCCGGTGGCAGCAGCGTGCACTACCGCCAGACGGCCTTCGGCCCCGGATGCCTCGGCGTGCGGTGGGAGTGGTGAGCCGGGCCCGGGCGACGTCCTAGGGTGGTGCCCGTGACGGATCCCGACTGCCTGTTCTGCAAGATCGTCGCCGGTGACATCCCGGCCGAGATCGTCCACACCGGCGAGCGCACGGTCGCCTTCCGTGACATCAACCCGCAGGCGCCGCTGCACGTCCTCGTCGTGCCGCGCGACCACGAGCCGAACGCCGCCGCATCGGCCACCGCCGACGCGTCGATGTTCGCCGAGATCGCCACCACGGCGCGCACCGTCGCCACCGGTGAGGGGTACGACGACTACCGGCTCGTCTTCAACACCGGCGCCGGCGTCGGGCAGACGGTCTTCCACACCCACTGCCACGTGCTCGCCGGCCGTCCCATGGGCTGGCCCCCGGGCTGAGCCTGGATCCGGGCTGAGAGCTCTGGTGACGGTCCCGCAAACGAGTGGGCGTCGCGGCGCCCCGCCACGTACCATGGTGGGGCCGCATCGTCGTACCTGAAAGGCCGCCCGTCCTCGGGCATCCATGACCGACTCACTCCCTCACGCCGCCACCGCCGCCGTCACGCCCGCGGCACCCACCCGTCACACGGTGGTCGTGCCCAACAGCATCGACATGGTCACCCTGTTCGGTCCCGGTGACGAGCACCTCGGCATCATCGAGAAGCGGTTCGGCATCACCGTCCACGTCCGCGGCAACCGGATCACGCTGGCCGGTGACGTCCACGAGATCGAGCTGGCCGAGAAGCTCATCGACGAGCTGGTGGCCATCCTGCGCACCGGCCAGGGCATCACCGCCGAGGTCGTCCAGCGTGTCGAGGCGATGCTGCGGGTGCAGACCGCGACCTCCGAGCGGCCGGCCGACATCCTCTCGCTCAACATCCTGAGCAACCGTGGCCGCTCCATCCGGCCCAAGACGCTCAACCAGAAGCGCTACGTCGAGACCATCGACAAGCACACGATCACCTTCGGTATCGGCCCCGCCGGCACCGGCAAGACCTACCTCGCCATGGCCAAGGCCGTGCAGGCACTGCAGGCCAAGCAGGTCAACCGGATCATCCTCACCCGCCCGGCGGTCGAGGCCGGCGAGCGGCTGGGCTACCTGCCCGGCACGCTCAGCGAGAAGATCGACCCCTACCTGCGCCCGCTGTACGACGCGCTGCACGACATGCTCGACCCCGAGTCCGTGCCCAAGCTGCTGGCCGCCGGGACCATCGAGGTCGCGCCGCTGGCCTACATGCGCGGCCGCTCGCTCAACGACTCCTTCATCATCCTCGACGAGGCGCAGAACACCACGCCGGAGCAGATGAAGATGTTCCTCACCCGGCTCGGGTTCGGCTCCAAGATCGTGGTGACCGGTGACGTCACCCAGGTCGACCTGCCGTCGGGCACCACCTCGGGCCTGCGGATCGTGGAGAAGATCCTCGACGGTGTCGAGGACCTCGCGTTCGTGCGGCTCACCAGCCACGACGTCGTCCGCCACCAGCTCGTGGCGCGGATCGTGGCGGCGTACGACGAGTTCGATGCCATCAAGGAATCGCAGAAGGTGGCCAGGAAGGCCGTCAAGAAGGGCGACCAGGAGTGACGATCGAGATCCTCGACGAGTCCGGCAGCGGGCTCGACGTGAAGCACTTCTCCCAGCTGGCGCGCTTCGTGATGGACCAGATGCGCGTCCACCCGCTCGCCGAGCTGTGCATCAAGGCGGTCGACGAGGACACCATCGCCGAGCTCAACGAGAGGTGGATGGAGAAGGAGGGCCCGACCGACGTGCTCGCCTTCCCCATGGACGAGCTGCGGCCCGGCCTGGTCAACGAGGAGCCCGAGGAGGGCGTCCTCGGCGACCTCGTGCTGTGCCCGGCGGTGGCCGAGCGTCAGGGTGAGGCGGCCGGCCACGGCACCCTCGCCGAGCTCGAGCTGCTCACGACCCACGGCATCCTCCACCTGCTCGGCTACGACCACGCCGAGCCGGAGGAGCACAAGGTGATGTTCGGGCTCCAGGACCAGCTCCTGGCCCAGTGGCGGGCCCAGCCGGCCACATGATCGCCGACAGTCTCTGGCCGCTGGCAGCAGCGGCCGTCCTGGTGGTGCTGGCGGGCCTGTTCGCAGCGGCGGACGCGGCCCTCGCCGGGTTCTCGCGCGCCCGCGCGCAGGAGATGGTGGGGGAGCGGCGTGCCGGCGCGCAGCGCCTCGTCGCCGTCCTGGAGGACGCCCCGCGCCACCTCAACACCGCGCTGCTGCTGCAGCTGCTGTGCGAGATCGCGGCGATCGTCGTCGTCACGCTGTACGTCGACGACCGGCTCGACTCCTCCTGGTGGGCCCGTGCCGGCGTGGCCCTCGCGATCATGCTCGTGGTGTCCTTCGTCGTGATCGGCGTCGCGCCGCGCACCGTCGGCAGGCAGCACGCCGAGACGATCGCCGTCTGGTGCGCCTGGCCGCTGTCCGCGCTCACCACCGTGCTCGGCCCGATCCCGCGGCTGCTCATCCTGGTCGGCAACGCGATCACGCCGGGCCGCGGCTTCCGCGAGGGCCCGTTCCAGACCGAGACCGAGCTGCGCGAGCTCGTCGACATCGCCGAGGCCACCGAGCTGATCGAGGCCGACGAGCGCAAGATGATCCACTCGGTCTTCGAGCTCGGCGACACCACCGTGCGCGAGGTGATGGTCCCGCGCGGCGACGTGGTCTACATCGAGTGCCACAAGAACCTGCGCCAGACCATGTCGCTGTTCCTGCGTTCCGGCTTCTCCCGCGTCCCCGTCGTCGGCGACAACCTCGACGACGTGCGCGGCATGGCGTACCTCAAGGACGTCGTCCGCCGCGACTTCGAGGCCCCGGACGTCGAGCTCACCCAGAAGGTCGAGGAGGTCATGCGACCGGCCATCTGGGTGCCCGAGTCCAAGCCGGTCGACGACCTGCTCCGCGAGATGCAGCTGCGCCGCCTCCACGTCGCCATCGTCGTCGACGAGTACGGCGGCACCGCCGGCCTGATCACCATCGAGGACCTGCTCGAGGAGATCGTCGGCGAGATCACCGACGAGTACGACGAGGCCGAGGTCGAGGTCGAGCACCTCGGCGACGGCCTCGACGACCCCCAGCGCAAGGTGCGGGTCTCGTCGCGCTACCCGGTCGACGACCTCGACGAGCTCTTCGGCTTCACGATCGAGGAGGAGGACGTCGACTCCGTCGGCGGCCTGCTCGCCAAGCACCTCGGACGGGTCCCGATCCCCGGCTCGGTCGTCGAGGCGCACGGCCTTCGCTTCGAGGCCGAGCACGCCGCCGGGCGCCGCAACAAGATCGGCACCGTGCTCATCTCGCGCGTTCCGCAGGACGACACTGTCGCCGACTGACAGGATGCGGGCCGTGCCCCTGCTGCGTCGGTTCGCAGTCCCGCTCCTGGTCTGGGTGGTCGCTGCGGCGTACTGCTGGTGGCGGGTCCCCGCTGCCGCCCGAAGCCGGATCTGGGCCGAGGACGGCGCTGTCTTCCTCCAGGGCAGCATCGCCGGGGCCCCGCCCTGGCGGCCGTACGACGGCTACCTCCACGTCGTGCCCCGGCTGGTGACCGATGCCATCGTCCTCGTCGTGCCCGCCGGGCAGTGGGACGTCGCGATCACCCTCGCCGCGGTCACCCTGGTCGCTCTGGTCTGCGCACTGACCTGGCTCCTCACCGAGGACGTCATCGCGCAGCCGTGGGTCCGGGTGCTGGTTGCCCTCGCCCCGGTCCTGCTGCCGGCCGGCGCGACCGAGGTCCTCGGCAATCTCGCGAACCTGCACGGCTTCGGCCTGTGGCTGGCCTTCTGGATCGTGGTGCACCGCCCGACCAGTCGCGCCGCCGCGATCGCCTGGGCCGTCGCAGGCCTGCTGGCCGGCCTGACCGAGGTGGTCGTCGTCCTGCTGGTCCCGCTGATGCTGGTGGGCTGGCGGGACCGGCTGCGCTGGATCGCGCGCGCCGGCGTCCTCGCAGGAGCGCTGGCTCAGGTCGTCGCGACGGTGCTCCACCCACGCCCCGACAAGGGCAGTGCTGCCTTCTCGCTCCCCGACCTGGTCGTGGGGTACGCCGGCCACGCCGGGGCGGCGGCATGGACCGACGACGGCCAGGTTGCAGGTCGACTGGTCGACGTCGCCGGACCGCTGGGGTTGGTCGTGCTCGTGCTGCCGGCTCTCGTCGCGGCCGGTCTCGTGCTCCGGCGCGGCGAGCGCGGGCTCCGTGCCGCGGCGCTCGGCCTGGTGATCGGGTCCGGACTGCTCTGGTCCGCCAGCACCGTCGCCAACGGGTACGCCCTGGTGTTCGCCGGCTGGACCGGGGACCAGTGGCGCGCGGGCGGCGTGCTCCGCTACGGCACCAGCTCGGGCCTCTACCTGTTCGCCGTCCCGCTCCTCGCCCTCGACCTGGCCCGGTCCCGCGGCCAGCGGGTCGTGGCGGCCGGCGTGGCGGTCATGGTGCTGGGTTCGGCACTCCTCGCTGCGCGGCCCGGTCCGGTGGCCCGTGAGCAGGGGCCGCCATGGCCGCCGGCCTCGGAGCTGATCGACCGGTGCTCGGCCGCGGCTGGGGAGATGCAGGGCGACATCGAGGTCCAGGTCGCGCCGGACCTCCCCGGATGGCAGGTCGTGCTGCCCTGTGACCGTGTCGATCGCTGAACCTCAGCGGTCGAGCAGCGCCCACGGGTTCTCGCGCGTCCAGACGGTCGGGAAGTGCAGTCCGACGCCCTGCTCCCCGGCGAGCCGGGTGAGCACGTCCATGGTCGCGTCCAGGTCGTCCCCGAGGTAGGGCAGCGCGCGCAGCGGCCGGTCCAGGGGGCGGAAGAAGTCGTCCCAGTGGATCAGCACGACCTGCCGGGCGCCGACGGTCTCGACCGTCTCCGCCCAGTACTGCTCGATGTACGCCCGGTTCTGCACGCCCAGCTGGCCGATGCCGAGGTAGGCGACGTCGGCCCGGTGCCCGGCGAGCGCGCCCGGCCGGAACCCGGCGCTGCCCTGGACCAGCGCCGTGCGGCCGCTGTCGTGCTCGACCAGGATCGACCAGGCCTCGCCGCACCGGTACGCCTCGGTCCGGACCGGCGGTACGACGGGCGCTGTGATCGTCCCCGGATACCGGTCCGGCGGGCAGTGCTCGCCCTCGACCCAGGTCAGCCGGAAACCGCCGACGGTCATCGGCGCACCAGGGACGACCACCTCGACCTGCTCAGCGGGAAGTCCGCCGCCGCGGCCGACCTGGGCGACCGAGGTACCGCCGACGAGGCGGGCGCCGGTGCGCTGTGCGACGACGGCGGAGTCCATCACGTGGTCGAAGTGGGTGTGCACGGGCGCGACCAGGGTGACCCGGTCGATCCCCGCCCGGGCCAGGGTGGCGTCGATGCGCGCCTCGTCGGGCGCGATCTTGCCGAGCGCGACGCGGGGGAGCGAGGGACGCGAGAAGAAGCCGTCGGTGAGCACGGCCGTGGTGCCGTCGTCGATCAGCAGGCTGGCGACGCCGAGGAAGGTCACGGCGAGTCCGTCCACACCGCCGCCGGGCTGCTCGGTGGCCCGGGGGAGTCCGAACCGGTCGGCGTACCGACCGATCTCGGGGCGCCCCAGCCGCAACCGCAGACTCAGTCCCACGCCCGGCCGCCTCAGGCGCCCGGGACGATCCGGATGTCGCGCTCGGCGCCGTCACCCAGCGCGGCCAGAGCGTCCTGGTACGCCGGGGTGTCGTGGGCGGCGACGGCGGCCTCGACGCTGTCGAACTCGATGACCACGACCCGCTCCTGCAGACCCGCCTCGTAGACCTGCTCGGGCAGGCCGCGGGCCAGGAACCGGCCGCCGGCCCCGATCAGCGCCGGAGCGGCCAGAGCGGCGTAGGCCGCCATCTTCTCGTCGTCGCGAACCGCGCGGTAGTTGCTGATCCAGTAGGCAGGCATGACCCCATCCTGCCGCAGGACACCGCGCCGGCTCGCAGAGGGGACGTCCGGTGGGTGGGACGGCCATTGACCCTGACTGACCGTTCAGTCACGGTGGTCGACGTCACATTTGTACGTTGTTCAAAGTCGAGGTTGCGATGACCGCTGTGTCCCCCTCCGAGCCCACCGGGCCCGCCACACCCGTCTCACCCGGAGCGCCCGTCGAGCAGCTGACTGCTCCCGTCGCCGGCCTGACGCCCGTCCTCGGCGTCAAGGCGGCGATCCTGCTCACGATCTCGTGCATCACCCCGGCATCGAGCCTGTTCATCATCGTGCCGACGCTGCTGGCCTCCCAGGGCTCGGGCGTGGTGCTGACGATCCTCGCCGGCGTCCTGGTGTCGATCGGTGTGGGCGCCTGCTACGCCGAGCTGGGCACCCGCACGCCCAGCTCCGGCGGCGAGTACGCGATGGTCACCCACACGCTAGGCCGCCGCCTCGGCTGGCTGACCTTCGTGCTGACCTGCGCGACGCTCGTCGTCATCCCGCCGGTGATCGCCCTGGGCACCGCCGACTACCTCGCGCCGGTCCTCAGCCTCGACCGCGCCACCACGGGTGCCGTCGTCATGCTCCTGGCCACCGCCACCGCAGTGCTCGACATCAAGGCCAACGCGATCGTCACCAGCGCCTTCCTCGCCATCGAGACCGTCGCCGCCGCGGTCGTCGCCTACCTCGGCTTCACGCACAGCGAGCGCAGCGTCAGCACGTTGTGGCACCCCCAGGCGCTCGACAGCGCCGGGAACCTCGCACCCTTCTCCTTCGGCATCCTCCTCTCCGGCCTCGCCGTGGCCATGTTCGTCGCGAACGGTTTCGGCACCGCGTCCTACCTGGCCGAGGAGATCATCGATCCCCGACGCAATGTCGCCCGCGCCGTCTTCGGCTCGCTGTTCATCGGGTCGCTGATCATCGTGGTCCCCACCGCGGCGACCGTGCTCGGCGTCGCGGACCTGCACGACCTGGCGACCGGCACCTTCCCCGACTTCGTCACCTCGTGGGGCGGCTCGCGGGTCTCCGCCGCGATCAGCGTCGGCATCGCCGTCGCGATCCTCAACGCGGTGATCGTGATGGTGCTCCAGAACGGCCGCGTCATCTACGCGTCCGCCCGCGACCGCGCCTGGCCCGACGCCGTCAACAAGCGACTCAGCCGCCTGCACCCGCGCTTCAACTCGCCGGCTGCCGCGACGCTCGTGATCAGCCTGCCGGGTGCGGTGCTGGCCTACCTGGTCGACATCGAGTCGCTGCTCGGCGTCACCTCGGTGACCGTCTCCGCGGTCTACCTGCTGCTCGCGTTGGCCGGCCTCGCGGTCCGTCGTACGCCGCACCCCGGCTGGAGGATGCCGCTGTGGCCACTCCCGTCGGTGCTGGTGATCCTCGGGGTCGGGTACGCCCTGCTCGAGTCCGCACGTGCCGACCTGGTCATCGTCGGCGGCATCGTGCTCGCCGCCCTCGTCTACGACCAGCTCTACCTGCAGCCGCGCCGCGACACCCGCTTCGTCGTCGATGCCAAGGAGGACCGATGACCATCGACACCCTGCTCACCGGCGGCACCGTGCGGCCCCTCGCGGGTGACCGCGAGGTCGTCGACAGCATCGCTCTCGCCGGCGACCGGATCGCGTGGGTGGGCGACCTCGCCGACGCTCCGGACGACGTACGCCGGGCGGCCCGGACCCTCGACCTCGCCGGCCGCACCGTGCTGCCCGGCTTCGTCGACGCCCACAACCACGTGCGGCTCGGCTCGGATGCCGCCTGCGCACAGCTGGCCGGTGCCGAGACCCTCGACGAGGTCGCGGAGCGGCTCCGGGACTGGTGCGTGGCCAACCCGGGCGACGGCTGGGTCGAGGGCGAGGCCTACGGCTACGCCGGGCTCGAGGACGGCGCCCACCCCACCGCGGCGATGCTCGACGCCATCGTCCCGGACCGCCCCGCCGCCGTCTTCAGCTACGACGTCCACACGCTGTGGCTCAACACCGCCGGGCTCGCGGCGCTCGGCGTCACCCAGGCGGACCAGCCGTTCGGCACCGCCGAGCTCGACGACCAGGGCCGGCCGACCGGCTTCGTCGCCGACTTCGCGGTCAAGGGCCTGGCCCGCGCCGGCATGCGCGCCCTGAAGGAGCGCGGGCTGCCGTGGGCGAGCACCGAGCGGCAGTACGAGCGCCTGCTCTCCAGCCTCGACCTCGCCGTCGCCAGCGGCATCACCACCGTCGTCGAGCCGCAGAACTCGCCCGACGACCTCGCCCTGTTCGAGCGCGCCCGCGACGAGGGCCGGCTCGGGCCGCGCCTGGTCCTGGCGATGTTCCACCCGCCGACCACGACCGACGCGGACCTCGCGGAGTTCAAGGCCCTCGCGACGACGTACGCCGACGACCGGATCCGCGTCGGCCCGCTCAAGCTCTACATCGACGACGTCGTCGAACCGCACACCGCGGCGCTGCACGAGCCGTACGCCAACGAGCCCGGCACCCGCGGCCGCACCTACTACGACCCCGACGCCTTCGCCGACCTGGTCACCCGGCTCGACGCCGACGGCTTCCAGCTCTTCGTGCACGCCACCGGCGACCGCGGTATCACCACCGTCCTCGACGCGGTCGAGGCGGCCCGCACCGCCAACGGCCCGAGGGACGCCCGCCACCAGGTCGTGCACGTCGAGTGCCTGCGGCGTACCGACCTGCCCCGGTTCGCCGAGCTCGGCGTGGTCGCGTGCATGCAGCCGCGCCACGCCAGCCCGGAGATCGCCGGCCCCGGCCATGCCTGGGCCGAGGCAGTCGGCGAGGGCCGCTGGCACCAGGCCTGGCCGCTGCGCTCGCTGCAGGAGCACGGCGCGGTGCTCGCCTTCTCCAGCGACTGGAACGTCGCCGAGATGGAGCCGATGGTCGGCGTCCAGTGCGCCGTCACCCGGGCCCCGCTCGACGGCGGCACGCCCTGGCAGCCCGAGGAGGCCGTCACCGTGGACGAGGCGATCCGCGGGTACACCATCGGCAGCGCGTCGTCCGTGCACGCCGAGGGCGACCGCGGGACCCTCGAGCCCGGCAAGCTGGCCGACCTCGTCGTCCTCGACCGTGATCCGTACGACGTCGCGCCGGCCGAGCTCGCCACCGTCGCCGTCCGCGAGACCTGGGTGGCGGGGGAGCCCGTGCACCGGGCCCGACCCTGACCTCGGCCGACCTGACCGGAACGGGGAGGTCGGGCTCTGGGAGGATCGTCCCCATGCCCGACCTCTCCACCGAGGACCAGAAGCTCGTCACCCTCGCCCGCGCGACCCGGGCCCGCATCCGGGCCGCGGAGGGCGCCGCCGTCCGCGACACCGACGGCCGCACCTACGCCGCCGCCACGGTCGACCTGCCCTCCCTGCGGCTGACCGCGGTCCAGGCCGTCGTCGCCATGGCCGTCGCCTCGGGCTCGACGGGTGTCGACGCGTGCGTCGTGCTCGGCGACGCGCAGGACCTCACCGAGCCCGACGCAGCCGTCCTCACGGACTTCGCGGGCGCGAGCGGCGTCGTCGTCCACCTCGGCGACGCCCGCGGCACCATCTCCGCCACCGCCACCGCCACCCAGGGCTGATCCCGCCCAGCCGCCGACGAGCGCGGGCATGACAGATGTCATGCCCGGGTCGTGACGCCTGCCAGAGGCGCCGGGCCCCGCCGCCGACGAGGCTGGGGACATGACGACGACCACGAACCTGCTGGCGGTCCGGCTGGCCGGGGTGACCAAGGAGTTCGGCCAGGTGCAGGCGGTGCGGGGCATCGACCTCGAGCTGCACCCGGGCGAGATCGTGGCCTTCCTCGGACCGAACGGGGCGGGCAAGACCACGACCATCGACATGGTGCTCGGCCTGAGCCGACCCACCACCGGCACCGTCGAGGTGCTCGGCCTCGAGCCGCGCAAGGCGATCGCCCGCGGCCTGGTGTCGGCCGTGATGCAGACCGGCGGCCTGCTCAAGGACCTCACGGTCCGCGAGACGGTGGCCTACACGGCCAGCCTGTTCGCCGACACCCGTCCGGTCGACGAGGTGCTCGAGCGTGCCGGGATCACCGGCATCGCCGACCGGCGGGTCGGGAAGTGCTCGGGCGGCGAGCAGCAGCGGCTCCGGTTCGCGATGGCGCTGCTCTCCGACCCGGCACTGCTGCTCCTCGACGAGCCGACGACGGGCATGGACGTCGAGGGCCGGCGCTCCTTCTGGAGCGCGATCCGCGCGGATGCCGCCACCGGTCGCACCGTCATGTTCGCGACCCACTACCTCGAGGAGGCCGACCAGTACGCCGACCGGATCGTCCTCATCAGCAAGGGCCGGGTCGTCGCCGACGGCACCGGTCCGCAGATCCGCGCGCTCGCCTCGGGCCGCACCATCCGGGCCTGGCTGCCGGGCGCGGACGAGGCGGCCGTCGCCGCGATCACCGCGCTGGGCGGTGTCGACCACGTCGACCTGCGCGGCGAGTCGGTGACCGTCCACGCCAAGGACAGCGACTCCGTGGCCCGCTACCTGTTGACGGAGACCGACGCCCGCGACGTCGAGATCACCGCCCAGGGCATCGAAGAGGCCTTCCTCAGCCTGACAGGAGACAACGCATGAGCACGAGCGCCACCACCGCGACCATCGACCCGACCACCCGCCGGGTCCCGCCGCTGGGCGGGTTCAACACCACCGTGCTGCGCATCGAGCTGCGCCGGATGCTGCGCAACCGCCGCACCATCATCTTCACGCTGCTCTTCCCCGGCGCGATGTTCCTCGCCTTCGGTGGCCAGCACGGCTGGCAGGACAAGGTGGGGGACGGCAACGTCGCGGCGTACATCCTCGCCTCGATGGCGCTCTACGGCTCCGCCCTCACCGCAGCCGCCGGCGGCTCGATGGTCGCCCTCGAGCGTTCCCTCGGCTGGTCGCGCCAGCTGCGCCTCACCCCGCTCAACCCGGTCGTCTACATCCTGATGAAGGCCCTCGTCGCGCTGGTCATGGGCGGTCTCGCCATCGCCGCGGTCAACGTCGTGGGCATCCTCCAGGGCAACGCGCAGATGCCGACCCACGTCTGGATCGAGTGCGCCGTCGTCACGCTCTTCTGCACCCTGACCTTCGCCGCCCTCGGCGTCTTCATCGGCTACGTCGTCCCCGGCGAGAACGCCATGCAGATCCTCGGTCCCGGCCTCGCCCTCCTCTCCTTCCTCGGTGGTGTCTTCGTCCCGCTCGACAACTATGCGGAGACGGTCCGACAGATCGCCTACTGGACCCCCATGTACGGGGTCGCCGAGATCGCCCGCTGGCCGCTCACCCACGAGCTGCCCTGGTACGCCGTCGTCAACGCGGTCGCCTGGTTCGCGGTCTTCGTGGCCGGTGCGGCGTGGCGGATGAGCAAGGACACGGCACGCGTCTGACGGAGGTGACCACTAGCGTGACCGACATGGAGACAGCGGCACCCAACCCCCTGCAGCGTCCGCTCGGGAGGTGGGGGCCGCTGTTCGCCGCCGTCTGGCTGACCTTCCTCATCGACCCGCTGCGCACCGCGTGGAGCGAGCTGCCCGCACCACACGCCTGGGCCGGCCTGGTCGCCACGGTCCTGTTCGCGGCCAGCTACCTCGGCCTGTGGATCACGCTGCGCACCGGCCGGGCTCGGCTCGCGATGGCCCCGCCGGTCCGCGCCCGGGTCGCCTGGACGGTCGGCCTCGGCGGTCTCGCGGTGGTCATGGTCGCGACCCTCGGCCAGGTCGGTACGGCGAGCGTGGTCTACCTCGCGGTGACCTTCGTGATGCTCTACCCCGCGCGGATCTTCCTGCCCCTGGTGCTGGCGCTGACCGCGACCGTCCTCGTCCTCGGCCTGGTCGTCCCCGGCTGGGAGCACAACACCTGGTTGGCGTTCTCGGTCGTGGCGGCGTCGATCGCGGTCTTCGGCGTGCGGTCGATGATGAACCGCAACATCGAGCTGATCCGGGCCCATGCCACCAACGCCGAGCTCGCCGCGGAGAGCGAGCGCAACCGCCTGGCTCGCGACCTGCACGACATCCTGGGCCACTCCCTGACCGTCATCACGATCAAGGCCGAGCTCGCCGGGCGGCTCTTCGACGCGGATCCCGAGCGTGCCCGCCAGGAGATCACCGACCTCGAACGGTTGAGCCGCGACGCCCTGGCCGACGTACGACGGGCGGTCGAGGGCTATCGCGAGCTGACCCTGCCCGGCGAGCTCGCCCGGGCCCGGACCGCGCTCGAGGCCGCCCAGATCGAGGCCCGCCTCCCCAACAGCACCGACGAGGTTCCCAGCGAGCTGCGCGAGCTGTTCGCGTGGACGGTGCGCGAGGGCGTGACCAACGTGGTGCGGCACTCCGGCGCCCACCGCTGCGAGGTGCTGCTCGCCCCGGACCGCGCGGAGGTGCGCGACGACGGGACCGGGCCGGACGCCGTACCTGTGCGGGGTTCGGGGCTCACCGGCCTACAGGAACGGGCGACGGCACTCGGCGCCCGGCTGGTCACGACCCGGCTCGATCCCGGCTGGTCGCTGGCGGTGGTCGTCGAATGAGCATCAGGCTGCTGCTCGCCGACGACCAGGCACTGGTCCGCGGCGCCCTGTCCGCCCTGCTCGGACTCGAGCCCGACCTCGAGGTCGTCGCTGAGGTCGGCACGGGGGAGGACGCCGTCACCGCCGCGGCCGAGCACACGCCCGACGTCGCCCTGCTCGACGTCGAGATGCCCGGCATGGACGGGATCGCCGCCTGCGCGGCGGTGCGCGAGGCGAGCCCCGGTACCCGCGTCCTCATCGTCACGACCTTCGGCCGCCCCGGGTACCTGCGACGTGCCCTGCAGGCCGGTGCCTCGGGGTTCGTCGTCAAGGACACCCCGGCGCCCCAGCTCGCGGACGCGGTACGGCGCATCCACCAGGGCCTGCGCGTCGTCGACCCGGCGCTGGCCACCGACTCGCTGCTGACAGGGGAGTCGCCCCTGACCGCGAGGGAGACCGACGTGCTGCGCGCGGCGCGCGACGGTGCCTCCGTAGCGGTGATCGCGGCCGAGCTCTTCCTCTCCGAGGGCACCGTGCGCAACCACCTCTCGGCGGCGATCGGCAAGACCGGTGCGAGGAACCGCACCGAGGCGGTTCTGGTCGCGGTCGGGAATGGCTGGCTCTGAAAAGCACTTGGCCCCTACAAGGCGCCACTGGTTGAGTGAGGTCAACCACCCGGCTGCCGGATGTCGGCGGACAGGAGTATTTTCGAACCATGGCAAACCGCTCTTGGGGAGAGCACGCGCGGGCTGTCCAACGGCTCTCCGACTCCTACGCCGCCATCCCCGCCGGCCAGCCGGTCCGGCTCGCGAAGCGCACCACCAACCTGTTCCGCGCCCGCGCGGCCACCTCCGCGCCGGGCCTCGACGTCAGCGGCCTCGCCGGGGTCATCGAGGTGCTGCCCGACAGTCCCGACGGTCCCGTCGCCGAGGTCCAGGGCATGTGCACCTACGAGGACCTGGTCGACGCGACGCTGCCCCACGGACTGGTCCCGTACGTCGTCCCGCAGCTGCGCACGATCACCCTCGGCGGCGCCGTGACCGGCCTCGGCATCGAGTCGACCAGCTTCCGGCTCGGCCTGCCGCACGAGTCGGTGCTGGAGATGGACGTCTTCACCGGCAGCGGGAAGGTCGTCACCACCCGACCCGGCGACGCCCTCTTCGACGCCTTCCCCAACTCCTACGGCTCGCTCGGCTACGCGACGCGGCTGCGGATCAAGCTGGCGAAGGTGCCGCCGTACGTCGCCCTGCGCCACGTCCGCATCGACGACGCCGACCTGCTCGCCAAGACGATCGCCGAGATCGCCGCCACCGGGGAGCACGACGGCGAGCCGGTCCACGGCCTCGACGGCGTCTCCTTCGGCCCGGGCGAGCACGTCCTCACCCTGGCGCGCTGGACCGAGGAGCCCGGCCCGACGTCCGACTACGCCGGGCAGCAGATCTTCTACCGCTCGCTGCAGACCTGCGACCGCGACCGGCTCACCTTCCACGACTACCTGTGGCGCTGGGACACCGACTGGTTCTGGTGCTCGGGTGCGTTCGGTGCGCAGAACCCGCGGATCCGACGGTTCTGGCCGCGGCGCTACCGCCGCTCCGACGTCTACATGCGGATGCTCCACCTCGACCGGCGCTTCGGCATCGCCGACAGGCTGGACCGCCGCGCCGGACGCCCGCTGCGCGAGCGGGTGGTGCAGGACATCGAGGTCCCCGTCGAGCGGCTCGGCGAGTTCCTCGCCTGGTTCGACGAGGAGGTCGGGATGCGGCCGGTCTGGCTGTGCCCGCTCGCGACCACCCGGCCCTGGCCGCTCTACCCGCTCGAGACCGGCAAGGTCTACGTCAACGTGGGCTTCTGGGGCACCGTCCACGTCGGCCCCGAGGCCGTCGACGGCCCGCGCAACCGGGCGATCGAGGCCAAGGTCCACGAGCTCGGCGGCCACAAGTCGCTCTACTCCGACGCCTACTACGACAAGGCGACCTTCGACGCGCTCTACAACACCGACCGCCTCGCGGCGGTCAAGCGCGTCCACGATCCCGACGACCGACTGACGACCCTCTACGACAAGGCGGTGAGAAGCCGATGACGGCCCCGACGAGTGCCCCGACAGGCAAGGGCATTGCTCCCACGATCGCATCCCTCTTCCCGGGCGGCCTGCCCCTCTGGCTCAAGGCGTACGACGGCTCCTCCGCGGGAGACCTCGACCTTCCGTTCGGCATGGAGCTGGTCAACGAGCGCGGCCTCTCCTACATCATGACCGCGCCCGGCGACCTCGGCCTCGCCCGTGCGTACGTCGCCGGAGACCTGGTCCTGCACGGCGCCCACCCCGGCGACCCGTACCCCGCGTTCTCGCTGCTCAAGGACCACACCGACTTCGGTGTCCCCGGCCCGCTCGAGCTGGTCGGCATCCTGCGCTCGCTCGGCCTGAGCCACCTGGTCCCGCCGCCGCCCCCGCCGCAGGAGCACCTGCCGGCCTGGCGCAACCGGCTCGAGGGCCTGCGCTCGCTGCAGTGGTGGGGCCGCCACTCCGAGGATCGCGACGCCGACGCGATCCACCACCACTACGACGTCTCGAACACCTTCTACGAGCACGTCCTCGGCCCGTCGATGACCTACACCTGCGCGGTGTACCCGACCGACGACGCCACCCTCGAGGAGGCGCAGGCCCACAAGTACGACCTGGTCTGCCGCAAGCTCGGCCTGCAGCCGGGCCAGCGCCTGCTCGACATCGGCTGCGGCTGGGGTGGCATGGTCCGCCACGCCGCGAAGCACTACGGCGTCAAGGTCCTCGGGGTGACGCTGTCGCGTGAGCAGGCCACCTGGGCCCAGGAGGAGATCAAGAAGCAGGGGCTCGACGACCTCGCCGAGGTGCGCCACTCCGACTACCGCAAGGTCGAGGAGGGCGACTTCGACGCCGTCAGCTCGATCGGACTGACCGAGCACATCGGCATCGCCAACTACCCGGCGTACTTCTCGTTCATGCGCGACAAGCTGAAGCCGCAGGGCAGGATGCTGAACCACTGCATCACGCGCCACGACAACATCGATCGTCGTACCGGTGCCTTCATCGACCGCTACGTCTTCCCCGACGGTGAGCTCGCCGGGTCCGGCACGATCGTCGCTGCGGTCGAGAACGCGGGCCTCGAGGTGCAGCACCACGAGAACTTCCGCGACCACTACGCGAAGACCCTCGCCGGGTGGTGCCAGAACCTCGCCGACAACTGGGACGCCTGCGTCGCCGAGACCGACGAGGGCACCGCCCGGGTGTGGGGCCTCTACATGGCCGGCTCCCGGATCGCCTTCGAGCGCAACGAGATCCAGCTCCACCACGTGCTGGCGACGCGCAGCGACGACGGGGTGAGCGGCTACCCGCTGCGTCACGAGTTCTGACCCTCTGCGCCGAGCACCTCCGACGACCCGGGACCTTGGTCCCGGGTCGTCGCATTCCCGCCCGGCATCGGTCCCGGGGTGCCAGACTCGTCGCCCTGGGGGCGGTGCTGCGTCGTGCGCACTGGACGACAACACAGCTTGGGGACGGTCATGACGATCGGTCGTGTGACGACGCGTGCAGTGGCGGCGGCGAGCTGGGTCGGAGCGGGGGCGCTCCTGATCGCCTCGGCCCTCCCGGCCACGGCAGTCGCCCCGGGCATCCCGGCTCGCAGCGCCTGCACGATCGCGGGCACCCCGGGCTCCGACGTGCTGGTGGGCACCTCCGGGCGCGACGTCATCTGCGGCCTGGGCGGGGACGACCACATCTCCGGCGGCGGCGGTGACGACGCCATCAGCGGCGGGCCCGGCGACGACGTGATCGACGGCGGTGCGGGCGACGACCTCATCTGGGGGAGCAGCGGCGACGACGTCCTGCGCGGTGGCAGCGGCTCGGACCAGCTGTACGGCGGCACCGGCGACGACAGTCTCCGCGGCGAGGCCGGCGACGACCAGCTGCACGGTGGCCCCGGTGGCGACGACCTCCGGGGCGGATCCGGAGCCGACGCCCTGTACGGCGGCCGCGGCGACGACCGGCTCGACGGCGGTCCGGGCGCTGATGACCTCGGCTGCGGCCGTGGCACCGACACCTCCGTGGGCTCGGCCGACGACCACCTGGGCCGCAGCTGCAACGACGACGCCACCCCACCGGTGCCGCCGACGGTGCCCGGTGCGCCCGTCGCCGTGGACGACACCGTGGTGACCGACGAGGACACCGTCCTCGAGCTGCCCGTGGGCGGTGCCGGCAGCCCGGTCGCGAACGACACCGACCCCGACGGCGATCCGCTGGCGGTGACCTCGGTCGCCACACCCGTCGGCGGCACGGTGGCGCTGACGGGCGGCGTCATCCGGTTCACGCCCCACGCCGATCTCTGCGGCGCCGGCGCCGGGAGGTTCGACTACACCGTGGGCGACGGCACCGGCCGCACGGACGTCGGCCGGGTCACGGTCGACATCACCTGCCAGCCCGACGACCCGACGGCCGTCGACGATGTCACGACGGTCGGTGAGGACGCCCCGGCCACCCCTGTGAACGTTTTCGGCAACGACGGCGACGTCGACGGCGACCAGCTCGCCATCGCGTCCGTGAACCAGCCGGGCGACGGCACGGTCGTCATCACCGGCGGCGGGACCGGCCTGACGTACCAGCCGGATGCCGACTTCTGCACCGACCCGCCGGGTACCTCCCCGGACACGTTCACCTACACGCTGACGCCCGGCGGTGCCACGGCAACCGTCTCGGTGCAGGTGACCTGCGTCGACGACGCGCCGGTGGCCGTCGCGGACACCGCCACCGTCAGCGAGGACGCGTCGGCGACCGCCGTCGGTGTCCTGGCCAACGACACCGACGTCGACGGCGGCGACAAGGACGTCGTGTCGGTGACGCAGCCCGACCACGGCACCGTCGCGATCACCGGTGGCGGTTCGGGCCTGACCTACCGGCCCGTGGCCGACTACTGCACCACGGCCCTCGGCGGCGTACCGGACACCTTCACCTACACGATCACCGGCGGCACGACCGCCTCGGTGGCGATGACGGTCACCTGCGTCGACGACCCGCCGGTGGCCGTCGACGACGACGAGACGGTGCTGGAGGACTCCGGCGCGACCCCGTTCCTCGTGCTCGACAACGACAGCGACGCCGACGGCGACTCGTTCGTCATCGGGTCCGTCACGCAGCCCACGAACGGCACGGTCGCCCTCGTCGGGGGTGGCACTGGGCTGACCTACACGCCGTCCGCGAACTACTGCAACAGCGGGCCCGGGGGAGCGGCGGACACGTTCACGTACTCGCTGACGCCGGGCGGGGACTCCGCGACCGTCGCGGTCACCGTCACCTGCGTGGCGGACGCGGCGACCGCTGTCGCCGACACCGCCACGGTGAGCGAGGACAGCGGCGCGACCTCCGTTCCCGTCCTGGCCAACGACCTCAACCCCGACGGCCTCACCCTGTCGGTCACCGCCGTGACCCAGCCGGTCCACGGCGCCGTGGTGATCACGGGCGGCGGCACCGGGCTGACCTATGCGCCCGCGGCGAACTACTGCAACTCCCAGCCGGGCGGGACGGCCGACACCTTCACCTACACGATCACCGGTGGCACGACCGCCTCGGTCGCCATGACGGTCACCTGCGTGGTGGACCCGTCGGTCGCCGTCGACGACGCCGTGACGATCAACGAGGACCAGGCCGGTCCGCTCACGGTGATGGTCAACGACCAGATCGGCGACGACTCGCCGCAGATCCTGTCCGTCACCCAGCCGGCCAACGGGACCACGACCACCAACGGGTCCACGGTCGGCTACACGCCCGACCCGGACTACTGCAACACCGAGCCGGGCGGGACGGCGGACACCTTCACCTACACGATCACCGGCAACTCCACGGCGACGGTGTCCGTGACCGTCACCTGCGTCAACGACGCCCCGACAGTTGCTCCGCTCACCCTGAGCGCCGCGGCGGCCGCCGTCGGCAACACCGTCCTGGTCGTCGACGACCCGACCGACGGCGTACCCACCGCGACCGGACCCCGCAAGACCACGACCGCGGACGTGCTGTCCGGCGCGGACGACGCCGAGACGCCGGGCGCCGTCACGGTCGTCGCGGCCACCGTCAGCACGAGCCAGGGCGGATCGGTCACCCTGCAGGCCGACGGCGACTTCGTCTACACGCCACCGGTCGGCTGCATCGCCAGCGACAGCTTCAGCTACCAGGTCACCGACAACGACCCCGGCGGCGCGGCCACCGGCACCGGCACGGTGACGGTCCCGGTGAGCGGCTGTGTCTGGTACGTCGCCAACAACGGCCCCGGGAACGGCGGCACCTCGACCGCGCCCTTCGACACCCTGGCCCAGGCCCAGACGGCCTCGGGCGTCGACCAGACCATCTACGTCGACGCCGGCGACGGCACCAGCACCGGGTACGGCGCCGGGATCGTCCTCAAGACGGATCAGCGTCTCCTCGGCGAGGCCGAGGACCTGGTGGTCGGCGGTGTGACCCTCAGCTCCGGCGTCGCCGGTCAGCGGCCCCAGCTCACGGCGAGCGGGACCGACGTGGTCACCCTCGCTGCCGGCAACACGGTCGCTGGCCTGACGATCGATCCCTCCGGGACCAGCAGCGGCATCGCCGGTGCGGCCGGTGACGCGGGCGGCGTCCTGCGGAACCTGCGCGTCGTCGACACCGCCACCGCCGGCACCAGGGCCGCCGTCTCGCTGGTGAGCACCACCGGTGCCTTCTCGCTCCAGGACGTGGTCATCGACAACACCGCGACATCCGGGTCGGGCGGGGCCGCAGGCCTGCTGCTGCAGGGCACCGGCGCCGTCACCGTGCAGACCACCGACGTGCGCACCAAGGGCGGCCCGGCGGTCGATGCGACCACCGCGCCCGGCTCCACCCTCTCCTTCGGCGAGGTGACCTCGACAGGCAGCGCCACCAAGGGCATCAACCTCGACGGCCTCGGCACCGGCACGTTCGGCGCCACCAGCGGATCCGTCTCCGGGGCCCAGGTCATGGCGTTCGACGTCAACGGCGGCAGCGGCGCGATCACCTACCCCGGCCCGATCACCGACGGGACGGGCGGCACCCTCGAGGTGACCGGCCGCTCGGGTGGCACCATCACGCTCAGCGGCTCGCTCACCGACGGCGTCGACGCCGGCGGCGGCATCGCGTTCAGCAGCAACACCGGTGGCACCACCGTGCTGAGCGGCGCCGCCAAGACGTTCACCACCGGCGCGAGCACCGCCGTGTCGATGACCTCCGGCGCCGGCCACACGCTCAGCATCACCGGTGGTGGCCTCGCGCTGACCACGACCAGCGGCGACGGCATCCGGGCCGCCTCCAGCGGCACGATCGCGGTGACCGGCAACGGGAACACGATCAGCTCGGGTGCCGGTCGTGCGCTGTGGATCACCGCAACCGGCATCGACGCCACCGGCCTGACCTTCGCGCGGATCGACTCGACCGGCGGCGCGGGGGGCATCCTGCTCGCCGACACCGGCAACAGCGGATCGCTCACCGTCACCGGCACCGGCGGTACGTGCACCGCGGCCGACACCAGCGGCTGCACCGGTGGCACGATCAGCGGCAGCACCGGCGCCGACAGCTCGAGCACCAGCCCCGACGGTGCCGGCGTCGTCCTGACCAACACCAGGGCGCCGTCGCTGACCCGGATGTGGATCCACGACCACAGCAACTACGCCGTCCGCGGGTCCGGCGTCTCCGGCCTGACGCTCGCCAACAGCGTGGTCAACGGGACCAACGGCACCAACGGCGCCACGCCGTACGACGACTCGGCGATCCTGCTCCAGAACGCCACGGGCGCCGTGTCGGTCACCAACAGCCACGTCAGCGGCGGGGTCGAGGACGGCCTGCGTGTCGACAACTCCAGCGGCTCGGTCAACCTGACCGTCGACCACGTCACCTTCGGTGCGAACGGCGCGCTCACCGCGAACGACGCCCTGTCGATCATCACCGAACCGGGCGCGGGCGCGGTGGACGCGACGATCACCGCCAACACGTTCAGCAGCGCCGAGGGCGACCTGCTCGGCGTCGACCTGAGCGGTACCGCGGCGTCGTCCCTGACGGTCACCGGCAACACCTTCGCCAACAGCCACCCGGCGATCGCCACCGGCGGGGGCGGCGTGTCGATCTTCCAGAGCGGCACCGGCGGCGACGCGACGATGGACCTCGAGAACAACACCTTCCGCGATGCCGTCGGGCCCGGCGTGCTGGTCGTCAAGCGCGTCGGCAACGCCGTCCAGCAGGGTGTGTTCAAGAACAACACCATCGGAGTGAGCGGTGTGGCCAACTCGGGCTCGGCCGAGGGCTCGGCGCTCAAGCTCCAGCAGATGGGCGGCGGAGTGTCGACCTGGTCGGTCACCGACAACGCGATCCATCAGTACAACAACTTCGGTATCGAGGTGCTGGCCGGCGGCGGGGCCGGCGTCGAGTCGGGCTTCCTGAACACCACCGTGCTGCGCAACGTCGTGGCCGGGCCCGGCACCACGGTCGGCACGCTGGCGATCCCGAAGAACGGAATCCACTACAACATCGGCACCCAGATCGGCGACAGCTTCACCGCGTGCGCTGACATCCGGACCAACGACATCGCGGCGAGCGGGTTCGACCAGGCAGGCCCCGCGTCGTCGTACGACATCCGGCTCCGGCAGCGCCAGGCGACCACCGTCCAGCTCCCGGGCTACGCCGGGGCTGCGGGGGACAACACCGCGGTGCAGACCTTCCTGGTGGCCAACAACCCGCTCAACGGGCCGCTCGCGCTCGCCAGCAACAACGTGCCGACCGGTGCCGGCTTCGTCAACGTCGCGTCCTGCCCCGCCCCGGCGGTCCCATGAGCCGCCGCCCGTACCCCGTCCGCTCCACGACCGCCAGGAGGCCCCGTGGCTGAGCCCTTCCTCTCCGAGATCCGGCTGATGTCGTTCAACTTCCCGCCCAAGGGCTGGGCGCTGTGCAACGGCCAGTTCCTGCCGATCAACCAGAACCAGGGCCTGTTCTCGCTGCTCGGCACCACCTACGGCGGCAACGGCCAGACCACCTTCGCCCTGCCCGACCTGCGCGGCCGCGTGCCGATCCACATGGGCAACGGGTTCACGATGGGGCAGGCCGGCGGCCAGGACTTCCACACGGTGACCGCGAACGAGCTCCCGGCCCACACCCACGCGGTCCGGGTCTCGACCGCCGCGACCGGTGGCACCGTCAGCCCGGCCGGCGCCTTCCTGGGCGGCGCCAACAACGCCTACCGGTCGGGCCCGGCGTCGACGACCCTGCACCCGGGATCCGTCACGTCCCTCGGCGGCGGCCAGGCGCACGAGAACCGTCAACCGTTCCTGACCGTGAGCTTCTGCATCGCGCTCCAGGGCATCTTCCCGAGCCAGACCTAGGAGAAACCGTGGCACAACCCTATGTCGGCGAGATCCGAATGTTCGGGGGCACCTTCGCCCCGGTCGGGTGGGCGTTCTGCAACGGAGCGCTGATGCCCATCAGCGAGAACGAGACTTTGTTCCAGCTGATCGGCACGACGTACGGCGGCGACGGCCAGGAGACCTTCGCGCTGCCCAACCTGCAGAGCCGCATCCCGATCCACATGGGCACCAGCACCGCGTCCGGGACGACCTACCAGATCGGCGAGACCGGCGGAGCCGAGTCGGTGACCCTCAGCAGCCAGCAGATCCCGTCCCACACGCACGCGCTGACGGCGGTGGACGGCCAGCCGGGCAACCAGGTGTCCCCGGCCGGCAACCTGCCCGCGATGTCGCTCAACGTCGTCCCGTTCACCAACGAGGCCCCGAACGGCAGCTTCGCGCCGAGTGCGATCGACCCGGTGGGCGGGTCCCAGCCGCACGAGAACATGCAGCCGTTCCTCTGCGTGAGCTTCATCATCTCCCTGTTCGGCATCTTCCCGAGCCAGACCTGAGGACGGACCATGGCCGACCCCTTCGTTGCGGAGATCCGCATCTTCCCCTTCAACTTCGCGCCCCGCGGGTGGGCGTTCTGCGACGGACAGCTGATGCCGATCTCGCAGAACACCGCCCTCTTCTCGCTGCTCGGCACGTTCTACGGCGGCGACGGGAAGTCGACCTTCGCGCTGCCGAACCTGCAGGGCTCCGCGCCGTTGAACCAGGGGCAGGGGCCCGGGCTCTCCGAGCGGTTCCTCGGCGAGGCGTCCGGCTCCGAGACGGTGACCCTGCTGCAGTCCGAGATCCCCGCGCACACCCACACGCTGCGCGCCGACACGGCCGACCTCGCCGACACCAGCACGCCGAACCCGAACGCGTCGTTCGCGCTGTCCTCGGGCGGCACGCTCTACCAAGCGTCGTCGAACGAGTACCTCGCGTTCTCGGCACTGTCGGTCGCCGGCGGGTCGCTGCCCCACAACAACATGCAGCCCTACCTGACGCTCAACTTCTGCATCGCGCTCCAGGGCGTGTTCCCTGCGCGCGGATGAGCCCGCGATGACCGCCCTGATCGTGGAGGGTCGCAGCGTGCGGCTGCGGCCCGCGACGGCAGCAGACATCGAGCTCCTCGTCGCGGTGTACGCCGCCGGCCGGGCCGCCGAGCTGGACGGGGCGACCTGGCAGCCGGGGCAGCGCGAGGCCTTCGAGCGGATGCAGTTCGAGCTCCAGGACCGGCAGTACCGGGCTGCCCACCCGCAGGGGTCCTTCGACGTCGTGGAGGTCGACGGCCGGCCGGCCGGTCGGCTGTACCTCTCCGAGCGGTCCGAGCGTGAGGACGACATCCGGATCGTCGACATCGCCCTCCTGCCGGCCTTCCAGGGGCAGGGGATCGGCAGCGCGCTGGTGCGTGCCGTGACCGACCGGGCCGCGGCCCAGCGCCGTACCGTCAGCCTGCACGTCGAGATCGGCCACCGCGCGAGCGGGCTCTACGAGCGGCTCGGATTCCGGCAGGTCGAGGACCGGGGGATCCGCCGTCTCCTCGAGTGGCGGGCCGGACCGACGGGTCCGGGCTCAGGCGAAGACGGCCTGGTAGCGGATGCCGTCGGCGTCGCCACCGACGGGGACCAGGAAGAGCGCGACCGCGCCGAGACCGGCGTGGCTGAGCTCGCGGGTGCCCTGGCCGAGTGCCGGGTGCGCGGGTCCGGAGAAGACCAGGGAGAACTGCCGTCGCGGGGTGCCGTCCGGGCCGCGGCCACCCAGCTCCGCGCCGAGCGTGGCCTCCGCGAGCACGAGGGTGACCTCGGCGTCGTCCGTGACCACGGTCGTGAAGGGCTCGCCCACCAGGCCGGAGAAGTCGTCGAAGTCCAACCACGCAGTCATGCAGCCAGCCTAGGAGAGCGTCGATGACCGAGCTGACCCGCCGTACCGCCCTCGGGGCGGCCGCCACCGGCGTCGCCGTGGCCGCCGTCGGCATCACGCTGCCGCCGGCGGTCGCCGTACCGGACCTGGTGGTCGGCCCGTCCGAGGTCGCCGAGCGCGCGATCACGCGGGACGCGAAGCTGTACCGACGCAAGCGGTTCACGAAGCATCGCAAGGCGCGCTTCACGGTGACCGGGCCGGGCGTCCGGCTGAAGATGAAGCTGGTCGACGTCTCCAACATCCCGCTCGTGACCAAGGGATCGAACCGCAGCTTCGAGCTCACCTTCACCACGAAGCGGCCGGGCCCCGAGCAGGGGACGTACTCCCTGAGGCGCCGCTCGTTCCGGCGTACCTCGCTGTTCCTCGTCCCCACCGACTCCTCGCGCCGGCGCTACCGGGCCACGGTCAACAACCGCTGAGTGGGTGTCGCGCCCGCTGACCACTAGCCTTGGTGGGTGAGCACCCGGGCCCAGCAGTACGACGCCACGGTCCGCGGCCGTGAGCAGGTCACCCCGCACCTCGTGCGGCTGACGCTCGACGTCCCCGGCTTCGCCTCGACCGGGATCGCCGACGAGTGGGTCGGCCTGGTCGTGCCCGGCCAGTTCCAGAGCCGCTACTACACGGTGCGCTCGTTCGAGGCCGGGCAGATGGTGCTCGACGTCGTCGTCCACGACATCGGCCTGGTCACCGAGTGGGCCTCCGGGCGCTCAGGAGACGTGGTCGGCCATCAGGTCGTGCTCACGGAGGCCAAGGGGTCCTTCCTGCCGCCCGACGACGCGCAGTGGCTGCTCCTGGTGGGCGACCTCACCGCGCTGCCGGCCATGGCCCGGATCGCCGCCGAGCACGGCGACCGGCTGCCGGTGCGGATCCACGCCGAGGTGCCGGCCGACTCGCGGATCGAGGGCTACTTCCCCTCGGCTGTCGAGGTCAGCTGGCTGGAGCTGGGCGACGAGAGCCGGCTGGCCGAGGTCGTCGAGGGGATCGACTGGCCCGAGGGCGACGGCTACTTCTGGATGGCGGGGGAGTCCGCGCAGATGCGCGCGATCCGCAAGCACCTGATGCGGGAGCGCAAGCTCCCGAGCACCCACTACGACGTCATGGGCTACTGGCGCTCGGTCGCGAAGCGCCAGCCCCGCGCCGTCGACCCCGGCCCGATCTGGCGGGCCGGCAAGGCCGCAGGGAAGTCCGACGAGGAGATCTGGGCCGACTACGACGCCGCGCAGGTAGGAGCCGAGCAGTGAACGACGAGAAGGACTTCGAGGACGATGTCGACACAGAGCTCGACGAGGACCTCGATGACGACGAGCTCGAGGACGACGACGAGGACGAGTTCGACGAGGACTTCGGCGCGCTGCCGCCGCCGGCCGCGCCGGTGTTCGGGATGGGCGACGTCCCGGAGGGCTACCGCAGCGGCTTCGCCTGCTTCGTCGGGCGACCCAACGTCGGCAAGTCCACGCTGACCAACGCCCTGGTCGGCCAGAAGATCGTGATCACCTCCGACAAGCCGCAGACCACCCGCACCGTGGTGCGCGGCATCGTGCACCGCCCCGACGGCCAGCTGGTCCTCGTCGACACCCCCGGCCTGCACCGCCCCCGGACCCTGCTCGGCGAGCGCCTCAACGACCTGGTGAAGACCACCTGGGCCGAGGTCGACGTCGTGGCGGTCTGCTTCCCGTCCGACGAGAAGATCGGTCCCGGCGACAAGTTCCTCGTCAACGAGCTCGCCAAGGTGCGTCGTACTGTCAAGATCGCCGTCGCCACCAAGACCGACCTCGTCACCGCGGACCGGATCGGCGAGCACCTCCTCGACATCGCCGAGCTCGGCCGCGAGACGGGCACCGAGTGGGCCGAGATCGTCCCCGTCTCCTCGGTCGGCGGCGACCAGATCGACCTGCTCGGCAACCTGCTGGTCGGCCTGATGCCCGAGGGCCCGCCGCTCTACCCCGACGGCGACCTCACCGACGCCCCCGAGGAGATCCTCGCCGCCGAGCTGATCCGCGAGGCCGCCCTCGACGGCGTACGCGACGAGCTCCCGCACTCCATCGCCGTCGTCGTCGAGGAGATGGGCCTGCGCGAGGGCCGCCCCGACGACAAGCCGCTGCTCGACATCCACGCCAACCTGTACGTCGAGCGCGACTCCCAGAAGGGCATCGTGATCGGCAAGAAGGGCGCCCGCCTGCGCGAGGTCGGCACCGCCGCCCGCCAGCAGATCGAGGCGCTCCTGGGCACCCCGGTCTACCTGGACCTGCATGTCAAGATCGCCAAGGACTGGCAGCGGGACCCGCGGCAACTGCGCAAGCTCGGTTTCTAGCGCGACCCGGCAGAAACTGGCTCGGGAATCCCGTCGACCCGGCAGAAAGTGGCGGGGAGCGAGTCGGGTGCGGGATTGATGCGCTGCGTGAGCGACTCACGGTGTTGGTTTGGCGCTCGCTTCGCTCACGCATGTCGCGCCGCCTGCCAACGCCGTTTCTTCCTCCCCCGCGCGCTCCCTCGTTCCTCGGTCGCGCGCTCCTCCGTCCAGAAACGGCGGGCGGCGCGACGAAAGGAAGCCGCTGAATGTCATGCGCGCACGCACGGCATTCAGCGGAATCTCGTCGGGCGCCCCGCGTGGTCTGGACTGAGCGGAGCGAGCGAGGAACGAGCGAGCGCAGCGCGGGAAGACCACGCGTCAAAAGGGCGCCCGACATGCGCGAGCGAAGCGAGCGCCAAGATCACTCAGCAGTCCAGCAGCGGCCGAACTTCTGGCCCATGGCCCACTGCTCCTTGGTCGGCCACTCGTAGCCCCACTTGAACGTGAGCGGATCCTTGGCGACCTCCGCAGCAGCGTCCTCGCACCGCGTCCGTCCGGCCTCCTGCACCTTCTTGGCGCCGGGGTAGTCGGCCTCCTGGAAGGCGACGACGTCGATCGCACGCCAGGAGTGCTTGGCCGAGCAGCGGACCCGCTCGAAGGCGGGGGCGTCGGGGGCGGCGGTACCGCACATGGCGTACGCGTCCGGGACGCCCTTGGTCAGCACCCCCTTGAGGTCGCCGTCGAGGTCGGCGAGCTTGGAGGCGCCGTCGAGGACGACGGCGTCGCAGCGGTACCAGGTGGCGCCCGCGTCGGACTGCTCGACAGTGGGGGTGAACCAGATCGAGCGGATCATGCTCAGCCGCAGGTTCGTCAGCGTGCCGCCGACGTACGTCAGCAGCTGGGCGGGGCAGGCGGAGGAGACCTGGGACTGGACGCGGTCGGAGTCGACGGCGAGCAGGTGGCCGTCGACGACGGCGTCGATGGCGCCGATCGCGAAGGTGACGCTGGTGTGCGCCTGGCCGCAGTCGATCGCCTCGACCTTGGACGTCGGCGCGACGGCGGCGTCGTACGGCAGGGAGTAGCAAGCGCCGGAGGCGGGACCGGGGTCGGGCGCGGACGCGGTGGTCTGCGTCGTCGGCTCCTGCTTCGGCGCCTTGCTGTCGTCGTCGCCACCGCTGCTGCAGGCGGCGAGTCCGGTCAGGGCGAGGAGCGCCGCGGCCACGGCGCCGGTACGACGAACCAGGGGAGTCCGGCTGCTCATCAGGTCACTCACTCGTCCTCGCCCAGCACACCGAGCGTCGGATCCCGGCGTCCCACTCGGCCTTGTGGAAGAAGGTGTAGCCGTACTCGAACTCGGAGGGGTAGTTCAGCCAGGCCTTGACCGAGCCCGAGCAGAACGACTCGGTGCGGCTCTCCATCACGCGGTCGCCGGGGTAGGCGTCCTCAGGCTGCCCGAGCTTCACGGTCGTCACCGCGCGCCAGTCGTGCTTCTGCGAGCACGGGACCTTCTCGCCCTCGCCGACCGACGGGCCGCGCGCACAGCTGAGCCACACGTCCGGCGGCCGCCCGGCGAGCATGCCCTTCGCCGTCTCCGGAAGTGGCCGGTACGACGTGCTCGCGGTGCTCCCACCGAGCACGTCGCAGCGGTACCAGCGCGCGCCCTTGCCCCACGCCTTCTCCGAGGGCCGGAACCACGCCCAGCTCAGCGTCGTGCGCAGCACCAGGCTCTCGTCCGCGGCGACGAACGTCGCGAAGGCCGTCGAGCAGGTCGTGTAGGCGAACCGGCCGAGGTCCTTGTCGTCGTAGTCGGCGTCGTCGAACTCCGAGGGCAGCTCGCCGGTCGCGAACGTCTCGGCCGTGTGCTCCTTCGAGCACGCGACGGTCCGGGTCGCGTTGGCGGGGTGGGCGACGTCCTCGGGCGTCAGCGAGCGGCACACGCCGTTCGCCGGCACCTCGAGCGAGTCGACCAGGTCGTCGTCGGTGTTGCTGCCCTGGCCCTGGGCGCCGCACGCGGCGAGGACGGGTGCCAGCAGCGCGAGCGCGATCAGCACGACGGCTCGGTGCAGCACGCGGTCAGCCCCTCGGTGGTCAGTCGGTCAGGAGTGCCGCGATCGTAGCGCCCAGGGCGTAGGCCGCCTCCAACGCGGCGTCGCCCACGTCGCCGAGGACGCCGAGGACGTCGTACCCCTGACGCCAGCCGAGCGCCCCCACGATCGACTGCACCGAGCGCTCCGCGCCGGTGAGGTCGTAGCGCCCGTGCAGCCACAGTCCGTACGGCCGCCCCGCGGTCGCCCCCGCCCCGTCGGCCGGGGCGCCGGTGGGGTCGAGCGCACCACCGACCGCGAGGAAGGTCGAGTCGAAGAAGTGCTTGAGCGCGCCGCTCATGTAGCCGAAGTTGGCGGTCGTGCCGAGGACGTACCCGTCAGCCGCAAGTACGTCGTCCGCGGTCGCCTCCAGCGCCGGCCGTACGACGACCTCCACCGCCGCGGCCGCCTGCACCTCCTCGTCACCGGCGCCAGCGACGACCTGCTCGAGCAGCGCCTGCATCGAGCGGCTGGGGGAGTGGTGGACGATCAGCAGCCGAGGCACCCCGCCAGCCTAGGGCGCGGGACTGCTACCCTGACTCCAATCATGACGCGAGCGCTCCTTCTTAGCGGCCGCAGCGAGGTCTGAGAGCCGGACCCCTCGTTGCGGAGTGAGTCGCGCGCCCGGCGCCCATCTCAGAACCCGAAACAGCCGAGGAAGTCATGACCAAGCCGAGCGTCACCATCCCGTCCCAGCAGTCCAGCGGGATGCCGTACCACCGCTACACGGCCTTCGAGCCCGTGACCGTGCCGGACCGCACCTGGCCGGACCAGAAGATCACCCACGCGCCGCGGTGGCTGTCCACCGACCTGCGTGACGGCAACCAAGCGCTCATCGACCCGATGAGCCCGTCGCGCAAGATGAAGATGTTCGAGCTCCTGGTCCGGATGGGCTACAAGGAGATCGAGATCGGGTTCCCGGCCGCGAGCCAGACCGACTTCGACTTCGTGCGCCAGCTCGTCGAGGAGGACCGGATCCCCGACGACGTACGCGTGTCCGTGCTGACCCAGGCCCGCGAGGACCTGATCGCGCGCACCGTCGAGTCGCTGAAGGGCGCCGACAAGGCGACCGTCCACCTCTACAACGCCACCGCGCCGCTGTTCCAGCGCGTCGTCTTCAACGTCACCGAGGCCGAGTGCATCGCGATCGCGACCCGCGGCACCGAGTGGGTGATGAAGTACGCCGACCAGCTGCTCGAGGGCACCGACTTCGGCTACCAGTACAGCCCGGAGATCTTCACCCAGACCCCGACCGACTTCGCGCTCGAGGTCTGCGAGCGGGTCTCCGACATCTGGCAGCCGGAGGCCGGTCGCGAGATCATCCTCAACCTGCCGGCGACCGTCGAGATGTCGACGCCGAACACGTACGCCGACCAGATCGAGTACTTCGCGCGCCACCTGACCCGTCGCGCCCACTCGATCATCAGCCTGCACCCCCACAACGACCGCGGTACGGCGGTCGCCGCGACCGAGCTGGCGCTGATGGCCGGTGCCGACCGGGTCGAGGGCTGCCTGTTCGGCCACGGTGAGCGCACCGGCAACGTCGACCTGGTCACCCTGGCGATGAACCTGTTCAGCCAGGGCATCGACCCGCAGGTCGACCTGTCCGACATCGACGAGATCCGCCGCACGGTCGAGTACTGCACGCAGCTGCCCGTCCACCCCCGCCACCCGTACGCCGGCGACCTCGTCTACACCGCCTTCTCCGGCTCCCACCAGGACGCCATCAAGAAGGGCCTGGAGGACCTCGACCGGATCGCTGCCGAGCAGGGCAAGCCGGTCGGCGAGATCCCGTGGGAGGCGCCGTACCTGCCGATCGACCCGAAGGACGTCGGCCGCACCTACGAGGCGGTCATCCGGGTCAACAGCCAGTCCGGCAAGGGCGGCGTCGCGTACGTCCTCAAGGCCGAGCACAGCCTGGACCTGCCGCGCCGCGCGCAGATCGAGTTCAGCCGTGTGATCCAGCAGCACACCGACGCCCAGGGCGGCGAGGTCACGCCGGAGGCCATCTGGCAGATCTTCCGCAACGAGTACCTCGACCGCGAGGCGCCGTACAACCTGGTCTCGTTCTCCTCCGCGACCAGCGAGGACGGTGACGACCGCCAGGAGGTGCGTCTCGCCGTGCGCGGCGAGGAGCAGACGTTCACCGGCATGGGCAACGGCCCGGTCGCCGCGTTCGTCGACGGCATGCGACAGGCGGGCGCCGACATCCGGGTCCTCGACTACGCCGAGCACGCGCTCTCCGCGGGCGGCGACGCCGTCGCGGCGGCGTACGTCGAGTGCGAGATCGCCGGCGAGATCGTCTGGGGCATCGGGATCCACCACAACATCGTCACGGCCTCGCTCCGTGCGGTGGTCTGCGCCGCCAACCGCGCGCGGGCGACCACCATCCCGGCCGCTCCCGTCGAGCCGATCGGCTGACCGGCATGGGTCGCGCCGCGCTGGCCTCCGAGCAGGTCGGACAGGTCTTCGTCGAGGGCCGGCGCGGTCGCGACCGACTGGAGTTCACCGAGTACGGCGCCGGCGACGCCTGGGTCGTGCTCCTCCCTCCGCTCCTGGTGCCGCGGCGGGTGCACGACCGCACCGCCCGGATGCTCGCCTCCAGCGGGCTGCACGTCCTCGTCCTCGACCCGCTCGGCCACGGCCGCTCCGACAAGCCGGCCGACCCGCTGTCCTACTCGGTGACCGCGTTCGCCGACCAGGTCGTGGCCCTGCTCGACCACGTCGGCGCCGCGCGGGCCGTCGTCGGCGGCAGCTCGATCGGCGCGAACGTCGCCCTCGAGGTCGCCGCCCGCGCCCCCGAGCGGGTCGCCGGCCTGCTGCTCGACGGCCCGGTCCTCGAGAACGCTCTCGGCGCCCAGCTCTCCGTGCTGACCCCGGTCCTCACCACCGCCCGGTTCGCGCCCTTCGTCCTCACCGCCCTGCGCCTGGTCACCCGACCGCTCCCGCGCCGCCTGGCTCCCGAGTGGGTCCGGCTCGCGCTCGAGACCCTCGACACCCGCCCCGGCCCGGTCGCCGCGGTCGTCCACGGCGTCCTCTTCGGTCGCTTCGCGCCCTCGTCGGCCGAGCGCGCCGGGCTGACGGTGCCCACGTTGGTCCTCGCCCGCACCGCCGACCCGTTCCACCCCCTCGGCGACGCCGAGACCGTTGCCGGCGAGATCTCCGGCGCAGTCCTCGAGCGGACCGAGGTGCCGCTCGAGTGGCGGCGGCGTCCCGAGCGGCTGGACCTCGTGGTCACCCGGTTCGCGCTCGAGTGCGTGCGGCCGGCGCGGCGCGGGCGTCGTACGCGATCGTCCTGAAAGCTCCCGCGGAGCGGTCGGCGCTGACGTAGTGTCCCGACATGGGGAACCTTCACCGATTGCTCTCGATCATCGGCCTGAGTGCCGCACTCCTGCTCTCGTCCGGCGGCGTCGCCGCAGCGGACACGTGGTCCCACACCGACGCGACGGGCGATGTCCTCGACCTCGCGCTGTTCGACCACGACGTCACCGGATCCACCCCGGCGCCTGAGCGCGCGGAGGGCGACATCCACTCCGTCGTGGTCAAGCACACCAAGCGACAGGTCAGGATCCGGACTGTGATGCGCGCGCTGCCGGCCGGTCATGGCTGGGTCACCGTCGGTCACGTCGTGACGCCGGGGGTGAGGTACGAGGCCCGTGCGATCTGGCTGTCCGAGGGCGGGCGTGCGCTCGTCCTGGTCCGCAAGCCCGGCCGCAAGGAGACGGTGCGGCGCTGTGGCGGTCTGCGCGGCGTCTTCGACCGCAGCGGCGGCATGGTCAGCATCAGGATCCCGCGGTCGTGCCTCGACAACCCGCGCTGGGTCCGGGTCAACGTGTCCGTCTACGACTGGAACGGCGACTCCAGCACCTTCGCGGACGACGGGATGGACGACACCGGCTGGGAGCAGCAGGTGCTCTCCCCGAAGGTTCGCCGCGGCTGATCGGCAGCCTGCTGGGTCCGGCACGGAACGCACCCGGCATTTCGGTCGCTGGAGTGACGGATCCGCGACCCAGATGCCGGGTACGACGCGACGACCGGGCCCGCGATCGGGGTGGCGCCGGGCTTCGTCACGCGTGAGGCCGCACAATGGAGGCGTGCCGCTCTACCGCGACGAGGCGATCGTCCTGCGCACCCGCAAGCTGGGTGAGGCGGACCGCATCGTCACGCTGCTGACCCGCGAGCACGGCGTGGTCCGTGCGGTCGCCAAGGGCGTGCGCCGTACGACGTCGCGGTGGGGCTCGCGCCTCGAGCCGTTCACCCACGTCGACCTGCAGCTCGCCGAGGGCCGCAACCTCGACACGATCACCCAGGCCGAGACCCGGGCCGCGTACGCCGCCCCGCTGGGTGCCGACTACGAGCGCTACACCGCCGGCACCGCGATGCTCGAGACCGCCGAGCGGCTGGTCGTCGAGGAACGGGAGCCCGCTCGCCAGCAGTTCACGCTGCTGCTCGGCGGGCTCAACGCGATGGCGGCGGGGACGCGCAACCAGTGCCACGTCCTCGACTCCTACCTGCTGCGCGCGCTCGCGATCGCCGGCTACGCCCCGGCCTTCGTCGACTGCGCCCACTGCGGCCGTCCGCCGGTCACCGCGACCGGCGAGCTCGGCCACCACCGCTGGTTCAACCCGTCGATGGGTGGCGTGCTCTGCTCGACCTGCCGGATCCCCGGCTCCGCCACGCCCGCCCCCGAGACCCTCACCCTGCTCGGCGGCCTGCTCTCCGGCGACTGGTCGGTCATCGAGGCCGCCGATCCGCGCCACGTCCGCGAGGCCAGCGGCCTGGTCGCCGCGTTCGTTCAGTGGCAGCTGGAGCGGGGCCTCCGGTCGTTGGCGTACGTCGAGCGCTGAGCGCATGAACTGCGTCTCCCAGGACACGCGTGGGACTGGTGTGACCACATCTCGCCGCCTGACAGACTGCTCCCGTGACCCGCTCCACCCGTCGTACCCGCGCCGCCGCGGCGGCTGCCGCCCTCCGCGGCCCGGTCCGCCCGCCCACGCCCCACCCGTCGGGCGCAACGCCGCCGGCGATCCCCGCGGAGCTGGTCCCGCACCACGTCGCGGTCGTGATGGACGGCAACGGCCGGTGGGCCAAGGAGCGCGGGCTGCCGCGCACGAAGGGCCACGAGGAGGGCGAGTCGAGCCTGTTCGACGTGGTCGAGGGCGCGATCGAGATCGGCGTGAAGGCGATCTCGGCGTACGCCTTCTCCACCGAGAACTGGTCGCGCAGCCCCGAGGAGGTCAAGTTCCTCATGGGCTTCAACCGCGACGTCATCCGCCGCCGCCGCGACGAGATGCACGAGCTCGGCGTCCGGGTCCGCTGGGCCGGTCGTGCGCCCCGGCTGTGGAAGTCGGTGATCACCGAGCTCCAGGTCGCCGAGGAGATGACGAAGCACAACGACGTCCTCACGCTCACCATGTGCGTCAACTACGGCGGCCGCTCCGAGCTCGGCGACGCGGCCAAGGCGCTGGCCCGCGACGTCGCCGCCGGCCGGGTCAACCCCGACAAGGTCGACGAGCGCACGCTGGGGCGCTACCTCTACGTCCCCGAGCTCCCCGACGCCGACCTGATCTGGCGTACGTCGGGCGAGCAGCGGCTCTCGAACTTCATGCTCTACCAGGCGGCGTACTCGGAGTTCGTCTTCTCCGACGTGCTCTGGCCCGACGTCGACCGCCGCCACCTGTGGGCCGCGATCGACGAGTACGCCCGTCGCGACCGACGGTACGGCGGCGCCGAGCCGAACCCCACCAGCCAGGGTTAGTGCTCGTCGTAGTGCGCGCCGTGGACCGCGTGGCGGTGCCCGTCGTGCACGTAGTCGACGTGGTCGTCGTGGGGGACGGCGAGGTGGCCGCACCCGGGGCCGTGCGCATGCGGGTGCGTACCGCAGGCATCGTGCGACGGGACCGCCTGGCCTGACGCGAAGGGCTCGCGCAGGCGGGCGCGGTGGCGCTGCCAGATGCCGATCGGCCACGCGACGGCGTAGCAGGCGAGGGCGAGCAGCACGATGGTCGGGCCGGGCGCCACGGTTGCCTTGTACGACGCGAAGGTGGCTGCCACCAGCCCGCCGACGGAGGCCAGGGTGCCGAGGACCATGGCGGCGCCGATGGTCGTGCGGAACGACCGGGTCAGCTGCTGGGCGGTGGCGACCGGGACGACCATCAGCGCGGAGACGAGCAGCAGGCCGACCGTGCGCATCGCGACCGTGACCGACACGGCGGCCAGCACGGCGACGAGCACGTTGTAGACGCGCACCCGCAGCCCGGCGACCCGGGCGAACTCCTGGTCCTGGGCGACCGCGAACAGCTGCGGCGCGAGTCCGACGCACAGCCCGACGACGGCGATGGCGAGCACCATCGTGATCAGCACGTCGCCCGGGGAGATGGTGGTCAGCGAGCCGAAGAGGTACCGGTTGAGGGCAGCGCCGCTCTGACCGGACAGCCCGCTGATGAAGATGCCGCCGGCCAGGCCGCCGTAGAACAGCAGCGCCAGGGCGACGTCGCCGTTGGTCTGGCCGCGCTCGCGGATCACCTCGATCAGCACCGCCCCGAGCACGGCGACCAGGACCGCCGTCCACAACGGGGAGGCGCCGGTGGCAAGGCCGAGCGCGACACCGGTGACGGCGACGTGCCCGATCCCGTCGCCCATGAGGGCGAGCCGGCGCTGGACGAGGAAGGTGCCGATCGCCGGCGCGGCGAGGCCGGTGAGCAGCGCGGCGATGAGCGCACGCTGCATGAACGGCTGGCTGAACAGCTCGATGGCGCTCACAGGAGGTCTCCCGGCAGCTGGTCGTCGGAGCTCAGCGGCGCCGTCGGGTGGGGGACGTGGTCGTGATGGTGATGGTGGGTGTGCGGCTCGGCGAACCAGGGCTGGTGCACCTCGTGGTCGCGCAGCGCGGCGCCGTCGTACGCCACCCGGCCGTCGCGGAGCACGACGGCCCGGTCGACGAGGGGTGCCAGCGGCCCGAGCTCGTGGGCGACGAGCACGATGGTCGCGCCGCGCTCCTTGAGCCGGCGCAGCGTGTCGGCGAGCACCTGCTGGTTGGGCAGGTCGACGCCGGCGGTCGGCTCGTCGAGGAAGAACAGCTCCGGCTCGCCGGCGAGCGCGCGGGCGATGAGCACCCGCTGCTGCTGGCCACCGGACAGGTTGGTGACGGCGTCGCGGCGGCGGTCGGCGAGCCCGACCACCTCGAGGGCGTCGTCGATGGCCGCGCGGTCCACCTTCGACAGCGGCCGCAGCAGCCGGCGCCGGGTCAGCCGGCCGGCCGCGACGACCTCCCACACGGAGGCCGGGATGCCCGAGCCGGCGGTGGCGCGCTGGGGGACGTAGCCGATCCGGCTCCAGGCGTCGTACTCGTCGAGCAGGGTGCCGAACAGCCGTACCTCGCCGCCGATCAGCGGCCGCAGGCCGACCATCGCCCGCACCAGCGTGGACTTGCCCGAGCCGTTGGCGCCCATCAGCGCCACGAAGTCACCGGGTACGACGGCCACGTCGATGCCGCGCAGCACCGGTCGTCCGCCCAGGGCGACGCTCACGTCGCGGACCTCGACCGCCGGGGTGGCGCTCATCGGCAGCCGTTCGCGGTGCGCAGGGTCGCGAGGTTGGTCTTCATCAGCGACAGGTAGTCCTCGTCGGCAGTCGCGTCGGTGAGCCCCTCGACCGGGTCGAGGACCCCGTTGGTCAGGCCGAGGTCCGCGGCGAAGCTCTCGCCGAGCGCCGGCTTGAGCGGCTCGCTGAACACCGTGGTGATGCCTTCCGTCTTGATGAGCTCCTGCAGCTCCCCGAGGACCGCGCCGGTCGGCTCGGCGTCGGGGGAGAGGCCCACGATCGAGGCGACGTGCAGGCCGTACTTCTCCAGGTAGCCGAACGCGTCGTGGGACACCACGATGGTGTCACGCTCGCAGTCGGCCAGACCAGCGGTGTAGGCCTCGTCCAGGGCGGTCAGGTCGGCGCGCAGCTCCTTCGCGTTGGCGCGGTAACGGTCGGCGTGGGCGGCGTCGACGTCGGCCAGCTTCCCGGCGACGGCGTCGGCCAGGTCGGCGACGCGGACCGGGTCCTGCCAGAAGTGCGGGTCGAGGTTGCCGTGGTCGTGGTGCTCGCCCTGCCCCGAGCCCTCCTCGGCGTGCTCCGCGTGCTCGTCGGCGTGCTCCTCGAACGGGACCGGGTCGACGACCTTCGTGGCGTCCAGCGTCGCACCGGTCGCGTTCTGCTCGACGGCGTCGTCGACGGCCGGCTGGAAGCCCGACTCGTACACGACCAGGTCGGCGTCCGCCAGGTCCGCGGTCTCCTTGATGGTGAGCTCGAGGTCGTGCGGCTCGGTCCCCGGCTGGGTCAGCAGGTCCACCCGTGCGCCGGTGCCCTCGGTGACCCGCTCGGCGACGTACGCCAGCGGGTAGAAGGCCGCCGCCACCGTCACCTTGCCGTCGTCGGCCGGGTCGCTGAACGCCGAGCAGCCCGCGAGGAGCGGGCCGGCGAGGGCGACGGCGGACAACGTGGCGAGACCGGAAGACAAGCGCATGAGAATCATTCTCAACAACGCGCGTCCTCCGGTCAAGTCCACGTGCCTCAGCCCAGGTGGCGCACCAGCTCCCGCCCCACGGCCCGCAACGGCGCATCGGTACGACGAGCGCGACTCACCAGCAGTGCCCCCTCGATCGCGGCGACCACCAGTGCGGCCCGGTCGGCGGCCTCGGCGGGGGAGACGCCGCGCTCGCGCAGGGCTCCCGCGAGCAGCTCCTCCCACTGCCCGAACGCCACCCCGGCCGCGTCCCGCGCGCTCGCCGTGTCGTCGGGCGCCAGGGCTGCGGCAGCGATCGGGCAGGTCGCGGCGAAGTCGCTGCCGAGCAGCACGCCGGACCAGTGGTCGACGAGCAGGTCGACCAGTGCGCCGGTGTCGTCCGCCTCGACGAGCCGGGCGATCAGGCCGGCGATGTAGTCGCCCGCCCGCTGCGTCGCCTCGCGCGCCAGCTCCTCCTTGCCGCCCGGGAAGTGGTGGTAGATCGACCCGCGCGGCGCGCCGCTGTGGGCGACCACGTCGCGCAGCGAGGTCGCCGCCACCCCGCGCTCGCGGAAGAGCGCGATCGCGCTGTCGAGCATCGCGTCGCGCGGAGAGCGGGCCCGGGTGGTCACACCCGCTCCAGCCGGGCCGGGACGTACTTGTGCCACGGCGTGCCCGCCAGCCAGTCGCGGTGGTGCAGCGACGTCAGCTCGTTGGGGGCGACGCCGGGTGTGCCGTCCGGGTGCGTGACGCCGAGCCCGTTGGGCAGCGACACGTGCCCAGGCTGCAGGGTGTCGGTCACCTCGACCGTCGCCAGCGCGGACCCGGCCTCGGTCACGACCCGCAACGAGTCGCCGGTCCGCACGCTCAGCGCCCACGCGTCGTCCGGGCTGATCCGCAGTGCGCCCGCCGCGTCGCGCCGGCGCCACGACGGGTCGCGGATGATCGTGTTGGCCGTGAACGCGCGCCGCTCGCCGGCGGACAGCACGAACGGGAACTCCTCGCTCGTCCACGAGCTCGGCTCGTCGGCCAGGGCCCGCAGCCGCTCGAGCAGCTCGGGGATCTCCAGGGTGAAGCGGCGCTCGGGGCGTCGTACGTAGTCCCAGGCGTTCTCGTGGTCGTCGCGCGTGAACACCACGGCCTCGCCGGTGAGGATCCGCTCGAACAGCCGGTTGCCCGGCTCGAAGCCGGTGCCGGTGAAGCCCGCACGGGCGACCGCGTCGGGCTGGTTCATCGCGCACAGCTGCGCGACGCCCCACAGGGCGGCGGTCCCGCGCGCGCTGCCGAGCGATGGCCCGAGCGTCTCGTGCAGCACGAACCCGGCGAGCCCCATCAGCCGCGGGTCCGCGGAGACGGCGGCGAAGAAGGCGTCGGCGTACGCCGGCAGGCCCGCCTCGGCCGCGGCCCGCAACGGCTCCAGCGCCGTGTCGTCGACCACGCCGAGCGCCCGGACCACCCGCGCGTAGACCTCCGGCTCCGGCAGCGTCCCGGCCAACGGCTCCATCAGCGGCGCGCGCAGGTGGAAGACGTTCTCCGGGAAGTCGACGTTGAAGAACGTGCACTCCCACTTCTCGAACTGGCTCGCCGCCGGCAGCACGTAGTCGGCCTCGCGCGCGGTCTCGGTCATCGCGATGTCGACCACGACGCTCAGCTCGAGCTTGCGCATCGCTCGCCGGAAGGCGGCGGAGTCGGCCAGCGAGTGCGCCGGGTTGACGCTGTCGATCCATATCGCCCGGAACCGGTCGGGGTGGTGGGTGTCGATCTCCTCGGCGATCGAGTTGCACGGCACCAGCCCCGAGATGATCCGTGCCCCCGTGACCGGCGTGGCCTTCGATCCGCCGCCACCCGGGCCGCCGGCGAGCGCCGCGAAGGTGGAGTGCAGGAACATCCCGCCCTTCTGCGCGAAGCTGCCGTTGAGGATCCACAGCATCTTGTTGAGGTACGACGACAGCGTGCTGTGCGGCGCCTGCTGGATGCCGAGGTCCTCGTAGGTGCACACGCTGGCGGCCGCGGCCATCCGCCGGGCGGTCGAGCGGATCAGCTCCTCGTCGACCCCGCAGCGGGCGGCGAAGTCGGCGACGTCGACCTCGGCGTACGCCGCCAGCACCGGCTCGGCGCCGGTGGTGTGCTCGCGCAGGAAGGCGTGGTCGACCAGGTCCTCCTGCACGAGGACCGCACCGAGCGCGGCCAGGCACCACGCGTCGGTCCCGGGACGTACCTGCAGGTGGACGTCGGCCATCGCCGCGGTCTCGCTGCGCCGCGGGTCGATGACCACCATCGTGCGCGCCGGGTCGGCCGCCATCTCCTTGAGCACCGGCCGGGCACGGGGGAAGGAGTGCGACTGCCAGGGGTTCTTGCCGACGAACACCACGACCTCGGCGTGCTCGAAGTCGCCCTTCGTGTGGCCGCCGTAGAGCCGGCCGTCGACGTACATCTCACCGGTCTTCTCCTGCGCCAGCGCATTGGAGCGGTAGCGCACGCCGAGCGCGGCCTGCAGTGCCTGGCCGTAGCCGGCGCCGAGGTGGTTGCCCTGGCCCCCGCCGCCGTAGAAGAAGATCTTGTCGCCGCCGTGCTCGTCGCGGATCGCCACCAGCCGCTGCGCGATCTCGGAGACCGCGGTGTCCCAGTCGATCTCGTCGTACCCGCCGTCCGCGCGCCGCCGCAGCGGGCTCGTCAGTCGCGGCGTGCCGTTCTGGTAGCGGTCCAGCCGCAGCGGCTTCTCGCACGTGTATCCCGCGGACGACGGGTGTGACTTGTCGCCGCGGATCCTCAGCAGCCGGCGGTCCTCGACCTGCACCTCGATCCCGCAGTTGCACTCGCAGAGGATGCACGCGGTCTTCTGCCAGGTCGCGTCGGTCGTCTCGGTCGTCATCGGGAGCTCCTGTCGGCCGGGTTATGACGTCTGTCATAGTCGGCGTCGCCGCCCGGCCGCGTCAAGGGGCGCGGCCTGCGTAGAGTGCGGCCGTGCTCGTCGTGAACCGCTTCCGCGCAGGGGAGGACCCGGCCCGTCTCCGGGCCGAGCTCGAGCTCGTCCACGGACTCCTCGCCGCCCAGACCGGGTACGTCGACGGCTGGGTCGGCCGCAACCTGGACGACCCGGACCTGTGGACGCTCACCACCCGCTGGGCCAACGTCGGCGCCTACCGGCGCGCCCTGTCGACGTACGACCTCAAGCTGCACGGCGTCCCCGTGCTCAGCCGGGCCGTCGACGAGCCCGGCGCCTACGAGGTCGTCGAGCCCGGCGGAGTGCTGAACGTGGTGGAGCCTCGCGTAACCTAGGGCCTTCGCCGACGGCTCGCTCCGCGAGCAGTCCACACACCCGCCCGACAGCCAGCCGGGCTCGTCCCCCACAAGGAAATCACCGTGGCCAAGCCGCCCCCGTCCACCGTCGACCAGGTCGTCTCCCTCGCGAAGCGTCGAGGCTTCGTCTACCCCTGCGGCGAGATCTACGGAGGCACCCGCTCGGCCTGGGACTACGGCCCGCTGGGCGTGGAGCTCAAGGAGAACATCAAGCGCCAGTGGTGGCGCTCGATGGTGCAGAGCCGTGACGACGTCGTCGGCCTCGACTCCAGCGTGATCCTGCCGCGGCAGACCTGGGAGGCCTCGGGCCACGTCGCGACGTTCAACGACCCGCTGACCGAGTGCCTCTCCTGCCACAAGCGCTACCGCTACGACCACCTCCAGGAGCAGTACGCCGAGAAGAAGGGCATCGCGAACCCCGACGACGTCGACCTCAAGGACGTCGTCTGCGCCAACTGCGGCACCCGCGGCGCCTGGACCGAGCCCCGCGAGTTCTCCGGCATGCTCAAGACCCACCTCGGTGTCGTCGAGGACGAGTCGGGCCTGCACTACCTGCGCCCCGAGACCGCGCAGGGCATCTTCCTCAACTTCGCCAACGTGGTCACCTCGCAGCGGATGAAGCCCCCGTTCGGCATCGCGCAGATCGGCAAGAGCTTCCGCAACGAGATCACGCCCGGCAACTTCATCTTCCGCACCCGCGAGTTCGAGCAGATGGAGATGGAGTTCTTCGTCAAGCCGGGCGAGGACGAGGAGTGGTACCGCTACTGGATCGAGGAACGCACCCGCTGGTACGTCGACCTCGGCATCAACCCCGACAACCTGCGCCACTACGTGCACGCCGAGGAGAAGCTGAGCCACTACTCGAAGGGCACCACCGACATCGAGTACCGCTTCAACTTCGCCGGCTCCGAGTGGGGTGAGCTCGAGGGCATCGCCAACCGCACCGACTTCGACCTGTCGACTCATGCGTTGCACTCGGGCAAGGACCTGTCGTACTTCGACCAGGCCTCCAACACCCGCTACGTCCCCTACGTCATCGAGCCGGCAGCCGGTCTCTCGCGCAGCCTGATGACCTTCCTCGTCGACGCGTACGCCGAGGACGAGGCGCCCAACACCAAGGGCGGCGTCGACAAGCGGACCGTGCTGCGCCTCGACCCGCGCCTGGCCCCGGTCAAGGCCGCGGTGCTGCCGCTGAGCCGCAACGAGGACCTCACCCCGAAGGCGAAGGCCGTCTCCACCGAGCTGCGCACCCTGTGGAACGTCGACTTCGACGACGCCGGCGCGATCGGCAAGCGCTACCGCCGCCAGGACGAGATCGGTACGCCGTACTGCGTCACGGTCGACTTCGACACCCTCGAGGACCAGGCCGTCACCGTCCGCGACCGGGACACCATGTCCCAGGAGCGGGTCTCGCTGTCCAAGCTGACGTCCTACTTCGCCGAGCGGCTCGTCGGGTGCTGACCCTCCGGTCCGTCGCCGTGCCGGTGGCCGCCCTCGTGGTGGCCGCCGGCCTCTCGGGCTGCGGATCGGACGACACCAAGGACGCGAAGAAGGCGAAGCCGACCGAGGCGACCTCGAGCGCCGCGGCCGACTACCTCCCGGTGCCGAGCGACGTCACCCTCACCGAGCCGGGCACGCGGCTCGGCCTCGGCCAGGAGGGCGTCGTGGCCTTCCAGCGTCGCCAGGACGAGGTCGGGGTGCTCGCGGTGAGCGTCGAGCGGATCGAGCGCACCTCCTTCCAGGAGTCCTTCCCGGGGTGGAACGTCGACGCGGCCACGGCCGCACGCACGCCGTACTTCGTTCGGGTGAAGGTCACCAACGTCGGTGACACCGACCTCGGCGGGCTGCGGCTCGACAACGTCCTGTGGGGCGACGACGGCACCACGCTCGAGGCGCCCAACTACTACAAGGCCGACCAGCTGCCGGTCTGCTCCGGCGACCCGCTGCCGACGCCGTTCGCGGCCGATGCCACCGCCGAGCTGTGCCAGGTCTACTTCATCGCCCCGACCCACGCGCTGGAGAAGGTCTCGTTCCCGCCGTTCGGAGGCCTCGACCCGATCACGTGGAGCGGGGAGCTGAGCCCGGTCCAGAAGCCGGGGAAGAAGGGCAAGAAGCACAAGGCCGGCGAGCAGGCGTCGGAGTCGCCCTCGGGGTCGGCCTCGGCCACCCCCTCCGCCACGCCCTCCGACGCTGCCACCGGGGCGTCGTGACCGGCCTGCGCCTGGGCACCCTCGACGTGCCCACCCCGGTGGTGCTCGCCCCGATGGCGGGCATCACCAACGCGGCCTACCGTCGGCTGTGCGCCGAGCACGGCGCGGGGCTCTACGTCTGCGAGATGATCACCAGCCGCGGGCTGGTCGAGGGCGACGAGACGACCAAGCGGATGCTGGTCTTCGACGAGCTCGAGACGGTCCGCTCGGTCCAGCTCTACGGCACGGACCCGACGTACGTCGGCCAGGCGACGAAGATCCTGTGCGAGGAGTACGGCGTCGCGCACGTCGACCTCAACTTCGGCTGCCCGGTCCCCAAGGTCACCCGCAAGGGCGGCGGCGGCGCGCTGCCGTGGAAGCGGAACCTGCTGGGGGCGATCCTCGAGGAGGCGGTCGCCGCCGCGGCGCCGTACGACGTACCGGTGACGATGAAGACCCGCAAGGGCCTCGACGACGACCACCTCACCTTCCTCGACGCCGGCCGGATCGCCCAGGAGACCGGCGTCGCCGCGATCGCGCTGCACGGCCGCACCGTCGCGCAGGCCTACTCCGGTCAGGCCGACTGGGACGCGATCGCCGAGCTGGTCGCCGCCGTCGACATCCCGGTGCTCGGCAACGGCGACATCTGGGAGGCCGCCGACGCGCTGCGGATGATCGAGGAGACCGGTGCTGCCGGTGTCGTCGTCGGTCGCGGCTGCCTGGGCCGGCCCTGGCTGTTCCGCGACCTCGCCGCGGCCTTCTCCGACGACGGTCCGGGCGAGACGACGCTGCCGACCCTCGGCGAGGTGGCCACGATGATGCGCCGGCACGCCGAGCTGCTGTGCGAGCACATGGGGGAGGAGCGGGGCTGCAAGGAGTTCCGCAAGCACGTCACCTGGTACCTCAAGGGCTTCCGCGCCGGTGGCGAGCTGCGCCGCTCGCTGGGCCTGGTCGACTCGCTGGCCGCGCTCGACCGGCTGCTCGCCGAGCTCGACCCGGCCGAGCCGTTCCCGGCCTCCGAGCTGGGTGCGCCGCGCGGCCGGCAGGGCGCGCCGCGCTCGCGGATCGTGCTCCCGGAGGGCTGGCTCGACGACACCGACGGCCTCTCCGGCGGGGGTGTCGGCGTGCTCGAGGACGTCAACGAGACCACCGGCGGGTGACCCGTGGGGTGAGCCGGCTCACCTTGATGAGCGGTCTCACCAATTGGTTGAAGGCTTGATCGTTGTGCTCTAGTAGCACGATGCTCTGGCGCAGGTCAGGGTTCTCGGGATGCATCTGTAAGCGACAGCAAAGGATCAGCGCGTGGCCACCAGCCACAAGCGGGAAACCGCGCGACGTACGCCCCGAGCCGCCGTACTGGCCGGCTCCCTCGCCGCCCTCGCGACCACTGCGGTCGTCACGGGAGGCGTCCTCAACTCCGCAGGCCCCAGCGCCGACCTCGTGGCGGTCGACCGCTCGAAGGCCGCCGCGGGCTCCGTCGGCGACACCGGCAACCGGCTCCCGCTGATCTCCCGCAGCACGGACCGCTCCGCCGACGCGATCGGCACCAGGCTCGACGCCCTGCTCTCCGACTCGGCGACCGCCCTCGCGGTCGCCGACGCGAAGAAGCAGTGGGCCTCGACGTCCCTCAACCTGTGGTCGCGCCCCGACAAGCGCGGCAAGGAGGTCGGCGAGGTCGAGGAGGGCGACAAGGTCCTCGTCACTGGCCGCAAGTACGCCGACCGCGCCGAGATCGTCGTCGACGGGAAGTCCCGCTGGGTCACCGCCGGCTACTTCACCGACGAGAAGCCCCCGACGCTCGGTGGCGCCTGCACCAACGGCACCACGGTGCCCGACGCGGTCAGCGCGAGCATCAAGAAGATCCACGACGCGGTCTGCGCCAACTTCCCCGACATCAGCGTCTACGGCACCTTCCGCGGCGCCTCGATCTCGGGCGATCACGAGACCGGTCGTGCGGTCGACATCATGATCTCGGGCCCCGAGGGATGGAAGGTCGCCGAGTTCGTCCGGGCCAACTACGCCGCCCTCGGCGTCTCCTACATCATCTTCTCCCAGAAGATCTGGTCGGTCGAGCGCTCCGGCGAGGGCTGGCGGGGCATGCCGAACCGGGGTTCGGCCACCGCCAACCACTACGACCACGTGCACGTCTCGGTCTACTGAGACTGCTCCAGGTGCGCGCGTAGCGCCGCCAGGGTCGCCCGGGCGGCGGCCGACGGCGTCGGGTCGGCGCGCCAGACCAGACCGAGCCGCGAGGTGGCGTTCGCCGAGGTGACCGCGACGTGGCGCAGGTCGCTGGGGGCGTCCGCCGACGAGCTGGTCACGACGGCGACGCCGAGACCCCGTGCGGCCAGGGCGCGTGCCGTGGTCGGCAGGGTGACGTCCCAGGTCACGGGTGCGGGCAGGCCCTCGGCCCGCATCAGGGTCGTGTAGGCCAGCCGCATGCCGGTGCCCTCCGAGGTGCAGATCACCGGCTCGTCGAGGAGCTCGGCGGGCGAGACCTGCGTGCGCCGGGCCCAGGGGTGCCGGGGCCCGACGACGGCCACCACGCGCTCGTCGAGGGCGACCCAGGAGGCGAGCCCGGCCAGCGGCCGGTCCGGCCAGGAGACCAGGGCCAGGTCGAGGTGGCCGGCCGCGACGTCGGCCTGCAGCTCGAAGGAGCGTCCTTCGCGCAGCGAGAGCTCCAGGCCGGGGTGGTCGTCGTGGACCGACTGGATCCCGTCGAGGAACGCCGGCCAGGTCAGGCCGGCGACTGCGCCCACCGCGACCGCCCCGCTGACCAGACCGTTGATCTCGTCGGCCGTCGTTCGTACGCGGTCGAGCTCCGCGACGGTGCGACGGATCTGGTCGAGGACCGGGGCTGCCGAGGCGGCCACCCGGGTGCCCTTCGGCGTCCGGTCGAAGAGCCGGGTGTCGAGCTCGCGCTCGAGCAGCGCGACCTGGGCGCTGACGCCGGACTGGGTGACGTGCAGGGCCTGCGCGGCTGCCGTGAACGAGCCCTCGTCCGCGACCGCGAGCGCGTACCGGAGCTGATGCACCTCCATAAGTGTTGATACTAGCGAGCAGTAGCAACATCTGTTGGACTACTGAGCCACGGCGGCGCACGCTGAACTCATGGACACCACCACTCGGCAGCGACTGATCCGCACCGTCCAGCTCGGCACCGCGACGGTCGAGGGCATCGTGCTCTCCACGATCGTCCTGCACGCCACCGTCGCCCTCGACCTGCCGCCCGCGTCCGTGGGCGTCATCCTGGCGTTGGGCGCCGGCACCGCGATCGCCCTGGCGGTGCCGCTGGGCCTGCTCACCGACCGGCTCGGGCTGGGCCGTGCGGCGGCCGCGTTCTCCGCGCTGGCGGCGATCGCCCTGGCCGGGTACGCGCTCGCCGACACCGGCGCCGGGTTCACCGCGGCCGCGATCGCCTTCGCGGTCGCGCAGTCCGCCTCGGGGGCCGCCCGCCAGGCCCTCGCCGTCGAGGGCGCCGATCCCGCCGACCGGCTGGCCATCCGGGCCACGATGCACATGCTGCTGAACGCCGGCATCGGAGCCGGTACGACGATCGGCGCCCTCCTGGCCGCCGTCGACCTCGGACCCACCACCGCGACGGCGTACGGCGTCGGTGCGGTCGCCATGACGATCGCTGCCCTTCTCCTGGTCGCGCTGACCGGCCGCCGGCGTCCCGGTGCGGCCGCCACGAGCCCGGCGCGGGGCGGGATGCTGCTCGCCCTGCGCGATCGCCGGTTCGCGACGGCCCTCGGGCTCGCCGCGGCCATCCAGCTGACGATGCCGGTGCTCTCGGTCATCCTCCCCGTCTGGGTGGTGCTCCGGGCCGGCGGTCCGCCCTGGCTGTCCGCAGTCGCGCTGGCGCTCAACACCGTCGCGGTGATCGTGGGGCAGCGACCGTGGGCGGCGCGGGTCACGTCGACGCGGACCACCGTCCGGACTGCCGTCGTCGCCGCGCTCGCCCTGGGTGTCGCCAGCGCACTGCTGGCGATCTCCGCCCGGGCCGACTCGCCGCTCGCCTTCAGCGTCGTGGTGATCCTCGGCGTCCTCGCGCTGACCGTCGGCGAGGTCGGCGGCGGACTGGCCACCTGGCGGGTCGCGCTCAGCGACGTCCCGGCCGCCGCTGAGGGTCGCTACCAGGCGGCGTACTCCATGTCGACCAGTGCGGCCCGGATCGTCGGTCCCAGCATCGCCCTGCCGCTCGTGCTCGCCCTCGGTCCGGTCGGCTGGCTGGTCCTCGGCGCCACGATGGTGGCCGGCTGCCTCGGCATCGCCGTGCTGGCGGCGGCCGACGGATCCTCGTTCAGCTCCGGGTCCGCTCATGGATCGCGTCGAGACGCTCTCGCAGCGCCGGCGGTCCGTGGACGGTGAACGCGCAGTCCAGCAGGAGCAGCCGCATCGCCAACCACTCCGGGGTGTCCTCGGCGCTGCGCCACCGGGTGTGCTCGCCCTCCGGGGCGAGCGCGCCGTCGCCGAGGTGGTCCCGGAGCCGTTCCCGGGCCGTGGCGAGGGGCAGGTGCAGTGTCACGTCGGCGCGGTACGTCGTACCGAGGGCCTGCTCGCTCTGCTCGAGGTAGGCCGAGACGTCGGGCGCGGGCAGGTCGTGGCGGGCCCGCGCCCCTGTGGCACGGGGGTCCTGGATCCGGTCGACCCGGAAGGTGCGCCAGTCGTCGCGGTCGAGGTCGAAGGCGACGAGGTACCAGCGCCGGTGGGCGCTGACCAGGTGGCGGGGCTCGACGTGGCGGGGACCGTGGGAGCCGTCGCGGGTCTCGTAGGACATCCGGACCCGTTCCCGGTTGGCGGCCGCGGCGGCCAGGGTCGTCAGCACGTCGGGATCGGCGGCCGCGCCGGTGGGGGAGCGCCAGGTGGTGGTGCTCGCGGCGAGGGTGCGGACCCGGTGCCGCAGGCGTGAGGGCAGGGACTGGCCGAGCTTGGTGAGCGCCCGGACGCCGGCGTCCTCGAGCTCCGGGAGGCCGAGCACGGCGATCGCGCGCAGGCCGAGCGCGACCGCGACCGCCTCGTCGTCCTCGAGGAGCAGCGGCGGCATCGACGTACCGGCCACCAGGCGGTAGCCGCCGTGGACGCCCAGCTCGGCCTCGATCGGGTAGCCCAGCTCGCGCAGCCGGTCGATGTCGCGCCGCACCGTGCGGTGGGTGACCTCGAGCCGCTCTGAGAGCTCGCTCCCGGACCAGGTCCGCGCGGTCTGCAGCAGCGACAGCAGGGAGAGGAGGCGCGAGGTCGGTCCGGACATGTCGTCATCCTCTCCCGAAAGCAGGACAGGAACGGTCCTATCTCGGTCCTAGCGTGGCGCCCGACACCCCCACCGAGAGGAATCCACCATGATCGAGACCCACGTCCCCGCCGGCTACACCACCGTCGCTCCCTGGGTGGTCACCGACGACACCGGCGCCTTCCTCGACTTCGTCACCGACGTCCTCGACGGCGAGGAGCTGGCCCGGGTGGCGACCGCGGACGGCACCGTCGGCCACGGCGAGATCCGGGTCGGCGACACCGTCGTCCTCGCCTTCGACCGCCGGCCCGAGTGGCCCGCGATGCCCAGCCTGCTGCGGGTCTGGGTCGCCGATGCCGACGCCGCCTTCGCCCGGGCCGCCGCCGCGGGCGCCACGGTTGTTACCGAGCTGGGCGACAGCGCCTTCGGGCAGCGCGACGGCCGGATCAAGGACCCGTTCGGCAACATCTGGTGGGTCGTCAGCCAGGTCGAGGACGTCCCCGAGGACGTCATGTGGCAGCGCCTGCAGGAGCCCCGGTACGCCGACCTGATGCGCGTCGCGCAGGAGACGCTCGACGCCGAGCTCAGCGGACGCGCCGAGGGTCGAAGCAGCGCGCCGGTGCGCTGAGGACCACTAGGGTCGCTGCGTGGACCCGGTCGAGCAGCGGTACGACGCGCACGCGCGCGAGCGGATCGTGCCCGAGCCGCCGAAGCGCGTGGAGGCGCCCGAACGGCTGCCCTTCGAGCGCGACCGGGCGCGGGTGGTGCACGCGGCGTCCTTCCGACGTCTCGCCGCCAAGACCCAGGTGGTCGGCCCGCAGAGCGACGACTTCGTCCGCAACCGGCTGACCCACAGCCTGGAGGTCGCCCAGATCGCGCGGGACCTCTCCCGCGCGATGGGCATCCACCCCGACATCACCGAGACGGCGGCCCTCGCCCACGACCTCGGCCACCCGCCGTTCGGCCACAACGGCGAGCGTGCGCTGGCCGAGCTGGCGTCCACCTGCGGCGGCTTCGAGGGCAACGCCCAGACCCTGCGCCTGCTGACCCGGCTCGAGGCCAAGACGCCCGGCGCCGGGCTCAACCTGACCCGGGCCACGCTCGACGCCTGCACCAAGTACCCCTGGGGGCCCACGGAGGCGGCCGGGCACGCCGGCAAGTTCGGGGTGTACGACGACGACCTGCCCGCCTTCGAGTGGCTCCGGGCCGGCGCGCCCGACGGTGGTCGCTGCCTCGAGGCACAGGTGATGGACCTCGCCGACGACGTCGCCTACTCCGTCCACGACGTCGAGGACGGCACCGTGGCCGGCAAGGTCGACCTGACCCGCCTCGACACCGCGGCGCTGTGGGACACGGTCCGGGTCTGGTACCGCCCCGACGCGACCGACGCCGAGCTCGACGCCGTCCTCGACCGGTTGCGTGCCGTCGGGAGCTGGCCGCGGACGCCGTACGACGGCGGGCGCGCGGGCCTCGCCGCGCTCAAGAACCTCACCAGCGACGTGATCGGGAGGTTCTGCGGCGCTGTCCAGCAGGCCACCTTCGCCGCCACCGAGGGCCCGTTCGTGCGCTACGCCGGCGACCTCGTGATCCCCGCCGAGACCTGGGCCGAGATCACCGTGCTCAAGGGGATCGCGGCGCACTACGTGATGGAGGCGGCCGACCGGGTCGCGCTCCAGGTCCGCCAGCGCGAGCTGCTCGCGGCCCTGGTCGAGGTGCTCCTCGACCGCGGCCCGGACGCCCTCGACGAGATGTACGCCGCCGACTGGCACGCCGCGCGCGACGACGCGGCCCGGACCCGCGTCGTCATCGACCAGGTCGCCTCGCTGACCGATGCCAGCGCCGTCGCCTGGCACGACCGACTACTGGGCTGATCAGGTACGACGAGACAGGAGCTCGCGATGCGCAAGGTCACCTACTCGATGGGCGTCTCCCTCGACGGCTTCGTGATCGGGCCGGACGGCGAGTTCGCCTGGACGGCGCCCGACGAGGAGGTGTTCCGGTTCAGCACCGAGGAGGTCGGCGGGGTCGGCGTCCACCTGCTGGGCCGCCGCCTCTACGAGGCGATGCTGGTGTGGGAGACGGTCGAGGAGATGCCGGGACTCGGCTTCTCCACCGGCGAGTTCGCCCGCCGTTGGCGCAGCATCCCGAAGGTCGTCTTCTCCACGACGCTCACCGAGGTCGAGGGCCATGCGCGGCTCCTCGCCGGCGGGCTGGTCGAGGAGGTCGAGCGGCTCCGCGCCGAGCCGGGGGAGGGTGACATCGCCATCGGCGGCGCCGACCTCGCGGCCCAGCTCCTCGACGCGGGCCTGGTCGACGAGTTCCGGATCCGGGTCTACCCGGTCCTGGTCGGCGGCGGTACGCCGTACTTCCTGCGTGACGAGCGCCGCGTCGACCTCGAGCTGGTCGAGACCCGCACCTTCGGCTGCGGCGTCGTCTTCCTGCACCACCGGGTCGTCCGCTAGCGCCAAAGACCGATCGGCCCGCCGCGCTGGTGCGCGACGGACCGATCGAGTCGATCAGGGGTTCCGGTGTCAGCCGGTGACCGCGACGTGCTCCTTGACCGGCTTCGGCGCCGGCGCGTCGCCGGGGACCGGCGCCTTGTCGCTGGTGACGTTGCCGCAGGTCGCCGAGGCGACGGTGAGCTTGATCTGGTCGAGGATGTTGACGTAGAGCGCGTCGACGGTGAAGGTGCCGTCGGCGTTGGCCGTCTGCCGGTTGACGACGAGCTCGACGACCGGCGGGACGCCGGGGACGTCGAAGACCTTGACCGACTGGTTGGCCTTCTTGGTGTCCACGTTGACCGGGAGGCCGAGGGCCTTGAGGTTCGCGATCGTGGTGGTGCCGGTGTTGCCGGTGCACTTGGCCTCGACCGCGCCGGCGCCGACGACCTTGAGGTCACCCGCGAGGACCGAGCACAGCGCCTTGAGCTGGTCGGGGTCGGTCAGCTTGGTGATGTCCAGGGCACCGAGCGCGCTCAGGTTGAGCGGCGTGCCCTTCGTCGCGTCCGCGACCTGGTCCAGGGCGCCCTGGAGCTGCGGGAGGATCGTGTCGAGCGCGTCGCCGACCGGGCCGGTGAGGGCCTCGAGGGCCGTGGTGAGCTGGGTGCAGCCGCTCTGGAGCTGCGTGGTGACCTCCTTCGGCAGGCCGAGGGTCTTGATCAGGCCCTCGCCGACCGCGAGGTCCGTGACGCTCGCGCTGGCCGCGCCGTTCTGGGCCGAGGCGTTGACGATGCCGCCGCTGGCAACCGGGTTGGTGGGGAGCCCGATGAGGGAGTCGGTCTTGAGCGAGCCGTCCGTCGAGCTGACCGCGGGGGTCCGCGGGATCACGCCGTTGCCGGCGATGGCCAGCTCGAGGCCGAAGGCAGACGACGGGGTACCCGCCGCGGTCGCCGTACCGCCCGTGAGGACGGCCGCGGACGTCGCCGCTCCCGCCACCAGGACGAGGGCGCCGGCCAGCGGAGCCAGATGCCGCTTGTTCTTCATGGTGTTCCCCTTCATCTTCATCACTTGTCCCCGAGATGGAGCAGTTCGTGGTGGTCAGGCCTCGTCGACCATGACCGGGGTGCCGATCGGGACGGTGCGCAGCAGGTCGAGGGCGTCATCGGGCACCCGCACGCAGCCGTGGCTGATCGCCTTGCCGAAGACCGACGGGTCGGTCCAGCCGTGCAGCGCCACCGTCCCGGGCCCGCCGCCGTAGGAGTCGAGGGTCTCGCTGTGCGTGCCGAGCGGCATGATCACCGGCGAGAACGGCTGCTGGTCGTCGATGATCTGACCGAGCACGAAGGTCCGGCCGACCGGCGTCGGGGTGCCGCTGGCACCGATCGCCACGGTCCACGTCCCGACCACCGCGTCGTCCTCGAACAGCGCCAGCGTGCGCTCGCCCAGGTGCACCTCGACCCGGAACCGGCTGTGCGCCTCGGCCAGCTCGGAGCCCCGGATCCACCCCGTCGAGCCGTTCGGCTTCGACGGCAGCAGCACCTGCACCCAGTCGCGGTTGCGGGTGATCACCGGCAGCCAGACGTCGCCGAACTCGGTCGGCCGCAGCTTGCCGAACGGCTTGCCGTCGGGCTCGTCGTACAGCGCCGTCACCCGCTTCGGGTGCACCACGGTGCCGGAGGGAGTCCTGGTCGGGCGCGGGTCCTGCGGCGCCGCCTCGATCGTCGTGTGCGTGGAGCTGACCGGCAGCTTCTTCAGGTCCAGGTCGACCGACGCCGCCGGCGTCGTGCCCGCCTCGGTCTCGTCGTCCCCGCTGTCCTTGAGGACCATGACCAGGGTCGAGAGCGCGAAGAGCATCACGACGAGGGTCACCGGCCAGCTGGTGCGGCGGCGTGACTGCTCCATGCCCGGCCCCTCCCCGAACGCTCATCCCCAGACCCCTTCGTGCGGTCCTCCCGATCGAGCAACGAGACGGAGCGACGAAGGTCACGCCGACCTGCGCGAACGCGTCCCCGTCCACAGGCAGGTCGACTGCCGCTCGCTGCTCGCGGACCGCTCAGTAGGATCGCCGCATGGTGGGCCGGATTCGTGACGAGGACATCGCCGCGGTCCGTGAGCGGGTCAAGATCGACGAGGTCGTGTCGTCGTACGTCACCCTGCGCAACGCCGGGGGCGGCTCGATGAAGGGCCTGTGCCCGTTCCACGACGAGAAGTCCCCGTCCTTCCACGTGACGCCGAGCCGGGGCTTCTTCCACTGCCTGGCCGGCGAGACCCGGGTGCTGACCTGGGACGGCCCCCGCGAGATCCGCGACCTCGCGGGCGGCGTTCACCGGATCCTCGGTGCCCGGGGCGACTGGATCGATGCCCCATTCAAGTCGTACGGCGTCCAACGGCTCCACCGGATCACGGTCACCCGCAACCGGCAGCGCAAGGACCTCTACGCCACTGACGGTCACCGCTGGTTCATCCGGTCAGGCAAGGCGCAGAAGAACGCGCGCGAGATCCTCACGACCGACCTGAAGTCCGGCGATCGACTGGTCTCGAAGTTCCCGCGGTCCCGGATCCGGCGCAGCACGCCGTCGCCGTTCGGCATCGCGCACGGCTTCACCTACGGCGACGGCACCCTCAATGGCACCGGATCGATGGCGTTGATCTGTCCGCCCAAGGACGAGGCGATGCTCAAGTGGTTCCCCAACAGCCACACCAGCGACCGCGGTGACGGCAACCTGCTCGTCCATCACCTGCCGAAGTTCTTCAAGGACCGCCCCTCCCTCGACGAGTCGGTGCCCTACCTCTACGGATGGCTCGCGGGCTACTTCTCCGCAGACGGCTGCGTAGCGGCCGACGGCACCGTCATCATGAACTCGGCCGACCGTGACGACCTCGAGTTCTTCCGCACCGTGTGCACGCGGCTCGGCATCGCTACGTACGGCATCACCTCGCAGACGAGGCTAGGACTCGGAACCGAGCCGTCTGAGCTGTTCCGGATCCACCTCGTCAACGAGGACCTCGAGGAGGACTTCTTCCTCCTCGACTCCCACCGCCAGCGGTTCGTGGAGGCGCACAAGGCGTTTGCCCGGCGCGGCTGGGTGGTCGAGAGCGTCGAGGAGACCGACCGGGTCGAGGAGGTGTTCTGCGCCGAGGTCGAGGACGGCCACGCATTCACGCTCGAGGACAACATCCTCACCGGCAACTGCTTCGGCTGCCAGGAAGGCGGCGACGTCTTCACCTTCCTGATGAAGATCGACGGCCTCAGCTTCGGCGAGGCCGTTGAGCGGATGGCCGACAAGTACGGCATCCAGCTGCGCCGCGACGAGACCGGCCAGGACGATCGGCCCAAGGGCCCGCAGCGGCGCCGGCTGGTCGAGGCGCACGCCGTCGCGCAGGAGTTCTACGCCGAGCAGCTCGGCACCCCCGACGCGCTGGCCGCTCGGCAGTTCCTGGCCGAGCGCGGGTTCGACCAGCACGCCGCCCTGAAGTTCGGCGTCGGCTTCGCGCCGCGCGACGGTGAGGCGCTGTGGCGCCACCTCAACGGCCGCAAGTTCACCCGCGAGGAGGTGATCGCCGCCGGGTTGGTGGCGATGGGCCGCTCGCTCTACGACAAGTTCCGCGGCCGCCTGCTGTGGCCGATCCGCGAGACCAACGGCGACACCATCGGGTTCGGGGCGCGCCGGATCTTCGAGGACGACCGGATCGAGGCCAAGTACCTCAACACCTCCGAGACGCCGATCTACAAGAAGAGCCAGGTGCTCTACGGCATCGACCTGGCCCGCAAGCCGATCGCGCTCACCTCCAAGGCCGTGGTGGTCGAGGGCTACACCGATGTGATGGCCTGCCACCTCGCCGGCGTCGAGACCGCCGTCGCCACCTGCGGCACCGCGTTCGGCGACGACCACGCCCGCGTCCTGCGCCGCTTCCTCGACGACCACGCCGAGCTGCGCAGCGAGGTCGTGTTCACCTTCGACGGCGACGAGGCCGGCCAGAAGGCCGCGCTGCGCACCTTCGAGGGTGACCAGCGCTTCGTGTCCCAGACGTACGTCGCGGTCGCCCCCGACGGCATGGACCCCTGTGAGCTGCGGATCACCGAGGGCGACGACGCGGTCCGCGAGCTGATCGCCAGCCGGCGCCCGCTGTACCGCTTCGTGCTCGAGAACGTCGTCAAGCGCCACGACCTCGACCGCGCCGACGGCCGCATCGACGCCGTCCGCGACGCGGCTGCCCTAGTCGCCTCGGTGCGCGACCAGTCCAAGGTCACCGCGTTCGCCCAGGAGATCTCGCGGCTGGTCGGAGCCGACATCGACACCAACCAGGTCCTGGCCGCCGTACGACGCGCCGCGGCCAAGGGCCCCCAGACCGACCGCGGGATGAAGACCGCCCGAGCCGCCGAGCGGGCCCCGGAGCCGTCGTCGCCCGCGAGCCGGGTCCCCGACCTGCGCGACCCGCGGTTCGGCATCGAGCGCGAGACCCTCAAGCTGGTCCTCCAGCACCCGGTCGCGATCGGCCGCACCAGCGCCGACATCGGCCTCAACGACTTCGTCCACCCCACCTACCGGGGTGTCTGGGAGGCGATCACGGCCGCTGGCGGAGCGGTCGCGGGCCAGAACGACGCCGGCTGGGTCTCCCACGTCCGCGACGCCGCCACGGACCCCGCGGTGTCGTCGATCGTCAGCGCGCTCGCGGTCGAGCCGATCCCCGCCAATCGCGACATCGACACGGGCTACATCGCCACCCACCTGTTCCGGCTCCAGGAGCTCACCGTCCTGCGCCGCATCGACGAGGTGAAGTCGCGCCTGCAGCGCACCAACCCGCTCGACAACCCCACCGACTACAACAAGATGTTCGGCGAGCTCGCCGCGCTCGAGCAGCACCGGCGGACCCTGCGCGAGAAGATCGTCGGCGGCGGTCTGTGAGGTTTCCCCCGCTGCCGTCCCGTCGCCCGCCGTTCCCGGTCGGCGCGGGGGAGCGGCTGCTTGCGTGGGCCAGCCTCCGGCAGCCCGGCGACGGCCCGCATCTCGTCGGCGGCACCCGTGATGCGCTCTACCTGCCCGACCGGGTCCCGTGGGAGCAGGTCGCCAGCGCGGACTGGGACCAGGAGGAGCTCACGCTGCGCGTGGTCGAGGTCGCTGGCTTCGGTGAGCCGAGCCCGGTCCACCTGCTCCGCCTCGACGACGCCGGCCGCCTCCTCGAGCTGGTCCGCGAGCGGGTCACCGCCAGCATCGCCGTCCAGCGTCACGTCGTGGTCTCGGGTCGCCGCGAGGTGCGGATCCTCGCCCGCCGCGCTCCCGGCGCTCGCGGCGAGCTGGCCTGGTTCGTCGAGTACGACGACGGCCTGGACCCCGCCGACCCGCAGGTCGACGCCGTCGTCCGGGAGGCGCTGGCCGCTGCCCAGGCCGACGTCACCCCCTGAGCGCCACCTCGATTTCAGGCGACGGCCGCGTCCTTGCTAGTGTTTCCCCGCTTCCACCACGCGGTGGAGAGCAGCTTTCCCCCGTAGCTCAACTGGCAGAGCATGCGACTGTTAATCGCAGGGTTATTGGTTCGAGTCCAATCGGGGGAGCCAACGCGAAAGCCCCGCCGGGATCTCCCGGCGGGGCTTCGTCGTTCCCGGCCCCCGACGGTCGGTCTCAGCTGCTCGACGGCGCCTGCGACGTACCGCCGGAGGAGTCGTCCTGCTGCTGCGACGACCCGGGCGGCACCTGGCCCATCCCGGGCGGCGGACCGTCCTGGTCGTTGCGCCCGCCCCATCCGGGGAAGCCGCGCTCACCGGGCCCGTCCATCCGCTGGTGGCGGAAGTCGGGGCCGTCGTCGTGGCCGGCGACCAGCGCCGTACCCGCACCGGCGCCCGCGCCGAGCACCAGTCCGGCCAGGCCGACCGCGACCATCGCGCGCAGGTTGAAGGCCCGGTCGCGCCAGCGGGTCTTGAGGACCGGCGCGGGCGCCGGGGGAGCGGCCGGCGGATCGGGCGGTACGTCGGCCGCCCGGTCGAGCGCGGGGTCGGGTGCGGGGTCGGGTGCGGGGTCGTGCGCGGGGGTGGGGTCGGGGGTCGGGTCGTCGTGCTGGGTCATGCCTCCACGTTCGCTCCGGACCCTGTGATGACCCTGTGACCCGGCCGTGAAGAGCCGCAGGATCCGCACAAGGGATCCACAGGATCCGCACAGGTTGCTGGCACAGTCTCTTGTCATGAGCCAGACCGCGACCCGTCCCGACGGCACCCCGCTGCGCGCCCTCGTCGTCGACGACGAGGTCAACATCGCCGAGCTCGTGGCGATGGCGCTGCGCTACGAGGGCTGGGCGGTGGAGACCGCCCACACCGGCACCGACGCCGTCACGGCGGTGCGCAGCCACGGCCCGGACGTCGTCGTCCTCGACATGATGCTGCCCGACCACGACGGCATGGAGGTGCTCCGCCGGATCCGTGCCGACGACCCGAGCGTCCCGGTGCTCTTCCTGACCGCCCGCGACGCCGTCGAGGACCGGGTCGCGGGCCTCACCGCCGGCGGCGACGACTACGTCACCAAGCCGTTCTCCCTCGAGGAGCTCGTCGCCCGTCTCCGGGCGCTGGTACGCCGGGCCGGCACCGCCGTCGAGCAGAGTCGTTCCACCCTCGTCGTCGGCGACCTGGTGCTCGACGAGGACAGCCGTGAGGTCACCCGCGCCGGCGAGGAGATCGCGCTGACGGCGACGGAGTTCGAGCTGCTGCGCTACCTCATGCGCAATCCGCGCCGGGTACTCAGCAAGGCCCAGATCCTCGACCGGGTCTGGAACTACGACTTCGGCGGCCAGGCCAACGTCGTCGAGCTGTACATCTCCTACCTGCGCAAGAAGATCGACGCCGGCCGCGATCCGATGATCCACACGATGCGGGGCGCGGGCTACGTGCTGAAGCCGGCCGGCTGATGGGTCGGCTCTGGCCGCACTCGCTCACCGCGCGGCTCGTCATCACCGCCGTGGCCCTGGTCGCGGTGGTGTCGCTGCTCGTCGGCACCGTCACCACGCTGGGCATGCACGCGTGGCTGACCCACCGGCTCGACTCCGACGTCGCGTCGTTGACCCGCGGCGGTCCCGGGGAAGGTGGTCCACCGGGCGGCTTCGGTGCCAACGGCCGGGTCCTGGCACGGTTCGCCGGCAACGTGGGTCAGGGTGACATCGTCGTGTTCACCGATGCAGGCATCCAGCAGCGGTCGTTGGACGCATCAGTCCTGGCGATCCTGCACGACGCCGGCCGGGAGCCGAGCACCGTCGACCTTCCCGGCCTGGGCAGCTACCGCGTCCTCCGCAGCCGCGAGGAGCGAGACGGGATCACCCTGGTCGCGGGCCTGCCCACCGAGGACGTCGACGAGGCGACCGGCTCCCTCGTCCGCCTCGAGATCGTCCTGGGCCTGCTCGGCACGGTGGTCGCCGCGATGGCCGGCACGGCCGTCGTACGCCGCCAGCTGCGTCCCCTCACCGAGGTCGCCGCCACCGCACACGCCGTCGCCGCGACCCCGCTCGACGAGGGCGAGATCGCGATCACCCAGCGTGTTCCCGAGCGCCTCACCGATCCGCGCACGGAGGCCGGACAGGTCGGCCTCGCCCTCAACCAGCTGCTGGCCCATGTCGAGTCGTCGCTCTCGGCGCGGCACCGCAGCGAGCAGCAGGTCCGCCAGTTCGTGGCCGATGCTTCCCACGAGCTGCGCACGCCGCTGACCACGATCGCCGGCTACACCGAGCTCGCCCGTCGTCGTGGCGACGCCGACACCACGGCGGTCGCGCTGGCCAAGGTCGAGGAGGAGGCGGGCCGGATGACGGCCCTCGTGGAGGACCTGCTCCTGCTGGCCCGGATCGACGCCGGCCGTCCGCTCGCCGCCGAGCCGGTCGACCTGACCCGGATGTTGCTCGAGGCCGTCGACGACGCCCGGGTGATCGCCCCGGACCACCGCTGGCGGATCGTGCTGCCCGAGGACGGTGAGCCGGTCGAGACCACGGGCGACGAGCAGCGGCTGCACCAGGTCGTGACCAACCTGCTGACCAACGCCCGCAAGTACACGCCCGCGGGCACCACGGTCACGGTGACGGTGCGGCCCGACGGCTTCGACGTGCACGACGACGGACCGGGCTTCCCGCCGGACCTGGTCGACACCGCCTTCGAGCGCTTCACCCGTGGTGATGCGTCCCGGCACCGCTCCGACGGCATCGGGCTCGGGCTCGCGCTGGTGCAGGCGATCGTCAGCGCCCACGGCGGATCGGTCGCGCTGCACAGCGTCCCGGGGGACACCCGGATCAGCGTCACCCTCACAGCGCGCCCATAGGTACGGCCGAGGGGCGCCACAGTCCGGCCGAACAGAGTCGGGCCCGTGAAACGCAAGCTCCTGCGCCGCGTCGGCGGCCTCCGTCGTCCCCGGCGGCTCGTCCTCGGACTGGTCGCCCTCGTCGTGATCGCCGCAAGCGCCGGCGGCTGGCTGCTGCTGCATGACGGCGAGCCGGCGGCTGCCGCGACCACCACGGCCACCGTCGCGACCCAGACCCTCCAGCAGACCGTGACCGCCAGCGGCACCGTGGCCGCCGCGACGACCGCCGACCTGGGCTTCGACGTCAGCGGCACCGTCACGGCCGTGTACGTCGAGCCGGGCGACAAGGTGAAGAAGGGCCAGAAGCTCGCGGCCGTCGACGACGACGTCCTCCAGGCCGAGCTCGACGCCGCCGACAGCGCGCTCGACGCCGCGAGGACGGCCCGTTCCGAGCACCTCTCCGACGGTGCCTCCGACGAGCAGACCAGCGCCGACGAGGCGGCGGTCCTCGCCGCGGAGTCGAGCCTGGCCCAGGCGAAGGAGGCGGTCGCGGACGCCGTACTGCGCTCGACGACAGCCGGGACCGTCACCGCGGTCGGCATCGAGGTCGGCGACACCGTCGGTTCCTCCGGCAGCCCCTCGAGCTCGGGAGACAGCACGGACGGGACCATCACGGTGGTCTCGACCGGCACGTACGTCGTGGAGGCGACCGTCGCCAGCGGTGACGTGGCCAAGGTGAAGAAGGGTCTGCAGACCGCGATCACGGTCAGCGGGATCGACGACACCGTCTACGGCACCGTCTCCGAGGTGGGCCTCGTGGCGGAGGCGGACTCCTCGGGCGCCGCGGTCTTCCCGGTGACCATCGAGGTCACCGGTCAGCGCGACGACCTGTACGCCGGCACGTCGGCCGACATCGCGATCGTCGTCAGCCAACGCACCGACGTGTTGACCGTCGACAGCCGGGCGCTGCACACCGACGGCGACACGACGTACGTCGACAAGGTCACCGACGCCGCGACGGGCGCCACCGAGCGGGTCACCGTCACCACCGGCGAGACGTCCGGCATGGTCACCGAGGTGCTCACCGGCCTCACCGCGGGTGACGTCGTCGAGATCCCCGGCTTCACCGGCCCCGGCGGGTCCGGCGGCAACGAGCAGATGCAGGAGCAGATCCAGCAGTTCCGCGAGCAGATGCAGCAGGGCGGCGGCATGCCGCCGGGCGGCTTCAGCGGCGTCCCGGGCGGAGCCGGCCAGTGAGCGCCATCATCGAGCTGACCGGCGTGCGCAAGACGTACCGCTCCGGCAGCCTCGAGTTCGAGGCGCTGCGCGGGATCGACATCCGCATCGACGAAGGCGAGTACGTCGCGGTGATCGGTCCGTCCGGATCCGGCAAGTCCACGTTGATGAACCTCCTCGGTTGCCTCGACCTCCCCACCGAGGGCCACTACGTGCTGGCCGGCGAGGACACCTCGAGCCTCGACGATGCTGCCCTGGCCGCGATCCGCAACCGCCGGATCGGCTTCGTCTTCCAGCAGTTCCACCTGCTGCCGTCGATGAGCGCGTGGCGCAATGTCGAGCTCCCGCTGGTGTACGCCGGCCTGTCGCGTCCCGAGCGCAAGGAGCGCGCGATCGCCGCGCTGACCAAGGTGGGCCTCGGCGACCGCGTCGACCACCGGCCCGGGGAGCTGTCCGGCGGCCAGCAGCAGCGGGTCGCGGTGGCGCGGGCGCTGGTGACCGAGCCCGCCCTCCTGCTCGCCGACGAGCCGACCGGCAACCTCGACTCCCGCTCCACGAGGGACGTGCTCGGGCTCTTCGACGAGCTGCACGCCAGCGGCCGCACGATCGTGCTGATCACCCACGAGCCCGACGTCGCCGCCCGAGCCGGTCGCAACCTGGTCATCGACGACGGCCAGATCACCGTCGACCGGCCGACGCCCGTCGGAGCGACCGCATGAGCTGGTGGGAGACGGTCCGGTCCGGGCTGGCCGCGATCCGCGCGCACCGGCTGCGCTCGTCGCTGACCGTCCTCGGCATCGTCATCGGCATCTCCTCGGTGATCCTCACCGTCGGTCTCGGCCAGGGCGCCCAGCAGGAGGTGAAGGACCAGATCGACGCGCTCGGCTCCAACCTCCTCATCGTGGCACCGGGCAGCAGCACCGACAGCTCCGGCGTCCGCGGCGGGTTCGGCTCCGCGTCCACCCTGACCCGCGCGGACGCGACGGCGATCGCCGACCGGGACGTCGTACCCGATGCGGCGGGGGTCGCCCCCGCCACGACCAGCTCGGTGTCGCTCGTCAACGGCGACACGAACTGGACCACCTCCCTCGTCGGTACGACGACCGACTGGCTCGGCGTCCGCAGCCGCGAGCTCTCTGCGGGCCGGTTCTTCACCGCCGAGGAGGCGGCGCAGGGCGCGGCCGTCGCGGTGATCGGCGCCGACACCGCCTCCGAGCTGTTCGGCCGGCAGAGCCCGGTCGGTCAGCAGGTGACGGTCAACGGCACCCGGGTGACCGTCGTCGGCGTCCTCACCGCGTCCGGCGCCTCGTCGTCGGGCAGCACCGAGGACGACCAGGCCGTCGTGCCTGCCGGAACGGCCAGCCGGCTGACCGGTAGCACCAGCGACACGGTTTCCACGATCTACGTCGAGGCGGCGAGCGCGGAGCGGCTCTCGGCGGCGTACCAGGAGGTGCAGGCCCTGCTCGCCACGCGGCACGGGGTCACGACCGCCGACGCCGACTTCTCGATCTCGACCCAGGACTCCCTGGTGGAGACGGCCAACGAGACCAACCGGACGTTCACCGTGCTGCTCGGCGGTGTCGCCGCGATCTCCCTGTTGGTCGGCGGTATCGGGGTCATGAACATCATGCTGGTCTCCGTCACCGAGCGGGTGCGCGAGATCGGCCTGCGCAAGGCGCTCGGCGCCGCCCCGAACGTGATCCGCCGCCAGTTCCTCGTCGAGGCCTCGCTGCTCGGCCTGACCGGGGGACTGGTCGGCGTCGCCATCGGCATCGTCGGTGCGCAGGTCCTGCCCCACTTCATCGACCAGGCGGTCGCGGTCTCCGCGCTGGCCACGGTCGCCGCACTCGCCACCTCCCTCGCCCTCGGCGTCGGGTTCGGGGTCTACCCGGCGGGCCGCGCGGCCCGTCTCACCCCGATCGACGCCCTCCGCAGCGAATGACCACCCCGAACGAACCAGGAGCACCCATGTCCCTCTCCCTCCTCCGTCCTCTTGCCGCGGGCGCTGTCCTCGCCGTGCTGCTGACCGGCTGTGGCGACGACAGCCCGACGCCCACGGCGAGCACCGGCAGTGCCGACAGTGCTGCGCCGAACACCGCGCGGACCGGCATGCCCGGCACCTTCGGCGCGATCGCGGCAGCCGACGGTGACGTGCTCCAGGTCCAGAACCAGATGACCGGGCAGGTGGCGGTCACCGTCACCGGCGACACCACCATCACCGCCCAGGCCGCGGCCGCCCTCGCCGACGTCACGACGGGCGTCTGCGTGGTCGTGCGCAGTGCCGACGCCGACGGCACCGACGGCAGTACGGCGACCGCCGTCACCGCCGCGTCCGTCGCCGTCTCCCCGGCCGCCGACGACGGCTGCACCGGCGGCTTCGGCCGCCCGGGAGGGGGCAACGGCCAACGTCCCACCGACGTGCCGACCGACCGGCCCTCGGGGATGCCCAGCGGCGCCCCGGGCGGCGGGCGCGGCGGGTTCGGCACCGTCGGCCGGGTCAGCTCAGTGAGCGACAGCGGATTCGTCGTCGACGGCCCGAACGGATCGGTGACGGTCACCGTCGGGACGGACACGACCTACGCCAAGCAGGTCTCGGCCCAGGCCAGTGCGCTCACCGTCGGCCGGTGTGTCCGGGTGCAGGGCGACCCCGACGACACCGGTGCCGTGACCGCCACGTCGGTGCAGGTCAGCGACAAGGTGGACGACCAGTGCGGGCTGTGATCCGGTCGCGGCGGGTCGCCGTCCCCCTCGCCGTCCTGGCCCTCGCCGGGACCGGGGTCGCGGCGTACGGCGCAGCATCCGACGACAGCGTCCACTACCGCACCGTCGCCGCCACCCGCGGCGACGTCGCCGAGGAGCTCACCCTCTCCGGATCGATCACGCCCAGCGGCACCTCCGAGCTGGCCTTCGGCACCAACGGCACGGTCGCCCGGGTGCGGGTCGAGCAGGGCGACGAGGTCCAGCAGGGACAGGTGATCGCCGTCCTCGACCGCTCCTCGCTGCGGGCCGCTGTCGACCGGGCGAGGTCCGACCTGGCCGACGCCCGTGCCCAGCTGGCAGCCGACCGTGACGCGCAGTCGACCGCCGTCGACACCGCGACCACCTCGACAGCGAACGGCACGGGCAGCACCGGCAGCACCAAGGGCTCGGGCAGCAAGGACCAGGACCCCGGCAGCACGGGCACGAACGCCGAGCTGCTGGCCCAGCTGCGCACCCAGCAGGACGCCGTGATCGCGGCCCAGTCCGCCGCGACCACCGCCCTGGCCACCGCCTCGGACCGGCTCGCCGACCAGCAGCAGTCCTGTGCGGACCCGGTCGCGAGCGAGCCCGATCCGAGCAAGGACCCGACCGAGCCCACCGACGGCGCCACGACCGAGGCCGCCACCAGCGCCGTGCTCAGCGACGCCTGCACCAGCGCCCTGGCTGCGGTGCAGGCAGCCCAGTCGAACGCATCCGGCGCCCAGACCACGCTGCAGACCGCGCTCGAGACCCTCGGCAGCACCCTGACGGCCGCGTTGGGCAGCGCGTCGGCGACGACGCCGACCACGCCGACGACCACCCCGACGACCTCGACGCCGAGCGCCACGCCCACCACCCCGAGCACGCCGACCACCCCGACCGGCTCCACCCGCACCGTCACGGCAGCCACCCTCGCCGAGGACCAGGCCTCGATCGACAAGGCGGCCGCATCGCTTGCGTCTGCCCGCGCGGACCTGCGTGGCGCCGTCGTCCGGGCACCCGCCGACGGCACCGTCGTTTCCCTCTCGGTCGGCGCCGACGACCAGGTCTCGACCGGCGACGCCGTGGCCACCCTCGTCGCACCCGGCCTGACCACCGCGACCGTCCAGGTCAGCGCGGCCCAGGCTGCCCAGCTGATCTCGGGTACGACGGCCGAGGTCACCCCCGCCGGAGCCACCGACGCCCTGACTGCGAAGGTCGGCCGGATCGAGCACACCGCGACCAATGACTCCTCGAGCGGAGGGTCGAGCGGCGACCCGACGTACGCCGTCGAGATCGTCCTCGACGACCGCGACCTCGCCCTGGCCGACGGCATGCCGGCTACCGTCGCGATCGAGGTCGGCTCCGCCGACGACGTCGTGGTGGTGCCTGCCTCGGCGATCAGCAACGGCACGGTCACCGTCGTCGACGACACCGGCACGGCTCGACGCACCCCGGTCACCACCGGCGTCGTCGGTGCCACCGAGGTCGAGGTCACCGACGGCCTCGACGCGGGTGACCGGGTCGTGCTCGCTGACCTCGACGCCGCGCTGCCCACCGGCGACTCCAGCCAGCAGGGCGGCGGATTCGGCGGGTTCGGCGGCGACGGCGTCCGGATGGGACCACCCGGAGGGGGCATCACGATCCGCCGGTGAACGCACCGATCACGGAAACCGGTGGCGCCACCGGCCCCCGCGGGGTGACGCTGCAGGGGTGAGCACGAGCACCTGGACCAGCGCGGAGTGGGCGACGGAGCAGTTCCGCGCCGAGCTGTGCGCGTTCCTGACCGCCGCGGTCGGGATCCCCGAGCGGGTCGAGGTGGTCGCGCTGCGGCCCTGGTCCGCGCTGTGGCGGGTCAGGGCGGGCGGACGGACGTCCTACGCCAAGCAGAACTGTCCCGGCCAGGCCCACGAGGCCCGGCTGATGGCGCGCCTCGCGCAGGTCGCCCCCGACCACGTCGTCCCGGTCCTCGCCGCCGACCTCGACCGCGATCTCCTGCTCACCGCCGACCTGGGCCCGACCGTGCACGAGCGCGGGGGAGCGGGCGATCCCGCTACGTGGGCGCGGATCGCCGCCGACGCGGCGGACCTGCAGCGCCGGCTGGTCGGCGAGGTCGACGACCTCCACCTGACCGTCCTCGCCCCCGCCGACGCCACGACGTACGTCGCCGACGCGGTCGGTCGCCTCGCTGCCCTGGCCCCCGACGATCCCCGCCGCCTGGCGCCCGAGGTCGCCGTCCTGCTGGAGGCACTGCTGCCGACGATCGAGCGCTGGTCCGACCGGGTCGAGGACCTCGACCTCCCGCTCACGCTGCTCCACAACGACCTGCACGCCGAGAACGTCGTGCTCGCCCCCGACGGCGGCCTGCGCTTCTTCGACTTCGGCGACGCGCTCGTCGGCGACCCGCTCGCCGGCCTGTACGTCCCCCTTGCCATGGCTCGACAGTCACTCGGCCTGCCACCCGACGACCCGGCCCTGTGGCGGATCGCCGACGCCGCGCTCGAGGTCTGGTCCGACCTCGCCACCCCAGCCGACCTGCGAGCCGCCCTGCCCGCCGCGCTCCAGCTCGGTCGCCTGGCGCGGGTCGAGTCCTGGCGTCGCTGCGTGGCCACCATGACGCCCGAGGAAAGGCTCGAGTTCGGCTCCGCGCCCGCCGTACGCCTCGCGTCGTTGCTCGACCCGCCGCCGGTCGGGACGTTCGCGTAGGTTGCCCCCGTGGCCCGACGACAGCAGACCGTGATCAGCCGGCACCTGCTCTGGGTGCTGGTCCAGGCCGGCCTGTTCCTGCCCGCGGTCCTCGGTCCGTTCGACGGCCGGGAGCTGGAGGGCGCCCCGTGGCCCGCGTGGGCGTTCTCGGTGTTCCTCGTCCTGTGGCTCGGCTACTGCCTGGTGCGCAACCTCGTCCTGGTCTGGCTGGCCCCGCCGAGCGAGTCCCGGTGGTGGCACGTCGTCCAGCTGTCCGTGCTCGGTCTGCTGCTGGGCCTCTTCGCCAGCGGCCCGCTGCTCACGGGCGGCACCGACGTCCGGCTGCAGGGCAGTGCGGTCGCCGCCGTCGCGCTCGCGGTGCTGGCCCTCGGTGTGCGCGAGATCGTGCGCATCGTAGGGCGGGTGGGGCTCGAACCCACGACCCAAGGATTATGAGTCCTCTGCTCTGACCGACTGAGCTACCGCCCCGAGGGCCCCAACCCTAGTGGCGCCCTACTCGCCCCAACCCATCGGGAACACCTCGAACGGCGCCGCGAACGCCACGCCCAACCGCGAGCCGGTGGCCCGGGCCATCCCCTCGAGGAACTCGCGCGGGTCCCAGTTCTCCCAGCCCAGGCCGTCGATGTACGCCGCGTGCGCCTTCAGCGACTCGACGCCGGCGTCGAAGGTGGCGGTCGTGTCGACGGCGTGGGTCGAGTCGGGGGAGCCGAACGCCCACACCGCGCGTACGCCGCCCCACGGCTCGAGCCCGTCGGCACCGCCGAGCTGGTCGGCGAACACCCACCGGTTCCCCGCATCCCGTACGGCGTCCAGGACCGCGCGTCCCACCGCGATGTGGTCGGCCTGGTTGAGGTTCCGCCCACCCCAGGTGTCGCGGAAGTTGCCCGTGACCACGATGTCCGGGCGGTGTCGGCGGACCGCGGCCGCGATCACCGAGCGCAGCGCGACGCCGTACTCCAGGACGCCGTCGGGCTGGTGCAGGAAGTCGACGACGTCGACGCCCACGACCCGCGCCGACGCGACCTGCTCCGCCTCCCGCACCTCACGGCAGGCGTCGGGATCCAGCCCGTCGATGCCGGCCTCGCCGCTGGTCACCATGCAGTAGGCGACGCTCTTGCCCTGCCCGGTCCAGCGGGCGACCGCGGCCGCCGCGCCGAACTCCATGTCGTCGGGGTGCGCGACGACGCACAGCGCCCGCTCCCAGGTCTCGTCCAGCGGCTGCAGCGGGGAGGGGGTCTCGGCCATGCGTCGAGCATGGCACGGGTCAGCGTGCCGTTGCGTCCGCGATGAGCAGCCGGTCGCCGTCCTGCACGAGGAACAGCGTGATGTCCTCGGTCCGCGAGCCGCCGCCGCTCAGCCGGTACCGGTAGGTGTAGCGGACCGTCATCGCTGCCGGGTCGCCGCGCACCGCCAGGATCCGCGGGTCCCGGATCGACGCCCACACCTCCCGGTACCGCGGGCTGCGCTGCTGGTAGGCCTCGGTCAGCCAGGTGAACCCGAGCGCCGGATCGCCACTGGCGGTGGCGATGTAGTCGCGGGCGAAGTTCTCGAGCTCGGCCGCGGTCGGCGGCGTCGGACCGCTGGACGGTACGGCGGACGTCGGCCCGCTCTCCTCCGGACCCGTCGGGTCCGACGTCTCCGTCCGCGAGCCGGGCGACTCCTCACCACCGGTGAACAGCAGGGCTGCGCCGACGATCCCGAGCAGCGCGATCACCGCGGCCCCGGCAAGGGCGAGGCCGGCGACGGGGATCCGCCGGCGTTCGACCGTCGGCGCGACCCGGGCCCGCAGGTACGCAGCGATGTCCTCGGGCGACGGGCGCTCGCGCGGATCGGACCGGAGACCGAGCTCGATGAGGGGTGCCAGCCACCCGCTCGCGCGCGGTACGAGGGGCGGTTCGCCGAGCGCTGCCGGCGGTTCGCCGGTCGTGGCGTGCAGCAGCACGGCTGCCAGCGACCAGACGTCGTCGGGTGCGCCGGGTGCCGAGAACGCAGGGTCGGGCGCGACCCGGGTGCGGTCGAGGAGAAGTGCCCGACCGCTGTCGTCGACCTCGATCGCCGCGGGGGAGATGGCGCCGTGCCGGCCGGAGGCGGCGTGCGCGGAGGCGACCGACTCGGCGACCGGCAGCAGCAGCCGGGCCGCGTCGTCCGGTGACAGCACGCCGTACCCGTTCACGGCTCGCAGGCTACCCAGCCGAGGCGTTGTCGATCAGGAGGTTGCCGCCCTGGTCGACGAGGAACAGGGTCACCCGCTCGCGCCGCCGCCCCTCGCCCTTGAGCACGTAGGCGTAGCGGTAGGTCACCGTCATCTGCCCCGGATCGGCCGAGATCTCCAGGATCTCCGGCTTCTTCACGCGGCCCCAGAAGCCCGTGTAGCCGTTGCTGCTCGCGCGGTACGACGGCGTCAGCATCGTGAACCCGCGCTCCGGGTCACTGCTCGCCGTGGCGACGTACTGCCGGGCGAACTGCTCCAGCTCGGCCGCCGTCGGCGTGGTCGCGGCGGTCGACGGCTCGGCCGCAGTGGTGGCGGAGCCGGCGGTCTCGCGCGCTGTCGGGGTGTCGTCGTCGCTGTCGGGGCGCAGCACCAGGAAGGCCACGACGAGCAGCAGCACCACGGCAGCAGCCACGGCCGCCACGACCACGCCGGTCGACCGTCGTGCGACAGGCACCGCCGGCAGGGCCATCGTGTGGTCGGCGGCGCTGGCCGTCCGGGCCAGCTGGTCGCGCACCTCCGCCATCGTGGGCCGGGCCTGCGGGTCCTTCGCCATGGTCCGGGCCAGGAGCGACGCCAGCCAGCCTGCGCCGGGCACGAGCGGCGGGTCCTCGTGCGCGATCCGGTACACGACGGCCAGCGGCCCGTTGTCCAGGTCGTCGCGCTGGTACGGCGGCCGCCCGGTCAGCAGGTGCACCAACGTCGCGCCCAGCGACCACACGTCGCTGGCCGGCGTCGCCTGGCCACCGACCGCTACCTCGGGCGCGAGGTAGGCCGGCGAGCCGGTCACGAGTCCGGTGCGGGTGAGCGTCGCATCGCCGGAGCCGCGGGCGATGCCGAAGTCGGTCAGCTTCGCCCCGTCGGGGCCGGCGAGGATGTTCGACGGCTTCACGTCGCGGTGCACGATCCCGAGCGCGTGCGCCTGCGTGAGCGCGTCGGCGACCGGTGCCAGCAGCCGGGCGGCGTCGTCGGGGGAGAGGGGAGCGTCGCGGACGACGGCCGAGAGCGGTTGCCCCTCGACCCGCTCCATCACGAGCCAGGTTCCACCGTCCTCGGTGACGAGGTCGTAGACGGCCACCACGTTCGGGTGGCCCAGCTGGGCGGCGAGACGCGCCTCGCGCTCGGCCCGGACCTCGTCGCTGCCGAGCCCGGCCGTGGTGCCGAGACGCTTGAGCGCGACGGTCCGGCCGAGGACCTCGTCGTGCGCCGCCCAGACCGCGCCGTGCGCTCCGTGGCCGATCTGCTCGTGGAGGGTGTACCGCCCCGCTACCCGTTGGTTGGTCATCGCCCTCGCAACGTACCCGCGTCCACCGAGGCGAACCCAGTGGGCCGCGCCGCAGCCCATGGGGCACCCTAGGTGCGGGGACCTTCCCCACACCTGACTAGAGAGAGGACCGACGTGTCCGTCGACACCACGCTTCTGGACGACCTCGAGTGGCGCGGCCTGCTGGCCGAGTCCACCGATCGCGACGCGCTGCGCACAGCGCTGAGCGAGAGGAGCGTCCGGTTCTATGTGGGCTTCGACCCGACGGCGCCGAGCCTCCACATGGGCAACCTGGTCCAGATCCTCACCGCGATGCGCCTGCAGCGCGCCGGCCACACGCCGTTCGCCCTGGTCGGTGGCGCCACCGGCATGATCGGCGACCCGCGTGACTCGGGGGAGCGCACGCTCAACTCGCTCGACACCGTCCAGGAGTGGACGGCGCGGGTCCGCGGCCAGATCGAGCCGTTCCTGTCCTTCGAGGGCGACAACGCAGCGACCATGGTCAACAACCACGACTGGACAGAGGGCCTGTCGGTCATCGACTTCCTGCGTGACATCGGCAAGCACTTCCCGGTCAACCGGATGCTCGCCCGCGAGACCGTGAAGCGCCGCCTCGAGTCCGGCATCAGCTACACGGAGTTCTCCTACGTCCTCCTGCAGTCGATGGACTTCCTGACCCTGTTCCGTGAGCGCGGCGTCACCCTGCAGTTCGGTGGCTCCGACCAGTGGGGCAACCTCACCGGAGGTGTCGAGCTGATCCGCCGGGCCGAGGGCGCCACCGCCCACGCGTTCGCCACCCCGCTCATCACCAAGGCCGACGGCACCAAGTACGGCAAGACCGAGGGCGGCGCGCTCTGGCTCGACGCGGAGATGATGCCGCCGTACGCCTTCCACCAGTTCTGGCTCAACGTCGAGGACGAGAAGGTCGGCGAGCTGCTGCGCGTCTTCACCTTCCTGCCGCGCCAGCAGATCGAGGAGCTCGAGGCCCGGCACGCGGAGAAGCCGTTCCTCCGCGAAGCCCAGAAGGTGCTGGCCGACGAGGTCACCACGCTGGTCCACGGCGAGGCGGAGACCGTGAACGCCAAGGCGGCGGCCGAGGCACTCTTCGGAGGCGGCGACGTCACCCTGCTCTCCGGTACGACGCTCGAGGCGGCGCTCGGCGAGGCCGGCACGGTCGACGTCGACGGCAGCGCCGGGATCCCCGACGTCGTGGAGCTGCTGACGCTCACCGGCCTCGCGAAGTCGAAGGGGGAGGCCCGGCGCACCATCGCGGAGGGCGGCGCGTACCTCAACAACGTGCGCGTCGACGACCCCGAGCACGTGCCGGCGGCAGGCGACCTGATCGCCTCCTCCTGGCTGGTGCTGCGCCGTGGCAAGAAGCGTTTCGCCGGCGTACGCGTGCGCTGAGCCAGTCCGACATCCCCCCTCGTGGGCGGTCCCTCCGGGGGCCGCCCACGAGCCGTTTTCGAGCGTCCCAGGGGCCGCCTGGGGACAGCGCCGATCGCGCGATGTCGCTTCGATTTGTGGTTCTGGCTGGGTGTGCGTAATGTTCTCTTCGTCGCCGGGTGCGGCGGGAAGCAAGACGGCGGTCAGCCGGAGGGCTTCCGGAACCCGCGGCCACTTGTTCTGGATCTTCTGGGTTCGGGCGTCGGTCAGAAAAGCGAGTCCTTTCGGATTTGGCACAGGCTGGGGTCTGGTTCTAGGGTTCGGGACTGCATCGGCTCGAAGACGAACTGCGCGGAGATATCGTGTGGGGGACTTTGGTGCGTGTGATGTTTGAGAACTCAACAGTGTGTCATGCATAGATTGTTGTGACGTTTGTGTGCACTCGATCCGTAAGGGTTGGGTGTGTGTTTTCGGCAATGATGATTCTGATGACAAGTTTGTCAG
>NZ_JBVASH010000005.1:0-378968 GCF_057813895.1 Nocardioides sp. F233
AGACACCATCACCGAACCGTCACCACAACGGCAGCGGGTCACCGAAGCGAAGAGTCACGACCACAGCAGCAGAACCAAGGCCACCCTGCCAGCCAACCTCAGGCCGGCCACGAAAACCCTCACAGCGTAGCGACGGCCAATCAGACACTGTGACGCGTGTCACAACCTCCATGTGTTCTACGCCACACTCTGCGTAGACTCCGGGCACGATCTCAGACCTGGCCCCCGTGGCCGAACTGAAACCCCCGCAGGAGGCAGTCGTATGCCCCATCCGTTCGTCGTCCCGCAGGTAGCAGATGTCGAAGTCACCGGCGGCGATCTCGCCCTCGTGGCCATCGTGGCAGCGATCGCCCTCGGCTCGCTGGGCATGGCCGTGCTGTTCAGATCGGAGGTCCTCCGCGCCGGCGAGGGCACCCCGAACATGCAGCGGATCGCCCAGGCCGTCCAGGAGGGGGCCAACGCCTACCTCACCCGCCAGTTCCGCACGCTGACGGTCTTCGCGGCCATCGCGTTCGTCGTCCTGCTCGCGCTCCCGGCCCACACGGTCGACGGCGCGAGCGGGCTGCAGTCGGAATGGGCGGTCCGGATCTCCCGGTCGATCTTCTTCCTGGTGGGAGCCGGGTTCTCGGGGGCGGTGGGCTACCTCGGCATGTCGCTGGCGGTGCGCGCCAACCTCCGGGTCGCGGCGGCGGCCAACGAGCAGGGGCGCGACCCGGCGATGAACATCGGCTTCCGCACGGGCGCCTTCGTCGGGATGTTCACGGTCGGACTGGGCCTTCTCGGCGCGAGCGTGGTGGTCATCGTCTTCCAGGAGACGGCGCCCAACGTGCTGGAGGGCTTCGGGTTCGGTGCCGCGCTGCTCGCGATGTTCATGCGCGTCGGCGGCGGCATCTTCACCAAGGCGGCCGACGTCGGCGCCGACCTGGTCGGCAAGGTGGAGCAGAACATCCCCGAGGACGACCCGCGCAACGCGGCGACGATCGCCGACAACGTGGGCGACAACGTCGGTGACTGCGCCGGCATGGCGGCCGACCTGTTCGAGTCGTACGCCGTCACCCTGGTCGCGGCGCTGATCCTCGGCTCGCAGGCGTTCGGTGACAAGGGCCTGGTGTTCCCGCTGATCGTCCCGGCGATCGGTGCGCTGTCGGCGATCGCCGGCGTCTACCTCACCAAGCCGCGGGCCGGCGAGAGCGGGCTGAAGACCATCAACCGGGCCTTCTACATGTCGGCCGCGGTCGGTGCGGTCGCGAGCGCGGTCGCCGCGTTCGTCTACCTCCCCAGCGAGTGGAGCGAGCTCGGGTCCGGTGCGACGGCCGACCTGTCGCCGCCGGTGTTCGCGGCCGGTGCGGTCGCGATCGGCATCGTGCTGGCGGCGGCGATCCTCGCCCTCACCGGCTACTTCACGGGGACCGAGCACCGGCCGGTCAAGGACGTCGCCCGGACCTCGCTGACCGGCCACGCCACCGTGATCCTGTCCGGGCTCTCGGTCGGCTTCGAGTCCGCGGTCTACACGGCGATGGTGATCGGCGCTGCCGTGTTCGGTGCCGCGCTGCTCGCGGGCGGCTCGACCGGCCTCGCGCTGTTCGCGGTCGCGCTGGCCGGCTGCGGCCTGCTGACCACGGTCGGCGTGATCGTCGCGATGGACACCTTCGGCCCGGTCTCCGACAACGCCCAGGGCATCGCGGAGATGTCCGGCGACGTGAGCGAGGAGGGGGCCCAGATCCTCACCGAGCTCGACGCGGTCGGCAACACCACGAAGGCGATCACCAAGGGCATCGCGATCGCCACCGCAGTCCTCGCGGCGAGCGCCCTGTTCGCGTCCTACACGCAGAGCGCGTACGACGAGGTCGGTGCCGCGCTGGACCAGGACTTCCTGGTCTACGACGCCAAGCTGATCGTGGGTGCGCTGCTCGGCGCCTGTGCCGTGTTCCTGTTCTCGGGCCTGGCGATCAACGCCGTCGGCCGCGCTGCCGGTGCGGTCGTGATGGAGGTACGCCGCCAGTTCCGCGACATCCCCGGGATCATGGAGGGCACCGCCCGTCCGGAGTACGGCCGGGTCGTCGACATCGTCACCCGCGACTCGCTGCGGGAGCTGGCCACGCCGGGCATCCTGGCGATCCTCGCCCCGGTGGCGGTCGGCTTCGGGCTCGGCGTAGGGCCGCTGGCCGGCTTCCTCGTCGGGGCGATCGCCACCGGCACGCTGATGGCGGTGTTCCTCGCCAACGCCGGTGGCGCCTGGGACAACGCGAAGAAGCTGGTCGAGGACGGCCACCACGGAGGCAAGGGCTCGGAGGCGCACGCGGCCACGGTCACCGGCGACACCGTGGGCGACCCGTTCAAGGACACCGCCGGACCGTCGATCAACCCGCTGCTCAAGGTGATGAACCTGGTGTCGTTGCTGATCGTCGGCGCCGTCGTCAGCCTCTCCTACGGCGAGAACGAGAACGACGTGGTCCGGATCCTCATCGCCCTGGCGGCGGCGGCGGGCATCTTCGCCGCGGTCTACATCTCCAAGCAGCGCGTCTCGACCATCGGGGACGACGCCCCGCAGCCCGCTGCAGCCGAGTCCGCCTGAGGATGCGACGACTCCTGGCCGCGCTGGCGGCGACCCTCGTGGTCGCTGCCAGCGCGGCCGTCGTCGTCCCGGCCCGGGCCACGACGCCCCGGACGACCGCGGCGTCGTACGTCGAGACCTCCGTCATCATCGGTACGTCGACCCGCGGCCGCCCCCTTCGCGCCTACTACCGCGGCGAAGAGGGCGCGCCGTACGTCCTGCTCGTGCTCGGCCAGATGCACGGCGACGAGAAGGACGGCATCGCGACCGCGCGCTGGATCCGGGACCACGCGCATCCCCGCCCCGGCACCGGAGTCTGGGTGGTGCCGACCCTGAACCCCGACGGCAACGCCCGCGGCACCCGCACCAACGGCCGGGGCGTCGACCTCAACCGCAACTGGCCCACGAGCGGCTGGTCGGGTGCCGGTCGCGGCAGCCGGTACTGGGGCGGTCCGCGTCCCGCGAGCGAGCCCGAGACCAGGGCGATGATGGCGTTCCTGGCCCAGGTCCAGCCGGACCGGGTCGCCTCGATCCACCAGCCCCTGCGGGCGATCGGGCGCGGCGGTCACGGGAGGTGGGAGAAGCGGCTGGCCCGGTTCCTGCACCTGCCGCGTCGCCACCTCGGCGTCGGCAACCCGTCCGGGACCGCCGCCCCGACGCTCACCGCCTGGTACGACACGACCCTCGGCGAGCACGGCGCCGCCACCACGATCGAGTACGGCGCCCGCACCAGCCACCGCTACCGCACCCGGGTCGCCGGCCGCGGCATCCTGCGCGCCGCCCGCGTCCTCTGACGGCGCCGCCGACCCGGAAGTGGCGAGGGTTTGCCGAGGTGGGGTGCCGGGTAGGTCGGCGCCATGACGATGCGACGTGCCCGTTTCCGTCGGGCGATGGCCATGGCGGCCGGAGCGCTGGTCCTCCCGGCGCTCGCGATCACGGGCCTCGGCTCGCCGGGCGCCGCTGCCGACGACACGCACCACCGCCCGGCGAAGGCCGGCAGCTTCCAGGTCTTCCCGGTGCCGACCCCCGCGGCCGGGCTCGGACGGATCGTCACGGCACCCAACGGTGACATGTGGTTCGTGGAGAAGAAGACCAACAAGCTCGGCCGGATCACTCCGTCCGGGGCGTTCACCGAGGTCGGGGTCGACCCCGGCTTCGGTGCCCTCAACGACCTCGACGTGGACGGGACCGGCAATCTCTGGCTGGCGTTCGCGGGCGGCGTCGCGCGCCTCCACCCGAGCAACCTCGGCACGGGTGTCTCCTACGAGACTCCCTCCCGGTTCGTCCGGGAGGTCCGAGTGGGACCGACCGCGACCTGGGGAGCCGGATCGACCGCCAACCCGGGCGTGGTGCGGATCGCCGGCGGCGGCTGGACCTCGGATGCCGTGCCGGAGTGCGCCGAGGCGCTCGGTCGCGGCCGCGACGGCCTGATGTGGTGCGCGGACCTCGATCGGCTGGTCCAGCTCAACGAGGCCGGGACGAGCGGCGTGACCCATCCGCTACCGGCGACCGCGACCTATCCCCACTCCATCGCCGCCGGTCCCCACGGCAAGATCTGGTTCGGTCGTGACGACGGCGGGTCCATGTTCACCTCGCCCGCGCGGGGCAACATCGGCTGGGTCGACGACAGCGGCCAGGTCCACACCCTGCGCACCGGCGACCGTACGGCGCCCCGCAGCCTCGTGACCGGAGCGGACGGCAACGTCTGGTTCACCAGCGTGGGCGCGGCGAAGGGCATCGGCCACGTCAACGCCGCGGGCGTCGGCGCGGTGGTCCAGGTCGGCAGCTACGAGCCCACCGCCCTGACCTACGGCGCCGACGGCGCGATCTGGTTCACCGACGAGGCCGACAACTCGATCGTCCGGGTCCCGCGCGAGAGCCTGTGGGTCACCAACGTCAACGTCGGCACCGGCTCGCAGCTCACCCCGCACGCCCAGCCGCCCGCCACCGCGAAGAAGAAGGTCAAGGCGGACAAGAAGCGCAAGAAGGCCACGCTGACGATCAGCTGCGGCAGCGGTCTGGTCGCCTGCTCGGGCACCGTCGTGGTGAAGGCCGGCAGGGCGAAGGCCGCAACTGGCGCGTACGCCGTACCCGTCAGCAGCAGCGGCAAGGTCAGGATCACGCTGACCAAGGCCGGCCGCAAGCTCCTGCAGCGCAGTGCGAAGGTCAAGGTCACGGTCGTGCTGAACGCCGCCACCGGCGCGCAGAGCACGAAGAAGGCCACGCTCACCCGCTGACCCCGACGTCGGTCCGGCCCCAACATTGGGGTCGGACCCTGACGCGGCGCACCTGCCCGACTGGCGCAATGGCACGGTGACCAGAACACTGCGCTACCTCGCCGTCCTCGTCGCGCTCCTCCTCGGGACCGGCCTGCTCCGGCCCGCGCCGGCCTCGGCCGACGACCCGGGCAAGTGGTACGACGGCGGGATCCGGTACTCGACGATCACGAACTGTCCCTCGCTCATCCAGGGCACGCCCTACCTCGAGAAGGGCGCGGGCGCGTACGCCGGCTACTGGGCCGACCCCGACAGCGGAGTCCCGGCGGCAGGGCAGACGTTCTGGATCCACTACGCGTTCTACGGCATGGGCATGCCGTGCTCGGGCGGCACCTACTTCTCCCCGACGATCTACCTGCCGGACGGCGTCACGTTCGACACCAGCCAGCAGATCCGGTGCGGGTACGACGGCAGCGGCGGCGCCGCGCCGCAGGGCAACTGCCCCGGCTGGGACCACATGTCGGCCGGGACCTACTCCAACAACCAGGACTCGGGGCTGTGGGGCGTGGCGCAGGGCCACCACTGGGAGTTCCAGTTCCCGGTGAAGGCGTCGCACGCGATCTCGGGCGCTGACATGCTGATCGCGGTCAGGACCGCGGACGGGAACAACAGCCCGACCCTCAACCTGCTCACGTCGATCTACGTCTTCAACGGCGGCGGCCAGCCGCCCTCGGGGCCGCAGGTCCTCTACGACACCCCGTCGACCATCAACGCGGCGACCGCTCCCGACGGCAGCCAGGCGCGGTACGGCTTCTACTCGACGTTCAACGCGATCACCAACCACGTCGGCGGCAACCTCGGGGTGCAGCTGAGCCCGAACCAGTCGACCGGCTGGCAGCTCGAGCTGCCCTGCGGTTCCTACTGCACCGACACCACGGGCGCGTCGCTGTGGACGACCTGGGACGAGTCCGCCTTCCCGCCGCTCACGCCCGGGGCGACGTACTACTGGCGTGGATATTTCAAGCCCACCAGCGGCGCCATCGTCTACGGGTCCTGGCAGTCGTTCACCGTCGGGGCCTCCGGGAGCGGTGCCACCAGCGACCCCGGCGGACTGGGCAGCACGGGCGGCGGCGCGCCGGGCGGGCTGTCGGGCGGCACCTCCCTCGGCGGCACGATCACCGCGATCAAGGCCGCCGCGACGGTGAAGGCGAAGGCCAAGGGCACGTTGCGTGCAGGCAAGCGCGGCAGGCTCAGGGTCACCGTCACCTCGGCCCGCGGCGCGACCGGCACCGTGACCGTGACCGAGAAGGGCAAGGTCGTCGGGACCGGGGTGCTCGCCGGCGGGACGGCCGTCGTACGTCTCAAGAAGCTCAAGGCCGGCAAGCACAAGCTGGTCGTGAGCTACGGCGGCGACGCGGCGGCCGGTCCCGCCGCCGGCAAGGCGAAGGTGACCGTGCGGTAGCGCGCGACTCAGGCGAGGCCGTCGAACGGACGGACCTCGACCGTGCCCCGGCACACCCGCGACGCCTCGGCGGCCAGCCGCAGCGCGACGTCGAGGTCGGGCACCTGGATCACCCAGAAACCGGCGATCGCCTCCTTGGTCTCCAGGTACGGGCCGTCGGTCATCACCGGCGCCTCACCCTGGCCGTCGACCACGGTGGCGGTCGTCGCGGGGGCCAGTCCGCCGGCGAAGACCCAGTAGCCGTCGGCCTTGAGCTGCTCGTTGAAGGCGCCGGTCTCGGCGAAGGACTGCTCCATCTCCTCCTTCGACCCGTAGCCGTAGAACTCGTCGGTCGTCTCGGTGGGTCCGTGCACGGACATCAGGTACGTCGTCATGTCGTCGCTCCTCGTTCGGGCGGTCCCGGTGACCGCCTCCTGTCCTCACCACGAACGCCACCACACGGATCCGACAGCCGCCACCCCGGAAATTCCTTCCGACATTTCTCGGGGCCGGTGTCGATCCGCGGCGGCGGCGTTCGTGGTACCAGCACAGGCAGGCCACCGGGCCCGCCGCTCACACCCAGGAGCAGAGATGTCCACCACCACCGCCACCCCGGCCCCCGTCACCACCGTCGTCGCCCCGGTCCGCCGTACCGTCTGGAAGCATGGCGTCGCCGCCGCGGGCGCCGCCTCCGTCGTGACCAGCACCCTCGCCGCGGTCGCCTCCGCCGCCGGCATCTCCTTCGCCGACCAGACCGGCGTCTCGATCCCGGTCCTCGGGTTCACCCAGCTGACGTTCGTGTTCTCGCTGATCGGCGTCGGCCTGGCCGCCGTCCTCGCCCGCAAGGCGCGTCGCCCGCGGGCGACCTTCGTGCGGGTGACCGTCGCGCTCACCGTGCTCTCGCTGGTGCCCGACGCCACCTTCGGCTTCGACGTCGCCTCGGCCATCAGCCTGATGACGCTGCACGTCGTGGCCGCGTCCATCGTCGTCCCGGTCCTCGCTGGTCGGCTGGCGCAGCGTCGGTGATCGCCGGCGGACGCGCGCCACGGCAACTACCGTGGCGCGCGTGGAGGGACCCGAGGCCGAGACCGGCCCGCGCACGCTGCAGGAGGCCGCCGGCCTCGTGCTCGTCGGCGCCGCGGACCAGGCGCGGGAGTTCCTGGCGGCGTGGACCGCGGAGCACCCCGACGACGTCGACGGCTGGTTCCTGAGCACGATGGCCGCCGCCGACCTGGCGGAGCAGCTGCCCGCGGTCACGGAGCTGCGCCGCCTGGCCCCCGGGCTCGGGTTCGCCCACCTCGTGGCCTTCGCCGCGCTGCGCGAGGCCGGCCGCCTGAACGACGCGCTGGACGCGCTCGAGCGGGCCCACGCGCTGACGCCGGAGCTCGGCGTACGTCGTGCCCGTGGCTCCGCAGTGGAACCGCTCGGATGTCCCGACCTTCCGTCGCCGCTGGCGGCCCCGGCCCCGGTGTCTGCGGAGGTCCTGCAGCGGCGGATCGTCGCCGGCTGCGCGGGCGACGACCTCGATCGGGTGGCGCTGGACGCCCGCTGGTGGACCCAGCTCGCCCCGGAGAACCCGCGTGCCTGGCGGATGCTGGCCCTCGTCAACTTGGCGCTCGGCCGGGACGACCGTGCGTCGAACGCGGCCCGGCACCTGCTCGACCTCACGCCGCAGGACCCGGCCGCCCAGCAGCTCGTCGTCGAGACGCAGACCGGGCTCGTCGTCGCGCCGCCGCAGCCCGGTCCGGCGCCCGACCCGGAGCAGGTCGACGCCTGCTGGTCCCGCGCCCAGCAGGCCGGGACCGACGACGACCACGAGACCGCGCTGCGGGAGCTGATCGCCCTCGCCCCGCACGTCCGCGACGGGTACGCCGACCTGAGCCTGCTCCTCGCGCGGGCCGGCGACCTGACCGGCGCGCTCGAGATCGCCGAGGCCGGGGCACGACAGGCCCGTCGTACGGCTGCTCCGGACGGTTGGCTCCCGCCGCCGCGCTGGACCGCAGCGGTGGTGGCGCGGTGCGACCGCGCGTGGCCGGATCCGGACGCCGAGGGTGACTGGGCGGCGCTGATCGCTCCGGCCCGGACCTGGGTCCAGCTCGACCCGGCCGCGGTGGCGCCGCTCGTCCTGGTGAGGGAGGCCTGCCGCCGCCTCGACCGCCCGGCCGAGGCGGCCGAGGCGCTCCGCCGGGCCCGGGCGATCGAGCCCCGCGACCGGACGGTGCGCCGGATGGCGAGGGCAGAGCGCTGGGACGACCGGCTCGACGCGCTGGCGCGCATCGACGCGGCCGGCGACTACTACCACCCGGGCCCGTCGGTGCGGCTGGCGATCTGGCTCGTGCTGTGCCTGCTCAGCACGCTTCTCCTCGCACTGCTGGACGACCCGCCTGCCAAGCCGCTCGCGATCGCACTGATGACGATGCCGACGGTCGGCGCCGTGCTGATGTACCGGGCCCGGCCCGACGACGGCACGCTGCGCGGCTTCCTCCGCGCTCTGACGCCGCTGGTGCGGATCGGGTCCGTCGCGGCCCTCGCCGTCACCGCGCTCGTCTGGCTCGTCGGGCTGGCCGGAGCCGTGTAGGCAGGGTCGAGCACCGGCGGACTAGCGTTGTCCCGTGCTGCCGATCTCCCTCGCCGCCCCGCTGCGCGACGCCCTGCTCACCGCCGACTTCACCTACGACGCGGTCAGCGAGCTGATCGGCCCGGAGGGCCACCAGGCGCTGTCGCGCAACGAGACCACGCCCGGCCGCCGGCGTACGACGGACGGGAGCCCGCTCGCGACGCTGGTGCGGCTGTTCCTGCTCCAGACCGCGGTGCCGGTCGAGGACGCGGAGCGGGCGCTGCCCGGGCTGGTCGACAAGCTCGCCAACGCGGGCGCGCTGGCGCAGAGCGTGGGGGAGGTCGCGGCGCGGCTCGACGTGCGGCCGTACGCCTCCGAGGAGGGCGACCTGTGGGTCGTCAGCGACCTGACGCCCGGCCTCGACGGCGTCGCGACGAAGGTGACCGGCGACTACGTGCTCGGGATCAGCCCGGCCTCGTCGAGCCTGGCCCAGCTGACCCTGCGTCACGACGTCGGCAGCGCCCTCGACCTCGGCACCGGCTGCGGCGTGCAGGCGCTGCACCTGGCCACCCACAGCGACCGGGTCGTCGCCACCGACGTCAACCAGCGGGCGCTCGCGATCGCCCGCTTCAACGCGGCCCTCAACGACGTCGACGACAAGGTCGACGTGCGCGACGGGTCGTTCTTCGCGCCGGTGGCCGGCGAGCGGTTCGACCTGATCGCGACCAACCCGCCGTTCGTGATCTCGCCGGCCACCGGCGAGCGGCTCGTCTACCGCGACTCCGGGCTGCCCGGCGACCAGGTCGTCGAGCACATCGTCCGTACGGCGCCCGACCACCTCACCGACGGCGGCTGGTGCCAGGTCCTCGCGAACTGGGTGATCGACCGCGACCGGCCGTGGGACGAGCGGCTCGGGACCTGGCTGCCCGACGAGTGCGACGCGCTGGTCGTGCAGCGCGAGGTGCTCGACCCGGCGTCGTACGTCGAGCTCTGGCTCAAGGACGCCGGCCACCACCCGGCCACCGGAGGCGACCCCGCGTCGTACGCGCACCGCTACGACACCTGGCTGTCTTGGCTCGAGGAGCAGGGCGTCGGCGGGATCGGCTTCGGGTGGATCAACCTGCGCCGCCGCGAGGGCGCCGCCACCGCGACGCTGCACCGCGACCTCCTCGAGTGGCCCTACGACGTCGAGCAGCCGATCGCGCCCGCCATCGCCGCTTGGGCGGAGTCGGCGCAGGCCGCGGGAGCGCTGGACGCCGACACCCGGCTGGTGATCCGCGAGGACGTCATCCAGGAGACCAGCGGCGCGGTCGGCGCCGAGGACCCGGCGGCGATCGTGCTGCGCCAGCAACGCGGCTTCCGGCGGGCCCGCAAGGTCGACACCGTCACCGCCGCGGTCGCCGGTGCCTGCGACGGCGAGCTGCCGCTCGGACCGCTGGTCGACGCCGTCGGCCACCTGCTGGAGCGCGATCCCGCCAGCCTGCGCGAGGTCTACCTGCCCGAGCTGGCCGAGCTGGTTGCCGAGGGCTTCCTGGCACCGGCCGACTCGTAGGCTGGTCCCCGTGACGAACGCAGGCTGGTACCCCGACCCCGCGGGCGCGCCCGACACCTACCGCTACTGGGACGGTCAGGCGTGGAGCCAGATGACCACCACCCAGCCCTCCGGCGGTGCCCGTCCGGCCGACACGCCCGCGACGCCGCCGCCGGCCGCGCCCACGCAGTACGGCGCCGTACCGACCCCGCCGCCCCCGCCCGTCCAGCCGGGCGCGCCGACGCCTCCCGCCCCTCCGGCGTACGGCGGCGGCTACCCCCAGCAGTGGAGCCCCACCCCCACACCGGGCGGCAGCGGTGGCGGCAGCAAGACGGTCGTCATCGTGATCGCCGCGGTGGTGGCGCTCGTGCTGCTCGGCGTCGGTGGCTTCTTCGGGATCCGCGCGATCACCGGTGACGACGACAACGGCGACCGCAAGGCCGACGACAGCTCGCAGGACCAGAAGTCCGACGAGTCCGGTCCGACCGACCAGCCCTCCAGCACGGTCAAGCCCACCGGGATCCAGTGCACCGGCGGGACCCCGGCACCGGCGACCGACCCCGACCCGGCCGCCGCGGACCTCACCGGCGGCGGGCTCTCGATCCCGCGCAACTCGGCGTACGAGCTCGCGACCGGCGACCAGGTCTCGTTCGCGTTCGCGAACGCGTTCGTCCTGCAGTACACCGAGGTCGAGGACAAGTGGATCAGCCTGACCGGCGTCGGCGCCCTGCCGCGCGCCAACGGCTTCGACGACCTGGCGAGTGCCGCCGAGGTGGTCATGCAGTGCCTGACCGGCAGCGACAACGTCTACCGCGGCTTCACCGGTCGCACCGACAAGGTCAACGAGGAGACGACGGTCGACGGCAAGCCGGCGTACCGGATCTCCGCCGAGGTCCGGGTCACCGACGCCGAGGTGAGCGTGGAGGGTGACCTGACCGACGTGATCGTCGTCGACACCGGCGACCCGGCGTCGTACGGCATCTACATCGGCATGGCCGCGCTCGGCCACGACGACCTGATCAGCACCAACGAGGCGGTCATCGACCAGATCAAGGTCGGCTGACCCACCGAGTTCGTCGAGTAGTCCGAGCCCCTGGGCGAGGACGTATCGAGACGCCTCACCACGTCTCGATACGCCGCTCGCTGGCGCTCGCGGCTACTCGACGAACTCGACGGCGGACGACCACTCTGGACGCCGCTCGCGACGGTGCTCGACAGCACGCGCTACCGTGAACCGCCGAATCAGGCAGCGCACGAGTAGTAGAGAAGGTCCCTGTGTCCCACAAGTTGGTGATCGTCGAGTCGCCGGCCAAGGCCCGCACCATCGGCGGGTACCTCGGCGACGGCTATGTCGTCGAGTCCTCCATCGGCCACATCCGTGACCTCCCCAACAACGCGGCCGACACCCCGGCGAAGATCAAGGACAAGCCCTGGGGGCGGCTCGCGATCGACGTCGACAACGGCTTCGAGCCCTACTACGTCGTGCCCCGCGACAAGAAGTCCCACATCTCCAAGCTCAAGAGCCTGCTCAAGGACGCCGACGAGCTCTTCCTCGCCACCGATGAGGACCGCGAGGGAGAGGCGATCGCCTGGCACCTCCTCGACGAGCTGAAGCCGAAGAACATCCCGGTCAAGCGGATGGTCTTCCACGAGATCACCAAGGCCGCCATCCAGGAGGCCGCCGCCAACCCGCGCGAGCTCGACATGGACCTCGTCGAGGCCCAGGAGACCCGCCGGCTGCTCGACCGCCTCTACGGCTACGAGGTCTCGCCGGTGCTGTGGCGCAAGGTCATGTCCGGCCTGTCCGCGGGCCGCGTGCAGTCGGTCGCGACCCGGCTCGTGGTCGACCGCGAGAAGGAGCGGATGGCCTTCAAGGTCGCCTCCTACTGGGACCTCGAGGGCACCTTCGACGCCGGCAGCAAGCACGACCAGCGGATGTTCCCCGCCAAGCTGCACACCATCGACGGCACCCGCGTCGCGTCCGGCACCAACTTCGGCCAGGACGGCCAGCTCAAGGCGAAGGCCGACGTCGTCCACCTCGACCAGCGCCGCGCCGAGGCCCTGGTCACGGCACTCGCCGACACGGCGTACGACGTCCGCTCGGTCGAGGCCAAGCCGTACCGCCGCTCGCCGTACCCGCCGTTCCGCACCACCACGCTCCAGCAGGAGGCCAGCCGCAAGCTCGGCATGAGCGCGTCGGTCACGATGAGCGTGGCGCAGCGCCTCTACGAGAACGGCTACATCACCTACATGCGTACCGACAGCACCACGCTGTCGGGCAGCGCGATCGGTGCGGCCCGCGCGCAGGTGCAGGAGCTGTACGGCGCCGAGTACGTTCCCGACGCCCCGCGCACCTACACCAGCAAGGTCAAGAACGCCCAGGAGGCGCACGAGGCGATCCGTCCCGCGGGCGACTCGTTCCGCACCCCGGCGCAGACCGGGCTGACCGGCGACCAGTTCCGGCTCTACGAGCTGATCTGGATGCGCACCGTCGCCTCGCAGATGAAGGACGCCGTCGGCCAGTCGGTGACGATCCGCCTCGGCGGCGCCGCGTCGAGCGGTGAGGACGTCGTCTTCTCCGCGTCCGGTCGCGTGATCACCTTCCACGGCTTCCTCAAGGCGTACGTCGAGGGCACCGACGACAACGCCGCGAAGGACGACCAGGAGACCCGCCTGCCCAACCTGGCCGAGGGGGACGCGGTCTCCGCCGCCTCGCTGTCGGCCAACGGGCACGAGACGAAGCCGCCGGCCCGCTACACCGAGGCCACGCTGATCAAGGAGCTCGAGGACCGGCAGATCGGCCGGCCCTCGACGTACGCCTCGATCATCGGCACGATCCTCAACCGCGGCTACGTCTACAAGAAGGGCACCGCGCTGGTGCCGGCCTGGATCGCGTTCTCCGTGGTCCGGCTGCTGACCGAGCACTTCACCCGGCTCATCGACTACGACTTCACCGCCGGCATGGAGGACGTCCTCGACGACATCGCCCGCGGCGACAAGAGCCGGGTCGCCGAGCTGACCGAGTTCTACTACGGCTCGGAACAGCTCGCCGGCCTCAAGCGGCTCGTCGACGACCTCGGCGACATCGACGCCAAGGCCCTGGCGACCTTCCCGGTGGGCGATCCGGAGGAGGGGATCGACCTGCGGGTCGGCAAGTACGGCCCCTACCTCGAGGGTCCGGGCGACGACGGTGCCCCGGCGGGCAAGCGGGCGAACGTCCCCGACGACCTGCCGCCCGACGAGCTGACGCTCGAGAAGGCCAAGGAGCTGCTCGCCAACCCGGCGGGCGAGGAGATCGACCTCGGTGTGGACCCGGAGACGGGCCTGCAGGTCGTGGCGAAGAACGGCCGCTTCGGCCCGTACGTCACCGAGGTGCTGCCGGAGGATGCTCCCAAGAGCGCCAAGCCGCGCACCGGCTCGCTGTTCAAGTCGATGTCGCTCGACACCGTCACCCTCGACGACGCGGTGAAGCTGCTCGCGCTGCCGCGCGTCGTCGGCGCCGGCGAGGACGGCGAGGAGATCACCGCCCAGAACGGCCGCTACGGCCCGTACCTCAAGAAGGGCACCGACTCCCGCTCGCTCACCAGCGAGGACCAGATCTTCGGGATCACCCTGGCCGAGGCGCTCACGATCTACAGCCAGCCCAAGCAGCGCGGCCGCGCCGCGGCGGCCCCGCCGCTCAAGGAGCTCGGCAACGACCCGGTCTCCAAGCAGCCGATCGTCGTGAAGGCCGGCCGGTTCGGCGAGTACGTCACCGACGGCGAGTACAACGCCACCCTGCGCAAGGACGACTCGGTCGAGGCGATCACCCTCGAGCGGGCCGCTGAGCTGCTGGCCGAGCGCCGGGCGAAGGGCCCGGCCAAGAAGGCCGCCAAGCGGGGCGCGAAGAAGACCGCGGCGAAGAAGACGCCGGCCAAGAAGACGGCCGCCAAGAAGGCGACGGCCAAGAAGGCGACGGCCAAGAAGGCGGCGAAGAAGTCCTGACCGGGACCGTGTCGGGCCGGTCGTCTAGGTTGCTCCCGTGACGACCTCGACCCAGGACTGGCCCGGCCAGTACGCCGACACCGGCGTCTTCGTCTGCTTCGAGGGCGGCGAGGGCGGCGGCAAGTCGACCCAGTCGCGGTTGCTCCACGACCGGCTGGTGGCGGCGGGGTATGCCGTACGCCTGACCCACGAGCCGGGCGACACCCCGGTCGGCAAGGAGATGCGCCGGATCGTGCTGTCGCCCGAGACCGGCGAGCTGGCCCACAAGACCGAGTTCCTGCTCTACCTGGCCGACAAGTCCGAGCACGTCGAGACGCTCGTGCGCCCCGCGCTGGCCCGCGGCGAGGTCGTCATCACCGACCGCTACGTCGACTCGACCCTCGCCTACCAGGGCGCCGGCCGGGCGCTGGACCGCGACGAGCTCGAGGACGTCTCGCGCTGGGCGACCGGCGACCTGCGCCCCCACCTGAGCGTCGTGCTCGACCTGGAGCCCGCGGCGGGCCTGGCGCGCTTCGAGGGCCGCGACCGGATCGAGGGAGAGGGCCTGGAGTTCCACCAGCGCGTGCGGCAGTCCTTCCTCGACCTCGCCGCGCGCAACCCCGAGCACTACGCCGTCCTCGACGCCCGCGCGCCGATCGAGGAGATCGCCGCGCAGATCTGGGAGCGCATCGAGCCGCTGCTCGTGCAGGCCGCCAGGAGCGGGTCGTGACGGTCTGGGACACCCTGGTCGGGCAGCGCCACGTCATCACGGCGCTGGAGAAGGCCGTCGCCGGTCAGGGGATGACCCACGCCTGGCTGTTCACCGGACCGCCCGGGTCGGGCCGGTCCAATGCGGCGATCGCGTTCGCCGCGGCCCTGCAGTGCCGGCAGGGCGGGCGCGGTCCCGACTGCCCCGACGGGTGCCACGACTGCCACACCGTGCTCGCCGGCTCCCACGCCGACGTGTCCGTGATCCGCACCGCAAAGCTGTCCATCGGCGTCGACGAGGTCCGTGACCTGGTCCGCCGCGCCTCGCTGAGCCCGATGGGCGACCGCTGGCAGATCCTGATCGTCGAGGACGCCGACCGGCTCACCGAGCAGGCCTGCAACGCGCTGCTCAAGGCGATCGAGGAGCCCAACGGCCGCACCCTCTGGATGCTCTGCGCGCCCACCGTCGAGGACGTGCTGCCGACCATCCGGTCGCGTTGCCGGCTCGTGACGCTCTCGACGCCGACGGCCGAGGAGGTCGCCGGCTTCCTGGTCGCCCGGGGCGTCGCGGAGCCGCTGGCGTCGTACGCCGCCCGGGCCAGCCAGGGCCACATCGGCCGAGCCCGCGCGCTGGCCTTCGACGAGGCGGTGCGCACCCGCCGCCAGGAGGTCGTGTCGATGCCGGCCCGGCTGACCGACCTCGGGCGCTGCATGGACGCCGCCACCCGGCTCGCGTCGACGGCGAAGGACGAGGCCGACGCGATCACCGCCGAGCTCGACGCGCGGGAGAAGGTCGACCTCGACGCGGCGTACGGCGTCGTCGAGCGCGGCCGCCGCCCGCGGGAGTACGGACCCGCGCTCGCCGCCCTCGAGAAGGGCCAGCGCACCCGCGCCAAGCGGCGTCACCTCGACGTGGTCGACCGCGGCCTGACCGACCTGATGTCGGTCTACCGCGACGCGATCGCGGTCGCGAGCGGCGCTCCGGGCGCACTGGTCAACGAGGAGATCCGCGACCAGGTCCAGAGCATCGTGGCCAGCTCCACGCCCGAGCTCAACCTGCGCCGGATCGGGTGGATCTTCGCCGCCCGCGAGCAGATGCTCGAGTTCAACGTGCCGGTGGCCTTGGCCCTGGAGTCGATGATGGTGGCACTGCAGGCACCGCAGCGGTGACCTGACCCGAGACCGAGGAGCTGTGTTGTGAGCAAGCGGACCCTGATCGTCGCGGTCGTCACCGTGTGGGCGCTGGTGCTCGCCGGCGCGGTCGGTGTCGGCATCGTCCTGCTCAAGGGCGACGACTCCGACGACTCGGCCGCGAAGGGCGACACCGAGGGCTCCGACGCCGCGAGCCCCGAGGGACCGGACGGGCGCACCCTCGAGGACTTCTACGACCAGTTGATCACCTGGACCCGCTGCGACCAGGACGAGTGCGGCACCCTCGACGTCCCGATCGACTACCAGAAGCCCGGCGACGGCTCGATCAAGCTCGCCGTCGAGCGCACCCGCGCCACCGGCACCCGGATCGGCTCGCTCGTCGTCAACCCGGGCGGTCCCGGCGCCCCCGGCACCGACACCGCCAAGGACGCCGACTTCTACTTCGCCGACAAGCTGCGGTCGTCGTACGACATCGTCGGGTTCGACCCCCGCGGCACCGGCGACTCGGCGCCCGTCGACTGCCTGAGCGACGACGCGCTCGACGCGTACGTCGCCGCCGACCCCGACCCGGACACCCCCGACGAGGTCGAGACCGCGAAGGAGAACTCCGAGGAGTTCTGGTCCGGCTGCAAGGCCCGCTCGGGCGCCGTCGGCGGCCACGTCAGCACGGTCGAGGCGGCCCGCGACATGGACGTCCTGCGCGCGGCGCTCGGTGAGGACCAGCTCGACTACTTCGGCTTCTCCTACGGCACCCGGCTCGGTGCGACGTACGCCGAGCTGTTCCCCGACAAGGTCGGCCGGATGGTGCTCGACGGCGCCGTCGACCCGTCCCTGTCGCCGCGCGACGGCGCGCTGAGCCAGGCCAAGGGCTTCGAGACCGCGCTGCGCTCCTACATCCAGAACTGCGTCGACGACGGCGGCTGCTTCCTCGGCGACTCCGTCGACGCCGGTCTGAAGACGATCAAGGACCTGCTCGACGGCATCGACAAGACGCCGCTGAAGACCAGCGACGCCGAGGGCCGCGACCTGACCGTCGGGCTCGCCTTCTACGGCCTGATCCTGCCGCTCTACAGCGAGGACAACTGGCCCTACCTCGACGACGGCCTCAAGGAGGCGCTCGGCGGCGACGGCTCGACCCTGCTGCAGCTCGCCGACTTCTACGGCTCCCGCGAGAACGGCACGTACAAGGACAACAGCCTCGAGGCGATCTCGGTGATCAACTGCCTCGACGACCCGTGGTCGATCACCACCGACGAGGTGCCCGCGAACTTCCCCGACTTCGAGAAGGCCTCGCCCACGTTCGGCGACGTCTTCGCCTGGGGCCTGACCGCCTGCAACGGCATCCCGTTCACCTCCACCGACGAGCCCGACCTGAAGATCGACGGCTCCGGCGCCGCCCCGATCGTGGTGCTCGGTACGACGCGCGACCCCGCGACGCCGTACGCCGAGGCGGTGGCGATGGCCGAGCAGCTGCAGTCCGGCGTCCTGGTCAGCCGCGACGGTGACGGGCACACGGCGTACAACAAGGGCAACAGCTGCGTCGACGACGCCGTCCACGCCTACCTGATCGACGGCACCGTGCCGAAGGACGGGCTGAGCTGCTGAGCCTGCTGCTCAGAGGGGCTCGATGAGCGCCTGGATCCGCTGGGTGGCCAGCTCGATCATCAGCTGAGCGGCCGGCGACAGCGTCGCGCCCGCCCGGTGCACGATCGCCATGGTGTCGTAGAGGCGCGGGCGCAACGACACCCAGCCGGCGTTCGGCGCGAGCCGCGGGAGCAGCTGGATCGCGACGCCCTTGTTGACCACCGAGTCCGCCAGCCCGCGGCCGACCAGCTCGACGGCCGTCTCGACGTCCTCCACCTCGATCCGGGTGCTCGGGTTGTAGCCGGCCTCGTTCACCATCCGCCTCAGGATGGTCCGCGCCGAGTCGGCGTCGCGCCACGTCGTCTCCGAGAGCACCAGCGGCGCCTCGGCCAGCCTCTTCGCGGTCACCGGTGCGGTCAGCCGCGACGGGTCGGCGGAGATGTAGACGAGCTCGTCGCGCGCGATCGGCCGGATGTCCATGCCCTCGTTGGTCACCGCGGACATCGCGATCATCGCCGCCTCCAGGCGGCCGCGGTGCAGCTGCTCGTGCACGTCGTTGGAGTTCTGGCCGATCAGCTCCACCCGCACGCCGGGATGCCGCTCCAGCACGTCGGCGACCAGGTCGGCGCTGACGTAGAGCCGCGAGGTCCCGAACATCCCGAACCGGATCGTCCCGGTCTCCAGCGACCGGATGCTCGCCACCGCCCGCTGCGCGTCGTCGGCCGCAGCCAGGACCTTCTCCGCGTGCGGCCGGAAGGTGTCCGCGGCCGTCGTCGGTACGACGCCCCGCCCCACTCGCCGGAACAGCTGCACCCCGAGCGACTTCTCCAGTCCCCGCACCTGCTCCGACACCGACGGCTGCGCGTACCCGAGCTCCTCGGCCGCCCGGGTCAGCGAGCGGTGCTCGTAGGTCGCGAGGAAGCAGGTCAGTTGGTGCAGCGACAGCACGTCTCACCCTCCATCCATAGGTGATCCCTAGGGATTGCTCTGGAAAGCGAGGCTACCCCTTGGATCGCCGCCGGCCCACCATGGAGGAAACGCCCCGAAGGAGGTTCGCCATGTTCGCCCACACCTGCACCACCTGCCACCGCCGGGAGCTCATCTTCCCCAGCCAGATCACCGGCATGGAGACGACCGAGCACGGCATCGTCGTCAGCTTCACCTGCTGGTGCGACGCCCCGCAGACGATGGTCACCGGCGTCAACGCCACCCGCCCGGGCGTCGTACCGGCTGCTGCTGCCTGAACCGACCCCGGGGCCGGATTCGCTCCCGGATGACCCTGCTCGGTATGCTTCCGCGGTCACCGGTCACGACTGGTGGCGGCGCCGCCTTAGCTCAGTCGGTAGAGCGAATCACTCGTAATGATTAGGTCGTCGGTTCGATTCCGACAGGCGGCTCAGTGTGATGTCTCAGGACATCGGCATAGCCCGGACCCACGGATGTGGGTTCGGGCTCAGTGCTTTTTCGGCGTGGGTCCGGGTGGTCGTCCCGTGCCCTGGTAGTCCTTGGCTGGATCGATGGTGAGCTCGCGCAGGATCTCGCCGGTGGCGGCGTCGACGATGGGCACCTGGTCGGTCTGGGCGGCGTAGGTGATGTAGGCGCCGGAGCCGCAGATGCCCGTGACGCCTATCTCGCGCGGCCCGACCAACGCGGTGGGCTACTGGGACCGACCCGCGGAGACCTTCCGGGACGGGTGGGTCTGGACGGGGACCTCGGGCGCGTGCTCACCGACGGTGCGATCGTCCTGACCGGTCGGAAGAACGAGCTGATCCGGAGCGGGGGTGAGAGGTTCTCGCCGAACGAGGTCGAGGACCTCCTCACCACCCCCACGGGGAAGGCGCAGAAGCTCCGGCTGGCCGAGCTGGGAGGGGGAAGCAACGAGTGGGCCGCCCGCGGGCCGCGCCAGGGCGAGGCGCTCGCTGTTCACGCGTCAAGGCATCCTCGACGTCGGCCCTGATATCACGGCTGCAAGAGGGGGGTGCAGGCGATGAGCTCGCGAGTATAGGTGTGGCTCGGGCGGTCGAGGACATCCTCCGTCGGTCCCGACTCGCAGATCTCGCCCCCGTTGAGTACGGCGATCCGGTGGGCAAGCGAGCGCACGGCGCCGAGGTCGTGGGTGATGTAGAGCAGGGAGAGGCCGTCCGCGGTGAGGTCGCGGAGGAGCTGGATGATCGCGGCCTGGGTGGAGACGTCGAGTGCGGACGTGACCTCGTCGCAGATCAGGACGCGCGGGCGCGCGACGAGAGCACGGCCGATGGCGACGCGCTGCTTCTCGCCGCCGGAGAGCTCGCGGGGCATCCGGTCCAGCAGGCCCAGGGGGAGCTCGACGCGCTCGGCGACCTCGCGGACGCGGGCGGTCCGTTGCGCAGTGCTGAGGCCGCGCTCGAAGGAGAGGAGCGTGCGGCTGATCGCCTCGGCGACGTTCTCACGGGGGTTCAGCGAGCGGTCGGGGTTCTGGTAGATCAGCTGCAGGGCTCGGAGCTGCTCAACGGATCGGCGACGGGCATCGGGACCCAACGGCGTTCCGTCGAGCAGGATCCGCCCTCCGGCAGGTGCCACGAGGCCCGCGACCGTGCGGCCGAGGGTGCTCTTGCCGCTGCCGCTCTCGCCGACAAGACCGACGCACTCGCCGGCCTTGACCGTGAGGTCCACGCCGCGGAGCACGGTACGTGCGCCGTGCCCGCGTCCATAGGTCACGACGAGCTCCTCGACGCGGAGCACGTCGTCGGCGCCGGGACCGGGCTCGGGGGACGGCGGGACCGGCACGACGGAGAGACGGGTCCACCGGTCGGAGTCGAAGTCGCCGCCGCGCGGGCGGTGGCCGTCCTCATCGACGACGACGCTCACGCCACGAGCATCTGGGGCGGTCGCCACCAGCAGCCGGCTGTAGGGATGGTCGGGCGTGCGGAGCACGGAGGTCGTCGCGCCCGCGTCGACGACTCGACCGGTGTGCATGACCGCGACCCGATCGGCGACCTCGCTCACGACTGCAAGGTCGTGGCTGATGTAGACGAAGGCGGCCTGGCCGGTGTCGGCGAGCTCTCGGACGAGCTCGACGATGTGCTGCTGGGTGGTGACGTCGAGGCCGGTCGTCGGTTCGTCGAGGACGACGACCTGCGGCCGTGCCGCGAGGGCGATCGCGATGGCGAGACGCTGCTGTTGCCCGCCGGAGAGCTCGAACGGGTAGCGCTTGAGCAGGGCCGGGGTCGCGGGCAGGTGGACCAGCTCGAGCAGCTCGAGGCGTCGCTCGGTGCTGTCGTCGCCGACGAAGTCGAGCGCCTCGCCGAGCAGCCGTCCGATCCGATGGGCCGGGTTGAGGCTGGTGGTGGGGTCCTGCGGGACGTAGGCGATCGAGCGTCCGCGCAGACGACGACGTTGCTTCTCCGGCACCGCCAGGATCTCGACGTGGCCGACCCGGACCTCTCCGCGGACCAGCTGCGCGCCGTCGCGGAAGTAGCCGAGGAGGGCGAGGGCGGTGGTTGTCTTGCCCGAGCCGGACTCGCCGACGACCGCGAGCACCTCGCTCGCGTTGAGCTGGAGGTCGACGCCGTCGACGATGACCCGGCCGGCGGGCGTGCGCACAGTCAGGTCGCGGACCTCGAGGACTGGAGTGGTGGTCACGGTGGCTCCGGGATCAGGCGTCGCGGGTCTGGGCGGTGGTACCGAGGGCGCGGGAGATGCCGTCGGTGAGGAGGTTGACGCCGACCGAGAGGGCGGCGACGAGCAGTGCGGGCGCCATCACGCCCCAAGGCTGGACGAGGATCCCGGTCCGGTTCTCGTTGATCATCAGGCCCCAGTCCGCCTCCGGCGGAGCCGCGCCGAGGCCGAGGAAGCTCAGCGAGGCGACGAGGATCACGGAGCTCGTGATCCGGACGCCGAAGTCGGCCAGCAGCGGGGTGAGCACGTTGGGGAGGACATCGCGGCGCAGGACCTGCCATGAGGAGTCGCCGCGGGCGAATGCGGCCTCGACATAGTCCTGGGCGACGACCTCACGGCTGGAGGCCCGCACGATCCGGAAGACGCGGGGCACCTGGACGGCTGCGAGGGCGACGGCGATCACGGCAGTCCCGGATCCGGCGCCGGCAAGCAGGACGAGGGCCACGATCAGTGGAGGAAGGGACAGGACGACGTCCACGATGCCGATGCTGAGTGTGTCGAGGAAGCGCGAGCGCAGCGCGACGAGCATGCCCCAGGTCGCGCCGACCAGGTACGCCAGTGCAGTCGCGGTGAGGGCCACGAAGAGGAGCGACAGCCCGCCGGACAGGACCCGGCTCAGTACGTCGCGGCCGAGGATGTCGGTGCCGAGGACCGCCTGGGAGGACGGGCCCTGGAGCGGGGCGCCGACGACCTGCTGGTCAGGGTGAGGCGCGAGCGCAGGCCCGATGACGGTGAGCCCCGCGACGAGGAGCACGATCATGGCGCCGATCGCTCCCTCGACCGTGCGCAGGCCGCGGGGCACTCGAATCGTGCGACGTCGTGCGGCGTGGTGGGGGGCGCTCACAGCTTCCTCCGGATCTTCGGGTTGAGGAACGCTGCAGCGATGTCGGCGACGATGCTGGCCACGAGGAAGACCGCGGTGATCAGCAGCGCGAGCGACTGCACGGTTGCGACGTCCTGGGTCGTCACGGCCTGCGTGAGGGCGCGCCCGACGCCGGGGAACTCGAACACTGCCTCGACGACCACGACGCCGCCGAACAGCCAGCCGACGTTGAGAGCGACGATCTGGAGTGTGGGACCGAGTGCGTTCGGCAGGGCGTGCTGCCACAGCACGCGACGCTCCGAGACGCCCTTGAGGCGGGCCATGGCGATGTAGGGCTGACGGAGCACGTCGATCATGCACGCCCGCACCATCCGTGAGGTCTGGGCGGCCCCGGCGAACACGAGGGTCAGCGCGGGAAGGACCATCACGGAGAGCTGTTGGCCCAGGGGGCGCAGCGTGTCGATGATCGAGACCGAGGGGAACACCGGCCACCACACGGCGAAGACCAGCAGCACGATCGCCGCCAGCACGAACTCGGGGATCGCGGCGAGGACGAGGGTCACGGCCGACACGGTGCGGTCGGTCGCGCTCGCCTCGCGGGTGCCCGACCACACGCCGAGCACGATGCCGACCGGGACCAGCACCAGCAGGGTGATCCCGGCCAGCGTCGCGGTGTAGCCGATCCGGCCCGCAATGAGGTCCGACACCGGCGTACCCGAGGGGAAGGAACGGCCGAGGTCGCCGTGCAGCAGCCCGCCCAGCCAGTCGCCGTACCGCTCGATGGCCGGTCGGTCGAGGCCGAAGTCGGCCCGGTACTGGTCGAGGAGCTCCGGCGTGGCAGAGGAGCCGAGGGAGGCCGTCGCGGCGTCGCCGGGCAGAGCCTCGATCCCGAAGAAGATCAGGAGCGAGACGACCCACAGCGTCAGTACGCCCACCCCCAGGCGGGTGAGCACGAAGCCCACCGTCCCAGGGAGTGCGATCCGCGGCCGCCGGACAGGTGCGACGGGCGCGACGGCGGTGCTCATGAGAGCGAGGCCTCCCGGAAGTCGTAGTTGCCCAGCGGGCGGATCGCGCTGGGGGTGATGCCCTGGACTCGTGGGCTGAGCGCGTCGACGTTCTTCGCGAATCCCCAGATGACGTAGCCACCCTCCTCGTGCAGCATGGTCTGTGCGTCGACCAGCGCGTCTCGTCGTACGCCCTCGTCGGCGCTCGCCATGGCGGTGTCGACGAGCTTGTTGAAGTCGGGGGAGTCCCAGTCGGTCTCGTTGTAGCTGGCGCCGGGCAGGGCGCTGAGCTGGAGGTGGCTGATCAGGGGCCGGCCGCCCCAGTGGCTGCAGGCGAACGGCTCCTTGAGCCAGGCCCGGCTCCAGTACTCGCTGGTCGGCCACTTCTTCAGCTTCACCGTCACGCCGGCCTCGGCCGCCTGCGCGGCGTAGAGGGTCGAGGACTGGAGCATGGCCAGGCCCGCGTCGGAGGTGTGCAGCTCGACGGTGAGACCCTCGGCGCCGGCGGCCTTGAGCAGCGAACGTGCCTGGTCGGGGTCGTAGGAGCGCTGCGGCAGGTCCGAGGCGTAGTACGGGTCGAACGGGCTGGAGAGGTCGTTGCCGAGGCTGCCGGCACCGAACAGCGCGTTGTCGATCATCTGCTCGCGGTCCGCGAGCAGGCGCATCGCCTGGCGCACCCGGACGTCGGTGAAGGGAGCCTTGGACATCCGCATGTACATCGTCGAGAACGAGCCGGAGGTGGTCTGGATCAGCTTGACGCTGCCGGACTCCGCGCCGTTGACCAACTCGGGCGAGACCTCGGCGATGACGTCGACGGTCCCCGAGCGCAGGGCGTTGAGCCGCGCTGCGGCGTCGTCGATGGAGACGATCTCGAGCTCCTCCACCTTCGGTGCCCCGCCGTAGTAGTCGTCGTAGCGCAGGAAGCGGCTGCGGTCGCCGGGCTTGAAGCTGTCGAACTTGAACGGTCCGGTCCCGATGGGCCTGTCGAAGCTCTTCGTTCCCATCGGCATGATCGCGACCGAGCGCTCGCCGAGCAGGGTGGGGAACAAGAAGTTGGGCCGGGACAGCACGACCTGCACGGTGCGGTCGTCGACCTTCTTGCAACGCGCGACGTCGACCTGGGACAGCGCGGCCGCGGCGTCGGCCTTGTTCTTCGGGTCGGCCATGTACTGCACGCTGTAGAGCACGTCGTCGGCGCTCAGCGGCCGTCCGTCGTGGAACGTCGCTTCCCTGACCCGGATCGTCCAGACCTGGCCGGCGGCGTCGGGCTCGAGCGACTCGGCCAGGCGGTTGACGACCTTGCCCGAGGGGTCGAAGGTGGTCAGTCCCTCGAAGATCTGGGCCGTGCGAGCCACGTCGGTCTCACTGAGCGCGCTGTTGAAGTTCAGCGTCTCGGCATTGCCGCCGCCCAGCACGCCGACCCGCAGCGTCCGGCTCGCCGAGCTGGTGGAACTCCCCGAGTCGCTGCAGGCATTGAGCGCCCCGGCGCCGAGGACGACGGCGCCTCCGGCGAGCGCGCCGTTGGTGAGGAGCCGGCGCCTGCTGAGGTTGATCTCCGACATGGTCATGGTGTCCTCCTGGAGGTGGCCCGAGCATCGGATGGGGTCCTGGTGGCCGTCGCTCCCGCGGCGCCCGATGCCGCCGAAACTACGCGGGCACGCCCGGTCAGACCCTCGCCCCCGGGGCGAATCTCTATTTGCTGCTTGGCCGCGGTGGACATCACGTCAGGTCACGGGTGCCGCGCGCCTTGAGGGCGAGCCAGAGCTCGGTCTGGGTCTCGACGTCGCCGAGGCTGCGGCCGAGCAACTGGGTCGCGCGCTGGATGCGGTTGCGTACGGTGTGGCGGTGCACGCCCATCCGGGTCGCGCAGTCGGCGATCGAGCGCTGTTCGGCCAGCCACGCGTGCAGCGTGTCGACGAGCGCACCCGTGCTGTCGGCCTCCTCCAGGGGAGACAGGACGGCGTCCGCGAACGATGCCAGGTACGTCGGGTCGGCCACGGCGAGGAGGAACTCATGGCTGGCCCCGTCGACGTACTCCACGAGCGCGCCGGTCCGGCGGCTCGTGGCGAGCGCCGAGTGTGCCTGCCGCAATGACCGCGCCGCGAGGCCGGGGCTGACCGACTGTCCGATCCCGATCGGGACGGCCAGGCCGAATGCAGCGATGGTGCCGCGTGGGTCGCTCGACGCGACGGCCTCGACCAGGCGTTCCTTGCGTCGTACCAACCCGGTGTCCAGGGCGATCGCGAGATCGGCGAGGATCTCCTCGGCCTGATCCTCCGTCGACGCCTCGATCGCGATCGCCCGGACCTCGTCGGTCGTGACGCCCAGTGCCTTGAGCTGGCCACTGCCCCGGACGTCGTCCTCGGCGGCGAGCAGGCGTGCCAGGTGGTTGGCGCGTGCCCGGCGCTGGGGTTCGTCGAGCAGCCAGCGTCGCTCGAACTCCAGGGCCAGCAAGGACGTCAACGTCGGCAGCGCGACGTCCGCGGAGTGCAGGGACGGGTGCAGGCGGGCGAGGTAGCCGGCGTGGCGGGTCGCGCCGATCGGTACGACGTGCGCACGCCCCAGCGGAGTGTCTACCGGCGCCAGGTCGGTCGTGAGTGGCGGCAACGTGACCGCGAGGTCGCTGATGAGGGTTGCAGCCTCGGCCGGCACCTCCAGCGTCGAGGAGAGGACGCGGGCCCGGCGGTCCATCAGGACCACCTCCTCGCCGGTGAACTGTCGCCAGGCGTGGATCAGCCCGCCGAGGCCGCGGCCACGGGCCGCGACGCGGGTGAGCTCCCGCTGCAGCTCAGCGCTCAGCTCGGCGACGTGCCGGTCGATCTCGGCGCGCGCATCGAAGATGGCCTTGGTGACGGCGATGAACGGGGTTGCCTCGGGAATGGCGAGCACCGGGATGCCGAAATGCTGTCCGGCCTGCACCAGACCGGACGGGACGGCGTCGTATGCCGCGCTGGCGCCGATGCCCAGAGCGAGGGCTGCCGCTCCCCGCTCCGCAGCCACGGCCACGTAGTCGTTCCAGTCGGCATCGGCGAGCAGCGCGCCCGAGGTGATGAGGAACTCGCCACCCTCGAGCCAGTCCGGCGCGTTGCGGGCCTCGGACACGTGCGCGACCTCGACCACGTTGGCCAAGGCGGCGGCGCCGGCGCAGACCGCGAGGCCCAAGGCGTCCAGGGCCACGATGTCGGCGACCGTCAGGTGTCGGTTCTCCTGCTCCATGGAAGGACCTTAGCGACGAAAGATGGACGCTGGGGAGATGGATTGCTCCCAGATTGTCCACGATGGCGATTGTCTGGGGTGGGCCGGATGCCTAGCGTCCGTTGCGCAAGCAACGGTGTCTGCCAGGAGGTTCCCTTCATGATCAAGCTGAACGAGTACTACGACGGCCAGGTGAGGAGCCTCGAGTTCGAGAACTCGCAGGGCAAGTTCACCTCGGGCGTGATGGAGCCCGGCGAGTGGACCTTCGAGGCGCCCACGCGCGAGTGGATGATCCTCACTCGCGGCTCGTGGGAGGCCCGCCTCCCCGGGACCGACGAGTACGTGCCCTTCGAGATCGGCGAGTCCTTCCAGATCGAGGGCGGTGAGTCGTTCACCGTTCGGGTCCTGGAGCCGAGCTCGTACGTGTGCCCGTACACGTGAGTCGGCTGTCCGTCGCTCAGGTCTGCTGGTGCCCCCAGGGGCACCAGCGGACCCCTGTCGAGGTCGGGCTTGTCCCGGGAATCCTCGTGAAGGCTCAGGACTCGCAGCCCGTCGGCGCAGCAGGCTCCGCGACGTGGGTCGGTGTGCCGGCCGAGCGAACGGCGGCAACCATCCCCGCGATGGTCACGCGACAACCACCGGTTCTGGTCGATCCTGATCGGATCGGGGTCGGAACCGTGTTCTCACGGCAGCGGTGGCTCAGGAGACCGGACCCTGACCAGCACGAGCGCGGTCAGGGGCCGGAGTCACTTCAGCCCGATCGAGCCTGACTGCATGTCAGGAAGGTGATGGGCGCAGAAGACCCTCGCGGACGCTCGTCCGCGAGGGTCAGGGGAAGGACCCGCCGGCAGGTCTGGGTTGACGAGCATCGGGTTCGGGAGCGTTCGCAGCAAGGCCACGGCAATGACCACCCCGCGCGTGCGATTCACCGGGCGACGCACCTGACGCAGTGTCTACTGCGGCCATCGGGCCGAGTCGTCCATCCAGGCCTGCGCAGCCCAAGCTGCGACACGGCGCAGGGCTGTCTCGGCGAGTTCGGGTGCCGGGCAGCCCTTCTGGAGTTGGGTCCTCACCGCGGCGTGCACCTTCAGCAGCGCGTGGCGGCGGTTCTGGCTGAGGCTCGGGCTCGACAGCACCGTCACGGTTCGCGCGGGCGCGCCACCCAGCGCATGCGCCAGCACTGCGTCCTCAACGAGACGAGGAGCCTCCATCAACCGGCGAAGCTGGGTCGACGGGGTGTGCACGGACAGCCTGGCGGTCGCAGCGAGCGCAGGATGCGCCCAGCGCCACATCAGGACAGCGTCGTGGACCTCGGTGCTGGACTGCGACTCCAGGTGCTGCGACTGCATGACCGGTAGACGGCACAGGACCGTGTTCCTGACGCGGTCGCGGGACTTCTGATCGTGACCCCCGGTCACACGCGTCATCCCGTTGCTGGCGCCGTTCTGCCCGCACCCGGCTCTTCCTCGGCCGCCGTCCTGTCGGCCGGCAGCGAGAGCAGCCACAGCGACTGACTCGGCTACGTCTGTTCGGGTGTCATCTCCCGCCCGCGGATCCCTCTGGTGGGCGCCCCGCGTCTCATCCACGCTGTCCCTCCCCTCGGCCGCCGGCGGTGGTGCACCCCTTCGCACCCACCGCCGGCGGCGCCCACTCTGGCCGTGCGGCTCTGGCTTGCTCTGGGCCGGCTCGTGGCATCAGTTGCGCAAGCCGCGTCAGATCACACCTCGGGCCCCGTCTTCTTGGCGTGATGTGGATCCTCGCGATCGCCCTCTGGGCGGTCATCGTGCTGACTGTGCTGGTTGGGCTGGCCCGTGCTCGCTTCGCGCTGAGCCGGGACTGGGCAATGGAGCGACCCGAGCAGACCGCATCATCAAGCGCCGCGCCGGGTGTCTACCGATCGTGATGCCACCACGTGATGCAGCCTGGGACGACGATCAGCCCGGTGAATCCGGCCGCAAGCTCGATGTCGTCGTCGAGCGCTGGGCCCAGGGTCTTGTTGCCCAGTTGGAGCAGCCGTACGCCTTGATGGTCCACAGCGGTTGGGTGACGGAGTACTTGGGGCCGTTCCCGAACGCCCTGGCCGCGGCCTGCGCAGCCGAGGACGAGATGGCAGGCAACCACCTGCTTCCCGAGGAGGAGCAGGTCTCGGTGCGGCTGCTGCCGCTGGTTGCGCCATCTGCGGCTGCCTAGGATCGCCAGGTGCCCGACAAGCACCGGCCCGACAGCCTGTCCGGCCGGCGAGAGACGCCAGGTGCGCTGATCGCCAGCGTCGCGGTGTTCCTGCTCAGCAGCGTGGTCGCAGTCTCCTGGAGCATCGCCGGCAGTCCCGGCGAGCACAGCGGCCCCAGCTCGCCCGCTGAGCACCAGACGTCGCCAGCGCAGGGCAGCCAGTCCTCCGACGAGGACGCCCGGAACAGGGAAGGCGGCGCCGTGAAGGACATCAGCTGCGTGATGGTGCTGGATCCCAGCGAGGCGGCTGCGCTGGGCGAGGACCCAACGAAGTTCCCCACGCCGGACCCCAGCGAGTGCTCCACCACCACGCGGCATCCCTGAAGCCCCGATGGACTGAAACCAGTCCGGTCGAGCGCGTCAGGATCCGTGCCCGGCTGCGTCCTCTGTTCGTGACGATGTGGATGGCTGGATCAGCCCTGTGGATGCTGGTCACGGTGCTCGCGGTGTTCGGGATCGCGCGCTACAAGTGGATGATGGTCCGTGGCTGGGATGTCGAGAGGCACCTCGACGCAGACAAGACCAGCGCAAACAGTGCGGAAGCCGAGGCTGGGCTGGACTCGTCCCCAGCCTGACTCCGGTCGTCGCCTTCTGTCGGCGAGACCGCCCGGGCAGCCGCAGCGCAGTCCGCACGGTGCTGGCGCAGGTGGTGTCCGGGCTTCTGCGCCAGCACATCTCGGTTCGGAGTCGGCCGGCCAGCGAGAGGGTGCCCGCCGCCCGGTTGGTGCCTTCTCCGTGAAGGGGGACATCCAGCTTGGCGCCCGATGATGCGGTTCCGTCACGAATCCCGAGGAACTTTCTTCGGCCGACCGCGTCATGAGCGTTGCGCTCAGATGTCCCCCCACTGGGGGAGCACGGAAGCTGGCACTGGTGCGCTGGCTTCCATCGGACACCCGCGGGACCTTTCCAGGGGGAGGGGAACTGCGGGTGTCCGAACCTCCCGTGTCATGGCCCGGGCCCAGTGCCCATGTCCCTGCCCGGGCGCCGTGCAACCCGATCAGGAGGAGTCATGAACCCCGCAGTCACAGCCCCGAACCACACGCCGATGGCGATCCAGCGTTGCACGGACCGCAGTGCTGCCGCGGGGGATGGCGGGGCCCTCGTTGGCGCCGGCGGCAGCCAGGATCTGCGGGAGGTCCCATGCCCCTCCCCAGACGTCCACGACAACGTGGTGCCGTTCCCCACGAGTGCTGAGCAGCGCTGGATCGCTCTCGAGCAGCGCCTCGTGCGCCTGTTGGAGGACGACGACCGGGCGCAGGGCCAGGGGCCGCATCTGGTCATTGCCCGCAGCGCCGTCGAAACCCGCTACATCGGGCCGTTCGCCACGCAGGCGGCTGCGATGGAGGTGGCCGTGCGCGAGCGCCGCGAGTGGGAGGCTGAGTTCTCGGCGGCTGCGGTGTCGTTCGACGTCGCGCCCCTCACCAAGGCTGATGAGCTGAGCAGCGCCGGTGACCTCGCCTGATGGCCGTGCTGCCCAGGTTGCTCTGGCTGTCGGCTCACTGGCCCGGCTCAGCCCCTCGTCCGTGAGCGTTCTGAACTTCTTCCGCACGTCGCGTCATGGCAGGTCCCCGGGTCTGTCTACCAGGCAAGGGAACCGTCACCACGGGCCCGTGGCGTGAGCGCATCGCTCTGCTCGAGTTGACCCCCGAACGGGTGTCTTTTGGGCGAGAGGCCAGCGCCATCGGCTCCGTGGGTCGTTCCCATCGTCACAAGATCCCTACATCAGCCAGCCCTGTCGCACAGGGCTGTGTCGCAGTGCTGGCGTCCCGGGTGGGGCCCGGGCCGGCTGCGCGGATCGATGGCGAACGACCGTGGGTAGTGCCCGTCAAGCCGGGTGCCCCGCCGAGACAGAGGGGACAGGTCATTGAGCAAGTCGAATGGGAGCCGCCGGGCGTGGCGGGCGTGGGTGATGAGCACGGTGGTCGGCACCGCGCTCGCGCTTGCTGCCGTGCTGATGCCGTCGCTGGCGACGTCAGCATCAGCAGCAACCGAGCCGGCGGCTGGTGACCCGGTCTGGCTCGGGAGCCCGGTGGGCTACAGCGGCACCCACTTGGTCCCGGTCTACTCGCCGCCGCCGGCGGACACGAGCAACCCGGGCACGCCGTCGTACTACGCCTACTGCATCGAGCACGACGTCAGCCTGAAGGCGAACACCGGCGGTGTCGTGGGCAGTGCCTCGGACTTCCTGGGCAGCAACTACTTCGAGACCGACCCGACGATTTCCGGCAAGGTGCTGTGGGTCCTGGCGCACAGCTACCCGGCGGTCAGCCTGGTGGACCTGGCGGCAGCCGCGGGCGTGGCGAGCATCTCGCCGAACGACGCGATCGAAGCCACGCAGTACGCCATCTGGCGCTACACCGACCTGGGGTTCGACGCAGCGTGGCCCTGGGCGTCGCCCAACTCGCAGGCCGCGTACGAGTACCTCGTCAACAGCGTCAACGGCGGCGCGACCATGTCGCCCGGAGACGTCCCATCAGTCACGGCGTCCGTCACGGCACCCGCCGGCGCCCAGCAGGCCGGCACGCTGGTCGGGCCGTTCACGGTGCACACCAACCAGCCGAGCGCCAGCCTCACCGTCGTCCCGGGTGTCGCTGTCACAGACGCGTCGGGCAACCCGGTCAACGCCGCGTCGGTGGTCGACGGTCAGCAGGTCTACCTCGACCTGCGCAACGCCACGACCGCTGGTTCGGCCACGGTCACGGTCACCGCCCAGGGCGCCGGCGGTACCGGGAAGATCATCTCGGTGCCGACGACCGTCGGCGGTACGCCGACCGAGGCCAGCCACAAGCAGACGCTGATCCTGGTCGCGGGCAGCACCGCCACCACCACCGGCTCGGCATCGGTGACCTGGACTGCGGCTCCGACCCCGTCGATCGCCACCACCCTGGTCGGGAAGATGGGCGGTACCCACACCGTCGACTGGTACCTGTCAGACCTCGTCGACACCGTGTCGTACCAGAACCTGACCCCGGGCACCCAGTACACGGTGACCGGCGAGCTGATGAAGAAGTCGGACGGCTCGGCCACGGGCATCACGGGCTCGAAGACCTTCACCCCGACCCAGCCCAACGGCACGGTCAACGTGTCCTTCACCGTGCCCCTCAGCCTCGCCGGCCAGGAGCTGGTCGCGTTCGAGAAGCTCACCGTCACCAGCAGCGGCACCGTCGTCGCGTCGCACGAGGACATCAACGACGCCGCGCAGACCGTGACCATCACGAAGCCCTCGATCGGCACCACACTGGTCGACAAGGCTGACGGCGACCACACCATCCCTGTTGGCGGTGGCACGGTCGTCGACACGGTCGCCTACCAGAACCTGGCGCCGGGCATTCAGCACACCGTCACCGGTGAGCTGTACCGCAAGTCCGACGGCACGGCGACCGGCATCACCGCGACGAAGACGTTCACGACGAGCGGCACCGGCAACGGGACTGTCGACGTCGAGTTCACGGTCCCGGCCGGCTACGCGGGTGAGTCGTTGGTGGCCTTCGAGAAGGTCACCTACGCCGGCAGCAACACCGCCATCGCGAGGCACGAGGACATCAACGACACCGCGCAGACGGTCACGGTGGGCAAGGCGCCGGTCATCGGCACCACGCTGACCGACAAGGCCGACGGTGACCACGTCATCCCCGCCGGCGGCGGAACCCTCGTCGACACGGTGGCCTACCAGAACTTGGTCCCCGGCACCGAGTACACCGTGACCGGCGAGCTTCGCCGCAAGTCTGATGGCACGGCCACGGGCATCACGGGCTCGAAGACCTTCACTCCCGACACCGCCAACGGCACGGTCGAGGTGGAGTTCGCGGTGCCGGCGGGCTACGCAGGCCAGAAGCTGGTGGCCTTCGAGGAGCTCACGGTGACCGCTCAGGAGCCGGTCGTCGCGTCCCACAAGGACATCGACGACGCCGCACAGACCGTGTCGGTGGACAAGAGCGTCCCGGCCGTGAACACCCAGGCCAGCGCGGCCACGGTGACCATGGACGGTGCCAGCGTTGCCCTGCACGACACGGTGACCATCACCGGGTTCGTCGCTGGTGCCACTCCGGCCAGCACGGGCACCGCGACCCTGTACGGGCCGCTGACCTCGGTGAACGACGAGGTGTGCACGCCGGCCAACGCCGTGGGCACGGTCAGCCTCACCCCGGCCAACGGGACGATCGCCACGCCGAGCATCACGGTGACCGAGGCGGGCATCTACACCTGGCAGGTCACCCTGACCGCGGACGACCGCAACCAGGCTGCCAGCCATCCCTGTGGCATGGCCGAGGAGACCACCAAGGTCATCAAGTCCCAGGTTGGGGCGGGGGAGAAGTCGAAGGTCGACCTGACCACCGAGACCTCCCACGCCGAGGTCGAGCCGGGTGCCCAGGTGTCCGACGAGGTCACGATCACCGGCTTCGTCCCCGGCCACGGTGCCACTGGCTCCGCGACGCTGTACGGTCCGTTCGCCTCGCGCAGCAAGATCACCTGCACGCCGGCCCATGCCGTGGCCACGGTGGCCTTCACGCCGGCCAACGGCACCGTCGAGACGCCCAAGGTGGAGGTGAACCGCACCGGCTACTACAGCTGGGTCGCCTCGACCACGGCTGACAGCCACAACACGGCCGCCACGCACGCCTGCGGCCTGGTCTCGGAGACCACGGTGGTCCGCAAGGACCAGTACGCGGTTCCCGTGGTCAGCACGGGGTTCAGCAACGACGGCTGGGACGGTGCGGCCCGCCGTACCGTGCAGAAGGTCTCCATCCCCTCGATCGGTGTCAACGCGCGCAGCTCGCTCGTCGGCATCAAGCGGGGCACGATGCAGGTGCCCGGCAACGTGGCCCGCACCGGCCAGCTCACCCAGTCCGCTGCGGCCGGTGACCTGATCGGCACGACGGTCATCGCGGGTCACGTCTCGGACCGGCACGATCGTCCGGGTGCGTTCTGGAAGCTGACCAAGATCCGCAAGGGCAAGGTCGTCACGCTCTGGCAGAACGGAAAGAAGCTCAAGTACCGGGTCACCGGCGTCGAGAGGTTCTCGCGCACGCAGAAGCTGCCCGAGCGGTTCTTCTCGACCACCGGTGAGCACAAGCTCGTGCTGATCAGCTGCGCGGGCAAGGTCACCACGCCGGGAGGCGGATTCCACTACCGCCAGAACGTCGTCGTGACCGCGGTTCCGATCGGCTGAGCCCGACCAACCGATGCCTACGGGCTGAGCAGACCGAGCAGACCGACCGGCGTGGCCTGGACACCTTCCAATCCCCGGGCCGTGTCGGTCTCCAGCTCCAGGCGACACCTTCAACCTCGACAACCGCCAACCTCGACAACCGGCGCCTGACGGCACCGTCGACACACACAGACTCCGGCGGCGGCGGTGCTCCCGCCGCCGCCGGAGCGTTCCGGGGCACCCAGCCGGCTGCCCGCCCGATCCATCGACGACCAGCTACTCCCCGCAGGAGCGAGCAGATGACCGAACCCCATCTCGACCGTCACCACCCTGATCCCCAGGACGAGCCCGGTACCTCGACCGCCCGCCGCAAGAATCCGCGGCACCAGCCTGCGGTGATCGAGGAGCACGGTGTCCGCGTCGACCCGTTGGCCATGCGCGTGTGGCGAGACGGCCTCGAGATCCGCCTCAGCCGGATGGAGTTCAGGCTCCTGCACTGCCTGATCGCCAACGCCGGCACCATCGTGAGCCGCCCTCAGCTGATGCGCGAGGTGTGGAACACGACCTGGCCCACACTGGCCTCCTCAAAGACCATCGACGTCCACCTGGGCTGGGTGCGCCGCAAGCTCGGCGACGACCCTGCTGCGCCCCGCCTGATCACCACCATCCGCGGGCAGGGCCTCAGGTTCGAAACGGGCTCCTGAGCCCGTGCCGGGCCCGCCGGTGTGGGCGCCGCGCCGGCGGGGTAGACACCGCACGGCCACGACCCACGCCAACCCATCCCGAGGAGCCCCCATTGGCTGACGCTGCCGGATTCGAGGTGGCCACCGGGGCATTGCGCAGTGCCGCCGCAGACTACGCAGCCATGGCAGCCGCCTACCCGAGCGCACTGTCCTACGCCCAGCGTCGCCTGGTCGTCCCCGATGGCGGCAACATCATCGAGTCCATCAAGTACGAGATCGAGCGGGCGCGCACCGACCTCTTGGCGGCCTACGCCGACGGCGCGCCGCTGCCGGCCTATGTCACGGCGATGGACGCCGCGTTGAGGGACACCGCCACCGACTACGACAACGTCGACCGGGCCAAGCGTGCGGAGTTCGACGCGCTGCTCCAGAAGATCGCCGTGCCCACGAACGAAGACGGTGCACCCGACTGGGGGTTCGACGCCAACGGCGAGAACGCCGGCCTCACCGCCGCTGACCTGACCGCGACGCTGGCACCGCCGGGCGACTTCTTCGAGGGCCTGGACATGTGGCACGACATCACGAACAACGTCAGCCACGTCGTGAGCTGCCTGTGGGTCTTCGACTTCCTTACCCAGACGCCGTTCTACTACGAGCTGCCCAAGCCCACCGAGGACCTGCGGACGATGCTGACCGGCCAGTGGGAGGCAGTCGGCGAGGTCTCCCAGGCGCTCACGTCGCTCGAGGAGTTCCACCAGCGGCTCCAGGACGAGTCAGCCGCCAGCGCGATGCAGATGCAATCCCATTGGAGGGGCCTGGCTGCGGACTCGGCGATGTCGTCGCTGTCCACCTTCGACGAGGCCGTGGCCGACCACGTGAAGAACCTGGCGAAGACCTCGAACGGCTTGAACGGGTTCGCTGTGGGCATGCGGTTCGTCACGGATGCGATGTGCAGTCTCCTGGACAAGATCGTGGGCGTCGTCATCGAGTTCTGCAAGTTCAACCCGATGGACGTCCTGGAATCGCTCGCGCGTGGTTCCAAAGAGCTCCTGAAGTGGATCAACCTCATCTCGAAGATGGTCGACCTGGTCATCTTGTGCATCGACCTGCTGTTCGCGCTGGTTTCGGCCTTCCCGCTGACCCTGGGCCAGTGGTGGAACTACCCCGGTCTCAAGACGCCCAGGGCGGACGTGCCGGTGTTCGCGGCACCCGACGTGAACGGACCGGCAGCATGACCGGCCAGATGCCCGTCAGCGGGACCGGCTTCGACCTGCCGCCGGTGCCGCGTGACCCCGACCAGCTGCTGCGCTACGCGCGCCAGCACATCGGCGAGATCCAGGCCCAGGTCGACGACGAGATCCGCACCCTTCCGAGGCTGGCCGGCGCTGGTGCCCAGCGCGACCCGGTCCTCGAGGCCGTGCGCCGCAGCAACGACCCGGGGTTCCACGCGCTCTGGGACCGCGTCCAGCGCGGCGAGGCCGAGGAGAGCGAGCTGCGCCGTCATCCCGAGTTCGGCCGGGGGATGGTCGCGCTCGCCGCGGAGCTGCGGGATGGCTACCGATGAGAGCACGGGCAGGCGCAGGCACGCCGGCGGCCACAGTCCGGCCGCGGCGATGTCGACACAGCCTCGGGCGGGCTGCAACGGCGCTTGCCTGCGCTCGGGGTGGTCTCGCTGTTGCGGTGTCCACTGCTCTGGCCGTAGCGCTGGCGGGCTGCTCGACGAAGGGCGGCCTGCCAGCACCGAACTGACGTACCGCAGTGAGAGCGAGACGTACACGATCCGGACGAACACCGGATTCCTCATCTGTCCGACATCAGCTGAGCGCTGCGACCTGTCCCAGGAGGGGCGGCCAGCAGCCGAAGCTCGAGCACACCAGCAACACCAGGAGCACACGTGTCGAAGCGGGACTCGATCGCCGCCGTCGTGGCGGTCGTCATTGCCGCAGTCGCCACATCGCTGACGACAGGCATCTTCGACGGGCGAGGCAGCTCATCAACAGCAGGGGAGGAACCCACCATGGCAGGTCCACAGAGCGACCCCGTGAACGCCGACGAGGCTGTTGCCCCCGCCGACTCGGGCGGCTCCGACGGCCAATCCATCGGCGACGGCAGTGCTGGTGGCGGCAACGGCGACAGGGTCGCGTACTACCGCACGGTGGCGGATGCACTGCCGGACGAGGAGTCGTTCACCGTGCTGGTCGTGGCTGGGGCAACGCGGGACGAGGTGGCGCAGGTGCTGCACGTCGACCTGGCTCAGCCAGTGGGCGAGGACGACATCTGGTCCGACGACCTCGACACGACCGGATGGGCGCTGATCGACATCGCCGGCGGCGTGCTGGCAGTGGAGCCGACCGGCTACGGCGACCCGGCGCTGGGCACGCTGCGCGAGTTGTCGGCAGACGGCCGGGCTGCCGCCGTGCTGCGCGGCAACGTCCAGGCCCACGACCGGTTCGGCGCGGCTCGCGACGGCGAGTTGCTCTTCGACGACGACGAGTACACCTTCATCGACGACCCCGCGGTGGTCCCTCAGGAGCTGCGGGCTCTGTTCGATCTGGCATGGGTCGATCTCGAGGCTGACACCGACAGCTATGACGGGGCAGATCCCACGGCTGTGTCGTTGGCGATGGCCGAGGTGGTCACGGGGCTCACCCTCACACCGGCAGACGTGGCAGACGTCAGCCAGGCGCAGTACTTCCACGGACCCGCACAGGTGTACGCCGACTCGCTGGGGGAGTGACCCCCGCAGCCGGCCACAGGTGGTTCAGATCGGCCGGGTGGAGTCTTCGTGAACCCGAGATGGTGTGCCTCGAACCGTCGCGTCGACCGTGTGCCCAGCGGGCACGGCGGGGAAGGCCCGAGGACGTGCTCCCGCGTCCCGTCTCGGACGGCGTGCCGACAGTGCCAGGTCGGCGCGCGCCTGGCCCTGTCAGCAGAGCAGTCAGCCCTCTCGAATGGTCATCGACGAGACCCGCTCGCCGTCGATGCCGAAGGTGAACTTGCTCAGGCCGTTGGCGTCGTTGCTGCGCCAGTCGCCGACCACGACGACCTCACGGGCGTTGGTGTTGCTCACCGACTGGATGGTGAGCGTGCCGTCGGCGCCGATGGGCTCCTTGCTGCTCCAGCCATGGATGGCATCAGGGCCGGCGATCAGCAACGACAACTGTTGTCAGGTCCCGGCGGGGGCGCCATCGGCCGACGGACCGGTCGGTCAGCCGGTCGCCGGGACCGACGAGATGGTCGCGAAGTGCGGCCCGTCCCCACCCGGTACGCCGCGCAGTCCGCGGCCGGGGGTGCGGAGCGTGATCCGGACTCGGTCCGAGCGGAACAGGTCGTGGGAGAACTCGAACGGCGTCCCCGCGGTGTCGTACGTCGTGCGGGTGATCGAGACCAGCGGGTCACCCACGGCGACAGCGAGCAGGGCTGCCTCTTCGTCGGTCGCGTGGACCACCTCGACGACCTCCTCGGCGTCGGCGATGGAGACGCCGTAGTCGTGCTCGATCAGCTCGTAGATCGAGCCGCCGAGCGGCTGCTCGAGCAGGCCGGGGAAGCGGTCGGCGGGGAGCCGGGCGTGGTCGAGGGAGAAGGGCGTGCCGTCGGCGAGCCGCAGGCGGCGTACGTCGACGACGAGGTCCCCCTCGGCGAGCTGGAGCGCGCGGCGGGTGGGTGCGTCGGCGACGCCCATCCGCGTGGCGACGACGCGGGTGCCGGCGGAGTAGCCCTGGCGGGCGAGGTAGGCGGGCACGCCGACCACCTTGGTCAGGTCGTGCTCGACCTTGGCGTGGTTGATGAACGTCCCGCCGCCGCGGCCGGCCACCCGCCGGACCAGGCCGGCCTCCTCGAGCGCGGCGAGCACCTGGCGCAGCGTGGCGCGGCTGACGCCGTAGTGCTCGGACAGCTCGCGCTCGCTGCCCAGCCGGGCGCCGGGGGGCAGGGTGCCGGCGCCGATGTCGGTCAGCATCCGGCGGCGGAGGGTCTCTGCGACGGCGTGCTCCGTGGCCATGGCGCCGCTCCTTCCTTCCGGTCCTCTTCGGTCGGCCCGATCCGCCGAATGGTCTGACCAGATGCTTGCAACCTACCCCAGAGCCGCCGCGGCAGCCCTCAGATCTCCGCGAGTGCCTGCAGCGACTCGGGCAACACCTGGCCACCGTCGACGATCAGCGTCTGACCGGTGATGTACGACGCCTCCTCGGTCGCGAAGAAGAGCGCGGCGTTGCCGATGTCGGCGACGCCGCCGAGCCGCTTCTGCGGCACGCTGGCCGCCATCGCTGCCAGGTAGTCCTCCCCGAGCCCGTCGAGACCTTCGGTGGCGATGTTGCCCGGGAGCACGGCGTTGATCGTGATGGCGCGGGGCGCGAGCTCGAGAGCGGCAGTGCGCACGAAGCCGAGCTGTGCCGCCTTGCTGGCTCCGTAGTGCGACCAGCCGGGGTAGCCGGTGTGCGGACCGGTGATCGAGGAGGTCACCACGACGCGGCCGCGGCCGCTCGCCGTCAGGGCCTCCAGGCACGCCTGGACCGCGAACACCGTGCCGTTGAGGTTGGTCGCCATCACCCCGTTGAGGTCGTCGGCGGTCATCGCGTCGAGGCGGGCGGCGGGGAAGACACCCGCGTTGGCGCACAGGACGTCGATGCCGCCGTGGCGCTCGACCGCGGTGGCGGCCATCCGGTCGCAGTCCTCGCGCCGGCTCACGTCGGCGATGACGTACGACGTCTCGCCGCCGATCGCCGCGCACGCGGCCGCCAGCGACTCCTCGTCACGCCCGGTGACCAGGACGCGAGCGCCGGCCCGGGCGAAGACGGTGGCGATGCCGCGGCCGATGCCCTTGCTGCCACCGGTGACGACGACCGAGCATCCGGCGAGTGAGGTGAACATGGGGTCTCCGATCCAAGTCTCTGTTACAGGGATGCGCCGTCCGACGCGACGTACCGCCGCGCCAGCTCGACGGTGCCGGCGGTGTAGCCGGGCCCGAGGTCCTGGCACTCGCGGGAGTGCGCGTGCGAACCCATCCAGGCGACGAGGAGCAGGCGACGCAGCATCACGAAGGTCGCCAGCATGGCCTCGTGCTCGGCGGACAGCTCGGTGACCGAGCGGTACCCGCGCAGCCAGGCGGCCTGCCACTGCGGGAGGCGCGGGTCGTGCTCGATGAACGACACGGCGGTGCCGAAGTCGTACATGAACCACGAGTAGCCGCAGTCGTCGAAGTCGATCACGGTGACCAGGTCGCCCTCGACGAGCAGGTTCGCCAGCCGGAGGTCGGCGTGCACGAGGCCGAAGCGGTCGGTCCCTGCGCCGTACGCCGAGAGCCGCTCCCGCACGACCTCGACGGCCGCTCCGAGCGCGGCCTCCTCGACCGGCCCGACCCCGATGCCGTCCTGCCAGCGTCCCCAGCGGGGCTGGTCGCCGAGCGAGTGCTCCCAGTCCCAGCTGAACCGGTGGAAGTCGTGCGGCGGCCGCCAGCTCCGGGCGTGCTGGTGCATGCGGGCCGTGATCGCGCCGAGCGTCTCGAAGTCGGCGGTGCCGAGGGCGACGTCGTCGGGCTCGATGCCGGGCACGACGTGGAAGAGCACCGCGTGCCGCTCCTCGCCGTCGACCTCGACCGTGGTGACCCACTCGCCGCCGCTGGTCGGCACGACTTCGGACGTCGCGACCCCGGACTCCTCCCGCAGCGCGGCCAGCCAGGACAGCTCGCTCTCGATGTCGGAGCGCGAGTGGTAGCCCATCCGGTGCACCCGCAGGATCGCGCTGCGCTCGCCGTCCTCGACGAGGAAGGTCGCGTTCTCGGAGAGGTTGATCATCCGCAGCGTGCACCGGGGACCGAAGCCGTACCACGGCAGGACCTCTTCGGCGACCCGGGTGTCCACGGCGGCCGTGGTCGTCTCCATCAGTGCTCCCGTCCTTCGATCGCCTCCAGCACCTTGGTGATCCGGTCCCGGGCCACCTCGACGTCCTCGGTGCTGCCGCTGAGGTAGAGCCGGCCGGCCGCCCCGATGAACTGCACGTCGACCATGGTGATGCCGGGCGCGGCGCGCTCGGCCTCGTTGGCCGCCACGGCCGCGAAGAGGGCAGGCGCCATCTCGTAGACGAGGAGGGACTGTCCCGGCATGATCATCGACCCCGAACGGTTGCGGTTGAGGATCACCGCGTGCTGGTCGGTGATGCTCTCGATGATGTCGTGGTAGAGCACGCGCGGACGCAGCTGGTCACTGGCCGAGCTGCCCGTGCCGTCGAGGACGGCCTGGCCGGCCGCGACGACGTCCTCCAGCGACGAGGCGTGCAGCTCGAGCACCCCGAACTGTCGCTCGACGAAGAGGATGCCGGGCTCGACCGACGGCGCCGCCCGCAGGGCGAGGTCGATGACGCGCTCGATCGCGAGCGCGGGGGCGACCTCGATGATGAGGGCGTGGTCGCCGGCGTACGGCGGGTAGCCCCGGGCACGGGTGGGCGTGCCCAGGTAGGCGGCGAACTGCGGCTGCAGGTCCTCGACCATCAGGTAGACCCGCAGCTCCGCGCGGGCGTCGGTGGCGGCCATCGGACCTCCTCTTCTCGTGTGCTGGCTGGTGACGGTGGCGGGAAGCGCCGGGCTACTTCGCGCTGACGTCGAAGTGGTTGCCGAGCTCGGCGTGCGGGCGCGGGATGACGTGCACGCTGACGAGCTCACCGACCTGGGAAGCGGTCTCCGCGCCGGCCTCGGTGGCGGCCTTGACCGCGCCGACCTCGCCGGCGATGACGACGGCGACCAGGCCGTCGCCCACCTCCTGGCGGTCGGTGATGGTGACGTTGGCGGCCTTGACCATGGCGTCCGCAGCGGCGAGCGCGGCGACGAAGCCCTTGGTCTCGATCATGCCGATGGCGGTGCTGGACATGTGGTGCTCCTTGGTTGTGCGGTGGGTGGTGCGCGGGGCGCCGGTGGCGCCCCGACAACTGGGGGTCAGGACGAGGCGGGCGGGTTGTCGATCGAGCCGATGACCAGCGCGTCGACGGGCGGTGGCGCCCCGGGGAACCAGGCCGCGGCGACCGAGCCCTGGGCGACCAGGACGGTCTCGCCGACGCCGGTGCCCAGGACGTCGAAGGCGACCAGGCGGCTGCCGCCGCCCTCCACCTCGACCTCCAGGAACGCGCCGTTGGGCAGGCCGTCGATCCTCTTGGTGGACCAGACATTGCCGGTCACGACTGCTCTCAGCATCAGCGCTCCTTCTCGATGGGAACCCCCAGCGCGCGAGCCCTCTCGCGCGCCAGGGGAGTCAGGACGGCACGGCGGCCGAGGACCAGACGGCGGCCCGCCTCGGCGGCCGCCTTGACCTGGCGCTCGGTCACGGCGCCGGTGTCGATCCGCTGGACCGGGCGGTCCGTCGGTACGGCGGCCGCGGCCCCACCCTCGAGGCGGAAGCGCAGCCGTCCGGCGCGCAGGTCCTGGCGGTTCTTCGGGTTCTCGAACAGCGCGAGAAGGTGCCGGGCGAACCGGTCCAGGTCCGCGTCGTCCCCGATCCGGACCGCCTCGACGCGCTCGCGCAGCTGCGGTGCCGTCACGTGCTCGGCACCCGCGACGCCGGCGGGAGGGGCCGGCGCCACGGGCGGTGCCGGAGGCGCGGCGGCCGCCGGACCGGCGAGGTCCGCGACGACCTCGCGGACGACGTCCGCGATCACCGCACGCAGGTCCAGGGACGTGCTCACGTCAGGCCCCGGAGCGCTTCCTCGGCGGCCTCCGCGGCCTGCCGGACGTCGGCCTCCTTGCCGGACAGGTAGACCCGGCCGGTGGCCCCGATCATGCGGTAGTCGACGACCTTGATGTCGGCCGCCTTCTCCGCCTCGTTCGTCGCCACGATCGCGTACGACGCCGGCTGCACCTCGAGCACGTACATCGACTCGCCCGGCAGCACCATTGAGCCGATCTTGTTCCGGTTGATCAGGAAGGCGTGCTGGTGGTCGATCGAGCTGATGATCTTGCTGGCCAGGATCTGCGGGCGGACCGCGCTGGTGGCGTCCGCGCCGAGCGCGTCGAGCACGCCCTCCGCGGCGGCCTTCACCGAACCGGTCTCACCGTGGAACTCCAGGTAGCCGAACTGCCGCTCGACCACGAGCACGCCCGCGGCGACCTCGGCGTGCTTGAGCGCGACGTCGGTGATCGGCTCGATGTCGATGCCGGGCGCGACCTCGATGATCTGCGCGGCCATGTGGGCGCGCGGCAGGGTGCCCTTGATCCAGGTGCCGAGGTAGCACAGCGTCTGCGGCTGCAGCCGGTCGATGAAGATGAAGGAACGCAGTTCAGCCATGGGTCAGCCCTTGATGAGGTGGGAGAGCTCTTCGACGACGAGGCGTCGTACCTGCTCGCGGAAGGCGGCGTCGTCAGCGCCGGCGGTGGTGGTGCGGGCGCCGATCCGGTCGACCAGCGCGTCGACGTGGGACGGCGCGACAGCGCGGTCGTCGTTCGACGCCAGCGGGTACGCCGGCACCGGGGCGTGGTGGTCGCGCCAGGGGCTCAGCCCGGCGTACGCCGGCATCGCCTCGGCGGGGTCGCTGTTGTAGGCGATCCGGGTCCAGTTCACGAGGTGCTTCGGCTGGAGGTTCTCGCCGAGGGCGCTGCGGCCGACGAAGCCGGTGCCGATCGTCATGGTCGGCGCCAGGTTGGTGTCGAGGCCGGAGCTCCCCGTGCTGTTGCCGACGTTGACCGACACGCGCAGCACCGCGACGTCGGCGGCGTACCGCATCACGGTGGCGGGATCGGTCGAGTGGATCGCCGCGCTGTGGCCCGCGCCGGCGATCCGCACGATCGCGCGGGCCGTGGCGATGCCGGTGACCGCGTCCGGGACCCGGATCATCCCGAGCACCGGCGACAGCTTCTCGTGGGTGAGCGGCTCCTCCGGGACGGCCACGTCGAACGGCGCGACGAGGACCTTCGTGCGCGGCCCGACCCGGATCCCGGCCTGCTGCGCGATCCACGACGCGTCCTTGCCGACGACGTCCACGTTGAGCCGGCCGAGCGGGAACATGTAGTCGCGCAGCCGCTGGGTGTCGTCCGGACCGAGGACGGCAGCGCCGACGCGCTCCATCTCGCGGAGCAGCTTGTCGGCGACCGCGTCCTCGGCGATCAGCACCGACTCGTTGGTGCAGAGCACCGAGTTGTCGAACGCCTTGCTCTCGACCAGGCGCTGCGCGGCGGACCGGACGTCAGCGGTGCCGTCGACCAGCACGGGAACGTTGCCCGGGCCCACACCGATCGCGGGATTGCCGGAGCCGTACGCCGAGCGGACCACACCGGTGCCGCCGGTGGCGAGGATGACGTTGGTGCGCTCGTCGCCCATCAGCGCCTCGACCAGCGGGATGGTCGGCTCGGCGACGCTCTGGACGATGCCGTCCGGCGCGCCGGCCTCGACGGCGGCCCGGGCGAGGAGCTGTGCCGCGTCGTGGCAGCACTCCTTCGCCATCGGGTGCGGGCTGACCACGACCGCGTTGCGGGTCATGAGGGCGAGGATCACCTTGAAGAACACCGTGGCGACAGGATTGGTCGACGGCGTCAGCGCCAGCACGACGCCCGCCGGTCGCGGCACCTCGACGATCTTGTCGTCGACGCGGACCCGGGGACTGACGAAGTCCTGGCCGGCGTAGGTGTCGAGCAGCCCGCGCGAGCAGGCCTGGTTCTTGCGCACCTTGTGCTCGACGACACCGAAGCCGGTCTCGCTGACCGCCCACTCGGCGTACTTCTGGGCGTTCGCGTGGGCGACCTCCGCGACGGCGCGCACGATCCGCTCGACGTCGCCCTGGGAGTACGTCGCGAACGAGCGCGCCGCCCAGCGGGCGCGTTCGAGCATGTGCCCGGCCTGAGCGGGTGCGGTCGCGGGTCCGTTCGGCTGGTCGGCCATCAGCTTGCCCTCCGGCGGGAGACAGCGGGGTCGGCGGCCGCGCGGCCGATCGCCAGCGCGGTGCGGTCGAGGAGCTCCTCGACGAGGTCGGGCGTCATCAGGATCCCGGGCTTGTACTGCAGGACGCGCGGATCGAGCGTCGAGAAGATCGCCCACACGCCCAGCGCGTAGAGCTCGCGCATGACGTACTTCGCGCCTTCCGGGTGGGCGAACTCGAGGCCGAGCACGACGCCGTTCTGGCGGATCCCGACGAACCAGTCGGGGTACTGGGCCTGCACCTGGCGCAGCCCGGAGCCGACGAGGTCCGCGATGTAGTGCACCATCGAGCGGACCTCGGGCCGGCGGCTGATCTCGAGCGTCTTCAGCGCGGCGACGCAGCCGAGCTCGGCGCCGCCGAAGGTGGAGATGTGGCCGAAGCCGTCCTCGCGCAGCCACGCGCCGGCCCGCTCGCTCAGGAGCACCGCGGCGATCGGGTAGATGCCGCCGGACAGGCCCTTGCCGCTGACCAGGATGTCCGGCTCGATGCCATGCTTGGTGATCCCCCAGAGCTCACCGGTGCGCATCAGGCCGGTCTGGACCTCGTCGGCGATGTAGAGCGCGTCGTACTTCTCGCACAGCTTCTTGACGGCCTCGAGGTAGCCGGGCTGCGGGAGCGGGAAGCCGTACGTAGCGGGGATCGTCTCCATGATGACCGCGGCGACGTCGCGGCCCTTGAGCGCCTGTTCCATCGCCTCGAGGTCGTTGAACGGGACCTGGGGGAACTCCTCGGGCCGGTCGGAGAGGAAGAGCTTGGAGAAGCGGTCGTCGCCGGTGGCGACGGCGAGCCCGGTGTGCCCGTGGTAGGCCTTCACGATCGAGACGATCTTGCGCTTCTGCATGGCGTGCCGGGCGCTCTTGAGGGCGATGTCGATCGCCTCGCCGCCGCCGGAGGCGTAGGCGACCTTGGTCAGGCCCGCCGGAGCCGACTCGACCAGGGCCTCGGCGAGCGCCGTCCGGCCCAGCGAGGGGAAGTGGTGGTTGCCGACGTCGAAGCGGTCCATCGCCCGCTTCACCGCGGTGACCACCTCGGGGTTGCGGTGGCCGAGGTTGTAGGTGCCGCCGTTGAGGTGGACGTCGATCAGTCGGCGGCCGTCCATGTCCCAGAGCAGGTAGCCCTCGCGACGGTCGATCACCAGGTCGATCCCGCTGTCGGACCAGAACTTCGTCTTGTCCGGGTTCCAGTAGTGCGCCGACTTCTCGAGCATCTCTGCCTTCGAGTCGAAGCTGAACGCGTCGTAGTCGTGCATCGCCATCCCTTGGTGTCGGTGGCCACGTCCGTGGCCACCGGAAGCCTTGTGTCGAGAAGCCTGTTTGGTCAGACCGAAAAAGTCAATGGTCTGAATCGAAAGAAAACTGTCTGACCCAAAACCTTGATTTGGTCTGTTCGGTAGTGCCAACATGCGGGGCCTGGTGTGAGCCAGCACACAACCGTCAGGTGCCGGCCGGCACCGGAGAGAGGGTCCGCATGTCTGCAGAGGAGACGCGCACCGCGTCCGAGGCCGAGACGGGGGTCCAGCGGCTCAAGCCGAACGCCGTCGGCCTGTTCGGGGTGATGTTCATGGCGGTGGCCACCGCCGCGCCGATCACGGCGATGGTCGGCAACGTCCCGATCGCGATCGGCTTCGGCAGTGGCGCGAACGCACCGGCCGGCTACCTGGTCGCCACGATCGTGCTGGGGCTCTTCGCGCTCGGCTACTCGGCGATGGCCAAGCACATCGTCTCGACGGGAGCCTTCTACGGATTCATCTCGCACGGGCTGGGCCGGGTCGTCGGCATGGGCGCCGGTGCGCTGACCACGCTGGCCTATGTCGTCTTCGAGGCCTCGCTCGTCGGCATCTTCTCGTTCTTCGCCGCGAGCTTCTTCTCCACGCACACCTCGCTCGACATCTCGTGGGTCTGCTACGCGCTGCTGATGCTCGGCGTCAACGCGGTGCTGACCTACTACGACATCAACCTCACGGCCGTCGTGCTCGGCGGCTTCCTCGTGACCGAGATCGTCATGCTCGCCGCGATGACGATCTCGATCGTCGTCTCCGGCGGTGGCCCCCAGGGCTGGTCGCTCGGCTCGCTCAACCCGCTCAACGCCTTCCACGGTCTCAGCGGCTCGGTGACCCACCCGGACACCGGTGCCACGCTCGCGGTCGCCGGGACGGCGGGCATCGGCCTGTTCTTCGCGTTCTGGTCGTGGGTCGGCTTCGAGTCCACCGCCATGTACGGCGAGGAGTCGCGCAACCCGAAGAAGATCATCCCGCTCGCGACCATGCTCTCGGTGCTCGGCATCGGCATCTTCTACGTCATCGTGTCGTGGTCCGCGATCGTCGGCACCGGCCCGGACAACGCCGTCGCCCTCGCCCAGGACAGCGCGACCGCCGGCCAGATCTTCTTCGGTCCCGTCGAGCAGCACCTCGGTCACTGGGCGGTCATCGTCTTCGAGTTCCTGCTGATGAGTGGCTCGTTCGCCTGTGGCATGGCCTTCCACAACTGCGCGTCCCGCTACATCTACGCCATCGGCCGCGAGGACCTCGTCCCCGGCTTCGGGAAGACGCTCGGGGCTGCCCACCCGGTCCACGGCTCGCCGTACATCGCCGGCTTCACGCAGTCCACCGTCGCCACGGTGATCGTGGTGGGGTTCTACGCGACCGGCCGCGACCCCTACGGCCAGCTCTACGCGCTCATGGCCATCCTCGGGACCACGGCGATCCTCATCGTCCAGGCGCTGGCGGCCTTCTCCTGCATCGCCTACTTCCACGTCCAGGGCAAGCATCCCGAGACAGCGAACCTGTTCCGGACCTTCCTCGCCCCGCTCGTCGGCGGCATCGGCATGGTCTACGTCATCTGGCTGCTGATGGAGAACGCCGGCTTCGCGGCGGGTGCCGCCGCCAGCGACATCGTCTTCAAGCTGTCGCCGTGGATCGTCGGGCTCGTGGGTCTCTCGGGGCTCGGTTTCGCGCTGTGGGCCAAGCGGTTCGCGCCCGAGCGCTACGACACGATCGGGCGGGTCGTCCTCGAGGACACCCAGGAACGTGCGGACTGAGACGTCCGCCGTGGCCCCACCGGGGGAGCGGCGGAGGGCGTACGCTTCAGGGATCGCCAGCTGGGGGTCCCGATGAGCAGTCGTCCTTCGCCGCTCGACCTGGTGGCCGACGTGGCCGCCATCTGCGTCGAGCCCACGCCCGCCGCCGATCGGGCTGCCGCCGTCCTGGAACGGATCGGTGAGGCCATCCCGCTCGAGGCGGCGGCCCTGTCGACCTTCGACCCGGTCGAGGGGCGGCACTTCACGGTGGCCGAGATCGGCTACAGCGACCCGGTGCTGAGCTACCTCAACGACGGTTTCGTCAACGAGGACCCGGCCTTCCTCACCATGCGCTTCCGTAACCCGAGGCCGCTGCGCTGGTGCGACATCCCCGACTACCGCAACATGTTCAGCGCCCACGAGGTGTTCATCCCCGGCGGTTTCGCCGAGGGGTCGACGACCTGCCTGTTCACGCGCGACGGGCGCTACACCGGCGCGCTTCACCTGAGCTCCGACTCTCCGTTGCCCATCAGCGACTCGGCCATCGAGACGCTCATCGCGCTGCAGCGGGTGATCGCGCCGGTCATGGACGCGATGCGCCCGCCGGTCGGGCACACCTGGACCGACCTGCTCGAGGAAGCCGGTGAGGCGGCGCTGCTGACCTCCGACCGTCGGCTCGTCACGCTGCCCGGCCTGCGCCGGGACAAGTGGCTGGCCGACGACTCGCCGCTGGTGGCCGAGCTGCTGGCCAGCGCCGAGGGTGCGGTGCACCGGTTCGCCTGGGTCTCCCCGACCGGCCGCTGCCACGAGGTACGCCGCACCCGGCTCGCGGCGGGCGTCCTGGTGACGCTGCGCGAGGCGGCGGCGCCGTACCGGCTCTCGCCGCGGGAGGTGCAGGTCCTCACCCTGGTCGCGTCCGGCCTCGGCAACCCCGACATCGGGCTGGCGCTCTCGCTCAGCCCGCGCACGGTGGCGACCCACGTGGAGCACATCCTCGCCAAGCTCGGCTGCGCCACCCGGGTGGCCGCGGCGAGCAAGGCGGTGGCGGAGGAGATCGTTCCCCTGCCGGGGCCGCCCGCCACCCCCCTGCTCGTGCGCACCTGAGGTTCCTCTCGTCTGTCGCGGGTCAGGCGCCGAGCTCGACCGGCGTACCGATCGTCCAGCCGCCGTCGACCAGCAGGTTGTCGCCGACCACGTGGTCCGCGAGCGGGCTCGCCAGGAACAGCACGGCGTTCGCGACGTCCTGCGGGCTCGCCCACCGGCCCCGCGGGGTCTGCGCGGCGAGCGCGTCGTGCGTGGCCTGGTCGTAGAGCGCCGTCATGTGCGTGGTGACGAAGCCCGGCGCGACCGCGTTGACGTTGATGCCGTGCGCGGCGTAGTCGAGCGCCACCTGGCGGGTGAAGTTCACGATCGCGCCCTTGGTCGCGCAGTACGCCGCGAAGCCGGGGTTGCCGCGGAAGCCGCTGATCGAGCTGATGTTGACGATCTTTCCGGGGCTCTTGCGGGCCAGCAGCCCGCGGACCATCTCGCGGGTGCAGTGGAAGGTGCCGTCGACGTTGACGAGGAACTGGGTCCGCCAGGTCTCGTCGTCGGTCTCGTGCACGCTGCCCTCGCGCAGCACCCCGGCGTTGTTGACGAGGATGTCGAGTCCGCCGAGGCGCTCGTCGAGGTCGGCGAAGACCGAGGCGACGTGCGCGCTGGCCGTGACGTCGAGCTTCACGAACTCGGCGGAACCGCCGGCCGCGACGATGACGGCCGCCGTGGCGTCGCCGCCCTCGCGGGCCTCCTCGGTCAGGTCGGCGACGACGACGTGGGCGCCGACCTTCGCGAGGGTGGTGGCGATGGCCCGTCCGATGCCGGACGAGCCTCCGGTGACGACGGCCTTCTTGCCGGTGAGGTCGATCATGATCGGGTCCTTTCGATGGAGGGGAGGGTCATTCGGCGCCGCACCAGTCGAGGGCGAGCGAGGCGTAGGTCCGGGCGGCGAGGTGGACCTCGTCGACCAGGCAGTACTCGTCGTCGGCGTGCGCGACCCGGAGGTCGCCCGGGCCGTAGCTGATCGCCGGGATCCCGGCTGCCGTGAGGAACGAGCAGTCCTCGACCGCACAGAACCCGGCGACCGGCGGCGGTCCCTGGTACGCCGTCATCCCGGACACCCGCTCGTGGGCCGACGAGACGGCGGCGGTGATCGCGTGCGCCGCCTCGCCGGGGTCGTTGGCCGGCCAGTTGAGCTTCCACTCCACGACCGGCGGGTGCTCGCGCAGCCAGCCGTCGGTCTGCGCGATCGCGCGGATCTGGGCCTCGACCTCCGCCTTCACGGTCGCGGGGTCGTCCTGCGGCGGGTACCAGATGCAGTACTCGATGGTCATGTACTCCGACAGGATGAACGGCACGAGCACCCCGTGCGGTCCGCCCTGGACGACGCCGGGGTGGATGGTGAAGTGGCCCGGCGCGAACAGCGGGTGGGTCTTCGTAAAGGCCCACTCCTCCTCGAGGCGCTGCATCGCCTGGAAGACGAGCATGCCCTTGTCGATCGCGTTGACGCCGACGGCGCTGCCGCCACCGCCCGCGCGGATCGTCTGCCCGCGCATCGAGGAGTGGGTTGCCTTGCCCTGCACGGTCACGGAGAACCAGAGCAGGCCCGGCGTCACCGGGATGACGCCGAGGTTGGTCGGACCGCTGGGTTCGGCGACGACGGCGGCGTCGGCGCGGTAGCCGTGCTCGATCGTCGACGTGACGCCGCACTCGTGGTCCATCACCTCCTCGCCGACGACCGCCTGGACGATCAGGTCGCCGCGGAGGGTGACGCCAGCCCGCTGCAGTGCCTTGACCGCGAACGCCTGGGCGACCAGACCGGCCTTCATGTCGCTGGCGCCGCGGCCCCAGACCCGGTCGCCGTCGACCTTGCCGGAGAACGGGTCGCCGGAGGTCCAGCGGTCCGGGTTGCCCGGCGGCACGACGTCCACGTGGCCGTTGAAGATCAGCGACTGCCCGCCGCCGGTGCCCTTGAGGGTGCCGACCGCGTTGTCGCGGCCCTTCTCCACGGCCCAGTACTCGACGTCGGCGCCGGCGTCCTCGTAGATCTCGCCGACGAGGCGGGAGACGCGTCCCTCGAGGCCGACCACCTCGTCGTACACCTGGCCCGGGTACTTCGGGTTCACGCTCGGGATCGAGATGACCTCCGAGAGCGTGGAGACGAGGTCGTCCTTGAGGGCGTCCACCGCCGCCAGCACGCGGTCGTGGGTCTCCTGCGATGTCATGGCACAGCTCCGTTCGGGATCGGGACGGGTTCAGTGGGTGGGGGAGAGGGACGGCTCGGTCCGCGACTTGCCGGCCTCGAAGAGCTCGTCGATCCGGCGCCGCTCCTGATCCGAGTGCGGCAGCAGGTAGGCGAGCACGACGTACACGACGAGGTTGACGCCGAGGGCGACGACACCGCTGGTGAGGCTGCCGAGACCGGGCATGTCGTCCGGGTATTTCCAGGTGAGGACCGCGGCGACCAGGAAGCCGGTGCACATCGAGGCGAGCGCCGCGACCTTGGTGCCGCGCTTCCAGAACATGCCGAGGAACATCGGCACCGAGAGCTGGACGATGCCCTGGTAGGACATCTGCGCCAGCAGCTGCAGCCGTGGGTAGTCGAAGGCGATGTAGGCGACGATCGCCGAGGCGAGCATGTAGACGACCATCGAGCCCTTGGCGACGACCTTCAGCTGGAAGTCGGTGCGCGGGGAGATGACGTGCACGATGTCGTTGGCGATCTGGGCGCCGCAGACCTGCACGCAGCCGTCGATCCAGCCCATGCTCGCGGCCAGGACGATCACCAGCGCCATGCCGAGCAGCCACTGGCCGCCGCGGTCGTAGAGGAGGGTGAACCAGCCGTCCTGCGGCGCGGCGGCGATGTCGGTCATCGAGGCGGCGGCGAGGGCGACCAGGGTCAGCATCAGGTAGAACCCGCCGGCCACGAGCATCGTCTGCAAGGTGCCCTTCTTGACGCTGCGCACGCCCTTGGCGGTGTAGATGCGCTGGTAGCTGGTCGGCCAGCACAGCGAGCCGATCACGCCGGTGACGATGAGGGAGAAGAGGTACCAGTGGCCGTAGGTGCCGCCGTCGCCCGGGACGTGGAGCAGCGCGTCCGGCAGGTCGGTGACGGCGCTGAAGCCGGCGGAGTCGGCAGGCCCGAACAGGATGCCGAGGCAGACCAGGGCGGCCAGGCCGTAGGCCACGATGCCCTGCACCAGGTCGGTGATGACCAGGCCGCGCATGCCCATCTGGACGGTCCAGATCTGGCGGACCGCGATCACCGCGACGCCGACGACCAGGCAGGTGGTCACCGACCACTGCCCGAAGCTCGCGAACCGGAAGATCAGGCCCATCGCCTGCATGCCGAGGACGATCCACGGGAACAGGCACACGACACCGATCGCACTGGCGATCACCCGCACCGCCGGCGACTGGAAGCGCAGGCCGAGCATGTCGGGCTGGGTCTTCAGGTCGTAGCGCTTGCCCCACAGCCAGGCCCGCTCGGCCATCAGGTACATCGCGGTGACGCCCAGGAGCGAGTAGGCGAGGGCGTAGAAGCCGAGCACCCCGGCTCCGACGCTGAGGCCGAAGAAGGCGGTGTACGTCGCGCCCGGCCACCAGGAGTTGGTGTACGACATCGCGATGTACCAGCTGCTGAAGGAGCGCCCGCCCACGGCGTAGTCCGAGAAGGACTTGGCGCTGCGGTTGGTCGCGTAGAGCACGAAGACGATGAGGGCGAAGAACGCCGTCAGCAGGCCGAGCGTGACGGCCATCGAACCGGTCATGGTGGACATCAGGCCGCCACCTCCTCGGGCTCCTCGCCCACCTCGCCGCGGATGTTCTCGAAGATCCAGAGCAGCCACACCGCGCCCGTGGCGAGGAGGGCGTCGAAGATCCAGTAGGCGACGCTGAACGGCACGCCGAGGATCGGGGTGTCGATGCCGCTGCCCGCCAGGTAGAGCGGGGGGAACACCGCGAGCAGGATGCTGCTGCCGAAGAGCAGCCAGAAGATCGTCATCTTGGTCCGTGACGACATCGCACGGATGGCGCTTGTCATGGGTCCTCCAGGGTTCGGTCTGACCGAGATGCCCCGAAACTATGTGCGCCAGATCACGTCCGGTATCGGGTCAGGTGCCCGATCTGGGGGGCCCTGGAGGCCGCGGCATCCGTCAGTTGACGGATGCCGCCGCGTGGGGAACCCGGCCCGCGCCCGGGGTGTCGGTGGTCAGACCGAAAGTCGCGCCGAGCGTCCGCCCGTCGCTCAGCGCTGCGCCAGCTCGGCGGTGACGCCGACCAGCATCATCCGCAGCCCGCACTCGAACGCGGCCTCGGCCCGGTGCAGGGCGTCGCGCTGCTCCGCCAGGGCGGCCGCGAGACGGGGAGCCTCGACTCCTTCGGGGATCTCCCACATCACGTCCGGCGCCGCGAGGTCGAGGGCGGAGCCGATGACGAAGCTCTCCGCGGCCGTGAGCACCTCCATGGCGCGCTCGACGGGGAAGCCGATCTCCTCCAGGAGCGCAACCATCCGGTCGTACGCAGCGAGCACCTGCGGTGACCGGATGGTCGTCGTCGTGAGGAGGGGCACGACGCGCGGGTGGGTGGCGAAGACGGCTCGGTAGGAGCGGAAGAACGCCGGCACCGCGACGTCCCACGGTCCCTGGTCCAGGGCCGACACGTCCATCCCGTCACTGACCTGCTCGCGGAGCAGCTCGATCACGCCGGAGCGGCCGTCGACGTGGTGGTAGAGCGAGGACGTCGTCACGCCGAGCCGCCGGGCCAGCTCGGGGAGGTTGACGTCGCCGGTCTCGTCGACGAGGTCGAGGGCGGCGCGGCCGATCTTGGCGCGGTCCAGGACCGCCTTGCGGGGGCGCCCCGCGCGGCGCTGGGTGATCTCGCTCACGACTGCCTCTTCCCTCCGGGTGTGATCGGGATTACTCTAGCCCAGCAATCGAAATCGAAACGGTTTCAATAAAAGGAGCACCAGATGTCCACCACCTCGCCGGCGGGCACGGACCACGGGTCCGCACCCGGCCTCAAGGCCAACGCCCTCGGGACGAGCGACCTCGTCTTCATCGTCGTGTCGGCGGCCGCGCCGCTCATGGTGATGGTCGGCGTCGCGCCGCTCGCCCTGATGATCGGCGGCATCGGTGCGCCTTCGGCGTACGTCTTCGCGGGCATCTCGCTCGCGATCTTCGCGGTCGGCTTCACGACGATGTCGCGTCACATCGACAACGCCGGTGCCTTCTACTCCTACATCGCGGTCGGGCTCGGGCGCACCGCCGGCGTCGTCTCGGCGCTGGTCGCACTGGTCTCCTACAACGCGCTCCAGATCGGCGTCTACGGCCTCGCCGGCGTCGCCATCCAGGGCACCTTCGTCGAGGTGTTCGGGATCGACCAGCCCTGGTGGGTCTACGCCCTCGCCTGCATCGTGATCGTCTGGTACGTCGGCTTCCGCAGCGTCGACTTCGGCGCGAAGCTCCTCGCCGTGCTGCTGACCGCGGAGACCGCGCTGCTGCTCGTGCTGGCCGTCGCGATCGTCGCCCAGGGCGGCGGCAAGGAGGGCCTCGGCCTCGACTCGTTCGCTCCGGGCAACATGTTCGTCCAGCCGATGACCGTCATCCTCCCGACCGCGTTCGCGGCCTTCATGGGCTTCGAGGCCACGGTCATCTACCGTCGCGAGACCCGCGACCCGCGCCGCACGATCCCGCGGGCGACCTACCTCGCCGTCGCCGTCCTCGCCGGCACGTACGCCTTCATCGTGTGGAGCATCGTGCAGGCCTTCGGTGCGAGCGGTGCCGTCGAGGCTGCCACCACGAACGGCGTGGGCATGTTCTTCGTCGCCGGCGAGACCTACCTCGGTGGCTGGTTCACCACGGCGATGCACCTGCTCATCGCGACCAGCGTCGTCGCGAGCCTGGTCGCCTTCCACAACGCGGTCACCCGCTACTCGGTGGCCATCGCCGACGAGGGCCTGCTCCCCGCGGCCCTGGCGAAGGTGCACCCGCGCACCCGGGCGCCGTACGTCGCCGGGCTGGTGCAGACCGCGCTGTCCGTCGTCATCGTGGGCGGCTTCGCGATCGCCGGGGCGGACCCGTACACCCAGCTGCTGATCTGGGTGAACACCCCGGGCATCTTCGGCATCCTGCTGCTCCAGGTGGCCGCGGCGATCTCCGTCGTCGCCTACTTCCGCAAGCACGCCACGGGCGAGGGCGCCTGGCGCACCGTGGTGGCGCCGGTCGTGTCCGCCGGGCTGATGCTGTTCGCGATCGTGCTCTCCGCCAGGAACATCTCGTTCCTGACCGGCACCACCGGGCTCGTCAACCAGGTCCTGTTGCTGACCATCCCGGTCACCTGCCTGCTCGGCCTCGGCTGGGCGACCTGGCTGCGCCGCAACCGCCGCGAGGTCTTCGACGCGGTCGCCTCCTCGTGCGACACCGGCGACGTGGTGGCGGTGTCCGCATGAGCGCCGACCTGCTCCTCGTCGGTACGACGGTCCGCACCCTCGACCCGGCCCGTCCCACCGCCCACGCCGTCGCCGTCCGCGGCGACCGGATCGTCGGGCTGGACGACGACGCGCTCGCCCTGCGCGGGGCCGGCACCGAGGTCGTCGACCTCGGCGGCGCGGTGACCACCCCGGGTCTCGTCGACGGCCACGCCCACCCGCTGCTCGGTGCGACCTCCTTCGTCGGCGTCGACCTGTCGTCGTGCCGGGACCTTGCCGACCTGCGCGCCGCCCTCGCCGGGGCGCAGCCCGGGACCGACGGCTGGGTCACCGGCTTCGGCCTCGACCACAACGTCTTCGGCGGTGCGCCGATCACCCACGCGGTCCTCGACGAGGTGCTGCCCGGACTGCCCGTCCTCGTCGTCCTGTACGACGGCCACTCGGCCCTCGCGAGCAGCGAGGCGTTGCGCCGCGCCGGCGTCACCGGCCCGCGCCGCTTCGAGCAGCGTGCGGAGATCGTGTGCGACGACGCCGGCCGTCCGACGGGGATGCTGCTCGAGCACGCGGCGATGGGGGTGGTGCGCGACGTCGTACCGCCGATGCCCGTGGCCGAGCTGCGCGCGCGGCTGCACGCGGTGCTGGACGGAATGGCCGCCACCGGCCTGACCGGGGCGACCATGATGGACGCCGAGGGCGACGCCCTCGCCGCGCTGGCCGGCGCCGAGGAGGACGGTGAGCTCGCGGTCCGGCTGCGGGTGATGCCGTGGTGCATGCCCGAGGACGACCTCGCGGCGATCGACGCCCTCCAGGGCCGCGGCGGCCGCCGCTGGGCCGTGGGCGGCGTCAAGTTCTTCATCGACGGCACGGTCGAGGGCGGCACTGCCTGGCTCGAGCACGCCGACTGCCACGGTCAGGGCGTCGACGCGTTCTGGCGCGACCCGGCGGCGTACACCCGTGCGGTGCGGCACTTCGCGGCCGCGCGGGTGCAGACCGCCACCCACGCCATCGGCGACGCCGGCGTGCGCCACGTGATCGACTCTCTCGCCGGCGTCGACACCGACGGCGTCCGGCACCGGGTCGAGCACCTGGAGACCCTGCCCCTCTGCGACGTGCGACGCCTCGTGGGCGCCGGTCTCGTGGCGTCGATGCAGCCCTCCCACACCGGGTACACGCGCGCCGACCTGACCGATGAGTGGGCGACCCGGCTGGGTGCCGACCGGGCGGCTCGGGCCTGGGTGTGCCGCGACGTGCGCGACGCCGGCGGTGTCCTGGTGCTCGGCTCGGACTGGCCGATCGCCGGGTACGACGCCCGCGAGGTGCTCGGCTACGCCCGGCTGCGCCGCCGTCCCGGCAGCACCGACACCCCCGTCGTGCCGGAGCAGGCCCTCACCGGGCTGATGGCGCTGGAGGGCATGACGACCCACGCCGCGATCGCCGACGGGACCTCCGCGTGCGCCGGGCGGATCGCGGTCGGGCACCGCGCGGACCTCACCACCTTCACGCTCGACCCGGTGGACGCCCCGGCCGACGAGGTCGCCGAGGCGCCGGTCCGGCTGACCGTCTCCGGTGGCCGGGTGACCCACCGCGAGGAGGTCTCGTGCCCGGCGTGAACGCCGCCAACTGGCAGGAGCCCGCGCACCTGCGCTGGTCCTTCCAGCACATGTCCGACCTGTTCCCGGTCGCCACCATCGCCCGGGGAGCGGAGATCCCGCTCCCCGAGGCACGGGCGGACCTCGGGAACCTCTCCGTGCCGAGTGAGGACACCGATGCCTGGCTGGTCCTGCACCGGGGCGTCGTCGTCGCCGAGGAGTACGCCGGCACCATGACGCCGGAGACCCGGCATCTGCTCATGTCGGTGAGCAAGTCCGTCGTCGGCCTGGTCGCGGGGATCCTGTGCGGGCAGGGCCGCCTGGACGAGGCGGCACTCGTGACGTCGTACCTCCCCGACCTGGTGGGCTCCGGCTGGGACGGCGCCACCGTGCGCCACCTGCTCGACATGCGCGTGGGCATCCACTTCTCCGAGGACTACCTCGACCCCACCTCCGAGGTGCGGCGGCTCGACGAGTCGGTGGGCTGGGCCGAGCGCGGTCCGCGGTCGCCCGCGCACCTGCGCGCCTTCCTCGCCGAGCTGCGCAGCGACCGCCCGCACGGCGGCCCGTTCGCCTACAGCAGCGCGATCACCGACGCGCTCGGCCTCGTCTGCGAGGCGGCGGCCGGCGTGCCCTTCCCCGAGCTCGCCTCCGACCTGCTCTGGTCGCGGATCGGCGCCGGGCACGACGCCGTCGTCACCGTCGACCCGGTCGGTACCAGCATGTTCGACGGCGGCATCTGCGCCACCCTGCGCGACCTCGCGCGGTTCGGCGCCCTGGTCGCCGCGGGCGGCCGGTCGCTCGCGGGCGAGCAGGTGGTGCCGGCCGCGTGGATCGACGACCTCTTCCGCGGAGGCGACGACTCGGCCGAGGCCTTCGCCGCCGCGGAGCACGACCACGGCCTCCCCGGCGGCAGCTACCGCGGCCAGTTCTGGTCACCGTCGGCCGGCGGCGACGTCGTGCTCTGCCTCGGCATCCACGGTCAGCTGGTCTACGTCGACCGCGCCCGCGACGTCGTCGGTGTCAAGCTCTCGAGCTGGCTGCTGCCCGTCGACGAGGTGCGGGGGCCGGCCGACGTCGCCGCCTTCCGGGCCATCGCCGAACGGCTCGCGCCCCAGGTGTGATGCCCATCAGGTGCCGCTCGGCCGAGACGCACTTCCCGCCACCGCGAGGGCGGTGTCTCGGACAGCAGCGTCGGCGATGTCGCGCAGCTCGACCGGCTCGCGCCCCAGTCGACTTCGCTGGATGAGGCCTTGCGACAGTGTCACGTAGTGCGCGCTGAGCGCGGCGACGTCGACGTGCGCCGAGCTGCCGTCGAGGTCGCGGAGGAGTCGCTCCTGGAGGATGGCCTCCAGGTCTCGGGTGGTCCGGTCGATGATCGGGCGCAGCTCCGGGATGCGGTCGAGCAGGATGAGGCTGTTGAGCATGAGGCAGCCCCGGCGTCCGGGCTGGCTGGTGCAGTCGCAGATGATGAGCTCGAGGTAGTCGCGCAGGGTGGCCGCGGCGTCGCCGGAGCTCCCCGTCATCCCCGTCCTGACCATCTCCGTCAGGCCCTGGCAGTAGCGGGTGACGGCGCTGACGTAGAGGCCGTTCTTGGAGCGGTAGGCGGCGTAGATGCTCCCGTTGCCGACGGTCGTCGCTCGGGCCACGTCCTCGATCGAGGTGCCGGCGTACCCCTGGCTCCAGAACAGCTGGATCGCGGCGTCGAGCAGCGCTGGCTCGTCGAACTGACGCGGGCGTGGCATGGAGAGAACCTAGTCGTGGTGGTCGACGTCACGAAACGCGTTGCGACGTCCGGCCCCGGGTAGCCGTCGGCGTGGTTATGGAGGCATCATTCCACAATGACGTCGTCACGTGGTGCTCGCCGGATCGGGTTCCTGGCCTTCGACGGCGCGATGCTCCTCGACCTGAGCGGCCCGGCGGAGGTCTTCGTCGCTGCCAACAGGCAGGCTCGCGGGGCATACGACCTCGAGGTGCTCACCGCGACGGGGGGACCGTTCGAGACCTCGGTGGGGGCGCCCATGGTCGCGGCACCGGTGCCGGCGTCAGGTGACTACGACACCGTCCTCGTCGTCGGCAGCGCCGTACCTGCCGCGCGGTTCGTCACTCCCGAAGTGGTGGCCGCCACCCACGACCTGGCCCGGCGCACTCGTCGTCTCGGCTCGATCTGCACGGGCGCCTTCGCGTTGGCCGAATCCGGGCTGCTCGATGGACGAGTCGCGACGACGCACTGGAAGTTCACCGCCGACCTCGCCAGCCGCTACCCGCGCGTCGCCGTCAAGCACGACGCGATCTACGTCCGCGACGAGCGGATCTACAGCTCCGGCGGCGCTGCCGCGGGCATCGACCTCGCCTTGGCGCTGGTCGAGGAGGACCTCGGCACCGACGTGGTGCAGGCGGTGGCTCGCGACCTGCTCGTCTACCTCCAGCGCGGAGCGGACCAGTCCCAGTTCTCTCCCTCCGCCGCCGCGAGGGTGGCAGAGGCAGGTCTGGTCAGGCGTGTCACCGACCACGTGCGCGCCAACCCGCAGCTGCCGCACACCGTCCGCTCGATGGCGTCCCTGGTCAGCCTCAGCGAGCGGCAGCTCACGCGCCTGTTTCGCGAGGAGTTGGACACGACGCCGGGATCGTACGTCGCCGACCTGCGTTTCGGCATCGCCTGCGACTCCCTGCGCGCAGGCTCGACGATCGCCGCCGCTGCTGCCGCGGCGGGCTACTCCGGCACCGAGATGATGCGGCGAACCTTCATGAATCGGCTCGGCCGGTCGCCACGCGCGTACCGCAACGAGGTGTACGACGGGCCGGCCGGTCGCGTCGGAGGAACGGCTCGCGGACGAACGATCAGCGACCTGCGGCCGGTACTCGCCGATGGTGGCGCAATCCGAGGGAATCCTGTCCCACGAGGTGCAGGTACGGGCGCTGCTGCTCGGTAGAGACTCGAGGAGCCGAGCCCAGAGGGCGGGCGCCCGACTCCAGATCCCCTACCCAGGAGCACACCCATGCCCACCATCACCACCGATGACAACGTCGAGATCTTCTACAAGGACTGGGGATCGGGTCAGCCGGTCGTCTTCAGCCACGGATGGCCGTTGTCTTCGGACGACTGGGACGCCCAGCTGATGTTCTTCCTCAGCCACGGCTTCCGCGTGGTCGCCCACGACCGTCGCGGTCACGGGCGCTCGGAGCAGGTTGCCGACGGACACGACATGGATCACTACGCCGACGACCTGGCGGCCGTGGTGAAGCACCTCGACCTCCGCGACGCCGTCCACGTCGGCCACTCGACCGGCGGCGGTGAGGTGGTGCACTACCTCGCCCGCCACGGGCAGGACCGTGCGGCGAAGGCTGTGCTGATCAGCGCCGTCCCGCCGATCATGGTGAAGACCGAGGCGAACCCCGGTGGTCTGCCGAAGGAGTTCTTCGACGGGGTCCAGCACGAGGTCGCCACTCGCCGTGCGGCCTTCTTCCGTGAGTTCGCCGAAGGCCCGTTCTACGGCTACAACCGACCGGGAGCCGAGCCGAAGGAGGGCATCATCGCCAACTGGTGGCGTCAGGGGATGGCTGGAGGCGCCAAGGCGCACTACGACGGCGTCGTTGCCTTCTCGCAGACCGACTTCACCGCCGACCTCGAGGCAGTGACGCTGCCGGTCCTCGTCCTGCACGGCGAGGACGACCAGGTCGTGCCGATCGCCGACTCCGCCGAGCTCTCGGCGAAGATCCTGCCCAACGGCACCTTGAAGACCTACCCCGGCTTCCCCCACGGGATGCCGACCACCCATGCCGACGTCATCAACGCCGACATCCTGGAGTTCATCAGGGACTGACCGGGCAGAAGCGGTCCGAGGGATCAGGCCAGCGGCGGCGTGCGCGGGGGGACCGTGCGCCGCTGGCCGGTGGCCTCGAAGGCCGCGGCCAGCTGGAGCAGCGCCGTGTCGTCGTACGCGCGGCCGACGAAGGTCAGGCCGACCGGCATCCCGGTGTCGGCCATGGTGCCCATCGGCACGGTCACCGTCGGGATGCCGAGGTGCCGGATCGCGAGGTTGCCGTTGGCCACCCAGACGCCGTTGCGCCAGCCGAGGTCGGCCGACGCCGGGTCGACGTCCATGTCGGCCGGGGCGACGTCGGCCATCGCCGGGAACACGACCGCGTCGATGCCCAGGGCGTCCATCCAGTCCTCGAGGTCGAGGCGTCGGGTCTCCTCGAGCCCGCGCACGCCCTCGCCGAGGTGGGGGATGTCGGCGAACGCGTCGTACGGGTGCTCGCGCACCTGCGCGGGGTACGACGCGATGTCGTCGTCGAACCCGGCGTAGCGGTCGGGGAGGGCGCCCTCCGGGGCCGGGAAGATCAGCGCGCCGTCGACGCCGGCGAGGGAGGACAGCTGCGGGTCGCCGTTCGCGGCGAGGAAGTCGTCCCAGGCCCAGGCCGAGAGGTCGACGATCTCGTGCTGGAGGAACTCGGGAGAGACCAGGCCGCGGGTGCTGAGCGTCGGGGCACCGGCGCGGTCGCCCTCGTAGTTGGTCACGACCGGGAAGCCGACGTCCACCACCTCGGCGCCGGCGGCCTCGAGGTCGCGGCGGGCGGCGTCCCAGAGCGCGATGACGGAGGCCCGGGTCTCGATCCGCTCGCCGGTCGGTCCGCCGATCGTCGTACCGGTGCCGGCCTCGGGGTCGGCATTGACGTACATCCGGGGGACGCCGAACCGCTTGCCGGCCACGGAGCCCTGCAGGTCGCGGTAGGTGGACGGACGCACGCTGGAGGATGTGGGGATCTCGACCCACGGCTGCCGACGCCAGAAGTCGCCGCGGGTGTCCTCGTCGTCGGCGACGATGACGTCGAGGAGCTCGAGCAGGTCGGCCATGGTGCGGGTGTGCGGTACGACGACGTCCATGGTCGGGACGAGCGGCCAGTTCCCGCGCACCGAGATCACACCGCGGGAGGGCGTGTAGGCGCACAGGGCGTTGCAGGACGCCGGTGCGCGGCCGCTCGACCAGGTCTCCTCGCCCAGCCCGAACGCCGCGAACGACGCTGCCGTCGCGGTGCCCGACCCGTTGGACGAGCCCGAGCCGAACGCGGAGGTGAGCCAGGCGTCGCTGTAGGGGCTCTCGGCCCGCCCGTAGACCCCGCGCTGCATGCCGCCGTTGGCCATGGGCGGCATGTTGGTCAGGCCCAGACAGATCGCGCCGGCGGCCCGGAGGCGCTCGATGGTGAACGCGTCGCGCTGGGCGACCAGGCCGGCGAAGGCGGGCGAGCCCGAGGCCGCGGTCAGGCCGCGGACGAGGTAGCTGTCCTTGGCCGTGTAGGGGATGCCGTCGAGGGGGCCCAGCGACTCGCCGCGTGCCCGCCGCGCGTCGGACTCGGCTGCCTCGGCGAGGGTGTCGGGGTTGCGCACCACGACGGCGTTGAGGGCGGTCGGCGTGCCGGGGGCGTCGTACGCCGCGATCCGCGCCTCGTAGGCGCGCACGAGCTCCACACTGGTCGTCCCGCCCGACTCGAGGGCGGCGCGCAGCTCGGCGATGCTCGCCTCGACGACCTCGATCATCGCGCCGCGCCCGACGTGGCGCCCGGGCCGGGGAGGGCGGGCTGCTGCTGGGTGATGCAGTGGATGCCGCCGCCCCGCTCGAAGATCGCGCGCGAGTCGACGGTGACGGCGCGACGGCCGGGGTAGGCCTGCTCGAGGATCTCCCGCGCCACGGCGTCAGCCTTCTCCTCGCCGAACCCGCACACCACGATGCCGTCGTTGACGACGAGGTGATTGATGTAGCTCCAGTCGACGAAGCCCTCGTCGTCGGTGATGTTCTCGGGGGCCGGTACGTCGACGATCTCGAACGGGCGTCCGGCCGCGTCGGTCTGCGTGGACAGGAAGGCGCGCAGGTCGCGGGTCACGGCGTGGTCGGGGTGGTCGGGGTCGGGCTGGTGGTGGAGCAGGACCTGCCCGGGGGCGGGCATGCCGGCCACGATGTCGACGTGGCCGTTGGTGCCGAACTGCTCGTAGTCCCGGGTGAGGCCGCGCGGGAGCCAGACGAAGTTCGTCGCGCCGAGGGTCCGGGCGAGCTCGGCCTCCACCCGGGACCGGTCGGCCCACGGGTTGCGGCGCGGGTCGAGCTGCACGGTCTCGGTCAGCAGCACCGTTCCCGCGCCGTCGACGTGGATGCCGCCGCCCTCGTTGACGAGGAGCGAGCTGATCCGTTCGGCGCCGCTGGCCTCGCCGACGATCCGGGCCATCGCCGCGGACTTCTCCCACTCCGACCAGCCGGGGTCGCCCCAGCCGTTGAAGATCCAGTCCACGGCGCCCAGGACGTCGGGCCGGTCGGCGTCGAGCACGAAGGTCGGGCCGATGTCGCGCATCCAGAACTCGTCGAGGGGCGCCTCGAGGATCTCCACGTCCGAGCCCAGCAGGTCGCGTGCGCGACCGGTCTCGCTCGGGTCGACGACCATCGTGACCGGCTCGAACGCCGCGATGGTGTGCGCGACTGCGGTCCAGGACCGGTAGCACTCGTCGGCCGCCTGCGGGGTGTCGCCGAGCGTCGGTCCCGCGCAGGGGAAGGCCATCCAGGTGCGCTCGTGAGGAGCGGATTCAGCAGGCATGCGCCACGTCATGTCCCGAAGGTACAACTAGTCTCGACTAGTGACAAGTTCAGTTTTGCGCCTCGAGGGTGTGCCCCGGCGGTGGCAGGCGACCGCCGCCGTGCCTCCTACGATGGGCGCCATGTCCTCCGCGTCGGTCGCCTCCAAGCGCGCCGCGACCCGTGCGCAGATCCTCGACGCCGCCGTCGCCACGATCGGCGCCGAGGGTGTGGCCGGCGTCCGGATCGACGACGTCGCCGCGGCGGCCGGGGTGTCCCCCGGGTTGATCTACTACCACTTCGCGAACCGGCAGGCCCTGGTGCGCGCCGGCCTGGCGGAGGCGCTGGACCGGTACGCGTCCGCGGCCGGACCGGCGAGCGGGCGTGACCCGGTGGCCCACCTGGTCGACGAGCTGCAGCGACATCTCGGCCTGCCGGACGACGACGGCGCGGCCCGGGGGCGGGTCCGCAGCGCCGCGCTCCAGGCAGCGGTGTTCGACCCGGACCTGCTGCCTGCTCTCGAGCAGTCCACGGGCCGTTGGGTGGCGGGTGTGGCGGGGCTGGTCGACCGGGCCCGGGGCGGTGGTGGCGATCCGACGGACCTCGTGCGGGTGGCGGAGGTGCTCACGGCTCTCGCGGACGGGCTGCGCCAGCGCGTCATGTCGGGGACGTTGGCGCCGGCCGAGGCCCGGCAGCTGGTCGCCGCGATGGTGCCGGTCCTCCTCGCCGGAGCGCCCCGATGAGCCAGGCGACCGCGGAGTCGAGCCGCAGCCGGATCCTCGCGGCGACCTGCGAGGTCATCGGGGGCCAGGGCATCGCCTCGTTCGCGGTGAAGGACGTGGCCCGGGCGGCCGGGGTGACGACCCAGCTGCTCTACTACCACTTCCCCAACCGCGAGACGCTGGTCGCCGCGGCGCTCGAGTACGCCAACGAGCGGGCTCCGTCGGTCAACCTCCTGCAGGGCGAACCGGACGGCAGCGGGTACGACGCACTCCGGGCGGCGCTGCTGGCCGAGTTCGACGACGCGCCGGCGGTCCGCAGCCTCAACGTGCTGTGGAACGAGGTCGCCACCTCGTCGGCGCAGCACCCCGAGCTCCACCTGACGCTCGAGAGGGTCACGTCCGGGTGGGACCAGAAGATCGCCGTCGGCGTGCTGCGCGGCATGGTGGACGGCTCGCTGCGCTCCGACCTCGATCCACACCTCGTCGCCCGGACGCTGACCTGCGCGGTGGAGGGACTGAGCCAGCGCTGGCTCGCCGGGATCCTCACGGCGGAGCAGGCGCGATCCGCTCTCGACCTCCTCCTGTCCTCGCTCGGCGGGGCGGGCGCCGTGCGGGACTGACCCGTAGGACGAGGCGGGCGAGGTCACCCGCCGGCGCGTGGCGACGGGGACAGGGCGACGCGCAGTGCGTCGATCGAGTCGAGGTCGTTCTCGACGGCCACGCGGGCCAGCGCCGTGCGGTTGGCGCACGCGAGCTTCCCCGTCGCGGACTCGACGTGGCTGCGCACCGTCCGCACCGCGATGCCGAGCCCCTGGGAGACCTGCTCGTTGGACCAGCCGCGCGCGACCAGCCCGACCACGTCGAGCTCGCGACTGGTCAGGTCGCCGAGCACCGGCGACCGCCCCATCCGGACGAGCGCCGCCGGCGGCCGGCGTACGGCGTGGACCCACCACCAGGCCCCGTCGAGGGCCCGGTGGGAGAAGCGCACGCCCTCGGGGCGCGCCGCGCTCAACCGGGCGGTGAGCCGGAGCTCGCCGGCGGTCAACGGCGAGCGCGCGGGGTCGCCGGCCCGCACCTGCACCTGGTCGCCGGCCAGCGACATGACCAGCTCGGCGTTCCGGTCGTCGGCGCCGGGGTCGACGAGCGCGGCGAGGTCCGGTGCGAGCATCGCCAGCGCCAGCAGCGACCGGTCGTCGAGCGGCCGGGCGTGTGTCGAGCTCAGCGCTACGAAGCCACCGTGGCCCCGGCCCGGTCCCGATGCCGGCAGCGGCAGCGTCACACCCTCGCGGAAGTGGTTGGGGACGAGCATGTCCTCGTAGGTGCGCGTCCCGTGCAGGTCGAACGGCACGTCGACGAAGCGCATCGGTACGCCGCGTCGTACGACGAGCTGGTGGACCGGGCAGGTACGGCTGTAGGTCGACGCGATGTAGGCGAGCGCCTCCTGCGGGTAGCTGAGATTGACGATCGCGCTGTGGCCGGCGAACAGGGCGGCGCAGTCGAAGCCGAGCTGGTCGCGCACGGCGCGCAGCGGCGTCTCGACGGCCAGGTCGCCACGACCGGCCGCGCGGACGTCCGCCGCGAGCCGGGTCCACCACTGCAGGTCGGCGGCCATGGGCACCCCTTCGTTCGGGTACGAAGTTTTCGACCTCGCCCGAGCGCTGTCAAGGGACGCCTCGTGGCCGGCCGGGGAACGGCTTTTCCGCCGATGTGCGCGACGTCACCGCTGCCTACGTTCCGTGCAGAGCCAGTCCTTCCCCGCTGGCGCCCCGTCCCCACCGAAGGAATGTCCGATGAGAATCGACGAGTACGCCTCCCTCGACGCCACCGCCCTCGCCGCCGTGATCTCCTCCGGCGACGTGACCGCGGACGAGGTGGCCCAGCTGGCCACCGAGGCCATCAGTGCGGTCTCCGAGCTGAACGCCGTCTGCGCCGGTCCGTTCGAGAAGCCCCTCGACCACGCCGCCGACGGCCCTCTGGCGGGCGTGCCGTTCGCCATCAAGGACCTCGTCCTCCACGCCGCGGGCGTCCCGACCCGGATGGGCACCCGGCTCCTCGGCGAGGGCATCACGCCGCCCGCCGACACCTTCTTGATGGAGCGCTTCCGCGCCGCCGGCCTGGCGACGATGGCAGTGACCACCACGCCCGAGCTCGGCTTCAACGGCAACTCCGAGGCGCTCGCCTACGGCTCGACCCGCAACCCCTGGAACCCGGCGCACAGCGCCGGCGGGTCGAGTGGTGGCTCCGGCGCGTTGGTCGCCGCGGGCGCCGTACCCGTGGCACACGCGAACGACGGCGGCGGGTCGATCCGGATACCCGCAGCCTCCAACGGACTGGTCGGCCTCAAGCCCGGCCGCGGGCGGGTCTCGGTCGGACCGGACTCGGGCGACGCACTCTTCGGCATGGGCTGTGAGCTGGCCGTGACCCGAACCGTGCGCGACACCGCGGCACTTCTCGACGCGGTGGCCGGGCCGTGCCCGGGCGACCCGTTCGTGGTCGCCCCGCCGGAGCGGCCGTGGATCGAGGAGGTCGGCGCGGACCCGGGCCGGCTGCGCATCGCGGTGCACACGGAGTCGTGGGCCGGCAGCTGGGTCGACCCCGAGGTCGTACGCGTGGTCGAGGAGGTCGCGGCAACCCTCGAGGCCGCGGGGCACCACGTCGACCGAACGACGCCGGTGATCGACTGGGACCTCCTGCTCGAGACCAACCTCGTGCTCTGGACCTCGTTCCTCGCGCACGCCGTCGCCGGGCTCGAGACCATGACCGGACGCACGGCCGGCCCCGACAACCTGGAGCGAACGTCCTGGGCCTGTGTCCAGCACGGCAGGTCGCTCACCGCACTCGACCTCTGCACGGCGCTCGACGGCGCCAACGCGCTGTCCCGCAGCATCGGCCGGTTCTTCGGCGACCACGACCTCCTGCTCACGCCGACGATGAACACCCCCGCACTGCCGCTGGGGCAGCTCGACGCGGACGCCGACCTCACGGCCTCGGAGTGGACGACGCGGATCTTCGACGCCTGCTCGTTCACCTCGCCCTTCAACCAGAACGGCGCACCCGCGATCAGCCTCCCGCTGGGCCAGTCGTCGCAGGGCCTGCCGATCGGCGTCCAGCTCGCCGGTGCGTCGAACGCGGAGGCGCTGCTCATCCGGGTTGCGGCCCAGCTCGAGGAGGCGATGCCCTGGACCGGGCGCCGCCCCGGCATCCACGCCGGAGGCGCCGCCGCCCTGCGCTGACGGGTGCAGCTCCGCTTGGCAGGATGGGCGCCATGCCTACGACGATCGCCTTCCTCGGCTGTGGCTCCATGAGCGAGGCCATCATGGCCGGGCTCCTGCGGTCCGGCTTCCCGGCGGACCGGGTCCGGGCCACCGTCCGGACGACGGCCCGCGCGGCCTGGCTCGCCGACACCTACGGCGTCGAGGCGACCGCGACCGAGGGCACCGACGCCAACGTGCGGGCGGCGACCGGAGCCGGGGTCGTCGTGCTGGGTGTGAAGCCGGGGCTGGTCCGGGAGGTGGCGGCGGAGGTCGCGCCGGTGCTGGACCCGGCAGCGGTGGTGGTGAGTGTGGCGGGCGCCGTACCGCTGGCGAGCATCGAGGCGGTCCTGCCCGCGGGACAGCCGGTGGTGCGGTCGATGCCGAACACCCCCGCCCGGGTGGGGTACGGCGTCACGGCCCTCGCCGCCGGCGCCCACGCCCGGCCGGCCGACGTCGAGCAGGTCGCCGACCTGTTCGCCACCGTCGGGCTCGTGGTCGAGGTCGACGAGGACCAGATCGACGCGGTCGGGACGGTGAGCGGGTCGGGGCCGGCGTACGTGTTCTACCTGGCCGAGGCGATGGCCGAGGCGGGGGAGCGGCTGGGCCTGCCTGCCGACCTGGCCCGGACGCTCGCAGCGCACACGGTCGCCGGCGCGGGCCGGCTGCTGGACGACCCCGACGCGGACCCGGCTGCGCTGCGGCGCGCGGTCAGCAGCCCGAACGGCAGCACCGAGCGGGCGATCGCGGCGTTCGAGGAGCGCGGGATGCGCGACATCGTGGCAGCGGGTACGGCGGCCGCGGAGGCGCGGGCCAAGGAGATCACCCGCGAGATCGCGGGCGCCTGACTCCCGGCCAAGACCGGCTCAGCGGGTCTGCACCAGCAACCCGTGCAGCTTGAGCGCGAGGTGCAGTGACGCCGAGCGCCAGCCGTCGTCGAGCGCGTCGGCGCCGATCAGCTCGCGGACCCGGTCGAGGCGGTAGTAGAGCGTGGCGCGGTGGATGGTCAGCTGCTCGCAGGCGACGGGGACGCGGCGGCCGGAGTCGAGGTAGGCGAGGGCGGTCTGCCAGTGCTGGGGCGTTCCCTCGGAGAGCAGGGTCTCGGCCTCGGGGCTGAGGTCGACGACGGTCTGCGGCGAGAGGCTGCGGCCGTGGAGGAGGCGCCACGAGCCGAGGTCCTCCCAGGCCAGCGTGGCCTTCCGGCCAGGCTGGAGGGCGGAGAGCTCGGCGGCGAAGCGGGCGTGCCCGAGGGCGTCCTCGAGGTCGGTGGGGGCGGCGGCGGTGGCGGAGCCGCCGGAGGCGAGCTCGAGACCGACGGCCTCCGCGGCGCGGACCAGGGTGGCCTCGAAGTCGCGGCTGTCGCGGGCCGAGACGTGGTTGGAGACGGTGACCAGCACGTCGTCCTCGACGTGGGTGAGGAAGGCCAGGCCGAGCTGGCGGCGGGCCAGCTCGAACTGGAGGCCCTTGCCGTCGGTCGAGGTGATCCGGTTGCGGTGCTTGGGCTGCTGGAGCGACATCACGTGCACGTGGAAGCCGGCCCGCCCGTCGAGGTAGCCGAGCTGGACGGCCTCCTGGACCGCCTCGATGGACGACGACGCCTGGGTGGCGCGGGACAGCAGGCGCTGGAGGTCCTCGACCCGGTCGCGCACGACGTGGTCGTCGGAGCCCAGCAGCGGGACCAGCAGGTCGACCGCGGCGGACGCGGTCGCCATGTCCTCGTCGGAGACCCGCGGCTCGTCGAAGAGCCACAGGTAGCCGAGCAGGGACGCGTCGCGACGGATCGGGAAGCAGACCCGGGCGAGCATCTCCAGCTCGTCGTTCCAGGGCAGCCGCACCGGCTTGCGTGAGGTCGAGATGCCGTGAGCCTCGAGCCACGGCAGGGTCGCCTGCGGGACCGTGCGGGTGATGATCGCGTCGACCCGCCACTTGTCGATCGGACCGTGCTGGGCGCTCGCGCAGACCAGCTCGAGGTGCTGGTCGTCGACCGCGATCGAGCGGTGCAGCTTCTCGGACAGCTCGTTGACGATCAGCTGGATCTCGCTGAGCGGCGTCATGCCCGTGCCCGGTTTCGACATATGTCGAAACTAGTTCAGATGCCCGCCTGACGACAAGCACCTGTCCGCGGATCCAGCATGGACGCCTGTTGAGACCGGCGTCACATGATGTGGCCCGGCTGAGCCAGCACAGCCAGCACTGAAGGGCAATCCGATGGACCAGACCACCACCACGGCGTACGCCGGCCGGGCCAGTCGCCCGGGTCCGGTATGGCCTCGACAGATGTCGTACCTGCGATGAAGCGGTTCATCCTGCGCCGGCTCGGCCTCGCGGTGCTGTCCCTGTGGGGCGTCGCGACGATCGTCTTCTTCATGTCCACGCTGATCCCCGGCGACGTCGCCCGGGTGGCAGCCGGTCGGTTCGCGACCCGGGACCAGGTCGTGGCGATGCGCGAGAAGCTCGGCCTCGACCAGTCGGTGGTCCTCCAGTACCTGCAGTTCCTCGGCCGCCTGGTCCGCGGCGACTTCGGGACGTCGGTCGTCACCCACCAGCGGGTGTCCGACGACCTGCTCGCGGTGCTGCCGACGACCATCCAGCTGGTGCTGCTGACCATGCTGGTCGTGGTGGCGGTCGCGGTGCCGCTGGGCATCGTCTCCGCGGTCAACGAGGGCCGCGCCGCCGACATCGCCTCGCGGATCATCCTGGTGTTCTCGGGCGGCGTACCGATGTTCTGGCTGGCGATCATGCTGCGCTGGGCGCTCGGGCTGCAGCTCGGCTGGTTCCCGATCTCGGGCACCAACGGGGTCGGCATGGCGCCGCCGAAGGTCACCGGCTTCACGATCCTGGACTCGCTGCTCTTCGGCGGGCCGGCCAACGTCGTCGACTCGGTGACCCACCTGGTGCTGCCGGCGGTCGCGCTGAGCATGCCGTTCATCACGACGCTCGCCCGGATCATCCGGTCGAACATGATGACCGCGCTCAAGTCGGACTACATCACCTTCGCCGTCTCCAAGGGCGTGCCGCGGCGCCGGATCGTGTGGCGGCACGCGTTCCGCTCGTCGTTGGGCGCGGTGCTGACCATCTTCGGCATGCAGTTCGGCTGGATGATCAGCGCGGCCGTCCTGGTCGAGGCGGTCTTCTCGCTGCCCGGCATCGGCAGCTACCTCTACGGCTCCATCACCAGTCAGGACACCTTCGCGGTCCTTGCGGCGGTCTTCGTCATCGGCTCGGTCTTCATCCTCACCGCACTGCTCGCCGACCTGCTCCAGCTGGTCGTCGACCCGCGGGTCCGCAACGCCCAGGGAGGTGCGGCATGACCGAGGTCAACTCCGCCACCGCGAACGCCTCGACGGCCGGCATCGGCCGCGCCGTGACCTCCGGCGCCCGGCGCCTGCTGGGCGGGCACCGGATGGGCCTGGTCGACAAGGTCGCCTTCGTCCTGGTGGCGCTGCTCGTGGTGGTCTCGATCGTCGGCCTGTTCCTCACGCCGCACGACCCGTTCGCCGTCAACACCAAGGAGGCGCTGCTGCCGCCGGGCGACGGCCACGTCTTCGGCACCGACGACGTCGGGCGCGACGTCCTCTCCCGGATGCTCGCCGGCGCCGGCCGCACGCTGCTCGTCGCTGTCGGCATCGTGCTCGCCTCCACCGTCATCGGCGTCGCCGTCGCGAGCGTGGCTTCGCTGATGCCCCGCTGGCTGGACGAGGCGATCATGCGGGTCTGCGACATCCTGATGTCGCTGCCGAGCCTGGTCCTCGCGCTCGGCCTCGCGGCGGCCCTCGGGCCCTCGATGATGTCGATCGTCCTCGCGATGATCGCGACCTCCTGGCCCGCGACCGCCCGCCTGATGCGCAACATCCTGCGCGAGACGATGACCAGCTCGTACGTCGAGTCGGCCCGGATCCTCGGCATGACCCGGTTGCGCCTGATGCGCAGCCACGTCCTGCCCAACTCCATGGACGCCATCTACGTGCAGGCCAGCATGGAGATCTCGGGGACGATCGTGATGATCTCCGGCCTCGCGTTCCTCGGCGTCGGCGCCCCGCCGCCCAGCCCCGACTGGGGATCCCTGATCGCGGCCGGCCAGGACTACATCACCACCGCCTGGTGGATCGCCCTCTTCCCCGGCCTCGCCATCACCGTCGCCGCCATCGCGTTCGGCCTCGCCGGCGACGCGATCCGCAGCTCGGTCGACCCCAGCTCGAGGAGGCCCTGATGGACACCACCACCAACAGCGGCGGCCCGCTGCTCAGCATCGACCGGCTCTCGGTCGCGGTCCCCGAGAAGGACCGGATCGGCGGCGGCGCCGGCGACCTCACCCTGGTCGACACGCTGTCGCTGCAGATCCGGCCCGGCGAGCGGGTCGCGCTGGTCGGCGAGTCCGGCTCGGGCAAGAGCATGACTGCCCGGTCGATCCTGCGGCTCGACCCGTTCCTCAGGCTGACCGGCTCGATCCGGTGGCAGGACCAGGAGCTCGTCGGTGCCAGCGAGCGACAGCTGCGGCGGATCCGCGGCAAGGAGATCTCGATGATCTTCCAGGACCCGATGACCGCGCTCAACCCGGTCCTCACCATCGGCGAGCAGGTCGCCGAACCGCTCACCGTCCGCGGCATGTCGCGGAAGAAGGCCTACGCCCAGGCGGTCGAGATGCTCGACCAGCTCCGGGTGCCCAGGGCGAAGGAGCGGATGCGCGCCTACCCCGGCCAGTTCTCCGGCGGCATGCGCCAGCGCGTCGTGATGGCGGCCGCGCTGGTCGCCGAGCCCGACCTGCTGATCGCCGACGAGCCGACCACCGCGCTCGACGTACGCGTCCAGGAGCAGGTGCTCGACCTCCTCGAGGAGCAGTCGCGCGAGCGCAACCTCGCCGTCCTCTTCATCACCCACGACCTCGGCATCGTCGCCGGCCTGGCGCACCGGGTCGCGGTGATGCTGCGCGGCAGCCTCGTCGAGGAGCGCACGGTCGACGACCTCTTCGCCTGCCCGCAGCACCCCTACACCCGTGGCCTGATCGGCTCCGTCCCGCGCCTCGACGCGGACCCCGACGTACGGCTGCGGACGGTGTCCGACTACATGACCCTGGAAGGAGCCGGCAATGCCTGAGCAGACGGCCGCGCCCCTGCTGCGCGTCGAGGGCCTGCGCAAGCGCTACGGCCGCGGCAAGGACGCCCACCTCGCGCTCGACGACGTGTCGTTCGACGTCCACCAGGGCGAGATCCTCGGCCTGGTCGGCGAGTCCGGCTCCGGCAAGTCGACGGTGATCCGCTGCCTGGTCGGGCTGGAGAAGGAGGACGCCGGATCCATCCGGTACGACGGCATCGACCCCGTCACGGCCGGCAGGGACGAGCTGCGCCGCTACCGCCGCGAGGTCCAGATGGTCTTCCAGGACCCGTACTCCAGCCTCGACCCGCGGATGACCGTCCAGCAGATCCTCGAGGAGCCGATGCTCGTCATCGGCGGCTTCTCGGCCGCCGATCGCCGGGCTCGGATCAACGAGCTGATCGACATGGTCGGACTGCTGCCCGAGCACCTCTCTCGCCACCCGCGGCACTTCTCCGGCGGCCAGCGCCAGCGGATCGCGATCGTGCGCTCCCTGGTCGTCGGACCCCGGGTGCTGCTGTGCGACGAGCCGGTCTCCGCGCTCGACGTGTCGGTGCAGGCGCAGGTGCTCAACCTGATCAAGGACATGCAGCGCCAGCTCGACCTGACCGTGCTGTTCGTGTCCCACGACCTCGCCGTCGTCAAGTACCTCTGCACCCGCCTGGTCGTGCTCGACAAGGGCGTGATCGCCGAGACGGGCACCGTCCCGGCGATCTACGACGACCCGCAGCACCCCTACACCCGAGCCCTGATGGAGGCAGTTCCCGTGCCCGACCCCGCGCTCGAGCGCGCCCGCCGTGCCCGCCGTCTGGAGCCCGCGCGATGACCCGGATCGGCGCCGACGTGAAGTTCGAGGACGGCGAGACGCTGCTCGGCGACGACCCGGTCAAGACCCTGGTCGCGCTCGCCGACCTCGGCTTCGAGGGGATCCTCATGCGCACCCTGGACGAGGCGTTCCCCACCCTGGACGCCGGCGCGATCGCCGAGTTCGCGGCCGAGGCCAAGGCCCGGGGGATGTTCGTGCAGGCCGGCGTCGGCAAGGTCAACCCGTACATGACCGCCGAGCTGCCGCGGGTCCGCGACCTCGGCCACGGCAGCTACCTGGCCGGCATGGAGCGGATGATCGCGATCTGCGCGGAGCAGGGCTGGACGGAGGCGTGGAGCGCGACCGGCGGCTACAAGCACGACCTGCCGGCGCCGTACTGCTTCGACCGGTTCCGCACCGATGTCGACTGGTCCGACCAGCTCGCCGCGACCGCGGGCTTCCTGCAGCGGCTCGCCCCGTCGCTGCGCGAGCACGGCGTGCGGATCAACCTCGAGACGCACGAGGAGATCACCACCTTCGAGATCCTCCGGCTGGTCGACGAGGTCGGCGACGACGTCCTCGGTGTCTGCCTCGACCCGGCCAACCTGCCGGTGCGCGGTGAGCTGGTCGTCGACGCCGTCGGACGCGTGGCGAGCCATGTGCACCTGACCCACCTGCGCGACGCCGTCCTCGTCGAGACCGAGGAAGGGCTCGCCCGCTTCCTCGCGCCGGTCGGGCAGGGCCTGATCGACTGGTCCGACCTGCTCGGCCGGGTGCTCGACGCCCAGCCGCAGCTCGACCTCGTCATCGAGGGCATCGGCGGCTCCCGCGCCGAGATGCTGCTCCAGATCGACGACCCGCGCTGGCGCTCGGCCCACCCCGACATGACGGACGCCGACGCGGCCGCGCTGCGCGCCCAGGCCGCGGCGTACGACGGCCTCGTCGCCGCCGGTCGCGTCCCCGGGATCGACGCGCTGCGCGCCTCGCCGCCCACCGACGCCGACTACCGCCAGTTCCTCACCGAGTCCCGCACCGCCTTGATGGCCGCGGTGCAGAGCCGTTCCGCATCCCGTGAACAGGAGTAAGAGAGCAATGGAGAACAAGCCCGAGCTGAGTGGTCTCGTCGCGGCCGTCGACTGCGACGTCGTCCTGCCCGGTGCGCCCGGCTACGAGACGCTGCGTCGCGTCTGGAACGCCGACATCGACCAGCACCCGGCGGCGATCGTGCGCTGCACGACGGCCGAGCACGCCGCGGCTGCGCTGCGCTGGTGCCTGGCCAACGACCAGGAGCTGACCGTGCGCGGCGGCGGACACAACCTCGCCGGCACCAGCGTCGCCGACGGCGCCGTGATGATCGACCTCGGCCTGATGCGCCAGGTCACCGTCGACACCGACGCCCGCACGCTGAGCGTCGGCGCCGGTTGTCGGTGGGGCGACGTCGACCGCGCCGCGGAGCCGTACGACGTCGCGCTGCCGGCCGGCGTCGTGTCCCACACCGGCGTCGCGGGCCTGACCCTCGGCGGCGGCGCGGGCTACCTGTCGCGGATGTTCGGCTCCACCGTCGACTTCCTGCGCGAGGTCGAGCTGATCACCGCCGACGGCACGATCCGCCGCGTCAACGCGGACAACGAGCCCGAGCTGTTCTGGGCGCTCAAGGGAGCCGGGCACAACTTCGGCATCGCGACCGAGTTCGTCTTCGACTACGTCGACCTGCCGGGCCTGGCGACCGTGCGACTCGCGCTGTTCGCGGCCGACGACCGCAAGGAGCTGCTCCAGCGCTTCCGCGACCTCGGGCCCGCGATGCCGGACCGGACCACGGCGTACGTCCGGCTCTACAAGGCCCCGGAGTACTGGTCGCAGCTCCCGCGCGAGCACCGCGGGAAGCCGATCATCTCCGTCGCCACGGTCACCTACGGCGACCCGGCGGAGGAGCCGGCCCTGAGCGCCCCGATGTTCGAGGGCTTCACGCCGGTCTACGAGCGGGTGTGGAGCGTCCCGCACGTGACCCTGCAGCACTCCACCGACGACGAGTTCCGCTACGGCATCCGCCACTACTGGCGCCACGTGGCGTTCGCGGAGATGCCCGACGAGCTGATCGACCTCGCGATCCAGCACGCCGACGCCTACCCCGGCCGCTCGCTCAACTCCAGCGCGTACATCTCCCACCAGGTGATGTGCCCGTTCGAGCTGATCGCCGGCAAGCTCGAGCCGCGCGACCACAGCAACGACTCGACGACCGACATCCACTCGCGGTGGGCGGGCAACATCGGTGCCGACTGGGAGTACGACGACGAGCGCGCCGACCTCGTCGCCTGGGTGAAGCGGTTCAGCGCCGCGGTGAGCGAGTGGGAGCACGGCACCTACATCAACTTCACCTCCGAGCGCAGCGACGCCGACCGCACCCGCGAGATCTACGGCGACAAGTTCGAGCGCCTCGCCCGGGCGAAGGCGACGTACGACCCCGAGAACGTCTTCGACCACGGCCTGGTCGAGCTCGACCTGGCCGCCGCCACCGGCGACTTCGCGGAGGCCTGAGCACGTGTCCTTCCGGATCGGCGTCGACAGCTCGAAGTTCGGGCTCCCGCACTCCCGCCCGGCGACCTCGGTCGTCGAGCGGGCGGCGGATCGTGGGCTGCAGGGCGTCTACTTCCGCTCGATCCTCGAGCTGAGCCTGACCCTGGACCTCGGCGAGGTCCGGGAGGTGATGGCCCTCGCCGCCGACCTCGACCAGCGGGTCGAGGCCGGCGCCGGCAAGGTCAACCCGTTCGCCACCCCCGAGGCGCCCGCGATCCGGGCCCTCGGCGGTGGCGACTACCTCCGCGCGATGACCCGGATGGTCGAGGTCGCCGCAGCGGCGGGGATCCGGGAGCTGTGGTCGGCCACCGCCAACTACCAGTTCCGGATCGCCGGCCGGTACGCCTTCGACCGCTTCCGCACGGACGTCGACTGGTCCGAGCAGCTCGCCGCCACCGAGAAGCTCCTGCACCGGCTCGCCCCGGTGCTGCGTGAGCACGGCGTCCACCTCAACCTCGAGACCCACGAGGAGATCACCACCTTCGAGCTGGTCCGGCTCGTCGAGTCCGTCGGGCCGGACGTCCTCGGCATCACCTTCGACACCGCCAACGTGCTGGTCCGCTGCGAGGACCCGGTCGCGGCGGTGGAGCGGATCGCGCCGTACGTGCGGGCCACGCACGTCCGTGACGCCGCCCTGTTCTTCCGGCCCACCGGCATCGCCCGGGTGCTCGCCCCGTGCGGTGAGGGCGTCATCGACTGGGAGCGGCTGCTCGTGCCGCTCGCCGGCCGCGACCTGATGCTCTCCGTCGAGGGGATCGTCGACCCCGAGCGCGCCGAGATGGACCTCCAGGTCCACGACCCCGCCTGGCAGGCGGGACATCCCGACCTCACGGTGGCCGAGGCGTTCGAGGTCGTCCGCCTGACCACGACGTACGCCGACCGCGTGGCCCGCGGCGAGGCGGCCGGCTGGGAGGAGCTGCACTCCCCGGTCGGCGAGCTCGAGTCACTCGACTTCATCGACCGCAGCGCCCAGCACCTCCGCACCGTCCTCGCCTCGGCGGGGCTTCCCCTCCACCCCCAGCAGACATTGCAGACCGACAGGAGCGTCATCGCATGACCGACCAGACCTACCCCACCCTCAGCCTCGCCGAGCGCGACCGCCGCTGGGCGGCCGTGCGAGGGCTGATGAAGGAGCAGGACGTCGACGGGCTCGTCGTGTTCGGCACCGGCCGCGACCGCGCGGACTCCTACCTGACCAACGAGGGCACCGACACCGTCCTGATCACCCAGCAGGACGACCCGATCGTCTTCATGGGCGACGTCCCGCTCGACTGGTACGACGCCCAGGGCTCTCGCTGGGAGCGCTGGGCCCCCGAGTGGAAGCACGGCGACACCCTCGCCAACCTCACCGATGCGATCCGTGAGCGCGGGCTCGAGCGCAGCCGGGTCGGCATCGTCGGCCTGACCGGCCGCTTCGTCGGTGAAGGCGACGGATCCATCGCCTGGACCACCTGGCAGCGGATCCTCGGCCTGCTCCCCGACGTGCAGTGGGTCGACGTCGCGACGCCGTACGAGTCGCTGATGATCATCAAGAGCCCCGAGGAGCAGGTGCTGCTGCGCAAGGCCGCCTCCCTCGGCGAGGCCGCCTGCAGGGCGTTCGTCGAGACCGCGCGGGCCGGCGGCAACGAGCACGAGGTCGCGGCCGCCTCCTTCCAGGCGATCATCGCCGGCGGCGGCTGGGTGCGCTGGCCGTTCATGCTCGAGCGGGCCGGCGCCAGCATGGCCGCCTGGTCGATCCCGGAGTGGTTCGAGATGGGTGGTGCGCCGCGCATCCTCCAGCAGGGCGACACCATCGCGGCCGAGATCTTCGCGTTCTACGCCGGCCAGGAGTCGCAGCAGCAGATCGACGTGTCGATCGGCGAGCCCAGCACGCTGCGCAGGGAGCTGGAGGAGGTCTGCCTCGCGTCGTACCGAGCGGGCATCGCCGCGCTCAAGCCGGGCATGCGGTTCTCGGAGCTGGCCGCGATCATGGAGGAGCCGCTGACGGCCTCCGGCACCTGGAACACCGGCCCGATGGTGCAGACCGTCTCGCCGATCTACAACAGCGCGACCCGCCTGAACCCCGGCGTGGACCAGGGCCTGGCCAACCTGCCGCACCTCCCGTCGGGCCACGCCATCGACGGCGACTTCGTCATCCAGGAGGGCCACGCCTTCGCGTTCGAGCCGAACGCGCTGCGCGACGGGCAGCGGGTCTGCATCGGCGGCACGGTGCTGCTCTCGGCCAATGGCGTCGAGGAGCTCAACGACATCCCCAACCGCCTCAACGTCGTCTGAGCGATCACCGCATGTCCACCACCACGCTGCGCAACGGCCGGGGCCGCGACGGCCGGCTCGTCGACCTCGTCATCGAGGGTGACCGGGTCCGGACCATCCGGCCGGCCTCGGCCGCGCGCATCGCCGGCGGGGAGACGGACCTCGGCGCACGACTGGTCCTGCCGCTCTTCGTCGACGGCCAGGTGTCCTTCGACCGGCTGCAGCAGCACGCGCAGCGGATGATCGAGTACGGCGCCGGCGCGGTCCGCGCGCACGTCGACGTCGACACCGACCTCGCCCTGAGCAGGATCGACGATGCGCTGCGGCTGCGGGAGATGCTCACCGGGCTGCTCGACGTCCAGGTGGCGGCGTTCCCGCGCCACGGCATCACCCGCTGGGGCGAGCAGGTGGCCAAGCTTCTCGACGAGGCGCTCACCCAGGGCGCGGAGGTCGTCGGTGGGCTGGACCCTGCGACGGTCGACGAGGACGTGGACGGCCACCTCGACGTGGTGTTCGGGCTCGCGGACCGGCACGGCGCACGGGTCGACATCGACCTGCACACCACCGGTCCGGTCGCGGCCGTCGAGCTGCGCGCGGTCGCCGAGCGCACCCGCGCCCTCTCCCTGGGCGGCCGGGTCGTGGTCAGCCACGGCCACGGGCTCGGCACCCTCGAGGGTCGCGACCGCGACGCCGTACCCGCGCTGCTGGCGGAGGCCGGCGTCGCGGTGCTCACCAACGGACCCGCGGGTCCGATGCCGCCTGTCCGCCGGCTCGTCGACCTCGGTGTCGACGTGCTCGCGGGCACCGGCAACATGCGTGACGCCGGGCCCTTCGGCACCGGCGATCCGCTGGCTACCGCTCGGGACGTGGCCTATCAATCGAACTTCCGGGTCGACGCCGACCTGGAGCTCGCTCTCGAGCTGGTTGGAGGACGTGCCGCGACGGCGGTCGGCCTCGGAGAGCGGGAGCTGTACGAGGGCGGGCCGGCCGACCTCGTCGTACTCGAGGCCGCATCCGCGGCCGAGGCCCTGGCCAACCCACCCGCGGGGCGGGACGTGATGCGAGCCGGTAGCTGGCTCAGCACACGCCGCGTCGAGACGTGGTCGCGCCTGATCGAACACCTCTGATGATCTGATGAAAGGGACATCCATGGAACGGCAGCTCTCCCGAGCGCTCAAGGCCGGCGTCGTCACGCTCACCGGCACCCTCGCACTGACGGCGTGCAACATGCAGGCCGGGGACTCCAGCAAGAGCGGTGGTGACGACCCGATCATCATCGGGACCACGAACATCGCCGAGACGCTCGACCCGGTGCAGTCGGCCGACGCGCACAACGACTTCAACGTCGCGGGCCTCTACGACCGTCTGGTCGACTACGACGCCGACGGCACGATGATCCCGCAGCTCGCCACCAAGTGGGAGTACGACGCGTCCGCCACGCACCTCACCCTCACCCTGCGTGACGACGTGAAGTTCCACTCGGGCAACGCCTTCACGGCCGACGACGTGGTCTACACCCTCGACCGCGACAAGAAGATCGGGTCCGGCGTCGCCGCCTTCCTGGAGAACTACGTGTCCTCCGAGGCCGTCGACGCGCACACCGTCGCCATCACCCTCTCCAGCACCGACACGACGTTCATCGGCGCCCTCAGCCCGATCTACATCGTGGACTCCGCGCTGGTGAAGGAGAACGAGGGCGACGACGACGCCCAGGCCTGGCTGGCCACCCACGAGGCCGGATCGGGCCCGTTCACGATGGGCACCTACTCGGCCAAGCAGGAGCTCCAGCTCAAGCGGTACGCCGACTACTGGGACTTCGACGCGAAGCGCCCCGAGGAGCTCGTGCTGCGGATGCTGCGCGACCACAGTGCCAGCCGCGACGAGCTGCTGTCCGGCAGCACCAACCTCTCGATGGACCTCTCCGGTCCCGACCTCGAGGCGATCGAGAAGGACGGGCGCTTCACCATCCAGACGCTCCCGGTCCCGCGGGAGACCTACGCCTGGCTCAACGCCCAGGGCGGCATCACCAAGGACCCGAAGGTCCGCGAGGCGATCCAGCTGGCCTACGACTACGCCGGCCACCAGAGCAGCGCGATGGGCGGCGAGGGCGAGATCGCGACCTCGATCCTGCCCGAGGGCATCGCCTGCCGCGTCGACGCCGGCGAGCCGAAGCAGGACCTGACCAAGGCCAAGCAGCTGATCCAGGAGGCCGGTGTCGAGGGCGCGAAGGTGTCCATCGCCTACCAGCCCACCGTGGACGAGTTCAACGTCGCCGGCACCCTGCTGCAGGACTCGCTCAAGCAGATCGGCCTCGAGGGCGAGCTCCAGGCGGTCACCTTCCCGCAGTACGCGCAGCGGGTCTCCAAGCAGTCGACGATGCCCGACATCGCGCTCGCGTGGGACTTCTCGTCGTACCCCGAGGCCGGTCCGCAGCTGGACCGCGAGTACGGCTCGAAGAACGCCGGCTCGACCAACTTCACCTGGTACGCCAACCCCCAGGTCGACCAGTGGCTCGACGAGGGCCTGAAGGAGACCGACCCGGACAAGGCCTGCGAGTCGTTCACCAAGGTGCAGAACCAGGTGCTCGCCGACCACGCACTGCTCTACGTCGCCTACCCGTCGATCAACGTGATCTCGGACGGCCGGGTGGCGGAGATCCCGTTCTCCCCGACCCAGCAGGACTTCAACGTGGGGCTGCTCCGCGTGAAGTGAGAGAAGACGACCCGCGGTGGGCTGGGCCCGCCGCGGGTCGTCGTTCTGTGCTCAGGCGGCGTAGGCGCCGGCGAGGACGATCGCCTGCTGTGCGTGCAGGTGGAACTCGGCCCGGGTGATCGTGGTGGTGCCGGTGGTCGTCACGAGCCGGTAGAGGCCGTGGGGTGTGCCCCAGATCCACTTGTCGGGGCCGAGTTGCAGCACGGTGAAGCCGAGGTGTGTCTTGGCTCGGTGGTGATGTCGCGACAACGGTGTGTCGTTGTGGTCGCCGGTCTGGCCGGGTGGACCGTGCTTGTCGTAGGGGACCGTGTGGTCGTGGTCCGGCGCCCTGCCTCGCTTGGCGAAGAGGCGGGTGGCGTGGGGGAACACGTCGCCGATCGTGCGGAGCTCGGTGCGGCGCTTGACGTCGGTGGGGTGCTCGTAGCCGTTGACCGACCTGCCGGTGTGCAGGTCGATCACCGGGGTGACCGTGATGTTGGCGTGGCGGCGGAGGAGGTCTCGGACCTGGTCGAGGAGTCGCGGGCCGAGGTTCTCGATGCGGGCGAGGGGGCCGAGGGTGCCGTCGGTGTCCAGGGCGAGGTGGATGGTCAGGTCCGCGGTCGGGTTGCGGGGGTCTCGTGACGCTCGCTGCGCGAGCTCCTCGACCTCCGGGGTTGGCTGCGCGAGCTCCTCGGCCTCCGGGTCGTCGGACATCGAGGCGAGGAAGGCGAGGACGGCGGCGGGGTCGGCGAGCATGGCGAACGCTTCGGCGCGCCAGTGGTCCATGCCCAGCGGCTCTGTGCCGTCGGGAACGTCGGCGTGCTCGGCGAGGGCGGTGGCGAGGTCCTCGACCATCCGGGCGTGCTCGAGCGCGTCTGCTTCGTCGATGCGGGCGACCACGACGCCGATGCCGGCGGTGTTGTCGGTGTCGTCGACCTGTGAGCCGGGGCGGGGTTGGGGGTACCAGACACCCTTGCTCTTCTGGTTGTCGCTGATCCGCTCGGCGTGGGCGACCGGGTCGGCCTCGATCACCTTGGCTTCCGCGATGGTGAGGATCCGCGAGGGTGCTTCGTCCAGCGCGGCGGCGACCGCGGCGTCGACGATCCGGACCTGGTGGCGGTCGAGCTTGCGGGACATCCGCGCGACCTTTCGCACCACCCAGACCTCGCAGCGCCCGCCCTTCACACCGGCCCAGACCTGCGGCAGCCGGTGGCGCAGGTCCAACGCATCCGCCAGTGCACTGCGGGTGGCCAGGACGTTCTCGTGGCGGGCGATGGCGATCTCGACCAGCGCGAGGTCGACCACCTCCGGCGTGCCGTCACCGCCGAGGGCGACCAGCTTCGGTCCGCCGAACCTCACGGGCACGGCTCCCGGCTCGGCCTGCGGGTCACCGGAGTGCAGGTCGGCCCAGGCGAGCAGCAGCTCGAGCTTGTCGACCTCGACCTGGCGACCCGCCCGGACTCGCTCTTCGGCCGCGTGGAGCAACTGCTCCGGCGTGGCTTCCGAGAGGTCCGAGATCATGGGTCGATTCTATCGCACATATGTTCGAACAGCCAGTGTCGGTGGAAGACTTTCCCCTTGTTTCTAGGGAGTTTCGAGGATGGTGTCGGGGTCTCGTGACGGTCGCTGCGCGACCTCCTCGACCTCCGTTGGAACCGTAGGTCGACCGCCGAACCCGCCCCCTACGCGCCCTCCTCGTCGCTGCGCCTTTCAGGGACTGTGCCGGCGACGCGACCGAAGCCCGCTGAGAGTTCGCAAGCAGGGCCGGAGGTTGCGAGGCTCGTCGCTGGCGCTCCTCGTACCTCAACCACCGAGGACGTCACAGCCCCAGGTCACGCCCGATCAGCATCTTCATGATCTCGTTCGACCCCGCCCAGATCTTGGTGACCCGGGCATCCCGCCAGGCCCGGGCGACCCGGTACTCGTTCATGAACCCGTAGCCGCCGTGCAGCTGGACGCAGTGGTCGAGGATGTCGTTCTGGACCTGGGCGGTCCACCACTTCGCCTTCGCGGCCTCGACGGGAGAGAGCCGGCCGTGGGCGTGGGCGTGGATGCACTGGTCGACGAAGGCTTGGGTGACGTCGGCCTTGGTGACGAGCTCGGCGAGCAGGAACTGGTTGTGCTGGAAGCTGCCGATCGGCTGGCCGAACGCCGTCCGCTCGCGGGCGTAGGCGATGGTCTCGTCGAGGATCTGGCGGGCATGGGCGAGGTTGCCGACGGCGGCGCCGAGCCGCTCCTGCGGGAGCTGCTGCATCATCAGCGGGAAGCCGTTGTCGATCTCGCCGATCACGTCGGCCTCGCTGACGACGACGTCCTCGAGGAACAGCTCGGCGGTGTCGGACTCGGCCTGGCCGACCTTGTCGAGCTTGCGGCCGCGGGAGAACCCCGGTGTGTCCGTGCGTACGCCGAACAACGTGATCCCGCGCGCCCGCTTGCCGGGTGAGGTCGAGGCGGCCACGACGACGAGGTCGGCGGAGTAGCCGTTGGTGATGAAGGTCTTCGAGCCGTTGAGGACGAACGTGTCGCCGTCGCGTACCGCGGTGGTACGCAGGGCGGCGAGGTCGGAGCCGCCGCCGGGCTCGGTCATCCCGATCGCGGTCAGCAGGTCGCCGGAGCAGACGCCGGGAAGCCAGCGCTCGCGCTGCTCCTCGGTCGTCAGGTGCACGAGGTACGGCGCCACGATGTCGGCGTGGATGCCCCAGCAGCTGGCGAGCGCCATGGTGACCTTGGCCAGCTCCTCGGTGAGCACCGCGTTGAACCGGTAGTCCGGCTCGCCGTCGAGCTCACCGCCGTACGCCGCCGGCACCTCGAGGCCGAGCAGGCCCTGCTTGCCGGCCTCGGTCCAGAACGTCCGCGGGAGCGCCTTGTCGGCGGCGAACTCGTCGACGTACGGACGGACCTGGCGGTCGAGGAACTCCCGGACCGAGTCGCGGAAGGCCTCGTGGTCGGGGCCGAAGATGGAACGCATCCGGGTGTGCCTCCAGGGCTCAGTGCTTGATGGAGCCCCCGTCGACGACGAGGGTCTGGCCGGTCACGAAGGACGCACCGGGGGAGAGGAAGAACCGGACCGGCTCGACGAAGTCGGCGGTGGTCGCGGCGCGCCTGACGGCTCGGGTGGCGATGTTGCCGTCCTCGGTGCCGGCGATGGCGGTGCTCATCGGGGTCACCACCAGGCCGGGGGCGATCGAGTTGACGGTGATGCCGCGGGCGCCGAGCTCCTCGGCCATGCTGCGCACGAAGCCGATCACGCCCGCCTTCGAGGCGGCGTACGCCGCGGCCCCGCCCGGGCCCCTGAAGGCCGTACCGGAGGAGAACAGCACCACGCGACCGTGGTCGGCGAGGGAGGGCGACAGCGCCTGGACCAGGTTGATGGTCCCCTCGAGGTTGACCCGCAGGACCCGTTGCCACTCCTCCGGCGTCATCTCGGCCAGTGCGCCGAAGGCGGCGACCGCGGCGCAGTGGACGAGCGCGTCGAGCCGGCTCACGCCGAGCGAGGAGAGCGCGGCGCCGACGGACGCTCCGACACCGGGGTCGGTGACGTCGGCGCACACGCCGTCCGGTCCCACCCCGGCCCGGTCCAGCACGACGACCCGCCAGTCCTCCGCCAGCGCGGCGGCCACCGCCTGGCCGATGCCCGAGGCGCCCCCGGTGACGAGGACGACCGGGCGCGGGGTGCTCATCGGATCCGGCTCCGCATCAGCTTCTGCAGGCCGAGGATCGCGTAGTCGAGGGCCATCGACATGATGCCCATGGCGAGCAGGACGGCGAAGGACTCGGCGACCTGGAAGTTGTTGGTGGTGACGACCAGGCGCTGGCCGAGGCCCTCGTAGGCGCCGACCATCTCGGAGACGACCGCGCCGAGGACGGAGTAGACGGCGCCCAGTCGGAGCGAGCCGACGATGCTCGGCAGCGCGTGCGGCAGCTCGACCTTGAAGAAGCGCTGGCGGGCGTTCATCGACAGCGACTGGGTGAGCAGGCTGACGTCGTGGTCGATGCTCTTGAGCGCGGCCATCGTGGTGGTCATCAGCAGGAAGAACACGACGCTCGCGGCGACCAGCGCCTTCGGCGTGAAGCCCAGGCCGAACCAGAGGATGAAGATCGGCGCGAGTGCGGGGCGCGGGAGGCTGTTCATCAGGGTGAGGTACGGCGCCGCGGCGCGGTCGAGCACCTCGGAGCGGGAGAACACCAGCCCGGCCAGGATGCCGGCGACACCACCGGCGAGCAGACCGGCCATCGCGCCGCTGAAGGTCGCGCGCAGGTCGACCCAGAAGACCGAGTCGGTCAGCTGGTGCCCGAACGCGTCGAACACCTCGCGCGGGGTGGAGATCAGGAGCGGGTCGACCCAGCCGCGCGTCGTGGCCTGCTGCCAGAGCAGGTAGAGGGCGACGAGGAAGCCGACGCGCAGGACCCAGACGAGGGTGAAGGTACGACGACGGGCCCGTCGCCGCTCGGCGAAGATCTCGCGGTCGTCGGCAGCGGCCGGACGGGGGCGCTGGACCGGTGCGGAGGTCACGGCGTTCTCGGTCATGGGCTCGGTCATGGGAAGGGGCTCCTCGGGAAGTGGAGGTCGGTCAGGCGTCGACCGGCTGGCGGACCAGGTCGATGTCGGCCGGCGTGGAGGTCAGGGGGCCGCCGGCGACGGGCAGCACCGCGCCGGTGATGTAGCTGGCGGCATCGGAGCACAGGAACAGGCACGCGCCGGCGATCTCCTCGGGCCGGCCGACCCGCCCGATCGCGACGTACCTCTCGACGCGCTGGAGGATGTCGCCCTCGGCGGCGAACCGGGACGACTCGGTGAGGATGGCGCCGGGCTCGATGCAGTTGACCCGGACCCCGCGGTCCGCCCACTCCCAGGCCATGGTCCGGGTCAGCGAGGCGAGCCCGGCCTTGGCGGCGGCGTACGCGCCGCGCAGCGGGTGGGCGTGGTTGGCCGACACGGAGCCGACGTTGACGATGACGCCGCTGCCCTGCTGCTCGAAGGTCGGCAGGCAGGCGGTGGCGCAGTGGAAGGCGCCGCTGAGGTTGGCCTCGACGGTCGCGTTCCAGGCGTTGGGGGAGAGGGTCTCCAGCCGGGCGCCGAAGTTGCCGCCGGCGTTGTTGACGAGCACGTCGATGCGGCCGTACGCCGACAGCGCGGCGTCGCGGATCGCCTCCGCCGTCTCGCGGGTGCGGATGTTGCCGGTCACCCAGACCGCCGCGATGCCGCGCTCGGCGAGCTTGCGGGCCAGCGACTCGAGGGCGTCCTCGCGGCGGCCGTGGAGCACGAGGCGCGCGCCGGCGTCGCCGAACGCGTCGGCGACGGCCGAGCCGATGCCGCCGGAGGCACCGGTCACGACGACCACCTGGCCGGCGAAGTCGAAGCTCGCACGCCCGATGGGCAGGGGCTGCTGTCCGGAAGTCATGGTTGCAGCGTGGTGCGCGTCACGTCCGGGTGCAACGCGTCGTCCCCTATCGCCCCGATAGCCCGGGCGGCCGCCGATTTCCTTGACTCGCCGGAGGCCCTGAACCACGATCGAACAACCCGGGCGAGTGAGCCGCCTCACACGGTGAAACCCTCGGGCTCTCGAGTCGCGGAACCCCTGTTCGCGACCCCCTTCGGGAACGAACGACCCCTTGCTGGAAGGTGATGACATGACGGCGACCACGGTGCGCAGCGACGAGGCGACGCGCGGCCTCGGCGTGACCTTCGAGCACGTGGAGCACAGCTTCATCCACGGCAAGCGGGCCGTGAAGGTTCTCGACGACTTCAACCTCGACATCGCACCCTCCGAGTTCGTGAGCATCGTCGGTCCCTCGGGCTGCGGCAAGACCACGGCGCTCAGCATGACGGGCGGCCTGGTCCGGCCGCGGGTCGGCTCGGTCCGGCTCGGCGGTCAGGAGGTCAGCTCGACGTCCGAGGACGTCGCCTTCCTCTTCGCCCGCGACGCCCTCCTGCCGTGGCGCCGGGTGCGCAGCAACGTCGAGCTCGGCCTCGAGGTGCGTGGCGTGCCCAAGAAGGAGCGGCGCGAGCGGGCCACCGAGTGGCTCAAGCGGGTCCGGCTCCACGACTTCGCCGAGTCCGACGTCCTCCACCTCTCGCAGGGCATGCGGCAGCGGGTCGCGATCGCGCGGACCCTGGTGCAGAGCCCGAAGGTCGTCCTGATGGACGAGCCCTTCGCCGCGCTGGACGCGCAGACCCGCGCCTTCCAGCAGGAGGAGTTCATCCGGCTGTGGGAGGCGGAGCGGCCGACGGTCATCTTCGTCACCCACGACCTGGAGGAGGCGATCCTGCTCAGCGACCGCGTCATCCTGATGGCCGCCCGGCCGGGCCGGATCATCGCCGACATCAAGATCGGCCTGGAGCGTCCGCGCACCCAGGAGATGCGCACCTCCTCCGACGTCTTCCGCCAGCACTTCGAGGAGCTCTCCGACCTGCTCCGCAAGGAGGTCCTGGCCGTGGACTCGTCCCAGGGGGACAAGTGAGCGAAGCACGCTTCGCCGCGTCCGACGGTACGACGATCGCCCACCGAACCTTCGGCACCGGTCCCCGCGTCGTCACCGCCCTGCACACGCTCAGCCTCGACGGCTCCTGGTACGCACGCCTCGCCGAGGAGCTCGGGGCGTCGTACCGCGTGGTGTGCCCCGACTTCCGCGGCCACGGTGGCAGCGACGAGGGCCCGGAGCCGATGACCCTGGCTCGCCTCGCGGCCGATGTCGTCGACCTGTGGGACCACCTCGGCATCGACCGCTCGGTCGTGCTCGGTGTCTCGATGGGCGGCATGGTCGCCCAGGCGCTCGCGGCGACCGCCCCGGCCCGGGTCGAGGCGCTGGTGCTGAGCGCGACCGGCGGCGGGTTCGCCGAGGACGCCCGCGAGGGCGCACTGCAGCGCCTCGCCGGCGTCCGCTCCGCCCCCGACATGGGCGCCCTGGTGCCGGTCACCCTCGAGCGCTGGTTCGGCGACGACGGTGCGGCCGCGGACGTCGACCGGGCCCGGACCACCCTCGAGCGGACCAGCACCCGGGTGCACGCCGACGCCCTCGAGGCGATGCTCGACGTCGGCCGGTTCGGCCCGCCGGAGCCGGCGGTACCGACCCTCGTCGTCGGCGGTGACGCCGACGTCAGCGCCCCGCCGGCGGCGATCGACGCGCTCGCGGCCAAGTACCCCGGCTCGCGGCGCGTGTCCGTGCCCGGCCCCCACCTCTTCGCCCTCACCGACCCGGCTGCCTTCGCGGCCGAGGTGCGGACCTTCCTCGACGAGCACCCCATCGCCTGACCGGGAGACCCCACGATGACCAGCACCATCCCGAGCTTCCCCACGATCGAGGAGATCCGCGCCCGCGCGGCCTCGACCGAGGTGCCGGCGCTCCTCATGACCGTCGCCCACGTCACCGGCGACGTGTCCGTCCTGCGCGACGAGTGGCGGCCCGACCCGGCGCTGCTGCCCGCGAGCGGCCTGGCACCGGAGGTCGCGGACGCCGCGCGCGCCTTCGCCCTCGACCGGCTCGAGACCGCTCTCGCCGAGGACCGGCCGGTCCACGTCGAGCCGCCCGCCGGAGTGCTCGAGGCGATCGGCCGGTGGAGCCTCGGCGCCGCCGCCGACGGGATCGACGACCTGATCGCCGCCGCCTTCGTGCCCGACGGCGCCGACCCGCGGGCGCCGCGCTGGACGCTCGAGGAGCTCGCGCCGGGCCGCACCTTCGACGTCGCCATCGTCGGCACCGGCATCTCCGGGCTGCTCTCGGCACTGCGGATGAAGCAGGCGGGGATCCCGTTCACGATCTACGAGAAGAGCCACGAGGTCGGCGGCACCTGGAGCGAGAACACCTACCCGGACTGCCGCACCGACGTCCACAGCCACATCTACACGTACTCGTTCCACCCGCACGACTGGCCGTCGTACTTCTGCCGGCAGTCGGTGATCCTCGACTACCTGCGCGGCTTCGCCGAGAAGAACGGCCTCCTCGAGCACATCCGGTTCGGTACGGCGGTCGCCTCGGCCACGTGGGACGAGGACTCCCACACCTGGTCGGTGACCGCGGTCGACGACGAGCAGCGCGAGACGACCACGTCGTACTCCGTCCTGATCAGCGCCGTCGGTCAGCTCAACCGTCCCTCGATCCCGGCGATCGAGGGACTCGAGAAGTTCGCCGGCCCAGCCTTCCACTCCGCCGAGTGGGACCACTCCGTCGACCTCGCCGGCAAGCGGGTGGCCGTGATCGGGACCGGCGCGAGCGCGCTGCAGTTCGCGCCCGCCGTCGCGAAGGTCGCCGAGCAGGTGACCATCGTGCAGCGCAGCGCGCCGTGGCTGATGCCGACGCCCGAGCTGCGCCGGGACATCGACGCCGACGAGCGCTGGCTGCTCGCCTGCCTGCCGCTGTACCGCGCCTACTACCGGCTCTCGATCTTCCTGCCGCGCGTCATCGGCCAGCTCTCGGCGGTCACCGTCGACCCGGACTACCCGCCGACCGAGCGGGCCGTCTCCGCGGAGAACGAGCAGCTGCGGCAGATGCTGACCGGCTACCTGCTTCAGCAGGCGGGCGAGCGCACCGACCTGGCCGAGGCGATCGTCCCCGACTACCCGCCGGGCTCGAAGCGGATCGTGCGCGACGACGGCACCTGGGTCGCGACCCTCAAGCGGGACAACGTGCGGCTGGTGACCGGCGGCGTCACGCGCGCGGACGAGACGGGCATCTGGACGTCCGACGGCAAGCACGTCGAGGCCGACGTGATCCTGTTCGGCACCGGGTTCAAGGCCGCGGAGTACCTCATGCCGATGCAGATCACCGGCCGCGACGGCCGCGACCTGCACGAGCTGTGGGGCATCGACGCGGCGGCGTACATGGGCATCACGATCCCCGGGTTCCCCAACCTGTTCTGCGCCTACGGCCCCAACACCAACCTGGTGGTGCACGGCAACCTCGTCTTCTTCCTCGAGTGCCAGGCGGCGTACGTCGTCGACGCGATGCGGATGCTGCTCGAGGGCGGGCACCGGTCCATGGACCTGCGCGCCGACGTCTTCGAGCGCTACCAGGACGAGATCGCCGAGCAGAGCGCCCTGCGTGCATGGGGCTGGTCCAAGACCCACAGCTGGTACCACAACGCCGAGGGCCGCTCGACCGTCATGTGGCCGCTCCCCGCCCAGCGTTACCTGCACGGCACCGCCGCCGCGCAGCCCGAGCTCTACGACATCGCGTGAGACCTGAGGAGAACAACCCCGTGATCCAGACCGAGACCGTCGTCGTCAACGACCTCGAGACCCGCTACCTGCACGGCGGCCCGGAGGGCGCCCCTGTCGTGGTGTTCCTCCACGACGGAGCGTGGGGCGCGAGCGCCGACGTCACCTGGGGCGGCGTGCTGCCGCTGGCCGCGGAGCGCTTCCGCGTGATCGCCCCCGACCTGCTCGGCTTCGGCGGCAGCGCCAAGGCGATCCGCCTCGACCAGGCGCCCTTCGGCTTCCGGCTGCGCCACGTGCTCGCGCTGCTCGACCAGCTCGGCATCACCGAGCCGGTGCACCTCGTCGGCTCGTCCTTCGGCGGCTCGGTCGCGCTGCGTGCCCTCACCGACCCGGCGCTCCGGGCGCGGATCGCGTCCGCCACCACGATCAGCGGCACGGGCGGTCCCTGGCGGACCGAGGCCGGCGCGGCGCTCGGTCCGTTCGACGGCACCGAGGCCGACGTACGACGCATCGTCGGGCTGCTCGTCGACGACTACGCCGGCATCGACGACCAGGTCCGCGAGCGCTACCGCTGGGCCGTCGTCCCCGGGCACTACGCCGGCGTGATGGCGATCCACACGCCCGTCCCCGACGCGCTCCAGGTCGAGCGCCCCGCCGACCCGTACCCGGCCTCGCTCGCCGGCGTCGAGCAGCCGGTGCTGCTGGTCGCCTGCACGGAGGACCCGCTCGTCGACCAGGCCTGGACCGGCCACCTGCGCGAGGTGCTTCCCCAGGCCCGGGTCGCCGAGCTGCCGCGCAAGCACTCGCCGAACATCTCCCACCCCGAGGAGACCTGGCAGGTGCTGGAGGACTTCCTCGCCGGCGCTGCCGGCCTGACCCGCGAAGGAGCCACGAGTGCTGCCGAGTGACCCCCTGCACCCGGTCGGTGCGACCGAGGTCGACCACTCCGCGCTGTTCCGCCTCGACGGCCGCACCTACGCGGTCATCGGTGCGGGCGCCGGAATCGGCGAGCACGTCGCGCGCACGCTCGTGGCGATGGGCGCCCAGGTCGTCTGCGTCGACATCGACGAGGCGAGCGTGCGTGCCGTCGCCACCGACCTCAAGGCGATCCACGTCGTCGCCGACGTGACGACCGAGGAGGGCGCCGCGGCGCTCGCCGCGGTGATCGACGCGGAGGTCGACGTCCTCGACGGGTACGTCGACGTGATCGGCCAGATGCAGCGCAAGGCCCTGGGCGAGTTCAGCCTCGCGGAATGGCAGCAGGACCTGCGGGTCAACCTGCACCACGCCTTCCTGCTCGGCCAGACCCTGGCACCGCGCGTCGCGCAGAGCCCTGCCGGGGCGATCGTGCACGTGTCGAGCGTGATGGGTGCCCGCGCGGGCCGTCGTTCGCCCGGCTACGGGCCGGCGAAGGCCGCCCTGGAGGTCTGGGTCAAGCAGCTCGCCGCGGAGTACGGCGACCGCGGGGTCCGCGTCAACGCCGTCGCGCCCGGTCTGTTCCTGTCCCCGCGGTTCGTCAGCGGGGCCGGCGCCCAGGCGGAGCCGATGCTGTCGGCGCGCACCATGCTCGGTCGGCTCGGGCAGCCCTACGAGGTCGCTGCCACGGTCGCCTTCCTGCTCTCGTCGGCCGCCGGCTACATCACCGGCGCCACCATCCCGGTCGAGGGCGGGTCGCTCTCCACGGACTCGACCGGGCTCGACGACATCCCGCTGTGAGCCTGCATGTGACCCCGGTCTCACAAGCCCTATCAGCCCGATAGCCGTTCTGACGGGGTCCCTTCCTTGACTCGGGAAGGGGGTCGCACGAGGATCGGGAAACCGGTTCGCGCAAGGTCGAACAGATCGCGAAAGCCGCTAGAAATCAGGGAAATCTCCGCTTCGATCGAGGCGGTCCCAGCTCTCTCTCGGATCACCACAAGGAGTGGACATGACCGGATCTCAGCGATCCATGGCCTCGCGCCGGGGCTTCCTGCGCTACACCGGGATGGGCGCCCTCGCCGTCGGTTCGGTCGGCCTGCTCGCCGCCTGCGGTGACGACGGCGGCAGCACCGCCGGCAAGGGCGGCGCGGCCGGCGCGCTCAAGAAGCCGACCCGGTTCCGGATCGCCAGCGCCCCGGGCGACAACTACTTCCTCGACCAGGTGAACGTCTCCGAGAACCAGTTCGACGCCTACAACCTGCAGATCGGCAAGCTGATCTTCCCGCAGAGCGGCGTGCAGGCGATGCAGCTGCTCGCCGGCGGCGGCGTCGACGGCATGGTGCAGGACCCGATCCTCACCATGGCCAGCTACGTCAACGGCCAGAAGGGCAAGCGGCCGGTCATGGTCGGCATGCGGATCCCCGAGACGACGTACTCCATCGTCGCCAACGCCGGCACCGACTTCCCCGACGAGTCGGCGTCCTTCGAGGACAAGATGTTGGCGCTCAAGGGCAAGCGCGTCGGCGTCGCCGCCGTCGGCGCGGGCTCGGACCAGCAGCTCAAGCTGGCCCTCGAAGCAGCGGGCATGACGTACGACGACGTCGAGCACGTCGGCGTCGGCCAGTTCGCCTCCGGCATCGCCCAGATGAAGGCCAAGCGGCTCGAGGCCTACGTGACGGTCACCTGGGCCACCACCCGGCTCGCGGCCGCCCAGACGGGGGGCCGGATCTACGTCGACTTCCTCGCCGACAGCACCCCGGAGATCCTCCGCAACCAGCAGGTGCAGTACTTCATCACCCGCGAGGACTACCTCGAGAAGAACCCCGCCGTCATCCAGGCCTGGCTCGACGCGCAGACCGAGGGCAAGGACTGGGTCGTCGCCAACCCCGACAAGGCCGCCGACCTGCTCAACAAGACGAGCTTCGACGGCAAGGGCGAGCAGTTCGCCAAGGACTACATCGCCCACTTCACGGACGTCGTCGTGCCGAAGATCCAGCCCGACTGGAAGGTCCCGAAGGACGCGGTCGACTTCATGATCGACATCGCCGTCCGGCTCGGCACCGTCAAGGAAGGCCAGGTCTCCTACGAGGACCTGGTCGCCGAGTCGGCCCGCGCCTGACGCACCCGCGCCGGACCCGCGCCCCCCGGGGTGCGGGTCCGCCGACGGGTCTAGCATCGCGACATGCGGTTCGAACAGCTCAGCTACCTGGAGGCCGCCCTCCGCACCGGTTCCTTCCGGCAGGCAGCCAAGGAGCTCGGCGTCTCGCAGCCGACGATCACCATGCAGGTGCAGCGCCTCGAGGAGGATCTCGGCGTCATCCTGGTGCTGCGCGACGCCCACGGGGTGCGGCCGACGTACGCCGCCGAGCGGATCCTGCCCCACGTCGTGGCTGCCATCCGGGCCGAGCACGCCATGCGCCAGGAGGCCAGCTCGCTGGAGAACCTCAAGGTCGGCAACCTGCGTCTGGCCGTGGTCCCGACGGCCAGCGACACGATCATGCCGGGCGTGGTGAAGCGGCTCCACGACGAGCACCCCAGCATCCGCTTCGAGGTCGCCGAGGGCGGCTCCGACATGGTCCGCCACGGCGTCCAGACCGGCCACTTCGACGCCGGCCTGCTCACGTACCTCGGCTTCGACGAGCTCTCCGACGAGCTCCACTACGTCGACCTGCTCACCGGCCACCTGGTCCTCTGCGTCCCCGAGGACCACCCCATCGCCGACAAGGACGAGGTCACCGCCGCCGACCTCGCCGGCGAGCCCCTCGTCTTCTTCTCCAAGGGCAGCATCCTGCGCCGTGCCTTCGAGAAGCTCGTCGCCGACGTCGAGACCAACGTCGTCTACACGACCGACGGTGTGAAGGCCGCGCAGCGCATGGTGCAGGCCGGCGTCGGCATCTCGCTGGCGAACACGCTCTCGCCGTACACCGCCAGCGGCGACGGCGTCATCCTGGTCCCCATCCGCGAGGACTGGGCCCGGGCCACGCTCGCCGCCGTCGTCCGCAAGGACGAGGCGCGCCCTGCCGTCGTGCAGACCTTCCTGCGCCTCCTCAAGGAAGCCGCGCACCCTCCCCGCCGATAGCCCTTCGGTATCACCCCGCCAGTCACTCGGATCTTCCCGGCCCTCACCGGCTCCCGTGAGACTGCGTGCGTTGCGTCACAACGCCGCAGATCTTGCGTACGCCGATGAGGAGAAGGTCCCGTGTCAATCGATTCGAGCACGATCCCGGTCCAGGAGCTGGCCTCGCGGGTCGTCGAGGACGCCCTCCGGTCCGGCCTCCAGGTGCTGCCGGAGTACGTCGGCAAGATGCTCCTCGCCGCCGCCGGGATCACCGTGCCGGCCGGTGTCGAGATCGCCGACGTCGACGAGGTCCCGGCGGAGCTGACCGGGCCGTTCGCGGTCAAGGCGGTCTCGACCACCCTGGTCCACAAGACCGACGCGGGCGGTGTCCGGATCGGTGTGAGCCGCGAGCAGCTGGCCGAGGAGACGGCCGCGATCCGCGCCAACCTCGCCACGGCCGGCCACGACTGCGAGGGCTTCCTCGTCGAGCAGATGGCCCCGAAGGGCGAGGAGGTCGTGGTCGGCGCGGTCCGCACCGAGGGCCTCGGCTGGGCCGTGATGGTCGGCCTCGGCGGCGTGTTCGTCGAGGTGCTCGAGGACGTCGCGTTCGGCGTCGCGCCGATCACCCGCGACCAGGCGGCCGAGATGCTCGCCGAGCTCCGCGGCCTCCCGCTGCTGCAGGGCGCACGTGGCCGCACGCCGGTCAGCACCGACGCCCTGGTCGACGTGATCGTCGGGCTCGCCGGCGCCGGTGGTCTGCTGGAGGCGCTTCCCGCGCAGGTGCGCGAGATCGACCTCAACCCGGTCATCGTCTCGCCGACCGGTGCGGTCGCGGTCGATGCCCGGTTCGTGCTGGACGCCGACGCCGAGGACACCGAGACCGACCGCTCCACGGGCGAGGTCGCGGACCTCGGGCCCCTCTTCGAGCCGCGCCGGGTCGCGGTGCTCGGCGCCAGCGCGAAGGGCACCAACGGCGGCACCCTGTTCATCCGCAACCTGCTCGGCTACGGCTTCCCCGGCGCGATCGTCCCGATCCACCCGAGTGCCGAGAGCATCGAGGGGATCGCCGCCGTGCCGTCGCTCGCCGAGGCCGGCGACATCGACTACGCGTACGTCGCCCTGCCGTCGGCCGCCGTCGCCGACGCGCTCGCCGCGGCTCAGGGCCGGGTCCGGTTCGCCCAGGTCATCTCCAGCGGGTTCGCGGAGACCGACGAGGGCGTCGAGCTGGAACGGGACCTGGTCGCCCGGATGCGAGCGCTCGGCACCCGGGTGATCGGTCCCAACTGCCTGGGCACCCACTCGACCCGGGGTCGGATCACCTTCGTCCCCGACGCACCCAAGGAGGTCGGCGGCGTCGCCGTCCTGTCGCAGAGCGGCGGTCTCAGCGTCGACATCCTGCGCCTCGGCGAGGCCCGCGGCGTCGCCTTCCACAGCGTCACCAGCATCGGCAACAGCGCGGACCTGACCGCCGCCGAGATGCTCGAGCACCTCCTCGACTCGCCGGACACCCGCGTGGTCGGGCTCTACCTCGAGTCCCTCGCCTCGGGCCGTGCGGTCCTCGACGTCCTGTCCCGCCGGGCCGACGCCAAGCCGGTCGTCCTCCTCGCCGGCGGCCGCACGGCGGACGGCTCGCGTGCCGCGACCAGCCACACCGGCGCCCTGTCCGGCCACCACCGGCTCTGGCCCGCGCTCGCCCGCCAAGCAGGCGTCGAGCTGGTCGACACCCTCGGCGACTTCGTCAACGTGCTCGCCACGATGGACCTGCTCGACGGCGGGCACCCGGTCGACAACAACGAGGTCGTGCTCTTCGGCAACGGTGGCGGCGCCAGCGTGCTCGCCGCGGACGCCATGCAGCGCGTCGGACTGACCACGCCGCGCCTGCCCGACGCGACCATCGCGCACCTCGACGGGCTCGGCCTGCCGCCCGGCAACGGCCTGGCCAACCCGATCGACGCCCCGGCCCCGACCCTCGCCGTCAACGGCGGCGCAGTGGCCAGGGACATCCTCGGCGCCGTCCTCGACGCGACCCGCCCGGCCGCGGTCATCTCGCACTTCAACGTCGGCATCATCCAGCGCAACATGGGCGCCACCCACGGTGACGTGACCGGCACCCTGATCGACGCGATCGCCGCGGCCCGCGACGCCGGACCTGTGCCCTGCCACCACCTGATGGTGCTCAAGACCGACGGCAAGGCCGACATGGAGGCGCTCGTCCGCGACTACGCGCTGCGGGCCCGGGAGCGCGGGTTCCCGGTGTTCGCCGAGCTCGAGGAGGCCGCCGTGGTCGCCCGCGCGCTGGTGCGCCGCGGTCGTCGTACGGCCTCCTCCACCCACTGACACACCCAGCAACCAACCGAAAGAGGCGACGTCGCCATGGAGCAGTCCCTTGCTGCGAAGCACCACGAGGAGCGCCGCGCCGCGGCCCTGGCGATGGGCGGGGAGGCCAAGCTCGCGAAGCGGAAGGCCGCCGGGGTGCTCAACGTCCGCGAGCGGGTCGACCTGCTCGTCGACGAGGGCACCTTCCACGAGCTCGGCCTCTACGCGACCTCACCTGTCGACGCCGACAAGGACATCACCCCGGCCGACGGCAAGGTGACCGGCACGGGCGACGTCGGCGGGCGTCGTACGGCGCTCATCGCCTACGACTTCACCGTCAAGGGCGCGTCGAGCAGCTCGGTCAGCAACAAGAAGATGGCGCACCTCAAGGACATGGCCGTGCGCTGCGGCATGCCGCTGGTGTTCCTCACCGAGTCGACCGGCGTCCGGATGCCCGACGTCATGGGCGGCACCGGCATGGGCAACGGCAACGAGAAGGACCGCTTCCGCCGCAACCGGCAGAGCCCGTGGGCCACCGCGGTGTTCGGGTACGCGTTCGGGTCGGCCACCTGGCACACGGTCTGCGCCGACTTCGCGGTCTTCCGCAAGGGCACGGTGATGGCGGTGTCCAGCCCCGGCCTGGTCAGCCGCGCCACCGGCCAGGAGGTCGACGGCGAGGTCCTCGGCGGCTGGAAGGTGCACGCCGACGTCACCGGCCTGGCCGACGCGGTGGCCGACACCGACGAGGAGGCGATCGCGCTGGTGCGGCAGTTCCTGTCGTACCTCCCGGCCCACAACGGCGAGGCGCCGCCCGTCGCCGCGGTCCCCGAGGGATCCGGCAGCCGGGCCGAGGAGCTGCGCACCCTGGTGCCCGAGTCGCGCACCCAGGTCTACGACATGCGCAAGGTGCTCGAGGTCGTCGCCGACGAGGGCAGCGTCTTCCCGATCAAGGCCCGCTTCGGCAAGAGCCTGGTCACCGCGCTGGCCCGGGTCGACGGCCAGACCGTCGGATTCATCGCCAACAACCCGATGTTCAAGGGCGGTGCCATCGACGCCGACGCCTGCGACAAGGCGACCAGCTTCCTGGTCCTCTGCGACTCCTACAACATCCCGGTCGTCTTCATGGTCGACCAGCCCGGCTTCCTGATCGGCCTCGAGGCCGAGCGCAACAAGGTCGCCGGCAAGGTCATCAACTGGATGAACGCGCTGTCCCAGGTCACCGTCCCCAAGGTCACCGTGATGCTGCGCAAGAACTACGGCCAGGCCTACGTCAACATGGGCGGCGCCGGTACGGCGGACGCGAGCGCGGCCTGGTGGTCGGCGGAGGTCAGCTTCATGGACCCGCGCTCCGCGGTCGCCGTCGTGCACGGCATCACCGAGGAGGAGCACCCCGAGGAGTACGCCCAGCGCCTCGACGAGATGGCCCGTGAGTCCACCGGGTACGACGTCGCGCGCGTCTACGGCGTCCACGACGTCATCGACCCCGCCGACACCCGCGACTACATCGTCCGCTCCCTGCGCGACAACCACCTCGCCCGTACCGACGGCGTCGGTGAGCACCTGCTCAGCGGCTGGCCGACGAGCTTCTGAGAGGAGCGCCGACGATGACGAACCCGTTCCCCGAGCGCGTCCTGGTCGCCAACCGCGGCGAGATCGCGCGCCGTGTGATCGCCACCTGCCGACGGCTCGGCATCGGCTCGGTCGCCGTGCACCACGCGGTCGACGCCGGCCTGCCGTTCGTGGAGGAGGCCGACGTCGCGCACGAGATCACGGGCGACGTACCGGTCAAGGCCTATCTCGACGGCGCCCAGCTGATCGAGGTCGCGAGGGCGACCGGCGCGACCGCGATCCACCCCGGCTACGGCTTCCTCGCCGAGAACGCCGAGTTCGCGCAGCAGGTGACCGACGCCGGTCTGACCTGGATCGGCCCGACCCCCGAGTCCATCCGCACCATGGGCGACAAGGTCGAGTCCCGTCGCGTCGTCGCGGCCCACGGCGTGCCTGTGAGCGGCGGCGCCGACGACGCGCTCGCCTCCGTCGAGGAGGCCGCCACCGAGGCGACCCGGATCGGCTACCCGGTCATCGTCAAGGCGTCCGGCGGCGGAGGCGGTATCGGCATGGCCGTCGCCCACGACGAGGAGCAGCTGCGCAAGGCGTTCGAGAGCACCCGCTCCATGGCCGAGCGCAGCTTCGGCTCCGACCGGGTCTTCGTCGAGCGGTTCGTCTCGACCGCCCGCCACATCGAGGTCCAGGTCCTCGGCCGCGCCGACGGCAGCATCGTCGCGCTCGGCGAGCGCGACTGCTCGGTCCAGCGCCGCCACCAGAAGCTCGTCGAGGAGTGCCCCGCACCCCACCTGTCCGACGACGTACGCCGCCGGCTGCACGAGAGCGCCGTGCTGGCCGCCGGGTCCGTGGGCTACCACAACGCGGGCACGGTCGAGTTCCTGCTCGACACCGTCACCGAGGACTTCGTGTTCCTCGAGATGAACACCCGGATCCAGGTCGAGCACCCGGTCACCGAGCTCACCCACGGCGTCGACCTCGTCGAGCAGCAGCTGAGCATCGCGCAGACCGGCACCACCACCGCGGACTTCGCGCCCGCCCTGCAGGGGCACGCCATCGAGCTGCGGATCTGCGCGGAGGACCCGAAGCGGTTCTTCCCCAGCCCGGGAGACATCGACGTGTGGGAACCCCCCACCGGACCGGGGATCCGGCTCGACGCCGGCTACGGGCAGGGCACCACCGTGACGCCGTACTTCGATCCGATGATCGCCAAGCTCTGCGTCCTCGCCGACACCCGTGAGGAGGCCGTCGAGCGCGCCCGCGCCGCGGCCGCCTCGTTCGAGATCGGCCCGCTGACCACGAACCTGCCGTTCCTGGTCGAGCTGCTCGACTCGGCGGAGTTCAGCGCCGGTCGCTACGACACCAACATCGTCGCCAACATCAAGAGCAAGTAGAAGAGGAGCCGTCCCGTGCCGGAGACGATCAGCGCCGAGATGAGCGCCAACATCTGGAAGATCCTGGTCGCCCCCGGCGACGCGGTCGAGGAGGAGACCCCGCTCATCATCATGGAGTCGATGAAGATGGAGATCCCCGTCCTGGCCGAGTCGGCCGGGGTCGTGGTCGCGCTGCGTGTCGCCGAGGGCGACATGGTCAACGCCGGCCAGCCGCTCATCGACATCACCACGGACTGAGGGGGTTCTGCGATGAAGGCATGGTCCGTCACCTCCCTCGGCGAGCCGAAGGACGTCCTGCAGCTGGTCGACGCCCCCACCCCCGAGCCCGGCCCGCGCCAGGTCCTGGTCCAGGTCCTCGCCAGCGCCGCGAACTTCCCCGACGTGCTGCTGTGCCGCGGGCTCTACCAGATCAAGCCCGAGCTGCCGTTCACCCCGGGCTCCGAGCTCTGCGGCGAGGTCCTCGCCGTCGGCTCCGAGGTCACCCGGCTGTCCGTCGGCCAGCGGGTGCTGGGCCTGTGCGCCCTGCCGTACGGCGGCTTCGCCGAGCTCGCGCTGATGGACGAGCACACGACGTACCCCGCACCCGCGTCGCTCGACGACGCCCAGGCGGCGTCGCTGTTCATCGGCTACCAGACCGGGTGGTTCAGCCTGCACCGTCGTACGGTCCTCCAGCCCGGCGAGACGCTGCTCGTGCACGCCGCCGCCGGCGGGGTCGGCAGTGCCGCCATCCAGCTCGGCAAGGCCGCCGGGGCGCGGGTGATCGGTGTCGTCGGTGGCCCGGAGAAGGCCGAGTACGCCAAGCAGCTCGGCGCGGACGTCGTCGTCGACCGTCGTACCGAGGACTTCGTGGCCGTCGTCAAGGACGTCACCGAGGGCCGCGGCGCCGACGTGGTCTACGACCCGGTCGGCGGCGAGACCTACCAGCGCTCGACCAAGTGCATCGCGTTCGAGGGCCGGATCCTCGTGATCGGCTTCGCCGGCGGCGAGATCCAGAGCGCCGCGCTCAACCACGCGCTGGTCAAGAACTACAGCATCATCGGCGTGCACTGGGGCCTGTACAACGCCCAGAACCCCGCCGCCGTCGCTGCTTGCCACGACGAGCTGACCCGCCTCGCCGACGTCGGCGCCGTGCGCCCGTTCGTCAGCGAGACGTTCGGCATGGACGAGGTCCCCACCGCCGTGCAGCGGCTCGCCGACGGCGAGACCGTCGGCCGGCTGGTGTTCCAACCGTGACAGTCCCGTCCCACGACGACGCGAAGGGCGCCGGGCCGACTGGCCCGGCGCCCTTCGCGCTGGTGTTCCTGTGTGCCGGGCGGGACTGCGCTGACCTGGAAGTAACACGTTGTCCACCCGACTACCTGTCGATTCTCAGCACGACACGCCGTGTGAAACGGCCCGAACCTGCTGAGAAGTGGCGAGCAGTCGGATCGACAGCGTGTTACAGCACCCTGCGCGCCGACGCCTCGGCGTCGTCGCGGTCAGGCGATGGCCAGCACGCCGACCAGCGACACCGACGCGACGACCAGCGTCGAGACCATGCCCAGCGCGAGCGGGCGGCCGCCGCTGTGGAGCAGCTTGCCGAGGTGGACGCCGGTGCCGAGCGCGAACAGCGCGGCGGCGAGGGTGATCGTCTGCAGCGTGCTGATCACGTCGAGCACCCCGGCCGGCACGATCCCGCTGGTGCGCAGCAGCACGCAGGCCAGGAAGCCGAGCACGAAGAGCGGGACGATCGGCGGGCGGCCGACGGTGGCGCCGTCGGCGGCCGGGTGGGTACGACGGCGGGTCGTGCTCACGACGGCCACGACCGGGGCGAGCAGGAGGACGCGGGTCAGCTTGACCACGACGGCCAGTGCGACCGCGGTAGCACCGGCGGGGCCGGCCGCGGCGACGACCTGGCCGACCTCGTGCACGCTGGCGCCGGCCCAGATGCCGAGCTGGCGGTCCGAGAGGCCGAGAGGCGCCTGCAGCAAGGGGATCGCGATCATCGCGAGGGTGCCGCACAACGTGACCATGGTGATCGCGGTGGCGACGTCGTCCTCGTCGGCGTCGGCGGTGCGCTCCATGCCGGCGATCGCCGAGGCGCCGCAGATCGAGAAGCCGGTGGCGATCAGCAGACTGCGGGCGGGGCCGACCTTCATCTTCAGGCCGAGCCACCAGGTGAAGACCAGCGTGCTGACCAGGGTCAGGACGACCAGCGCGATCACCGGAGCGCCGAGGGCACCGATCGCGGTCAGCGACAGCGAGAACCCGAGCAGCACGACACCGACGCGGAGCAGCTTCTTGACCGCGATCCGCAGGCCCGGCTGGGCGGCGATCGGGATCAGGTCGAGGTTCGCGGCCACCGCACCGAGCAGCACCGCCCAGGTGAGCACGCCCACGGAGGGGACGACGTGGTGACCCGCGGTGGCGAGCGCCACGCCGATCCCCGTGATCGCGAGGCCCGGCAGCAGCACGGATCGCTGCGTACGTCGGGCGCTCGTCGTCGTTCGGACCGGAACGGTTCTCGTGGCCATGTCCTCCACCCAACCGGTGTGGGGCAGGCTTCGGTAGTGAGCACCTCGGCATCACGTCATACGGAGAACGCATGAGCACCCCCACCCGACGACCGGACCTCGACGACCTCGAGGTGCTCGCCCTCGTGGCGCGGACCGGGAGCATCGGCCAGGCCGCGCAGGAGCTGCGGCTCTCGCAGCCGAGCGTCTCGCGCCGGATGCTCGCGCTCGAGCGCCGGCTCGGCGTCACGCTGCTGCACCGCACCAAGCAGGGCACCACCCTCACGCCGCACGGCATCCTCGTCGTCGACTGGGCCGGCGAGCTGCTCGACGCCGCCGAGCGGTTCACCCGATCGGTCGCGACCCTGCGCGCCGAGGGCGAGCTCGTCGTCCGCGCGGCCGTGTCGATGACGATCGCCGAGCACTACGCGCCCGCCTGGCTGGCCCGGCTGCACGCGGGTGCACCGGACCTGCAGGTCTCGCTGAGCGTCGCCAACTCGACCGAGGTCGAGCGGCTCGTGCGCACGGGTGCGGCCGAGCTCGGCTTCGTGGAGGTGCCGACCGCGCCCGACGGGCTGCGCCACCAGCAGGTCGGCGCCGACAGGCTCGTCGTCGCCGTCGCGCCCGGGCACCCGTGGGCGGAACGGACCGAGCCGGTCACGGCCGCCGAGCTCGCCGTCGGGGGCGTCCTCGTGCGCGAGGAGGGCTCGGGCACCCGGGTCACCCTCGAGGAGGCACTGCACCGCGAGGGGCACGCGCTGGTCCCCGGCCTCGTGATGGCGTCCAACAACGGCCTGACCCACGCGGCGATCGCCGGCATGGGGCCGGTCGCGCTGTCCGAGCGGGCGCTGGAGGCCGACCTCAAGCTCGGCGAGCTGTGCGCCGTACCCCTCGACGGGGTCTTCCTGCTGCGCCCGCTCACCGCGATCTGGCCGGCCGAGGCGACGCTCTCGGACGCCGCCGTACGTCTGCTCGCCGCCGCCGGGCCGACCGGCACCGCGCGTCCCGGCTATCCCACCGATAGTGCCGAGGGGGGTTCCGGTCGGACCTCCGCACCATGATGCTGGGGGAGTCATCCCCTGACCCGAGGAGTCGTCATGCCCGAAGCCGTCATCGTCTCGACCGCCCGCTCGCCGATCGGCCGGGCCGGGAAGGGCTCGTTGAAGGACATGCGGCCCGACGAGCTGTCGGTGCAGATGGTGCGGGCGGCGCTGGCGAAGGTGCCGGGTCTCGACCCGGCCGAGATCACCGACCTGATCCTCGGCGTGGGCCAGCCGGCGGGGGAGGCGGGCAACAACCTGGGCCGCGCGGTCGCCGTCCTGTCCGGGATGGACCACCTGCCCGGTGTGACCGTCAACCGCTACTGCTCGAGCAGCCTGCAGACGACGCGGATGGCGTTCCACGCGATCAAGGCCGGCGAGGGCGACGCGTTCATCTCGGCGGGTGTGGAGACGGTGTCGCGGTTCTTCAACGGCTGGTCGGACAACCCGGAGGGCCAGAACCCCGCGTTCGCGGACGCGCAGGCGCTGACCGACAAGCGGGCGCAGGGCGGTGCCGAGACGTGGGTCGACCCGCGTCAGGCGGGCAACCTGCCCGACCTGTACATCGCGATGGGCCAGACCGCGGAGAACGTCGCGCAGGTCCTCGGCATGTCGCGCGAGGAGCAGGACGTGTTCGCGGTCCGCAGCCAGAACCTCACCGAACAGCGGATCAACGAGGGCTTCTGGGCCCGCGAGATCACCCCGGTCACCCTGCCCGACGGCACCCAGGTCACTGCGGACGACGGCCCCCGCGCGGGTACGACGCTGGAGGCGGTCTCCGGCCTGAAGCCGGTGTTCCGCCCCGACGGCACCGTGACGGCGGGCAACGCGTGCCCGCTCAACGACGGTGCCGCGGCGCTGGTTATCATGTCCGACACCCGCGCCAAGGAGCTGGGCCTGACCCCGCTCGCCCGCATCGTGTCGACCGCTGTCACAGGACTTTCCCCCGAGATCATGGGCCTGGGCCCCGTCGAGGCGATCCCGGCCGCGCTCAAGCACGCGGGCATGTCGCTCGGTGACATCGACCTTTTCGAGATCAACGAGGCGTTCGCGGTGCAGTCGCTCGGATCGGCGCAGCAGCTCGGCATCGACGTCGACAAGCTCAACGTCAACGGTGGCGCGATCGCGGTCGGTCACCCGTTCGGCATGACGGGTGCGCGGATCACCGCGACGTTGATCAACTCGCTGCAGTGGCACGACAAGCAGTTCGGTGTCGAGTCGATGTGCGTGGGCGGTGGCCAGGGCATGGCCATGGTCCTCGAGCGCCTCAGCTGAGGGGCGCGCGTGACGCACGCACCCGTCGATGCCGTCGCCGTCGTCGTCGACTTCGGTGGCGTGCTGACCACCAGCGTCGGCTCGGCGCTCGCCGTGCTGGGCGCCGGCATCGGGCCCGACCCGATGCTGCCCGCCCGGCTGCTGTCCCGTGACGAGCAGTCGTCGCGGCTCCTCGTCGAGCACGAGGAGGGCCGGCTGTCGCAGCGCGGCTTCGAGGAGGGCTTCGCCGAGCGGCTGCGCGCCCATGGCGCCGACGCCACGGCCGACGGGCTGGTCGCGACCATCCAGGCCGCGCTCCAGCCGGACCGGGCGATGCTCGACCTGGTCCGCGACCTGCGGTCCTCCGGCACGCCCGTCGGGCTCCTGTCGAACTCGCTCGGCGACGACTGCTACGCCGGCTACGACCTGCCCGCGCTCTTCGACGCGGTCGTGATCTCCGCCGAGATCGGTGCCCGCAAGCCGTCGCGCCGTGCGTACGGCGCCGCATGCGACGCCCTCGGTGTCGCACCCGGCCAGGCGGTGATGGTCGACGACCTGGAGCACAACATCGTCGCCGCCCGGCGCTTCGGGATGGCGGGCGTCGTGCACTCCAGCGCCGCGGTCACCGCCGCCGCGCTCGCCGGGCTCGGGATCCGGGTCCCCGCTCAGTCCGCCTGATCGGGACGCTCGGCCCGACCGGGGACCCGGACCAGGCCGAGCACCCCCCGTCGTACGGCGGCCAGCTGGTCGGCGTCGAGCCCGAGGCCGCGCTGGTAGACCGGCTCCATCAGCGTCCAGCCGACCAGCAGCGAGCCGATCGCCGCAGCCGTCACCCGGGCCTCCTCGACGTCGAGCGCCGGCTCCTGCCCGGTCAGCTCGGCGACCAGGGTGCGCATCAGCGGGAAGTCCCACTGCATCGAGTCCATCAGCTCGGGCGAGGAGACCAGGTTGGCGAACGTGCGCCACGCATCGGTGTCGAGCGGCCGCGTCGGGAGCTCCTGCCACCAGGAGCGGGCGGAGCCCGCGCGGGTCGCGCCCTCGCCGAGCTCCGCGGTCAGCTCCTCGAGGACGGCGCGGAAGACGGCCTGCTTGGAGCCGAAGTACTGGTGGATCAGCCCGTAGTTCACCTGCGCGGCGGTGGCGATCCGGCGCCCGGAGATCTGCGCGGCGGGCATCTCGCCCAGCAGCCGGCGCGCGGCCGCGACCAGTGACCGCTTCACCTCCTCGACGCCCCGGGGGGCCGGTTCCTCGCTCACGGGCGTCACCGTACAACGCCCGCCGCGGCGTCGTACGGACGGCGCGAGCGGGCGGATTGCAGGGCGATAGCCGTCCCGGATCACCCCGGTTGACAGATTTAGCCAAGTGGCTAAAACATGGTGCAGGTCACACCGTCCGAGGAGGAGTCCCCCATGGAGCAGCCCGGTTGCCCGCACCTGCGGCAGTTCACCCTCGCCCCGCCCGTCGAGCGCCCGCTCGACGAGCCGGACTACTTCGGTGAGCTCCGCACGGAGTGCCCGGTCTCGAAGGTCAAGCTCTCCGAGACCAAGGAGGCCTGGCTCTTCACGAAGTTCGACGACGTCAAGGCCGTCCTGTCGGACCCGCGGTTCAGCTCGGAGTCGGCACGCGAGGGCTTCCCGATCGAGGGGCAGCCCGGTGGCCTGCACCCCGTCAACGTCGGCATGTTCATCCGTCAGGACCCGCCGTTCCACACGCAGCTGCGCCGCATGATCGTCCCCGCCTTCACGCCGAAGGCCGTCGCGGACGCCGCCGCCTTCATCGAGAAGGCGATCGTCGCCCGGCTCGACGCACTGGCCGCGCTCCCGCAGCCGGTCGACCTCGTCGAGGCCTACGCGATCGCGATCCCCTCCGACGTGATCGCCCGGATCATGGGGGTCCCCGCCTCGGAGACCGAGCGCTTTCAGGAGCTCACCGAGCGGCTGGTGACCATCACGCTGACGCCCGACGAGCTCGATGAGGCGATGGACGGGTTCATCGCGTTCTGCGACGAGATGATCGCGCTCAAGCGGGCCGAGCCCGGCGACGACCTGATCACCCAGCTGATGACCGACCGCCTCGACACGGGCGAGATCGACCGCGATCGGCTGCTCGGCTTCATCATCCTGCTCGTCCTCGGCGGCCACGACACGACCGGCGGCATGATCGCCCTCGGCATCTTCACCCTGCTCAAGCACCCCGACCAGCTGGCACTGCTGCGCAACGGTGACCGCTCGTGGGGCGTCGCGGTCGAGGAGATGCTGCGGATCCACTCCGTCGCCCGCTCCGGCCCGCGCCGGGTCGCCTCGGAGGACCTCGAGGTCAACGGCTTCCAGGTGCGCGCCGGCGAGGGCGTGATCCCGTCGGTCCTCTCGGCCAACCACGACGGCGAGAAGTACGGGCCCAGCCGGTTCCGTGACTTCACCATCCCCGAGGAGCGCCCGCGCCACCTCGCCTTCGGATTCGGCCCGCACCAGTGCGTCGGCCAGAACCTGGCCCGCGTCGAGGTCGGGGTCGCCGTCGAGCGGATCCTCGAGCGCTACCCGAACATGCGCCTGGTCGACGACCGGGTGGAGAACGTCCAGGTCCGCAAGGACCGCGGTTTCTGGGGGCTGCGTGAGCTGCTCGTGGACCTCGGCCCGGCGGCGGAAGGAGTCGAGCGGTGAAGATCGAGATCGAGGCCGACAAGTGCTGCGGCGCCGGCCAGTGCGTGATGTTCGCGCCGGCGTACTTCGACATGGATGACGCAGGCATCGCGTTCACCCTCGTCGAGGAGGCGGACCCGGCGGACGTGGCGGACATCCAGGAGGCCATCGACTCCTGCCCGACCCTGGCGATCCGCCTTGTCGGCGACTGACCGGGTCGTCGTCCTCGGCGGCGGCCACGGCGGCACCCAGGCCGCCGACGCGCTGCGCCGGTTCGGCTGGACCGGGCCGGTCACCGTCGTCGACGCCGACCCCTGGCAGCCCTACCAGCGCCCGCCGCTGTCGAAGGGTGTGCTGGACGACGCCCGCGACGACCTCTGCTTCCACGAGCCCGAGCACTACGCCGACGAGGCGATCGACCTGGTCCTCGGCGACGGCGCCGTTCGTGTCGACCGCGAGCGCCGGCAGGTGCAGCTCGGGTCCGGCCGGCTGCTCGGCTACGACCACCTCGTGCTCAGCCTCGGCTCGGTCGCCCGGCCGGTCCCGTTCGACACCGGCGGCCTCGACGGCATCGGTGCGCTGCGGACCCGTCAGGACGCCGACGCCCTGCGCCGCTGGGCCTTCGAGGCCCGCTCCGCCGTCCTCGTCGGCGCCGGTTTCATCGGCCTCGAGCTCGCCACCCAGCTGCGCGGCATCGGTCTCGACGTCACCGTGGTGGAGACCGCGCCCGGCCTGCTGACCGCCGCCCTCTCCGACGTCACCGCCGACTTCCTGCGCGCCCGGCACGAGGTCGACGGCGTCCGTCTGCGCTTCGGCACCCGCGTCGTCGCGGTCGACGGCACCGACGGCCGGGTCCGCCAGGTCCGCCTCGACACCGGCGAGCTCCTGCCGGCCGACCTCGTCGTGGTCGGCGTCGGCGCGGCCCCCAACGACGCTCTCGCGGCGGCCTCCGGCCTCGCGGTCGACGACGGCATCGTCGTCGACCACGACTTCCGCACCAGCGACCCCGCGATCTTCGCGATCGGCGACTGCGCCCGCTTCCCCTCGCCCGGCGGCCCCTCCCGGCTCACGTCGGTCCAGCACGCGTTCGACTCCGGCACCCGGGTCGCCAAGGTCCTCACCGGCCGCGCCGCCGGACCGGTGCCGGTGCCGTGGTTCTGGACCGACCAGGCCGGCGTCAAGGTGCAGATGGCCGGCACCGTCGGCGGCCACGACCGGGTCGAGGTCCTCGGCAGCATCGAGGACGCCCGCTTCTCCGTACGCCGCTACGCCGGCGACCTGCTCGTCGGAGGCGAGTCCGTCGGCTGGCCGCAGGAGCACCTGGCCGTGCGCCGGGAGCTGGCCGGCGTACCGGCTCGCGCGTGACCCTCAGCCGTCCAGGAGCTCCAGCTGCGCGAGGCTGTGGTGCTCGCCGGCCGCCGGTCCGAGCCCGTCGAGCCGGGCGAGCTGGTCGTCGGTCAGCACGACGTCGGCGGCCGCGAGGTTCTCCTCCAGCCGGGCGATCCGCTTCGTCCCCGGGATCGGTACGACGTCCGGCCCGCGGCTCAGCAGCCAGGCGAGCGCGACCTGGGCGGGCGTCGTACCTGCTTCGGTGGCGACGGCCGCGACCTCGTCCGCGAGGCGCAGGTTGTGGTCGAAGTTCTCCGCCTGGAAGCGGGGGATCTGCGCCCGCCAGTCGCTCGCCGAGATGTCGGCGGCCGAGCGCAGCGTGCCGGTGAGGAAGCCGCGGCCCAGCGGCGAGTAGGCGACGAAGCCGATGCCGAGCTCGCGCAGCACCGGCAGCACGGCCGCCTCGGGATCCCGGGTCCACACCGAGTACTCCGACTCCACGGCGGCGAGCGGGTGCACCGCATGGGCGCGGCGGATCGTCTCGGGCCCGGCCTCGGAGAGGCCGATGTGCAGCACCTTCCCCTCGGCGACGAGCTCGGCCAGCGCGCCGACCGTGTCCTCGATCGGGGTCGTCGGGTCGACCCGGTGCTGGAAGCAGAGGTCGATCCGGTCGGTGCGCAGCCGGCGCAACGACCCCTCGACGGCAGCTCGGACGTTGGCCGGGCTGCTGTCGGGCAGGCCGGCGTCGCCGCGGACGTGGGAGATCATCCCGAACTTCGTGGCGACCACGGCGCGGTCGCGATGCCCGACGAGCGCCGCGCCGACCAGCTCCTCGTTGACGTACGGGCCGTAGAACTCGGCCGCGTCGATGAAGGTCGCGCCGAGGTCGAGCGCCCGGTGGATGGTCCGGATCGACTCGGTGTCGTCGCTGCCTGCGCCGTCGAAGCCGGCGGCCATGCTCGCCGTACCGATGCCGATGCGGGAGACGGTCAGGTCGTTGAGCCGGGTGGTCTGCACGGGCCGAGCCTCACGGTCGGGCCGGGGGCGCGACAACGACCGGCCGGCTATCGCGGCGATAGGCCCGGGTCGTGCGCGACCCGCGCGGCGTGCAGCCGGGCGTGAGCGATCGCCTCCGGCGTCGTCGCGAACAGGTGCCGCTCGTGGGCGAGCTGCCGGTGCACACCGAGCTGCTCGAGGACGGCGACGTGCTCGGGCCGGGTGCCGGACAGCAGCACGGTGACGCCCCGCTGCTCCAGGCGGCCGATGGTGTCGGCGAGCACGTGGGCGCCGGTGGCGTCGACAGCGGTCAGGTGGGACATCCGGAGCACGACGACCCGGACCCGGTTGACCTCGGCCAGCTCGAGCAGGAAGTCGTGGGCGGCGGCGAAGAAGAGCGGACCGTCGAGGCGGTAGGCGACGATTTGCTCGTCGAGCAGCCGGCGCTCCTCGTCGTGATGGTCGCTGTCGTCGAGGGGCACCTCCTCCAGCCGCGCCGTCGCGGCCGTGTGGCGGAGGGCGAAGAAGCCCGCGGCCGCCAGGCCGACGAGGACGGCCTGGACCAGGTCGAGGGCGACGGTGGCGGCTGCGGTGAGGACCAGGGTCGCGGCGTCGCCACGGGTCGCGCGCAGCAGCGGGGCCAGGCTGGAGACCCGGACCATCTGCACGGCGGTCGCCACGAGGACGCCGGCGAGCGCGGCCAGCGGGATCTGGCCGACCCAGCGTGCAGCCGCCAGGACGACGACGAGCAGCAGCACCGCGTGCGTCAGGGCGGCGAGGCGGGAGCGCGCACCGGAGCGGACGTTGACCGCCGTACGCGCGATCGCCGCGGTGGCCGGGATGCCGCCGAAGAGCGGGCTCGCGAGGTTGGCCAGGCCCTGCCCGAGCAGCTCGCGGTCCGGGTCGTGGCGCTGCCCGACACTCATCGCGTCGGCCACCGTCGCGGACAGCAGGCTCTCCAGCGCGCCCAGGGCCGCGACGGCGACGGCCGCGAGCACGAGGGTGTCGAGGTCGGCCCAGGGCACCGTCGGCAGGTGCGGCGCGGGCAGGCCGGACGGGACTTCGCCGATGGTCGCGAGCGGCCGGGCGCCGGAGCGATCGGCCAGGAGTGCGTTGACGACCGTCGCGACGACGACGAGGAGCAGGGCTGCCGGGAAGCCGGCGCGCACCCGGGCCATCGCCACGATCGCCACCGCAACGCCCAGCGCCGTGGCCGGCGAGGACCAGGCGGGCGCCTCTGCCCAGGCCCGCACCGCGTCCGCGGCCAGGACCAGGATCTTCTCCGCGTGCACATCGACGCCGAGGGCCGCAGGCAGCTGCTGCAGCGCGATGATGACGGCGATCCCGGCGGTGAAACCCTCGATCACGGGCACGGGGACGTACCTGATCGCCCGGCCCGCACCGGTCGCTGCCAGTGCCAGCAGCATCAGGCCGGCGAGCAGCCCGACCACGAGGACGCCGTCGGCGCCGTGGGCGGCGACGATCGGGATGAGGACGACGGTCATCGCGCCGGTGGGACCGCTGACCTGGACGTGGCTGCCGCCGAAGACTGCCGCGACGGCGCCGGCGACGACTGCCGTGACGATGCCGGCCCCGGCCCCGACGCCCGAGCTCACGCCGAAGCCGAGCGCCAGCGGCAGCGCCACGAGCGCGACCATCACCCCGGCGGTCAGGTCGTGCCGCAGGTCCGCCTGGGTCCAGTCGGACCTGCGCGGTGCCAGCTGGCGCAGTCGCGCGAGCACCGGATTCATCGCGCGCTCATCGAGCGCCGGGGACCATCAGCTCGTCCTCGAAGTCGGCGCGGGTCTCGGCGAGACCGACCAGGATCCTGCGGGCGGACATCAGCAGGTCGCGCACCTCGGGCGCGCTGATCGAGTAGACGACGGCCGTGCCCTCGCGCCGCGACACGACGAGAGAGGTACGACGCAGCACGGCCAGCTGCTGCGACAGGTTGCTCGGCTCGATCGCGATCTGCTCGAGCAGCTCGTGGACCGCGTGGTCGCGCTCGGACAGCAGCTCGAGGATCCGGATCCGGGCCGGGTGACCGAGGGTGCGGAAGAACTCGGCCTTGGTCTGGTAGAGCGGCACTCCCATCGCCGTACCTCCCTCTCGTCGGCGTCCGGTACCGCCACGATACATGACTTGAAGAAGTCTTCATGTCGTGATCCCTGTGGGGAGTGGGGGAAGGAGCGGACCGGCCGCATGGACGAGCGCACCTGACTCAGGCCGCGGCCACCTCGGCGATCGCGTCCAGCAGCCGGCGTACCCCCTCGGCGAGGACGTCCTCCTGCTCCAGCGAGAACGCCAGCCGCAGCTGGTGCGCGCCGCCGCCGTCGGCGTGGAACGCCGAGCCCGGGACGAACACGACGCGGCGCTCGATCGAGGCGTCGAGCACCCCGTGCACGTCGCTGTCGACGGGCAGGGTGACCCAGGTGAAGAAGCCGCCGTGCGGCACCGACCAGCTGACGCCGGGACCGGCGCCGGCCAGGGCGTCGAGCACGGCGGCCGCACGTGCCTCGTAGAGCCGGCGGGCCCGGGTGAGGACGGCGAGCCAGTCGTGGCGCAGGACGTACTCCTCGACGACGGCCTGGCTGAGTACGGACGCGCAGATCACGGTGGCCTCGGAGGCGAGCTGCAGCGGCCGGCGCAGCGGCTCGGGCGCGACGGCCCAGCCGACCCGGAGCCCGGGAGCGACCACCTTCGAGAACGAGCCCAGGTAGACCACGTTGTCGGGGTCGAGCGAGCGCAGGCTCGGCAGCGCGCTGCCGTCGAAGGACAGCAGTCCGTAGGGGTTGTCCTCGATGACGGTGATCCCCGCGTCGCGGCAGATCCGCACGACGTCGGGCCGTCGCTCGGCCGCGAGCGTGACGCCGCTGGGGTTGTGGAAGTTCGGGATCGTGTAGAGCGCCTTGACCCGGCGACCCTCCGCGCGCAGCCGGGTGATCGTCTCCTCCAGCGCTGCCGGGACCAGGCCGTCGTCGTCGATCGGGACGTGCACGACGTCGACCTGCATGCCGACGAACAACCCGATCGCGCCGACGTACGACGGACCCTCGGCCAGCACCACGTCGCGCGGGTCGAACAGCAGCTTGACCACGAGGTCGAGCGCCATCTGCGACCCCGCGGTCACCTGCACGTCCGCGGGGTCGACCGGGATGCCCTCGGCGGCCATGGTCCGGGCCACGGCCTCGCGGGTGCCGGGCGCGCCGGTGCCGCCGCCGTACTGCAGGACCTCGAGGCCGCGATCGCGGATCACCCGGGCCGCGACCTCGCCGAGCTCGTCGAGGGGCAGCACCGACAGGTCGGGGTTGCCGCCGGCCAGGGAGATGATCCCGGGTTCCATCGACACCTCCCAGAAGTCCCGGACCGGCGAGGGCCGGAAGCCGCCGGCACGGGCCGCGAGCAGGGACGCGATGAGGTCGGACACCTGCCCAGTGTCACCACGGCGGCCCCGAAAGTGCGCTTGACTCGTCCCGCGCGTCGTCGAAGGAGGGTCCATGTCCCGGTCGAACGCAGCGGTACGCCGGCTGCGCGGTCTCGTGGCCGCCGTGCTCGCGCTGCTCGCGATCCTGTGCGCCACCGCCTCGGTCGTGGCCGTGTGGGGGCGTGACCAGGTCCTCGACACCGGTCGCTACCTCGAGACCGTCGCGCCACTCGCCGGCGACCCGGTGATCCAGGACGAGGTGGCCGCCAAGGTCAGCGGCGCGATCACCGCGCAGCTCGCCGATCGGCTGACCCCGGAGATCGAGGCCCAGGTCGTGGCGGCGACGTACGACGTCGTGCGCTCGCACGCCTTCTCGCGACTGTGGGTCGGGGCCAACCGGATCGGGCACACCGAGCTGGTGCGGCTGCTCACCGGGGACGAGCCCGCGGGTGTCGTCGTCCGGGCCGGGCGGATCCGGCTCGACCTGACCGACCTGGTGGCCGCGGTCCGTAGCCGGCTGGCCGCCGCAGGACTGGCGATCGTCACGTCGATGCCGCCGATCACCCTGGTCGTCGACGTCGCCGATGCCGACGGGCTGACCGCGGCGCGCGACGCCGTCGACCTGCTCGACACGATCGCCTGGTGGCTGCCGGTCATCGCCCTCGCGCTGCTGGTCGCCGCCGTCCTCGTCGCCACCCGTCGCCGGCGCACGGCCGCCCGGACCCTCGTCGTGATCGCCTGGGCGATGGTGCTGCTCCGTGCGGCGATCGCGATCGGCAGGCGGGTCGCCGCCGACAGGATCCCGGCCGACGTCGCGACTCCCGTTGCCGTGGACCACTTCTACGACCAGCTGCTCCACCTGTTCGTCGCCGGTGTGCTCGGCACCGCGATCACCGCGCTCGTGCTGGTCGCCGTGGTGGCCGTGACCGTGGTCGACGTACGACGTCGGCGGGTCCCCGCCGGCCACCTCGCCGCCGCGCTGGGCGCCGGCGCTGCCGTCCTGGTCGTCGCAGGGTGGGGCACCGCCCCGGTGTGGGTCCTCGGCGTGGTCGTCGCGGTGGCCGGCGTGGTGCTGGCGGTGCGCGGCGGCCGTCAGGCCGAGACGGAGTCGAGCAGCCCGGCGACCAGCTCGACCTGACGCGGGTCGTCGCTGGTCGGGATCAGCTGCACCTCGTCGGTGCCGATCGCCGCGAACCGGTCGAGCAGCACCCGCAGCTCGTCGACCGTGCCGGCGAAGCCGGCGGTCGGGGCGAGCGCGTCGACCAGTCCGGGCGGCAGCCAGTTCATGTAGTGCCGCAGGTGCTGGTGGACCTGTGCCCGCGGGTCGGGCGTGGTCTCCGACAGTGCGAACCTGAACGACGTCGTGAGTCGCGGCGCCGGCCGTCCACCGTCGGCCCATGCCGCGCGCGCGACGTCGAAGAGGGCTGCGGTCTCGACGACGTCGGCGGTCAGGGTCATGCCCGCGACACCGTCAGCCCACCGCGCGGCATGGCGGACCGTGCGGTGCCCGAGGGTGCCGACGAGCAGCTCGGGCCCACCGGCCTGCGCCGGCCGCGGGCCCACCGGGCGGGTCGCGCCGGTGAGGTTCTCGCCGCTCCAGACCCGGCGCAGCACCCCGGCCCGCTCGGCCATCTCGGCCATGGTCCGGCTGCTCCAGTCGGCCGACACGGCCGCGTAGTCCTCCTCGCGCCCGCCGACCCCGAGGCCGACGCTCAGCCGTCCGCTGCTGAGCTGGTCGCCGGTCGCGAGCGCCTTGGCGAGGAGCACCGGGTCGTGCAGCTGGGGGACGACGACCGTCGTACCGATCCGCACCCGACGGGTCCACGCCGCGACCGCGCCGAGCAGGGTGAGCGCGTCGGGGTTGTCGAAGGCGATCCGCTCACCGAAGCACAGCGAGCTGTAGGGGCCGGCGTCGATCCGCTCGGCCCAGTCCCGCAGCACGTCCGGCGCGATGTCCGGCTCCATCACGGGCAGGGTCATGCCGACGTCCATCGGGGAGCTCACGGGGCTCAGCCTCGCGCCCGCAGGCCGGTCGCGACCAGGTCGACCAGTGCCTGGTACGCCTGGGCGTCGTCGAGCCCGGTCGCCGTACCGATCCGGCCGTCGCCGATCGCGTCCATCACCTCGGCGACGGCGGCGCCGACGAAGGTGGCGTTGACCTGGCGCAGGGTGCCGGCCTCGACCCCCTCGGTCACCAGCGCCTGCACGCGCGCGGCCGCCCGGGCGGTGTTGGCGCGGTAGACCTCGGCGCCGGGCGGGAACCCGGCCAGGTCGGCGTAGAACCGCGGCGAGGCAGGAGCGAGCTCGTCGGCCACCGCGGTGAGGTACGTCGGCAGCCGGTCAGCCGGGTCGAGGGCGCCTTCGACCCGCTCCTCGATCCGCTCGGCGGCGCGCTTGAAGAAGTGCCGCACCGTCGCGGTGATGACCTGCTCCTTGCTCGGCGCCACCAGGTAGAGGGTGCTGCGCGAGCAGGACAGCCGCTGGGCCAGCTCGCCGATCCCGAAGGTCGCGAAGCCCTCGGCCAGGAACAGCTCGACCAGCTCGTCGAGCAGCGCGTCGCGGCGCTGGCGGGTGCGCGCCGGGAGGGTTCGCTGCTGCTGCACGCTGGCAGGTTAGCAACGAAGGGCGTACCGTAGTCCGTACCGGAAGCACCATTTCAGTACCCGATCACGGAGGACCCGATGCCCGCACGTCGCCTGATGGCGTCCGAGGAGTACGCCGACCTGCTCCGCCTGGCCCGCCAGCTCGCCACCGAGGAGCTGCTGCCGCGCGCTGCCGAGGCCGAGGCGACGGGCACCTTCCCGCGCGACGTGTTCCGCCTGCTCGGCCAGTCCGGCTTCCTCGGCTTGCCCTACCCCGAGGAGATCGGGGGAGGCGGGCTGCCCTACGAGGTCTACCTGCAGGTGCTCGAGGAGATCGGCTCGGTCTGGTCCAGCGTCGGCGTCGGCGTCTCGGTCCACGCGCTGAGCTGCTTCGGCCTGGCCACCGCCGGCACCGACGAGCAGCGCGCGGCGTGGCTCCCGGAGATGCTCGGCGGCGACCTGCTCGGCGCCTACTGCCTCTCCGAGGCGCACGCCGGCTCCGACCCGGCCGCGATGCGCACCCGCGCCCGGCTCGACGGCGACGCGTACGTCATCAACGGTGCCAAGGCGTGGGTCACCCACGGTGGCAAGGCCGACTTCTACAAGGTCATGGCCCGCACCGGCGACGGCCGCGGCGACATCTCCTGCTTCCTCGTCCGCGCCGACACGCCCGGCCTGTCGGCCGACGCCCCCGAGGACAAGATGGGCCTGATGGGCTCGACCACCGCGACGGTGCGCTTCGAGGACGTCCGGGTCCCCGTCGAGCAGCGCCTCGGCGACGAGGGCCAGGGCCTCAAGATCGCCCTCGCCGGCCTCGACGCCGGCCGCCTCGGCATCGCCGCCGTCGCGACCGGTCTCGCCCAGGGCGCTCTCGACCGCGCGGTCGCCTACGCCCAGCAGCGCGAGGCCTTCGGCCAGCGGATCATCGACCACCAGGGCCTGGCCTTCGTGCTGGCGGACATGGAGGCGGCGATCCAGTCGGCCCGCGCCACCGTGCTGCACGCCGCCCGCCTCAAGGACCTGGGCCTGCCGTTCTCCCGCGAGGCCTCCATCGCCAAGCTGGTCGCCACCGACGCCGCCATGAAGGTCACCACCGACGCCGTCCAGGTGCTCGGCGGCGCCGGCTACACCAAGGACTTCCCGGTCGAGCGCTACATGCGCGAGGCCAAGGTCATGCAGATCTTCGAGGGCACCAACCAGATCCAGCGGATGGTCATCGGCCGCTCGCTCGACCGCGAGGCCGGCCAGGGCGCCATCGTCACGGCCTGACCACGGTCGTCCGCGCACCGGCGTCGACCGGTTCGCCCTCGCCGTCGATGTCGGCGACGTCCCTGCGCAGACGCACCTCCACCTGGTCGTCCTCGAGCTGGTGGCCGGCCGCGCACACGACGCGCAACCCGGCCGGCTGGCCGCAGCCCGCGTGCGCGAGCTCCAGCTGGTCGGCGCCGTCGGCGTACTTCGTGCCCCAGGCGAACAGTCCCATCACCACCGGCATCAGATCGGTCCCGGCCGGGGTGAGCACGTACTCGTCGCGGGTGCGGGCGCCGTCCGCCTGGTAGGGGCGGCGCTCCAGTAGGCCGGCGTCGGCGAGTGCCTTGAGGTGGGTGGAGGCGGTGGCGGGCGCGACCCCGACCCGGGTCACGAAGTCGTCGAAGCGGCGGGTGCCGTAGTGCGCCTCGCGCATGAGCAGCATCGCCGGCCGCGAGCCCACCACGCCCATCGCCTTCTCGATGGGGCAGTGCCCCACCGGCGACCAGACCGTGCGGTCGTCCAGTGGTGCGTGCAGCTGCATGTCGTCCACCTCACTCGAAGTTCACTCGGATCTGACTTCAGGAATCTGTAGTCAGAGCGTAGCGTTACCCTCCTGACTTCAAATTCATGAAGTAGATCCCTGAGGAGGGCATCATGAACACAGCCGTCATCGTCGACGCGGTCCGCACCCCGCTCGCCAAGGGCAAGCCCACGGGCGCCTACGCCGACATCCACCCCGTCGACCTGCACGCCGCCTCGCTGCGGGCGATCGTCGAGCGCACCGGGATCGACCCCGCGAGCATCGACGACGTCATCAGCGGTGCCGTCGGGCAGGTCGGGGAGCAGTCCGGCAACACCGCACGATGGGCGTTGCTCGCGGCCGGCTATCCCGAGAGCGTGCCCGGCGTGACCGTCGACCGCCAGTGCGGCAGCAGCCAGCAGGCCCTGCACTTCGCCGCACAGGGCGTCATCGCCGGTGCGTACGACGTCGTGGTCGCCTCCGGCGTCGAGTCGATGAGCCGGATCCCGATCGGCAGCCAGGCCCTCGGCAAGGACTTCTTCGGTCCGCAGGTCGGCGCCCGCTACGGCGGGTCCCTGGTGCCCCAGGGCATCAGCGCCGAGCTGATCGCGCAGAAGTGGGACCTCTCGCGCGCCCAGCTCGACGAGTACTCCGCGATGTCCCACGAGCGGGCCGCGCGGGCCTGGAAGGACGGCCTGATCGACAGCCAGGTCGCGTTCGTCAACGACCTGCGCACCGACGAGACCATCCGCCCCGGCACGACCCCTGAGGTCCTCGCCGGTCTCCGCGCCGCCTTCTACAACGAGGACTGGGCCGCGGCGTACCCCACCATCGACTGGAAGGTCACCGCCGGCAACAGCTCGCCGGTCAACGACGGCTCCGCAGCCGTCCTGGTCACCTCCGAGGACGCCGCCGCCCGCCTCGGCCTGAGGCCGCGGGCCCGGGTGCACTCCTTCGCCGTCGTCGGCGATGACCCGGTCCTGATGCTGACCGGCATCATCCCCGCCACCCACAAGGTTCTCGACCGGGCCGGTCTGACGATGGCCGACATCGATGCGTTCGAGGTCAACGAGGCCTTCGCCTCCGTGGTCCTGGCCTGGCAGGCCGAGACCGGCGCCGACCTGGAGAAGGTCAACGTCAACGGCGGTGCCATCGCCATCGGTCACCCGCTCGGCGCGTCCGGGGCCCGGCTGACGACCAGCCTGCTCACCACCCTCGAGCAGCGCGGCGGCCGCTACGGCCTGCAGGTCATGTGCGAGGCCGGCGGCCTCGCCAACGCCACCATCATCGAACGCCTCTGACCGAGCCCTGCGTCAAGGAAACGGAGTAGCACCATGGACATGACAGGAAGCGTGGTCCTGGTCACCGGCGCCAACGGCGGCCTCGGCCAGGAGTTCGTCCACCAGGCGATCGCGCGAGGCGCGAGCAAGGTCTATGCAGCGGCGCGCCGGCCTCGGACGTGGTCGGACGACCGCATCGTCCCGCTGGCCCTGGACGTGACCGACCAGGCGTCGATCGAAGCAGCCGCGAGCCTTGCGGACGATGTGTCCGTCGTCGTCAACAACGCCGGCGTCACCGGCGCACCGTCGCTGCTGAACTCGCCGATGGAGGACATCGTCGCGGCCTACGAGACCAACGTGTTCGGGCCGATCCGCGTCGTCCGCGCGTTCGCCGGGTCCTTGGCAGCTGTCGGTGGAGGTGCGGTCGTCGACGTGCACTCGGCCCTCAGCTGGCTGGCCATGCCCGGCGTCTACAGCTCGACCAAGGCTGCGTTCTGGGGAGTCACCAACTCGCTGCGCCTCGAGCTCAAGGGTCAAGGCACCCAGGTCGTGGGCGCCCACCTGGGTTTCGCCGACACCCCGATGATCGCGCACCTCGAGGTGGAGAAGGTGGCACCCGTGGACGTGGTTGCCCACATCCTCGACGTCCTCGAGGCAGGCGGGGACGAAGCACTTGCCGATGAGACGAGCATCGCCGTCCGCGCAGGTCTCTCGAGCGCCACCACGGCCGGGCTCGGCTGACCCCGTCACCGCTTGACCACGATCGCCTTCGTGCTCGGCGTCGGGTCCCACGTGGTCCCGACGCCGGCCCGGACGTACAGGACGTAGCGTCCCGGCTTCATTCGCCGGGTCCTCAGCACGAAGGACGTCGAGCAGGTCCGCCATCCGGTCGCGACCGGCGCGGAGCGCTTGCGGCGCACCTGGCAGGTCAGCGTCGCGCCCGGTGTCGGGGAGGAGAGCTGGTACGTCGCGCGCCGGCCCGACCGCACCTTCCCCGGGCCCGTGACCGGCCCGGTCTCCGGGGCGCTCGCGGTGGGGGTCGGCTGGGGCTGCGGACCGGGGCCCGGGTCGATCGGACCCTCCTCGTCGGGGGTGGAGAGCCACGACCAGCCGGCCGGCGTACGGTCCAGGTTGCCGACGGCGTCGTACGCCGCGACCTCGAAGGTGTAGGTGCCCTCCCCGGCAAGCCCGCTGAAGGTCACCGGCGAGGTGCAGGCGGACCACGCATCGCCGCGCCCCGGTCCGGTCACCCGGCACTGGAAGGAGGCTCCGGGCTCGGAGGTGAAGGTGGACCGCATCACGCCGCCGCTGACCTCCCCGCCGGTCAGCGTGGTCTGCGGTGCTGTGGTGTCGACGGTCCAGGTGTGGCTCACCGGCACCTGGTCCTGCCAGCCGCCCGTGCGGCCCCAGATCCGCATCCGGTGCTGGCCGTCGGTGAGGCCGGAGACGGTGTGGTTGCCGACCCGCTGGGTCAGGCACACGTACGGCGCCTGGTCGTCGAGCTGGCACAGGTAGTCGGCGGCACTGTTGCTGGTGAGCCCGAAGGTCGCCTGGCTGCTCCCGGTCAGGACGGGCGGGGTGGCGATCAGGTACGTCTCGACGGCGGTGTAGTCGACGACCCGCAGCGCGCTGGCCTGACCCGACGGGTCGACGGCCCGCACCCAGAAGCTGTGCACGCCCTCGCCGACCAGGCGCTGCTCGCCGCTCGCGCACGGTGTCCACGGCGTCGCGCCGTCGAAGACGCACTCGAACACGCCCTCGTCCGCGGCGAAGTCGTGGCGGAAGGTGCGGTCGACGCCCGGGACCGCGCTGACGGCGACGTACGTCATCTCGGGGACGTGGGTGTCGTTGAAGCTGATCCGCGGCGTCTTCTCGACCGAGCTGAACGGACCGGACTCCAGGCCGCACAGCGGGATCCCGTCGTCGATCTCGATCAGGTCGCAGCCCGACCAGTTCCCTGTCTCCCAGCTCCCCGGCGCGGCCTCGGGCCGTAGCCAGGTGGTCGCCACGAGCGGCTCCTCGTTGCGCATCCGCTCGCACGTGTTGACCACGCGCTCGTCGACCTCGCTGGTCCAGTCGCAGACGGTCGGGCCGTCGTCGATCGAGCCGGACTCGACCGTGACCTTGCCGGCGCCCTTGATCGAGACGACGACACCCACCTGGCCGGCGTGGGCGGGGGAGGTCAGGGACGGGACGGCGGTCAGGGCTGCCGTGGTCGCCAGGACGGCGGCAGCGCGAAGCAGGGATCTCACAACCCCTAGCCTTCGGGGTCTCGGCACCCGCAACCATCCCGAGTGGCTGGTGACTCGGACGTCCCAGAGTGCTGGGGGTCGTCGTACGCCCTAGGGTGGCCGCGTGAGTGATGCCGAGCTGCCCGAGCCGGTCGAGCGCCGGCTGCAGCGGCTCTGGGCCGACGCGGCCGAGCGCGGCGGGCCGATGCCGGGGGAGACGGTCCTGGCCTCGGAGCTGGAGATCAGCCGTCCGGCCGTGCGCGAGGCCCTGGTCCGGCTGGAGGAGCGCGGCTTCATCCACCGCCGCAAGGGCGCCGACACCACGGTCAACAGCTCGTTGCTCGGCATCACGGCCCGCTTCGAGCAGCGCCTCGACAGTGCCGAGCTGATCGCCGCGATGGGCCGTACGCCGTCCGTCCGGGTCGTGTCGGTCGAGGTCGGCGAGGTCAGCCTCGACGAGGCCGACGCCTACGACCTGTCGCCGCGCCAGTCCGTGCTGCGCACCACCAAGGTGTGGTCCGCCGACGGTGAGCCGGTGCTGGTGGCGCGCGACGTCGTACCCGTGCTGACCCGGGTGGACCCTGACGACCTCGACCCCGCGACCCCGATGCCCGCGCTGGCGCGGGAGCTGGCGGGCGAGCAGGTCGGCTGGGAGCTGGTGTGGCCCGGCGCCGACGGCCTGTCGGCCGAGGACGCGGGGCTGACCGGCCGCCCCGAGGGCGAGGCGGCGTTGACCCTCGAGGCGACCGGGATCAGTCGCACCGGCACGGTCTGCTACTGGACCCGTGAGGTGCACGTGCGCGGCGCGTTCCGGTACGCCATGGTGCGCCGCGCCGACTGGTAGCCGCTCAGCGCAGCAGGCGCGTCGTCGTCTCCGACTCGGCGACGACCCGGCCTCGGCGCAGGACCCAGCGCGGCCGGGCGTGCTCGGTGAGCACGTCGCGCAGCCGCCCGTCGGCGTGCACGCACAGGTTGGCCGGGTTGCCCTCCGCGATCGCGTGGTCCGCGACCCCGAGCACGTCGGCCGCGCGCGTGGTCACCAGCTCGAGCAGCAGCCGCTGGTCGGCAGCGGTCAGGAAGCGCAGTGTGTGGGCGGCGAGGAAGGCGACCTCGAGCATGCTGTGCCGCCCGAACGGGTAGTACGCGTCCTCGATGTCGTCCTGGCCCAGCGCGACCGGGATGCCGTCCTCGAGGAACTCCCGCACCGGCAGGTGCAGCGGCCCCGTGTGCGGGTCGGACACGAAGCCCAGGCCGGCGGCCTGCGCGAGGTCCATCAGCCGCTGCAGCGTCGGCTGCGGGTACGTCGCCAGGGCCCGCGCGTGACAGGCGACCCCGCGCCCGCGCAGGTCGTGCTCGATCATCGCCTCGGCCAGCATCTGCGTCGTACGCAGTCCGGGGTCGCCGGCGTCGTCGACCAGCATCGCCACCCGCTTGCCCTGGGCGGCGGCCAGCCGGCACGCCCACTCCACGTGCGCCCGCGCATCCGTGTCGGTCATCTCGATCCAGGGGATGCCGCCCACGACGTCGGCACCCATCCGCAGCGCCTCCTCGCACAGTGCGGCCGCGCCCGGGTCGCGGAGCAGGCCATCCTGCGGGAACGCCACCACCTGCACGTCGAGCAGGTCGCGGTACTCCTCGCGCACGGCCAGCACCGCCTCCATCCCGACCAGCCGCGCCGTGGTGTCCACGTCGACGAAGGCCTGGATGTGCAGCACGCCGTGCGCGACCGCGGCGTCGAGCGCGCGCCGGATGTTGGGCTCGAGCCAGGCCCGGTCGTACTGCCGCTTCACCCCGCTCGCCTCGCGCACGATCGAGCGCAGCGCGGCGCCCATGTTGCCCGAGGTGTACGCCGCCAGTGCGCCGTCGCCCGCCCGGTCGAGGGTGTGCACCTTCTCCAGGTGCATGTGCCCGTTGACGAAGGACTCGGTGACCAGCCCGCCGCCGGCGTCGATGGTCCGGGTCGCGGTCGCGCCGGTCGGTGTCTCCGCGCCGACGTGGACGTAGTGACCGTCGCGGATACCCAGCGTGACGGGCGATCCGTCGGCCAGGCGGGCGTTCGTGACCAGCAGGTCGTACGGCGCGCTCATGCCGCGGCCTCGAACGCGATCGACTCCTGCAGGGTGAGCCCGCGACGCAGCGTGTTGCCGACCGGGCAGGTCTCGATGCCCTGCCGCAGGGCGTCCTGCTGCTCCGTGGTGAGGTCGCCGTGGACCGTGACCTCGGCGATGATCCGGGAGATGCGCAGCTCCCGCTCGCCCGGGTCGAGCGGCCCCGAGGTCGGGCGGTTGATCCGCAGCGAGAGCCGGATCTCCGCGCGGTCGTAGTCGAAGCCCTGCTGCCGCGCGACGCCGCGCAGGGTGCCGGCCATGCAGCCACCGAGCGCCGACAGCACGAGGCCGAACGGGTTGGGCGCCGTACCGCCGCCCTCGAACTCGCGCGGCTCGTCGATGACGACGGTGTGCTCGCCGCCGACGACGGCGAGCGAGGCGAAGTCGCTCAGGCTGTGCACGACGACGTCGCGGTTGGCCGACGCGTGGGTCGTTGCGGTCATGGGTCCTCCCGGGCTCGAGATGATCTGTCAGACAGGACGTTCCTCACCTGTCAGACATGTGTCAAGGGCTCAGGGCATGCCGCCGCGCCGGCTCGTCAGGTCTCGACGAGCCGGTCCGGGCGTTCGGGTCAGGAGTTGCCGTCGACCGGTACGACGCCCGCGCGGTGCCGCTCGGCGAGCTCGGCGTAGTAGGCGGCGTTGGTCTCGACCCAGAAGTGCGCCCCGGTCCCCTCGATCGGGCGCTTGGTCTCGGCCGGGGCGCCCGCGGCGAGCACGCCCTCGGGGATCTTGGTGCCGGGCGTGACCACGGCGCCGGCGGCGACCAGCGAGCCCGCGCCGATCGAGGCGTGGTCGAGGACCGTGCTGCCGTTGCCGAGCAGGGACTTCTCGCCCATCGTGTCGCCGTGGAACACGCAGGCGTGGGCCACGGTCGCGTTCGGGCCGATGTCGACGACGACGTCGGGGGCGCCGTGCACGACCGAGTTGTCCTGGATGTTCGAGCCCTCGCGCACGATGATCGTGCAGATGTCGGCGCGGAGCACGGCGCCGTACCAGACGCTGGCGCCCTTCTCGATGCGTACGTCGCCGATCAGGGTCGCGGTCGGCGCCACGAACGCCTCGGGGTGGACCTGGGGCCGCCGGCCCTCGAAGTCGTAGAGGAACACGGCCCCACCGTAGGGCTCAGCTGCCGGCGGCCCGCAGCCGGTGCTCGGCATCGCGCCACGGCTTGACCCAGGTCATGTCCTCGGGCCGCAGCGGCTCGCCGCAGGCGCTGCACGTCTCGGCCTGCGTGGTCTCCTGGCCGCAGGTCTCGTGCCGCATCCCCATGTGCGCGCCGCCCGCGGGGAGCCGGGTGTGCTTCTCGCCCCAGAGCGCGAGCTGCTGGAGCAGCGGGAGCAGGTCGGCGGCGGCCTCGGTGGCGACGTACCGCTGACGGGTGCGGCCGTCGCGGACGTAGTCGACGGTGTCGAGCAGCCCGGCCTCGCGCATCGCCCTCAGTCGCCGGCTGAGCACCGCCTCGGAGATGCCGAGGTTGTCGCGCAGCTGGTCGAAGCGGCCGCTGCCGTGGAGCACGTCGCGCACGATCAGCAGCAGCCACGGGTCGCCCAGGACGTCGAGGGAGCGGCGGACGGGGCAGAAGTCCGTCGACCAGTCGGAGCGCAGGGCCATGCGTGCTAGCGTACGCCTCTGACTTCGCTCAAGAAAGCCTGATCGATGACGATCTCCTCCCCGCCGGTCACCCGGCGCGGCCTCCACCCCGCCTGGACCGTGGCCGCGGTCGCCTTCCTCGCCCTGATCGGCGCCGCCGGCTTCCGCGCGGCCCCGGGTGCGCTGATGGTGCCGCTGCACGACGAGTTCGGCTGGTCGACGAGCGTCATGTCGCTCGCGGTCAGCATCAACCTCGTCCTGTTCGGCCTGACGGCACCGTTCGCGGCCGCGCTGATGGACCGGTTCGGCGTACGACGGGTGGTCGCTGCCGCGCTGTCACTGGTCGCGCTCGGGGCGGGCGGCAGCGTGTTCATGACCGCGTCCTGGCAGCTGATCGTGTGCTGGGGCGTGCTGATCGGGCTCGGGACCGGCTCGATGGCACTGGTCTTCGCCGCGACCATCGCCAACCGCTGGTTCGAGCAGCGCCGCGGCCTGGTGATGGGCATCCTCACCGCGGGCTCGGCGACCGGGCAGCTGGTCTTCCTGCCGATCGTCGCGGCGCTCGCCGACGGCGCCGGCTGGCGCCCGGCCTCGCTCGTGATCGCCGGTGCGGCGCTGGCCGTCGTACCCGTGGTGTGGCTGGTCGTCCGCGACCACCCCGAGGACCGCGGCGTGGCGCCGTACGGTGCCGACCCGGGCTGGACTCCCGCGCCCCGCGCCGCCGGTGGCGCGACCCTGCGGGCCATCGAGGGCCTGACGTACGCCGCCCGGCACCGTGCCTTCTGGGCGCTCGCCGGTGCCTTCGCGATCTGCGGCGCGACCACCAACGGTCTGATCGGCATCCACTTCATCCCCTCGGCCCACGACCACGGGATGTCCGCCACCACCGCCGCCGGGCTGCTCGCCGTCGTGGGTGTCTTCGACATCGTCGGCACCATCGCGTCCGGCTGGCTCACCGACCGCTTCGACCCGCGGGCGCTGCTGGTGGCCTACTACCTGTTCCGCGGCCTCGGCCTGCTCCTGCTGCCCAGCCTGCTCGCGGACGCCGTCCATCCGAGCATGGTGCTCTTCATCGTGATCTACGGCCTCGACTGGGTCGCCACCGTTCCGCCCACCGCCGCCCTGTGCCGCGAGGCGTTCGGCGAGCGCGGCACCATCGTCTTCGGCTGGGTCTTCGCCTCCCACCAGCTCGGCGCGGCCGCCGCGGCGCTCGGTGCCGGCGTCATCCGCGACCAGCTCGGCACCTACACCTGGGCCTGGTGGGGCGGCGCCGCCCTCTGCGCCCTCGCCGCCCTGCTCTCCCTGATGCGCCGACCCGGCCCAAAGTTGCTCTGAGATCGCGCCGACCCGGCGCAAAGTGGCCCGGAAAATGCGCTGACCCGGTAGAAAGTAGCCCGGGAAAAGCACTGACCCGGCAGAAAGTGGCCTCGATGAGGAGCCACTTTCTGCCGGGTCGGCGTCGTTCTGAGGCTAGTTTCTGCCGGGTCGGCGCGAGAACAGAGCCAGTTCGAGCCGGGTCAGTCCTTGATCTCGCAGACGACCTCGCCGTTGCCGATCGTGGCGCCGACCTCGGCCGAGAGGCCGGTGATCGTGCCGGCCTTGTGGGCCTTGAGCGGCTGCTCCATCTTCATCGCCTCGAGGACGACGACCACGTCGCCCTCCTCGACCGTCTGGCCCTCCTCGACGGCGACCTTGACGATGGTGCCCTGCATCGGCGAGGTGACCGAGTCGCCCGACGCCGCGGCGCCGGCCTTCTTGCCGCCCGCGCGCTTCGGCTTCTTCGCGCCGCCGCCCGCGCCGCCGACGGAGAGCCCGCCGAGACCGGCCGGGAGGACGACCTCGATCCGCTTGCCGCCGACCTCGACGACGACCTTCTGCTTCTCGCCGGCGTCCTCGGCCTCACCGGCAGCGCCGCCGTACGGCGTGATCTGGTTGTCGAAGTCGGTCTCGATCCACGTGGTGTAGACGTCGAAGGAGCCCTCGCCCGACGGCGTGGACGCGCCGACCCAGGCCGGGTCGTTGACGATGACCTCGTGGAAGGTGATCGCGGTCGGCATGCCGTCGACCTCGAACTCCGAGAGCGCCCGGCGGGACCGCTCGATCGCCTGCGTCCGCGAGGAGCCGGTGATGATCAGCTTGGCGATCAGCGAGTCGAAGGCGCCGGGGACGGTCTCGCCGACCACGTAGCCGCCGTCGACGCGGACGCCGGGGCCCTGCGGCGGGTTCCATGCGGTCAGCGTGCCGGGGGCGGGCATGAAGTTGTTGCCGCCGTCCTCGGCGTTGATCCGGTACTCGATCGAGTGGCCGCGGATCTCCGGGTCGCCGTAGCCGAGCTCCTCGCCCGCGGCGATGCGGAACATCTCGCGGACCAGGTCGATGCCGGTGACCTCCTCGGACACGCAGTGCTCGACCTGGAGACGGGTGTTGACCTCGAGGAAGGAGATGGTGCCGTCGGCGGCCACGAGGAACTCGCAGGTGCCGGCGCCGACGTAGTTGGCCTCCCGCAGGATCGCCTTCGACGACTCGTAGAGGCGCTCGTTCTGCTCGTCGGTGAGGAACGGCGCGGGCGCCTCCTCGACCAGCTTCTGGTGGCGGCGCTGCAGCGAGCAGTCGCGGGTCGAGACGACCACGACGTTGCCGTGCGAGTCGGCCAGGCACTGGGTCTCGACGTGGCGCGGCTTGTCGAGGAACTTCTCGACCAGGCACTCGCCGCGACCGAACGCGCCGATCGCCTCGCGGGTGGCGGACTCGAACAGCTCGGGGATCTCCTCGAGCGTGCGGGCGACCTTGAGTCCGCGACCGCCACCGCCGAAGACCGCCTTGATGGCGACCGGGAGGCCGTGCTCCTTCGCGAACGCGACGATCTCGTCGGCGTCCTTGACGGGGTCCTTGAGGCCGGGGGCCAGCGGGGCGCCGGCGGCGAGGGCGATCTGCTTCGCCTTCGCCTTGTCGCCCAGGCCGTCGATCGCCGCGGGGGACGGACCGATCCAGATCAGGCCCGCGTCGATCACGGCCTGCGCGAACGCGGCGTTCTCGGCGAGGAAGCCGTAGCCCGGGTGGACCGAGTCGGCGCCGGACTGCTTGGCGACATCGATGATCTTGGCGATGTCGAGGTACGTCTCCGCGGGGGTCGCGCCGCCCAGGGAGTACGCCTCGTCGGCCAGGCGCACGAACAGCGCGTCGGCGTCCGGCTCGGCGTACACCGCGACCGAACCGATACCCGCGTCCTTGGCGGCACGGATGACACGAACCGCGATCTCGCCGCGGTTGGCGATCAGGACCTTCTTCAACGACATGGTGTGGCCTTCCAGTTCAGCGGGGCAGGGAGCTGGCGCGCCAGGCGCCGCGTCCGGGGTTCGGGTGGGAGCTGGCGGTACGACGCAGGCGGCGGGCCGGGTTGGTCCACTCCGAGCGTGGTGCCTCGGGAGCCGGGGCGCCACCGCCGAGGGCGGAGAGCACGGCGACGATCGCGGCGACCTCCTCCGGCGTGGTGCCGGGGGTGATGACGCGCAACAGGGGAGCAGCCGGAGCCGCCTCCGCCTGCTCGGCCTCGGTCACGGTCTCGGCGCTCACAGCGGGATGTTCCCGTGCTTCTTGGGCGGCAGCACCTCGCGCTTGTTGCGCAGCAGCCGCAGCGCCTTGACCACCTCGGCGCGGGTGTCCGAGGGCCTGATCACGCCGTCGATGTAGCCGCGCTCGGCCGCGATGTAGGGGTTGGCGAGCGTGGTCTCGTACTCGTCGATCAGCTCGGCCCGCCTGGCCTCGACGTCGCCGCCGGCGGCCTCGAGCTCGGCGAGGGTACGACGGTGCACGATGTTGGCCGCGCCCTGGGCGCCCATCACGGCGATCTGGCCGGTCGGCCACGACAGGTTGATGTCGGCGCCGAGGTGCTTGGACCCCATGACGTCGTACGCGCCGCCGTAGGCCTTGCGGGTGATGATCGTGACCAGCGGGACGGTCGCCTCGGCGTACGCGTAGATCAGCTTGGCGCCGCGGCGGATGATGCCGAGGTGCTCCTGGTCGACGCCCGGGAGGAAGCCCGGGACGTCGACGAAGGTCAGCACCGGGATGTTGAAGGCGTCGCAGAACCGGACGAACCGGGCGGCCTTCTCGGACGCGTCGATGTCGAGCGTGCCGGCGAACTGCATCGGCTGGTTGGCGACGACGCCGACCGAGCGGCCCTCGACCCGGCCGTAGCCGACGATGATGTTGGGCGCGAACAGCGGCTGCACCTCGAGGAAGTCGCCGTCGTCGACGATCGTCGCGATGACGTCGTGCATGTCGTAGGGCTGGTTCGGCGAGTCCGGGATCAGCGTGTCGAGCGCGAGGTCCTCGGCGGTGGGCGCGAGGTCCGCCGCGTCGTCGTACGACGGCGCCTCGTCGAGGTTGTTCTGCGGCAGGAAGGCCAGCAGCGCCTTGACGTACTCGAAGGCGTCCTCCTCGTCGGAGGCCATGTAGTGGGCGTTGCCCGACTTGGTGTTGTGGGCCCGGGCGCCGCCGAGCTCCTCCATCGAGACGTCCTCGCCGGTGACGGTCTTGATGACGTCGGGGCCGGTGATGAACATCGCCGAGGTCTGGTCGACCATGATCGTGAAGTCGGTGACCGCGGGGGAGTAGACGTGGCCACCCGCGCAGTTGCCCATGATCATCGAGATCTGCGGGATCACGCCGGAGGCGTGCACGTTGCGCTTGAAGATCTCGCCGTACAGGCCGAGCGAGACGACGCCCTCCTGGATGCGGGCGCCGGCGCCCTCGTTGATGCCGATGATGGGGCAGCCGGACTTGATCGCGAGGTCCATGACCTTGGTGATCTTCTCGCCGTAGACCTCGCCGAGCGAGCCGCCGAAGACGGTGAAGTCCTGGGAGAACACGCACACCTGGCGGCCGTCGACCGTGCCGTAGCCGGTGATCACGCCGTCGCCGTACGGACGGGTCTTCTCGAGCCCGAAGGCGGTGGAGCGGTGGCGGGCGAACTCGTCGAGCTCGACGAAGGAGCCCTCGTCGAAGAGCAGCTCGATGCGCTCGCGGGCGGTCTTGCGTCCCTTGGCGTGCTGCTTCTCCTGCGCCTTGGCGGCGGGAGCGTGCACGGCCTCGTCGGTGCGGCGGTCGAGGTCCGCCAGCTTGCCCGCCGTCGTGTGCAGGTCGATCTCGGTCATGAAACTGAGTATCATCCATTGATACTGGAGTTCACAAGGGGGGTGGGGTGTGACGCAATCGCACGACGACGACCGGCGGCCCCCGGTCGCCAAGGGTCCGGCCGCCGCGATCTCCGACGCGGCCTTCCGGCTCTTCGCCGAGCACGGGTACGACGCCACCAGCGTCGACGACATCGCTGCTGCCGCGGGCGTGAGCCGCAGCTCCTTCTTCCGGCTGTTCGGGTCGAAGGAGATGGTGATCTTCCCCGACCACGACGCGATCCTGGCCGCGGTCGAGGAGCGGCTGGCCGCCTCGACCCAGAAGAGCGCCATCCTCGCGGTCTCCGACGCCGTGCGCGTCGTCCTGTTCCACTACATCGCCGAGGGCCCGCTGGCCCGTCGCCGCTACCGGCTGACCTCCACGGTCCCGGCGCTGCGCGAGCGCGAGCTGATCAGTGGGGCGCGCTACCAGCAGGTCTTCCGGCAGTACATCAGCGCCTGGGGCGACGGCTCCGAGGAGTCCGAGCGCCGCGGCGAGCTGATGGCCGCAGCCGTCGTCGCCGCCCACAACCGGGTCCTGCGCCGCTGGCTGCGCGAGGAGTGCGAGGACCCGCACATGGAGATCGACGAGGCGATGGCCCAGGTCAACGCGCTCTTCGCCCCGCCGCCCGCGACGACGCCGGCCGCCCCCGGCGCGATCGTCGTGGTCCGCACCGACCAGGACCTCGCGGCGGTCGCGGAACAGCTCCGGTCGCTCTGAACTTTGACCGAGGATCCTCTCGCCAAGGAGGTCCCGGGGAGGACAGGATGTGGTCTGGCGCACATCCCGCGTCTTTCCTCTCGGAAAGGTTGATCCATGCCACAGCACCACCGGCGGTTCCGTACCGCCGTCCTCACGGTCGCGACCGGCCTCACCCTGGCCGGTCTGTCCGTGACCGGCACCGGCGCCAGTGCCGCACCCGCGGCCGGCGGCGAGCCCGTCTCGACCCCGGTCCCGATCAGCACCCCCGACGGGGTCGTGTCGGCGTACCTCCTCAACGCGAAGCAGGCCAACCCCGGCCAGACCCGGCTCCTCGAGCGCGCGGTCGCCAAGGCGGGCGGCGTCGTCGTCCAGACCTGGCCGCAGATCGGTGTCGTCGTCGCCCACAGCGACAAGGCCGCCTTCCGCACCGACGTGAAGGCGTACGCCGGCAACGCGCTCGAGTCCGTCGGCGCGACCCGCACGGTCCCGGTGACCGAGGGCACCCCGGCCGGCGTCCAGGCGCCCTGGGGCCCGGGCAAGGGACAGGTCCGCAAGGCCCAGTCCTCACCCCAGCAGGACGGCACCGAGAACACCGTGACGGCCGCGGACCCGCGCGAGACCGAGCAGTGGGACATGCAGGTGATCAAGGCCGACCAGGCGCACGCGATCACCGACGGCTCCCGTGACGTCGTCGTGGGCGTGCTCGACTCCGGCATCGACCCCGACCACCCGGACCTCGTCGCCAACATCGACGTCGCCGACTCGGTCAACTGCAGCAACGCGGGGCGTCCCGACACCTCGCCGACCGGCTGGTACCCGACCACCAGCGACCACGGCACCCACGTCGCCGGCACCATCGGCGCCGCGCGCAACGGCGTCGGCATCGTCGGCGTCGCGCCCAACGTGCGGATGGCGTCGGTCAAGGTCGTCAACGACGACGGGTTCATCTACCCGGAGTACGCCGTGTGCGGCTTCGTCTGGGCCGGCATGCACGGCATGGACGTGACCAACAACAGCTACTACGTCGACCCGTTCGAGTTCTACTGCGAGGACCAGCCCGACCAGTACGCCGCCAAGGAGGCCGTACGCCGTGCCGTCGCCTGGTCCACCGACCAGGGCGTCGTCCACGCCGCGGCCGCCGGCAACTCGGGGCACGACCTGGCCGACAAGTCGTCCTTCCTCGACGAGGGCAGCCCCGACGACGGCACCCCGGTGACCCGCACGCTCAACAGCGGCTGCCAGGACATCCCGACCGAGCTCCCGGGCGTGGTGACGGTCTCCGCGAGCCACCGTGACGACATCCTGTCCTACTTCTCGAACCGTGGCCTCGGCGTCATCGACGTCGCGGCTCCGGGCCGCCGCATCCTGTCGACCGTGGTGGCCGGCAACGGCTACGGCCTGAAGTCCGGTACGTCGATGGCCTCGCCGCACGTCGCCGGTGTCCTCGCCCTCATGAAGTCGGCCCACCCCGACCTCACGCCGGCGCAGATGGTCGCCAAGCTGCGGGCCGACGCCGACGACCACCCCTGCACGGTCCAGGAGACGCCGCCGGCCGGCGTCGACTTCGGTGCCCCGTGCGTCGGGACGGACACCGACAACAGCTACTACGGCGAGGGCATGGTCGACGCCCTCGACGCCGTCAGCTGACCGACGGGCTCCGCTGGAGCTGGGCTCAGTCCCAGCTCCAGCGGATGCCCAGCGTCCCGGGGCCGAACGACGTGACCGTGCGGCTCACGCTGGTCCCGAAGGTCTCCAGCTCGACGACCTCCTCGCGGCCGTCGACGATCGTGTAGTACTCGCAGCGGGTCGGGATGTCGTCCGGGTCGAACCGGATCCACAGGCTGATCGAGCGCATCTTGCGCACGGCCCAGTAGAAGTAGCTGTTGTCGTCGGGGTCGGGCGTGCGGTAGACGACCTCCTGCTCGAGCAGGGTGGTCTCGCCGGGGCCGAGCGGCCGGTCCAGGACCATCTCGCCGACGACGATGCCGCGCTCCTCGTCGTGGACGATCTCGCCCAGCTGGAAGCCGCCGAGCGAGGTCACGCCGGGCGTCAGCGCACCGGGGCGCACCCGCAGGATGAAGGCCCGCCGGTCGGCGTTCACGCGGACCGACTCGACGACGACGATGTACGTCATCCGGACCGGTGAGCGGTCCGGGCCGATGACGTACTTCAGCGTCACCTCCTGGTCGACCAGCCGGTCGGAGGGGGAGAGGAAGCCGAGCTCGTCGAGGAGCACCTGGATCCGGTCGGCGTCGTCGCTCAGGTCGGAGAGCAGGTCGGGTGCGACCCGCCGCCGACGGCCCTCGATCAGCGCCTCCAGGGCGCCCGGCTCGAGGCCCAGGACCTCCTCGACCTGGGTGAGCGCGTGCAGCGATCGCTCCTGCTCGGGCTCGCGCTGGCCCGAGCGCCAGTAGCTCAGGGTCGCCAGGCTGACGCCGGCACCGCGCGCGCTCAGCACGCGGTGAAGTGCACTCAAGCTCATCGCCCGGTCCGAGAGCGCCTGGTCGAAGGCCAGGGAGAACGGGCCCCTCCGCATGGGTGGACCCTAGCCAACGACCTTCAGGAAGCGCGGGAGACCTCCCGGGCGAGCTGCCGGAGGCGCTCGGCCCGCTTGATCCGCAGCATCATCGTCGCCGACGGTACGACGTGCCCGTGCACGTAGCTCGACAGCCGCGACGCCGACGTACCGATCCGGGCGGCGAACGCACGCTGGCTCAGGCCGCTCATCGCGACGATCCGGCGTACCTCGGTCGCGACGGCCGCCCGCTCGCGGTCCGACTCACGCTGCTGGCAGGCCTGCCGGAACTCCTCGACCGCACGGCGTACCCGCTCGTCGGAGGCAGACAGGACCTGGTCGGTCGTCGGGTCCGTGTCCGCGGTCCATGGCCGCAGCGTCAGCCGCGCCAGCGTCGGACCCCAGGTGTGCGGGTCGTCCCCCTCAGCCGGAGGGTCGGCCTCCAGGGCCGCGAGCAGCAGCCAGCCCGCGGGGTGGCCGGGCTCGGCGAGGTCCGCCAGCGCGGCCGCGGCCGCCATCGTCGCCGGCCAGTCCCGGGTCCCCCCGTGCGTCACAGACATCCCCGCCCCTTCCCGCTGTCCTGCACTCCGGGAAGCACGCTAGGGAGGTGGTCTTCACGCTGGACGCGCCGAACTGTGAAGGGGCAGGGCTCGCCCGGTCATCGGGGACCCGGCACACTCGACGCGTGAGCGCCATCGTCCCCGAGGAGCACTCGGCCTTCCTGCGTGAGCTGCGGCTGTTCCACCTGAACTACAAGTTCGGCCTCGACGAGATCCTGACCAAGATCAACATCCTGCGCGAGGAGATGACCTTCCGCGACGGGGCCAACCCGATCGAGCACGTCAACTCGCGCATCAAGACGATCGACAGCCTGCGCGCGAAGGCCGAGCGGATCGGCTGCCCGCTGGAGCTCGAGGCGATCGGCGAGCGGATCCGCGACATCGCCGGCGTACGCATCGTGTGCAGCTTCATCGCCGACGTCTACCGGGTGCTCGACATGCTCACCTCGCAGCCCGACGTCACCGTCTGCGAGGTCAAGGACTACATCGCCCGGCCCAAGGCCAACGGCTACCGCAGCCTGCACGCGATCGTCGAGATCCCGGTGTTCCTGTCCGACGCGACCCGTGCGGTGCCGATCGAGGTCCAGATCCGCACGGTGGCGATGGACTTCTGGGCGAGCGTGGAGCACAAGATCTACTACAAGTACGCCAAGGACGTGCCGGCCGACCTCGTCGAGGAGCTGTCCGCCGCCGCCGGGGTCGCCCACGAGCTGGACGGAAGGATGGCCGAGCTGCACCGCATCGTGCACGGGTGACGAAAACTAGAACAGGTTCTATGGTGATCCCCGGTGCATCCGCCGCCGCGATCCGACCAGGAGGACCCATGACCGACCAGACCGCTCCCCGCGCCCAGCGCTTCACCGGCCGCCGGGTCGTCGTCACGGGCGCCGCCGGCGGCCTCGGCCAGGTCGTCGCCGAGCTGTTCCGGGCCGAGGGTGCGACCGTGGTCGCCACCGACGTGGTCGCCGCCGACGGTGTCGTGGCCTGCGACCTGTCCGACGACGCCGCCCGCGACGCGTTCGTGGCCGACGCCCTCGCCGAGCTGGGTGGCCTCGACGTGCTGTGCAACGTCGCCGGCATCCAGAAGTTCGCCGAGGTCGGCTCGATCACCGCCGACCTGCTGCGCAAGCACTTCGACGTCAACGCGCTCGCGCCGATCATGCTCGCCCAGGCCTGCGCCGACGCCCTGGTCGAGAGCAAGGGCAACGTCGTCTCGGTGGCCTCGATCTCGGCCGTGATGGGCCAGCCCTACAACGCGCCGTACTGCTCCTCGAAGGCCGCGCTCCTGCTCGGCATGCGCGCCCTCGCCGTCGAGTTCGGCACCAAGGGCGTGCGGGTCAACTGCGTGTCCCCGGGCGGCATCGCCACCCCGATGGTCGAGGCCGCGGCCGCCGGGCTGCCCGCCGACACCAACTGGGACCTCATCGCCCGCAGCACCTCCGTCATCCCCGGCTTCATGCCGCCCGCCGACGTCGCCGAGGCCCTGCTCTACCTCGCCTCCGACGCCGCCGCGTCGGTCACCGGCGCGAACCTCGTCGTCGACCGCGGCGTCGTCTGGTGACCCGGGCTGGCCGGCGGGCCGTCGTCACCGGCGCCGGGCCGCGCTCGATCGGCCGGGCCGTCGCCGACGCGCTGCTCGCCGACGGCTGGGACGTCACCGTCACCCGCCGCGACACCCTGGACCTCGCCGACCGGTCCTCGGTCGCCGCCTTCGCTGCGTCGTACGCCGAGCGGGCCGACCGTCTCGACCTGCTGGTCAACAGCGCCGGCATCCACCTCGACCTCGGCTCGCGGTGGAAGGAGCCGCAGCTGCTCGACGGGCACGAGATCCACTGGCGCACCAACTACCTCGGCACCGTCGACCTGACGACCGCGCTGCTGCCGCTGCTCCTGGCTGGTGACGGCGGCACCGTGGTGCACGTCGTCTCCCAGCTGCACGACCGCGGCACCACCGACCAGCTGCTCGGCCGGCCGGTGGACTACGACTCGTGGGCGTCGTACGGCACCTCGAAGCTCGGCCTGGTCCACCACGCCGCCCTCCTCGCCGAGCGGTACGGCGACCAGGGGCTCCGTGCCCTGTCCGTGCACCCCGGCGCGGTGTCGACCAACATCGCCAACCGCGGCCTCGAGACCCGGCCGTTGCTCCGCCGGCTGCGCAACCTCGCCCTGCCCCTCGAGCGCCGCACCCTGATGACGCCCGAGGAGTCGGCGACCCGCCTGGTCCGGATCGCCACCGATCCCTCGGCCGCGTCGGGCTACTACCGCAAGAGCCGGGCCCTCGACCCGGCTCCGGCGGCCGGTGACCTCGAGGCTCGCGCCGAGCTGGCGGCGACGACGGAGGAGTGGCTGGCCGCTACGCGCTGAGGGTCCTGGCCAGGAAGCGCAGCTGGCCGGGAACCACCCGGCGCCAGTACCCGACGTCGTGGCCGCCCCGGCTGAACCCGCCCGCCGGCCGCTCGGGCAGGTCGGCGACGAGGTCGCGGGTCGCCGGGTAGAACGGGTCGCCCTTTCCGCAGTCCACCCGCAGCGGTACGCCGGCGAGCGTGTCCTCGCGACCGAAGATCGTCACCCGCGCGAAGTCGGCGGCGTCGTCGTACGAGCCGGGGCTGGTGTCGGCGTACCGGTGCCAGAGGGCGGGGCTCATCACCCCCACGCCCTTGAGCGTGCTGCCGAGCGCCGGCACCAGGTGGAGTGCCCCGAACCCGCCCATCGACCAGCCCAGCAACGCGACCCGGCTGGCGTCGAGGCCACGCTCCGCCAGCAGCGGCAGGAACTCGTCGACCATCATCGCCCCGGCGTCCTCGCCGCTGCGCCGCCGGTGCCAGTAGGTGTCGCCCCCGTCGACGCTGGCGATCGCGACCGCGGGCATCCCGTCGGCCATCCCGGCCGCGAGGAACCGGTCGAGCGCCAGGTACGAACGCGCGAACGCCGACCGGTGGTCGTTGCGCCGCCCGTGCAGCACCACCACGACCGGCAGGCCTTCCCCCGGTGCCGCGATCGACCACCCGCACCGCGCGCCCTTGCGGGCCTGCGACACGAAGCTGCCCGAGGTGACCTCGACGCCCCGGACCTCTGGCACGACCCCGTCCGGTCCGTCGTCCGTCCGGTACCGGTACGCCGCGCCCGCAGCGCCGAGCGTGACCACTCCGCCGCCGGCGGCGAGCAGGCCGCGGCGGGAGAGGCGACGGGGTTCGCCGTCACTCGTCATCGTCACTCAGCTCCTCCTCCAGGTCGCGCAGCGCCTGCGCTGCCAGGCTGTCGCCGCCGGCGGCAGCGAGCCGGAAGTGCTCGAGCGCGCCGTCGGTGTCGCCCAGCTCGTCGAGCAGGACCGCGAGGTTGTGGTGGGCATGCGCGTCGCCCAGCTCGGCTCCGGCGCGGTAGGCGGTCTCGGCCGCGACCGGGTCGCCGAGGACGTCGGCGTACAGGTTGCCGAGGGGGAGCATGCTCTCCACCTCGCCGAGCAGCATGCCGCGCTCCAGCACCACCCGCCCCTCCTCGACGCGTCCGGACCGGATCAGCAGCTGGGCGAGGTCGCCGCGGGTGGAGGGGAACAGCTCGGCGCCCGCCCGGAGGTCGTCCTCGAGCGCCGGGTCCCACGACGTGCACCAGCGCCAGCAGGCCACGACTGCTGCCGCGGTCGCGTCCCCGGCGGCTGCTGCCCGCTCGGCTGTCGCAAGCGCCTCGTCGCGCCGCTCCAGCTCGCGCAGCATGAACGCGACCTGGAGCGTGGCGTCCCCGTCGCCGGCCGCCTCCGCGCGCTCGAACGCTGCGAGCGCCTCCGGCCACCGGCCCAGCTCGGCCAGCGCGTTGCCCAGGTTGAACGAGCCGAGCACCGATCCGAGCTCCTCGGCCATCCGAAAGCAGTCCACGGCGGCTTCGGTGCGCCCCATCTCCGCCAGCTCGCACCCGGTCTCGATCAGCGACTCCTCGTCGGAGGGATCGATGCCCGGGGTCATGCCCGGAATCTAGCGCCGCAGCTCCGCCAGCGCGTGCAGCTGCTCGACGTAGTGCGTCGCCGAGTCGGCCGCGATCCGCACGGACGCCGAGGTCGCGCCGACCTCCTCCAGCACGCCGAGCGCGTCGACCGCAGCCGCAGCGGCGCCCGAGGGGTCCAGTGCGATGTCAGGAGCGAGCACGACCTCGAAGCCCTCCGGTACGTCGGCCCGTGCCAGCATCGCCGCCAGCTCGGTGGGTGCCAGCCCGAACGGCACCCAGCCGTCGGCCAGCTCGACCGCCCGGCGCAGCGAGCGTGGGGTGCGGCCGCCGATCCAGAACGGGACGTGCGGCTGCACTGCATGGGGTGACACGACCACGTCGGAGAAGGAGAAGTGCGGCCCGTCGTACGACGGTGTCCGGGTCGACAGCGCGGCGCGCAACGCTCGCAACGCGTCGTCGGCGACAGCCCCACGCCCTTCGAAAGGAGCGCCCAGCAGCGCGAACTCCTCCTCGAGCGAGCCGACGCCGAGCCCGAGGACGAGGCGACCGCCGCTGACCAGGTCGAGGGTGCCGTAGCGCTTCGCGATCGCGAGCGGGTGGTGGTAGCCGAGGACGAGGACCTGGGTGGCGAGCCGGATCCGCGAGGTGCGGGCGGCGAGGTGGCCGAAGGTGGCGAGCGGGTCCCAGTAGGTGCCGCCGCGCTGGGCGGCGATGTCGGTGGGGACCATGACGTGCTCGCTGCAGGTGAGGAAGTCGAAGCCGAGGGTGTCGGCGGCCTCGGCGATCGCGCTGAGCTCGGCGATGCCGGCGTCGGCCTCCCAGGGCGAGAAGCTCCCCGGCAGCTGGACCACCACGGGGCTGTTGATACCGATCTTCACGCCATACCTCTTCCGTCGTCCGTGTCTGTCTGGTAAACCAAGTGCTTGCTTGGTTTCCGAGACCCTACCCCCACTGCGCAGGAGCCCGCCCGTGACCAGTCCACTCAACGACAGCCCCCTCGTCTTCTTCTCCTTCGTCACCCTCGAGGGAGCCGTAGCCGAGGAGCACCGCGCCTACAACGAGTGGCACCAGCTCGACCACCGCCCGGAGAACCTCGCCCTTCCCGGCGTCGCGTGGGGGGACCGGTGGGCCCGGCCCGTCGACTACCGCGGCGGCGTCGCGTCCGACGAGCACGCACCGACCGACTACATCGCCATGTACTGGTTCAACGACCCGGTCGAGCGCGCCCTCCAGGAGTGGTCCGACCTCGGCGAGGACTCGTTCCAGTGGGGCCGCGGGCCGCTCATCCCGGGCGTGCGGCGCAAGCTGCTGTCGTTCTTCCGGCCGGTCAAGGGGTACGCCGCCCCGTCCGCGCTCGTGTCGCCCGAGGTGATCCCGTACCGCCCCAACCGCGGCCTCCACCTCACCCTGTCGCGGCACGCCGAGCACCACAGTGGCGCCACCCACGAGCACTTCGCCTGGCAGGACCGCAGCCTGATCCCCGCGCTGCTCGACCTCGACGGCGTCGCCGGCGCGTGGACCTTCTCCTTCGCCCGCCACCAGGCGCACCCGTCGCTGCCGCTCGCCACCGAGACGCCGGACGCCCCCGGGTCGCTGCGGATCCGGCTCGTCTACCTCGACCAGGACCCGCTGTCGACCACCGAGGCGATCGACAAGACCACGGCAGCGCTGCAGTCCCAGCTCAGCGAGGAGGCCGTCGCCTCCGAGGAGGTCCTGCTCAGCACGCCGCTGCGCACGATCGTCCCGTGGCAGGACTGGTGAGCAGGATCAGCAAAGCCCTGATCCGCCGGTGGCTGGCTACTGCGCGCCACCCCAGCGGCGCGCTCGCTGCGTTGCGGACGCTGGAAGGGCGGACAAGCACGTCGTCGCGCCCACGCCTTGCGATCACACCACTGGGGTGACGCTCGCTACGCCACCCACCGGCGGATCAGGGCTGAGCGAACGCGCCAGCAGCTCGGCGAGATGGACCGGCTCCGCGTCGGGAGCCAGCTCGTCGAGCTGTGTGCGGCACGAGAACCCGTCGGCCAGCACGACGCGCCCCGCGTCACCGGCGGACGACCGCACCGCCGGCAGCAGGTTCGCCTCCGCGACCGCGACCGACACCTCGTAGTGCCCCTGCTCGACGCCGAAGTTGCCGGCCATGCCGCAGCACCCGGGCACCGCCTCGACACTCGCCCCTGCGCGCTCCAGCAGTGCCTGGTCGGTCGACCAGCCCATCACCGCGTGGTGGTGGCAGTGCGGCTGCGCGACGATGCGCACGCCGGCGAGCGACGGCGGCGTCCAGCGCGGCGTACGCGACAGCAGCTCCGCCAGGGTGGTGGTCGCCGAAGCCACGGCGGCCGCGTCCGGCCCCGGGACCAGCTCGCGCAGCTCGTGACGCAGGACGGCGGTGCACGACGGCTCCAGCCCGACGATCGGTACGCCGGCCAACGCGTCGTCCTTCAGCGCATCGACCATCCCGCCGAGCCGGCGGGCGGCGGCGTCGAGCTGGCCGGTGCTGATCCACGGCAGGCCGCAGCACTCCTGCTGGCGGGTGATCCGCGGGTCGTAGCCGGCATCGCGCAGCACCGCGACGGCAGCCTCGGCGACGCGCGGCGCGAAGTGGTTGTTGAACGAGTCGACGAAGAGCACGACCGGCGTACCCGTCCCGACAGAACCCCCGAAAGCACGGCGGAAGGTCCGTCGTGCGAACGCCGGCATCCGCCGCCGCGTGTCGACGCCCGCCGCCTTCAGGGCGACCTTGCGCAGCGGCGCGAGGTCCATCGACCTGTTCGCGAACCGTGGCATCGCGGAGCCGACCTTGGCCCACCGCGGCAGCCAGCCGACCGAGTAGTGCGAGCGCGGCCGCAGCTTGCGCTTGTAGGTCTGGTGCAGCACCTCGGCCTTGTACGACGCCATGTCGGTGCCGGTCGGGCAGTCGGACGCGCAGCCCTTGCACGACAGGCACAGGTCGAGCGCCTCGTGCACCTCGGGCGAGTTCCAGGTCGTCGTGCTGGACCCGTTGACGATCTCCTGCAGCAGCCGCGCGCGGCCGCGGGTGGAGTGGATCTCCTCCCGCGTCGCCTGGTACGACGGGCACATCACGCCGCCCGAGCCGCTGTTGTCGGCGCGGCACTTGCCCACGCCGGTGCAGCGGTGCACGGCCTGGCCGAAGTCGCCGCCGTCGGAGGAGTATGCGAGCGCCAGGCCCTTGGTCAGGCTGGCCGAAGCCGAGTAGCGCAGGTCGGCCGCGCTGGAGGCGGGCTCGACGAGGATGCCCGGGTTGAGCATCCGGGTGGGATCGAAGACGTCCTTCACGGCCGCCATCAGCGACAGGGCGGCGGGGGAGTACATCCGGGGGAGCAGGTCGCTGCGCGCCCGCCCGTCGCCGTGCTCGCCGGACAGCGAGCCGCCGAGCGAGGTCACCAGGTCGGCGGCGTCCTCGAGGAAGGCGTGGAACCGGTCGGCCCCGTCGGGCCGGTCGAACGGGAAGTCCATCCGCACGTGCAGGCAGCCCTCGCCGAAGTGCCCGAACGGCATCGCGGTCAGCTCGTGCTGGGCGAGCAGCTCCTCGAACGAGGTCAGGTAGGTGCCGAGCCGCTCCGGCGGCACGGCCGCGTCCTCCCAGCCCGCCCACGCGGGCTTGCCCGACGGTGCGCGCCCGGCGAGACCGGCGCCGTCGGCGCGGATCTTCCAGAGCCGGTCCGCCGTCCTCGGGTCGTCGACCACGAGCGCCGAGACGCCGAGGCCGGCGGCAGCGAGGAGGTCCGCGCGCCGTCGTACGTCGTCGGGATCGGTGCCCGACAGCTCGACGAACATCCACGCGTCACCGGCCGGCAGTGGCGGCACCGAGTCGGGACCACGCCGCTCGCGGATCACGTCGACGATGCGCCGGTCCAGGCCCTCGCAGGCGGACGGCTCGAAGGCGAGCACGTCGGGCGTCGCGAAGCCCGCCGTCGGGAAGTCGGGGAAGCCCAGCACCACCATGGTCGCGGCCTTCGGCGCCCGGACCAGCCGGACCGTCGCCTCGGTGAGCACGGCCAGCGTGCCCTCGGAGCCGACCAGGGTGCGGGTCAGGTCGAAGCCGCGCTCGGGCGCGAGGTGGTCGAGCGCGATGCCGGACACGTGCCGCCCGAAGGTGCCGAACTCGGTCCGCACCGTCGCGAGGTCGCCCGCGACGACCGACCGCAGCCGGTCGAGCACGTCGCTCCCGTCCGCCGTCGCCACCGGGTCGCCGGCGGCGTCGTACCCCGTCGTCAGCACCGACCCGTCCGCGAGCAGTGCCCGCACCGCGCGCACGTTGTGCGACGTCCGGCCGTACGCCAGCGACCGCGCCCCGCACGCGTCGTTGCCGATCATCCCGCCGATGGTGCAGCGGGTGCTGGTCGACGGGTCCGGCCCGAACTTCAGTCCGTACGGCGCCGCCGCCTTCTGCAGCACCGCCTGGACCACGCCCGGCTGGACCACCGCGGTCTCCGCGTCGCCGTCGACCGAGACGACCTGGTTGAGGTGCCGGCTGAAGTCGACGACCACGCCGGGCCCGATCGCGTTGCCCGCGACCGACGTACCCGCTCCGCGGGCCGTGACCGTCAACCCCTCCGCACGGGCCGCCGCCAGCACCGCGGCGACCTCGTCGGCCGAGCGCGGGAACGCGACGGCGACGGGCGGGACGCGGTAGAGCGAGGCGTCGGAGGAGTACGCGCCGAGGACCGCGGCGTCGTCACTGACGTCGCCCGCTCCGTGGCGCTGGAGCTGCTGAGCGATGCCGGACACGAACCGAAATCTAGTGGGTCGGGCCGCGGGCTAGGCTCCCGTCCCAGGTCACGACCACCGGCACCACAACCCAGGGGGCACCATGCGGCTCGGCATGATCATCGACTACTCCGGCGGATTCGCCGAGACCGTGGAGCTGCTCCAGGAGTACGAGCGCAACGGCCTCGACCTGGTCGCGATGCCGGAGGCGTACTCCTTCGACGCGGTCAGCCAGCTCGGCTACATCGCCGCGAAGACCGAGCGACTCGAGCTGATGTCGGCGATCTTCCAGATCTACACGCGCACCCCGTCGCTGACCGCGATGACCGCCGCGGGACTGGACTTCGTGTCCGAGGGCCGGTTCACCCTCGGGCTCGGCGCGAGCGGCCCGCAGGTCATCGAGGGCTTCCACGGCGTGAAGTACGACGCCCCGCTGGGTCGCACCCGCGAGGTGATCGAGATCTGCCGGCAGGTCTGGAAGCGCGAGCCCGTCGAGTACCGCGGCAAGCACTACACGGTCCCGCTCACGAAGGACGACGGCGGCTCGGGCCTCGGGAAGCCGCTCAAGATCATCAACCACCCGGTCCGCAGCGAGATCCCGATCTCGGTCGCCGCCCTCGGCCCCAAGAACGTCGCGCTCGTCGCCGAGCTCGCCAACGGCTGGCAGCCGCTGTTCTTCCACCCCGGCAAGCGCGACCTCGCGTGGGGTGAGCCGCTCGCGGAGGGGTTCGCGAAGCGCGATCCCGCGCTCGGGGAGCTCGACATCCAGCTCCAGATCGCCTTCCACCTCGGCGAGCCGTCGCCGGAGGTGGTGCAGGCGATCCGCAACCAGCTGGCGCTGTACGTCGGCGGGATGGGTGCGCGCGACAAGAACTTCTACAACCAGCTGGCGTGCCGCTACGGCTACGAGGCCGAGGCGAAGGAGATCCAGGACCTCTACCTCTCCGGCGCGAAGGCGGACGCCGCGGCCGCCGTACCGCAGGAGCTGGTGGACGCCGTCACCCTGCTCGGCGACGAGGACTCGATCCGCCGGCAGGTCGCCGAGTTCCACGCCGCCGGTGTGCGCACCTTCCTGCTGAACCCGCTCGCCGCGACCGCCGAGGAGAAGGTCGCCCAGGTGCGCCGCCTCTCCGAGATCGTCAAGGAGGTCACCCCGTGACCGAGCGCCGGTTCACCGTCACCCGCGACGGCTCCGTCGCCACGGTCGGCCTCGCCGGCCCGGGCGGCAAGGCGGTCATGGACGAGGCGTTCTTCGCCGAGCTGGCCGCGACCTTCACCGAGCTCGACGCCGACGACGCGGTCCGTGCCGTCGTCCTGTCCGGTGCGGGCGACCACTTCTCCTACGGCCTCGACCTCGCGGCGGCAGCCGGCACCTTCGCGCCCCTCCGGCAGGCGACCCACGCCGGTGCCCGGCAGGAGCTGATGGCGTTGATCCGCCGCTGGCAGGCGGCCCTCGACACCGTCGCCAACCTCCGCAAGCCGACCGTCGCCGCCGTCACCGGCTGGTGCATCGGCGGCGGCGTCGACCTCGCCGTCGCCTGCGACGTCCGGGTCGCCTCGGCCGACGCGGTGTTCAGCGTCCGCGAGGCCAAGGTCGGCATCGTCGCCGACCTCGGCAGCCTGCAGCGCCTGGTCGGCGTGATCGGCGACGGCCACCTGCGCGAGCTCGCCCTGACCGGAGACGACGTCGACGCCGCCCGCGCCGCGCAGATCGGCCTGGTCAACCACGTCCACGCCACCCCCGACGAGACGCGTACGGCGGCCGCCGACCTGGCCGCGCGGATGGCCGCCAACTCCCCGCTGGTCCTGCGCGGCATCAAGGACGTCCTCGACACCGAGCGCGGCCCGCGCGTCGAGGCCGGCCTGCGCTACACCGCCGTGTGGAACTCCGCGTTCCTGCTCAGCGACGACCTCGACGAGGCGATGCTGGCCTTCCTCGAGCGCCGCCCGCCCGAGTACACCGGCCGCTGACCGCGGCTTCGTCCCTCAGCCGCGGGCGGCGTCCCGCTTCGCCCGCGTGATCGCGGCGACCGCCCGCCCGTAGGTGATCGGTACGGCGCCCAGCGCCAGCGCCCGCTGGCGGGTCGGCTCGGTGACGTCGAAGTGCTCCTTCGCGGTCCCCGGGTTCTGGATCCAGCGCGCCTCGATGCCGAGCCGGTCGGCGAAGTCCAGCAGCTCGCGGTGGCCGGCCTCACCGGGCAGGTCGGAGAGCAGGTGGGACCACACGCCGTCGACCGGTCCGACGACGGCCTCCAGCTGCATGTCGTCGACGTACACGGTCATGCGGCCAAGGCTCCCATGACGCACTCCGCCGGCGCTCCCTCATACGGAGCGCCGGCGGGCGTGGGTCAGCGCACCCGGCCGTAGAAGACCGAGCCGGTCCAGATCTGGTCCCGGCGCACCGGGGTGCCGGGCCGCGAGGCGTGCCACAGCGTGTGGTTCCCGGCGTAGATGCCGACGTGGTAGACGTGGCCGCCGCTGGTGAAGAACACCAGGTCGCCGACCTGCGGGTTGCGCACCCGCATGGTGGCGCCGGCCTGGGCGCTCGACGTGCGCGGCAGGTTCTTGCCGACGTGGCGGTAGACCCACTGCACGAGGCCCGAGCAGTCGAAGGCGTTCGGGCCGGCGGCGCCGTACACGTAGGGCTTGCCGGCGCGGGAGCGGACCGTGTCCATGACCCGGTCGACGCGCTTCTCGGCCTTCTCCTTGGCCTTGTCCTTCGCCTTGTCCTCAGGGGAGGCGTGGTGGGGGTGCTCGAGGGCCTCGACCTTGGCGATCTCGGCCGCGGGGAGCAGCGAGACGCCGGTGTCGTCGTCGGCGTGGGCGGCCGGGGCCGGCGAGAACAGGCCGGCGGACACGAGGACGGGTACGACGAGCAGGCGCGCAGCAGCGCGCGACGCGATGGTGGACATCAGATGGAACTCCGCAGCGGCGCCTGCGAGAGATGACCTGTCGGGCTTGGGCTGCTGGTGCCCAGGGACGGTCTCGTCCCTTCGCCCCGAGCCGGATCACTCCGGCGTACTGCTCGGGTCTCCCGTGCCCGCGCTTACTTTCATCGTGGTCGATGTCTCCCCACCGTCGAGCGCGGGCCTCGGCGCGACGCGGGCGGCCTTCCCAGGTCAGGAAGGTCTCGTCCTCCAGTGCACCTTGCTTGCAATAGTTAGCGCAGTGGCCACGGTCACGTTTGGAGCGTGGCGATGCTCACCCGTAACGATGTAACGCGGACGGTGATCGGGCGCGCCGACCACCGTGTCGATCAGCCCGGGAAGTGCGGATCGGCGAGCAGGTACTGCGCGATCCGGCCCTCGCGGCCGCGGTGCGGACGCACCGGCTCGGGCACCATCCGGCCCTCGGCGGTGTCCCAGAACCGGTCCACCTGCAGCGCGACCCGACGGGCCAGCCGGCCGCTCAGACCGCGGTGGGGCAGGTAGGGGTGCGGCCGCGTCGGCACCCGCTTCTCGGTGCGGTAGAGATGCTCCGCGAGATCGCTGCGCTGGTCGGCGTCGATCGCGGCGACCAGCTCGTCGACCAGCTGCAGCTCGAGGGTGCGAAAGGCGCCCAGCTCACGCTCGACCTCCTCCCAGATGCCGGCCCAGGGCCGTCGTACGACGAACGTGGAGCCGTAGAGCTTGGCCTTGAGCTGGCCCAGCGCGACCTCCAGCCGCCTGCTCTGCAGGGCGAGGTCGTGGGCGCGCTGCTGCCCCTGGCCGAGGTGGCGGCGTGCCGCAGGAGCGAGCACGGCGTTCACGGCCGCGACGTGGCGGCTGGTGCTCGCGAGGAACGGGTCCGCCGCGCTGAGCGCGGCTCGAGGCCGGTCGCGGGTGGGCCGGGAGGCCTCCGCGCTGCGCATCCGGGCGTGCAGCACGGCGTGGGTCTGGGTGACGGTGTCGGCGAGGACGTCGGCTCCGGTGTGCGGGCTGTCGTTCATGGCTCCTCCTCCGAGAGAACCCCCCTCAATTGCAGTGTGCGCCGGTCCCGAGCCCCTTTCAAGGGACCGGGACCGGCGCACACGGCGACCGGTGGAGACCGGCGAACGTCAGACGCGCGGCAGCGTCGTGTACTCCACGCCGCAGATGTACTGCACCGTGCGCAGCACCTGGCAGGAGTAGCCGAACTCGTTGTCGTACCAGACGTAGAGGATCGCCGAGTCGCCGTCGACGATCGAGGCGCCGCCGTCGACGATCGAGGCCGCGCGGGCGCCGATGAAGTCGGTGGACACGGCGTCAGAGGCGGTCGTGTAGTCGAGGTTGCGGGCCAGCGGGCCGACCAGGGAGGCCTTGCGCAGGTGGTCGTTGACCTCGTCCCGCGTGGTCTCGCGCTTGAGCTGCAGGCTCAGGATCGCGATCGAGACGTCCGGCGTGGGGACGCGGATCGAGTTGCCGGTGATCCGGGCCTGGAGGTCCGGCAGGACCTTGGCGACGGCCGAGGCGGCACCCGTCTCGGTGATGACCAGGTTGAGCGGTGCGGAGCGACCGCGGCGATCGGCCTTGTGGTAGTTGTCCAGCAGGTTCTGGTCGTTGGTGAACGAGTGCACCGTCTCCACGTGGCCGCGGATGATGCCGAACTCGTCCTCCATCGCCTTGAGCGGCGGGACGATCGCGTTGGTCGTGCAGGAGGCGCAGGAGAGCACCTTCTCGTCGAGGTCGACCTCGAGGTGGTTGACGCCGTGCACGATGTTGGGGACGTCGCCCTTGCCCGGCGCGGTCAGCAGCACCTTCGCGATGCCGGGACGCAGGTGCGTCGACAGGCCCTCGCGGTCACGCCAGATGCCGGTGTTGTCGATCAGGATGGCGTCGTTGATGCCGTACTCGGTGTAGTCGATCTCGTCGGGCGAGTTCGAGTAGATCACCTGGATCACGTTGCCGTTGGCGATGATCTGGTTCTTCTCCTCGTCGACCGTGATCGACCCGTTGAAGGCGCCGTGGATCGAGTCGCGGCGCAGCAGCGACGCGCGCTTCTTGAGGTCGTCGCCCTTGGCCTTGCGGACGACGACGGCGCGCAGGCGCAGGCCGTTGCCGGAGCCGGACTTCTCGACGAGCAGGCGCGCCACGAGGCGGCCGATGCGGCCGAATCCGTAGAGGACGACGTCCTGGGCGGAGGGAGAGGGGAGCTTGTTGTCACCGGTGGCCTCGGCGAGCGCGGCGGCGGTGAAGTCGGGGATCGACTGCCCGTCGCCGGCGGCGCGGTAGGCCCGGATCAGCAGCGCGAGGTCGACCTTCGCGGCGCCCAGGTCGAGCGCGGAGATCGCCTCGAGGAACGGGAAGGTGTCCTTGACGGACAGCTCGACACCGTCGATCTGGCGCGCGTAGCGGTGCGTCTTGAGGATGTCGATGACCGACTTGTTCACCAGCGAGCGGCTGTGGAGCAGGATCGTGACGTCCTTCTCGCGGTGCAGCTTGCCAACGACCGGGATCATCGCCTCGGCGAGCTCCTCGTGGTGCTTCCAGCGAGTGAACTTCTCTTCGGTGGTGCTCAACGCTTCCCCTCTTAGCAGGTCGACAAAGCCGCTTGATGGTAGGCCCCCGCCCGGGGGCCACGGCTAATCGGGCCGCTCGGTGGGACGCGTGCAGTCGGTCACAGGCCGCGGTCACAACACCTTGGTGCCGTACATCTCTCCGAGCGGGTCGGCCAGCAGCTCGAGGCGTTCGCCGTCGGGGCCGGGGAAGTAGAGCGAGACCTTCGACTCCAGGTGGTACGCCACGCCCGCGTCGTCGAGCTTGGCGCGCAGGTAGTCCCACTTCTCGCGGGTCACCGAGATGGCGAGGTGGTGGTGCCCGCCGAGCACCTCGGCGTATGGCCCGAGATCGAGGCCCGGGAGGGTGAAGAAGGCCAGCAGGTTGCCCGCGCCCACGTCGAAGAAGAAGTGGTCCGAGCCGGCGTAGTCGCGGTTCTCGAAGATCTCCGTCAGCGGGAACTCCAGCAGCCCCTGGTAGAAGTCGATCGTGCGCCGGACGTCCGAGGACAGCAGGGCGGCGTGGTGGATGCCGCGGGCGCTGCTCTCGGGGCGCTCGCCCTCGGGGGCGAGGTACTCCTTCTTGATCCGCTCGCGGTCCCTGGTGATCGCGTCGAGGTCAATGGTTGCCATGTCAACTACTCTCCTCTGAGGTCGTGGATATGTCAACATTCCCCGCTAGAATGACACCGATGAGTACGACGACGCGATGGCTCGACGCCGAGGAGACCCAGGCTTGGCGCGCCTGGCTCGACCTCAACAACCGGCTGTTCGCGCGCCTCAACCGCGAGCTCCAGGCAGCCAGTGGTCTGTCGATCTCCGACTACGAGATCCTGGTGGCCCTCACCGACGACGACGTGCCCGAGCGCTCGCTGCGGATGTACGAGCTCGGCGAGCGCCTCCAGTGGGAGAAGAGCCGGGTCTCCAAGCAGGTCTCCCGGATGGAGACGCGCGGCCTGGTCGCGCGCCGCCACTGCGCCGACGACCGGCGCGGCGCCTTCGTCGACCTGACCGAGGCCGGCCAGGCCGCCATCGACGCCGCCGCCCCCGGCCATGTCGCGCTGGTGCGCGAGCTGTTCTTCGACGGCCTCAACGGCGACCAGGTGCGCAGCCTGGGCCGCTTCGCCACCACGGTCCTCGACCGGCTCGCCGACGACTGACCTTCCCGCGCGCCGCTGCTTGCAACTAAGGGTTACAGCACCATTTTGAGTGCAACAGCGCCGAGGTAGTGGCAACAACGCCGAGGTGGATGGGGCCGAGCGGCTTCGCGGGCCAGGTCGCCTCGACTGGGGCCGCCATGACGATCCACCCGGGCGTTGTGGCTACTGCCCGGGCGCTGTTGCACCGCTATTCGCGACGTAACACGTAGTTACAAGGGCCTCAGGCCTGCATGTCCTCCACGGCGAGGGACGCGAAGGTCATCGCCGCGCCGAGCGGCGCGCCCGGTCCCGGGTACGCCGACCCGAAGACCGACGCGGTCGAGTTGCTGGCGGCGTACAGGCCCGGGATCGGCGCGCCGTCGGTGTCGAGCACCCGCCCGCGCGCGTCGGTGACCAGGCCGCCCTTGGTGCCGAGGTCGGAGAGCACGAACCGCGCGGCGGTGAACGGCGCCTTGTCGACGGGGACGAGGGCGGCCGACGGGCCACCGCCCCCGGCGAAGAAGGTGTCGTACTCGTCCTCGCCGCGGCCGAAGTCCTCGTCCTTCCCGGCCGCCGCGAACCCGTTGTAGCGCTCGACGGTCGCGACGAGGGCGTCGGCGTCGAGTCCGACGGCAGCGGCCAGGTCCTCGAGGCTGTCGGCCTCGACCCAGGTGCCGGCCGCGAGGTGCTCGGCGCGGTCGCCCTCGGGCATCGCGATCGCCGGCAGCCGGCCGTCCTCACGGGAGTCGAAGACGAACCACGACGGCGTCCGGCTCGCGTCCCCGGCCATCACCCGGCCGAACCGGTCGTAGGGCAGGCACTCGTTGCCGTAGCGCTGCGCGGCCGCGTCGACCATCACGCCGCCGCGGAAGCCGAGCGTGAACGCGCCGCTGCCGTCGGGCTGCTGCAGGCCGGGGCAGAACCAGCCCTCGCCCGACCAGTCGGTGGCGGCGCCGATCGCCGCCGCCGCGTCGATCACCTCGCCGGTGTTGGTGCCGCGCGGGGCCATCGTCCAGGCCGCGTCGCCGGGTGTCCCGTGAGCGGTACGACGCTCCGGGCTGCCCTCGAAGCCGCCGGCCGCGACCAGGATCCCGCGCCGGGCGCGGACCTCGTCGGGGCCGCCCGGGCCGTCGTACCGGACTGTGGTGGCGCGCCCGTCGGCGTCCCGGCCGAAGCCGGTGACCTGGTGCCCGGTGGCGATCGTGCCGCCGTCGCGCACGGTCATCGCGGCGAGCCGGGCGATCAGCGACTGGCCGCCGGACAGGGTGGACCGGCCCGGCTGTCCGACGCGGTCGCGCTCGACCGGCGGCCGGACGATGGCGGTGACCGCGGGGTCGAGCTCGTCGCGGCGGATGTTCTTCGGCTGGATCGAGCGGCCCATCGGGACGCGGCCGGGCGCGTCGTAGTACTCCGAGAACGGGATCCACTCGAAGTCCATGAGCGGGTCCGTCTCGAGCTGCGCGACCAGGCGCGGTGCCTGCGCGAGCAACGCCTCGACCCGGTCCAGGTCGGGGTCGTCGAGCACGGCGGCGAGGTACGCGCGGGCGCCCTCGGTCGAGTCCGGCAGGCCGGCGCGCTGCTGCACGTCGGTGCCGGGCAGCCAGCACGCACCGCCGGAGTACGCCGACGTACCGCCCACCAGGGGCGTCCGTTCGAGCACCAGGGTGCTGAGCCCGGCCGCGGCCGCGAGGGCTGCCCCGGTCAGGGCGCCGCCGCCCGACCCGACCACCACGACGTCGTACTCCTGCTGCAGGGCGTCCGCCCCGACCAAGCCACTCATGGCGAAACGATAACGTGTTCTAATTCACTCGTGGGGCGAGGCGGGGACGGGCGCTCAGCGGCCAGGCGAGCACCGCGCCGGCCAGGCCGCCCAGCCCGTTGTGCCACACGTCGGCCAGCGACGGCACCCGGGTCGGCAGGAACTGCTGCTGGGCCAGCTCGATGCACGCCGAGGCGAGGACCGTCAGTGCCGCCGCGAGCAGCGGCCGGCCGAGCAGGATCGCGAGCAGGACGCCGGCGGGCACGAACAGGGCGATGTTCGCCAGCACCTCTGTCTCGCTCCAGTCCAGCCGCCCGTCGCTGGCCCGCCAGGCCGCCGATCCGGCCAGATCGAAGGCCCACCGGCCGGCCGACGGGTCGGCCAGGGTGAGCCTGGCGATGACGACGGAGTAGCAGGCGAGCAGGACGGCGGCGACGGGACGGCGGATCATGCTCTCGACGCTAGGTCGGCCGGACGGCCCGCAGATCGGTCGCGGGTGCCGCCGGCCGGTACCTGAGGACCGTTCAGCCCTGGCGGCCCTTCATCCGCGGGTTCTGCTTGTTGATCACGTAGATCCGGCCGCGTCGGCGGACCACCTGCGCGCCCGGCTGCAGCTTCAGCGACCGGATCGAGTTGCGCACCTTCATCGCTTCGTCCTCCTTCCCGTCTCCGGGTCGACCAGCCCGTCCATGACGGCGCCGATCAGCCGCGGCGGCACCCGGTGGGTGCGGCCGTTGATGGTCACCGGCACCAGGTCCGGCGCCGTCGCCCTCCACTGCGCCCGGCGGTGCCGGGTGTTGCTGCGCGACGTACGCCGCTTGGGCACCGCCATCACGCCACCTCCCGGATCGGGCCCAGCCAGGGCTCGAAGCCGTCCTCGCTGACCGACCACGATCCGCGCTCGCGCTCGCCGACCAGCAGGTCCGCGAAGGCCCCGCGCAGATGCGCGGGCGCCACGCCGACGCCGGTGAGCACGATCCGGGTGAACGGCGTACGACGCCCCCAGTCGGCGTGGTCGCCGATGCTGAGCTGGCCACCCGCGCCATCCCATTCCAGCGCCCGCCCGGGCCGGGTCGGCAGCCAGAAGCAACCGCGGGAGCGGTGCGCTCCGCCGCCGAGGAGCTCCAGTGACTCCAGCAGGCGGTCGGGGTGGAATGGCTGGAGTGACTGGAGGTCGACTCGCCAGACGCCCTCGGCCCGGACCTCGAGCAGGGCGTCGGTGCGGACCGGGCTGGTCCAGGTGTCGGTCCGGTCGTGCTGGTGGAGGCGCCCGGTGAGGACGTCGCCACCGAGGCCGTGAACGCCCTCGACCACGACGGCGTCGGGGCGGGCGAGTGCGAGCACCAGGCCCCGTGCAACCGGGTCGGCGTCGTCGTCGAAGGCCACGACGTCGGCGTGCTCGACCATGGCCGACAGCACCTCCCCGACCCCGCGTCGGTCGTCGTGGGCGCTGTGGTGGCCGCGGTCGGCGAGCAGGTCGTCGCCGAGCAGGTCGCGCACCGGCTGCCGAGCGCCGACGGCGGCGACGACGGCCGACACTCGCAAGAACCTGGCGAGCCGTGTGTCCCAGGTCAGTGCGGCGCACAGGTGGGCCGCCTCGGCGCCGACCGGCAGGTGGGCCACGATGCTCTGCCAGCGTCCGTCGCGCGCGAGGCGCTCCAGGGTCGGCAGGATGTCCTCGCGGATCGCGCAGGTGACGCAGGCGTGCTCGAGCAGGGTCTCGTGCGTCTCGACGATCCCGCTCAGGTCGCTCACCGTCCGGGTCAGCACCCCGCGCTCGACGTCGATCGTGTGGCGGCACGCGACCGCGCTCGGCAGGTCGAACTGGAGCCCGACCATGGTCGCTGCCATCGCGTCCGGGTCGACCCCGCCGAGCAGGACGACGGGCGTCCTCATCGCGCGGTGCTCCGGCCGTAGCGCCGCTCGAAGGCCTCGACCCGTCCCTCCGTGTCGAGCACCCGGCCCTGACCTGTCCAGAACGGGTGGCTGTGCACGCTCACGTCGACGTCGACGACCGGGTACGACGTCCCGTCGACCTCGACGGTCCGCTCGGCGGTCGCGTCGACGAGCGTCGACCGCGTGAGCACCAGGTCGCCGGTCGCGCGGTCGCGGAAGACGACGGGACCGTAGGCCGGGTGGATGCCCTGTTTCATCGCTTGCTCCTTGAGTTAGAATGAGAATCGTTCTCAATCATACGACAGGAGGGAAGCGATGTCACAGGTGTGCCAGGTGACCGGCGCGAGGCCCGGATTCGGCAACCACGTGTCGCACTCGCACCGACGGACCCGACGGCGCTTCGTCGTCAACATCCAGCGCAAGCGCTACTGGGTGCCGTCCCTGGGGCGGCACGTCACGCTGCGGGTCTCCGCCCGCGGCATCAAGACCATCGACCAGCGGGGGATTGAGGCCGTCGTGGCCGACCTCCGCGCCCGAGGAGAGAGGTACTGACATGGCGAAGAGGGCATCGGACGTCCGGCCGATCGTGAAGCTGCGCTCGACCGGCGGCACCGGCTACACCTACGTCACCCGCAAGAACCGCCGCAACGACCCGGACCGGGTCCGGCTGCGCAAGTACGACCCCGTGCTGCGCCGCCACGTCGAGTTCCGAGAGGAGCGCTGATGGCGTCGCAGGCCAGGATCGCGGCCGACGCGCGGCGCCGCGCCGTCGTGGCGAGGTACGCCGATCGGCGGGCCGCCCTCAAGGAGCGGATCCGTCGTGCCGCGCCCGGCTCGCCGGAGCTGGCCGCGGCTGTGCGGGACCTGGCCCGGTTGCCCCGGGACGCCTCGCCGGTCCGGCTGCGCAACCGCGACCAGGTCGACGGCCGGCCGCGGGGCTACCTGCGCAAGGCCGGGCTGTCGCGGATCAGGTTCCGCGAGCTCGCTCACCGTGGCGAGCTGCCGGGGATCACGAAGTCCTCCTGGTGACGCGGACGCCGGGGGCCGGACCGGACACGTACGGGGTGAGAGCATTCCCGCGAACCGGAAGGTGACCGCCCATGGACCTCGACGAGCTGCTGACCGCCGCCGCGCCGCCCATCGCCCCCCGAACCACCACGCTGCGACGAGAGGTGGCCGCGCTGGTCGCCGCCAGCGAGCCGCGCCGCCGGCCGGTCCGGCTCGCGGCGGTCGGTGCCGTCACGGCGGGCTCGGTGCTCGGCCTGGGCGCGGTGGCGTCCGCGGCGGGGATCCTCCCGCCGTGGGTGCCCTGGACCACGGCGTCCGGCCAGCAGTGCCAGGTCCAGGTCGCGGCCGGCCCCCGGACTCCAGGTGACGGCGAGCCGGGTGGCCCCGTCGTCTCCGCGGCCGAGGAGCGGGAGGCGGTGGCGGCTGCCCGGGCCTTCCTCGCGGACTTCGACTACGCGACGGTCGACCGCCAGCGGGCGATCGCCGACTGGCGGGCGGTCGAGGACCGGGTCCGGGCCGAGCAGCCCGACCTTGCCGAGCGCGCGCCGCGACTCGAGGGCGACGACCTCGAGGTCACCGCGGTCACCCGGACCGTGGTCGAGCGGATGCGTGCCGACCTCGCGGCCCGCGGCCTGGACCTGCGGGTCGTCGACGTCATTGTCAGCACCACCGGGTGCGACCTGTGACCAGCTCTGACCGCATCTCCCTGCGGGCCGCGCTGCGGGCGTCGTCCGACGACCTGCTCGCCTATCTCGAGCGCCGGGTCGCGGTGCGCGAGGATGCCGCGGACCTGCTCGGCGAGACCCTGCTCCAGGCCTGGCGGCGGGCGGACGCGCTGCCGGCGGACCCGGAGCGGCAGCGGATGTGGCTGTTCACGATCGCCGCGCACGTGCTGGCCAACCATCGCCGCTCGCGGCGCCGCAAGGCAGCCCTCGCGGACCGCCTGCGCGCCCAGGTCGCCGTGGTCGCCCCGGTGCCGGACCTGGCCGAGGTGAGCGCCGTCCGCGATGCGGTGCTGCGGCTCGACGACGCCTACCGCGAGCTGGTGATGCTGGTGCACTGGGACGGGTTCACCCTGGTCGAGGCCGCCGAGCTGCTCGGCCTGAACCCGTCGACCGCCCGCGGGCGGTACGCCGCCGCGCGCCGGGTCCTCAAGGAGGCGCTCGGCGAGGTCGCCGCCCCGGTCAGCGGCTGAGGCGGCGTAGCCGGTCCAGCCGGACCAGCCCGTCCCGGTCCGGCGCGGCGGCCGGCGTGAGCGCGGCCTCCAGCCGGGCCTGAGCGGCGTCGGCGTCGAGACCGATCCCGATCGCGACCAGCTCGCTGTGCTCCGGGGCCGGGCGCAGCGCGTCGACGTGGACCTGGCCGCCGACCACGTGCACGACGTACCCCTTCGGTCCGCGGGCGGTCTCGACCGCGACCGTGCCCTTGATCCGGTACGCCGCCCCGGGCGGGTCGAGGAGCAGGTCGGCGACCGCGCCGGGCGCGACGGTGCCGGCGACCCGGGCCGAGGCCGACGCGGCGTGCGGCCCGTGGTCGTGCCCGTCCGCGGCCGCGCGCTCGGCGCGCAGCAGCGAGGCGAGCGGCAGCTGGTCGGGCGGGTCGTCGGCCATCGCCACGTCGTGGACCAGGGCCGGGTCGATCCGCCCGCGAGAGGTGCGGACGACGTGCGCGGCCGGGTTCACCTCGCGCACCCGCGCCTCGATGGCCGCGAGGGTCTGCTCCTGCTCGGCGGGCGGCAGCAGGTCGACCTTGTTGATCACGACCAGGGTCGCGACGGAGAACCGCGCGGGCGGCATCCCGCCGTCGTCGACGGTGCGGAAGTACTCGACGGCGTCGACCACGTCGACCACCCCGCCCGGCCGCACCCGTGGCGCCCCGCTGTGCCGGATCATCTGCGCCAGCGCGCCCGGCTCGGCCAGCCCGCTCGCCTCGACGACCACTGCGTCGAGCGCCAGCCGCGGGTGGGTCAGCTTCTCGAGCGCGGCGTCCAGTCCGGCGACATCCTCGAGGCAGCACAGGCACCCGCCCGCGATCGAGACCGGCTCGTCGACCTGCCCGGTCACCAGTCCGGCGTCGACGTTGATCGCACCGAAGTCGTTGACGATCACGCCGATCCGCGCGCCGGGCTGGCGCAGCAGCCGGTTGAGCAGGGTCGTCTTCCCGGCCCCGAGGTGCCCGGTGAGGGCGGTCACGGGTACGGCGGAGGTCACGTCCCGAGTCTAGTTGACAACGATTCTCATATCCGGGCGGGCCGTGGCAGGGTGATCGGGTGAGCAGCCACCGCCGCCAGAAGCCCACACACGGCCACGGTCACGGCCACGGTCACAACGGCGACCTCGCCCCCGTCCGGATCGGTACGACGGCGCGCACCGCGCTGCTCGCCGTCCTCGCCGTCGCCCTGGTCGGCACCCTGGTCGGCCTCGTGGTCTGGTGGCCGCCCGGCGACGCCGCCGCGCGCAGCGCGAAGGCCGGCGGCCCGGCCGCCCAGTTCGCCGCGCCCGGCGTCACCTTCCCGTCCGCCGAGGTGGTGGAGGTGGCGCCGCGGTGCGCCGGCAGCGGACTGCCCGACGGCTCCGGCTGCAGCTCCCTGACCGTGAAGGTCGCGCAGGGGGAGAAGGGGGCCGGCGACACGGTCCGGGTCGACGTACCGCCGGAGGTGATCGACTCCGGCCTCGGCAAGGGCGACCACGTGGAGCTGCTCCGCACGCCGACGCCCGGCGGGGAGCAGGATGCGTCGTACTCCTACTTCGCCACCGAGCGCTACGGCACCCTCATCTGGTTGAGCGTGCTCTTCGTGGTGGTGGTGCTCGCCGTCGCCCGGTTGCGTGGCCTGCTCGGCCTGGTCGGGCTCGCGTTCGGCGGCGCGGTCGTGTGGTGGTGGATGCTGCCGGCGCTGCTCGACGGCGCCCCCGGAGTCGGGGTCGCGCTGACCAGTGCCTCGGCGATCATGTTCGTCGTCCTCTACACGACCCACGGGTTGTCGCTGCGCACCAGCACCGCCCTCGCCGGGACCCTGCTCGGCATCGTGCTCACCGCCGGCATCGGCGTGCTCGCGATCGGCGACGCCCGGCTGACCGGCATCAGCGACGAGGGCGGCGCCATCCTCGCCACCTTCGGGGCCCTCGACTTCCAGGCCCTGTTGGGCTGCGCGCTCGTCATCGCCGGCCTCGGTGTCCTCAACGACGTCACGATCACCCAGGCCTCCGCGGTCTGGGAGCTGCGCGCCGCCACCCCCGACGCGTCGCGGACCGAGGTCTTCACCAGCGCCATGCGGATCGGCCGCGACCACATCGCCTCGACGATCTACACGATCGTGTTCGCGTACGTCGGCACCGCGCTCATCCTGCTGATGCTGCTGCGCGTCTACGACCGCCCGCTGCTCGAGCTGATCTCGACCGAGCAGCTCGCCGAGGAGGTCGTGCGCACCCTGGTCACCTCGATCGGCCTGGTCCTCGCCGTACCGGTCACCACCGCGGTCGCGGCGCTGATCGCCGCGCCCACGGGGCGCCCGGCCGCGGACCGCGCAGGGATCGCCGCTTAAGAGGTGATTCCTGCGCTTACTGCCCGTTGCAACGGGCAGTAAGCGCCAGTTTCACCGCCTGAGCGGCGATTCCGACACCCGCCGCTCACAGCGTCGGGTCGGTCCAGGCCAGCTGGACGATCTCCGCACCGCGGTCGCGGGTGAGCATCTTGCCGCGACCCGGCTGGGCCGGACCGGGGCGCAGGTTGCCGATGAGGGCGCCCTCGTCGCGGCTGCCGGACAGCAGGATGCCGGGCATGGCGAGGTCGCGCATGGACTGGATGACCGGCTCGTAGAGCGCCCGCGACGCGCCACCGGATCGACGCGCGAGGGCGATGTGCAGGCCGACGTCGCGGGCCTGGGCCATCAGCGGCTGCAGCAGCGCGACAGGCGAGCTCTGCTGGGTGGCGACGAGGTCGTAGTCGTCGACCACGACGAACACCTCGGCGCCCTTCCACCACGACCGGTTGCGCAGCTGGTCGGGCGTGACGTCCGGACCCGGGATCCGGTTCTGGAGGTACGTCGCGAGGTCGTTGAGCGCCGGCTGCGCCTGGGTCGCGGAGGTGAGGTAGTTGAGCAGGTACTCCTCGGGCACCTCGCCCAGCAGTGAGCGGCGGTAGTCGACCAGCAGGATCTGGGCCTCGGCCGGGGTCCGGGTCCGCATGATCTCCTGGCAGTAGCTGCGCAGCAGGTTGGTCTTGCCCGACTTGCCGTCACCGAAGAGCAGCAGGTGCGGCTCGGTGTCGACGTCGAGCGGGACGGGGGCCAGCTCCTTCTCGTTGATGGCCAGCAGCAGCTGGCGCTGCGGCGGGGTGCCGGCCTGGGTGCGGACTTCGTCGAGGGTGATCCGGTCGGGCAGGAGGCGCAGCTTCGGGCCGGCCGGTCCGCGCCACGCGGTCGCGACCGCGCTGATCATCGCGTCGACGCCGTCGCCGAGGGTCTCGACGGTGTCGGTGCCGTCGATGCGCGGCAGGGCGCCGAGGAAGTGCAGCTTGCCCGGGACCAGACCGCGGCCCGGCCGGTTGCCCGGCACGAGGGCGGCGACCTTGCGGTCGATCTCGGAGTCGATCGGGTCACCGAGGCGCAGCTCGAGCCGGGTGCCGATCAGGTCGCGCATCGCGGCTCGGAAGTCGGGCCAGCGGGTCGCGCCGGTGACGATGTGGAGGCCGAAGGTCAGACCGCGGCCGGCGAGCTGCTGGATCTCCAGCTCGAGGTCGTCGAAGTCCGCACGCAGCGTGCCCCAGCCGTCGATGACGAGGAAGACGTCGCCGTACCCGTCGTCGGCCCGGCCCTGCGCGCGCCGGCTGCGGTAGGTCTCGATCGAGTCGATGCCCTGGCTGCGGAAGTAGCGCTCGCGGCGGTCGACGATGCCCTTGACCTCGGCGACGATCCGGCGGACCACCTCGGGCTCCGAGCGGGTGCCGACGCCGGCGACGTGCGGCAGCGCGGTCATCGGGGCGAACGTGCCGCCGCCGAAGTCGAGCACGTAGAACTGCGACTCCAGCGGTGTCGTGGTCAGCGACATGCTGGTCACGATCGTGCGCAGCACGGTGCTCTTGCCGCTGCGCGGGCCACCGACGACCGCCACGTGGCCGGCCGATCCGCTGAGGCTGACGGTGAGCGTGTCGCGGCGCTGCTCGCGCGGCCGGTCGACCGTGCCCAGCGGAACGGTCAGGTTGCCGACACCACGCCACTGCATCGACACCAGGCCGAGCTCGGGGTGCGGCGCCAGGTCGGGCATCAGCTGGTCGAGTGTGTCGGGCCGCTCCAGCGGCGGCAGCCACACCTGGTGGGCCGCCGGACCGCGCCCGTCCATCCGTGCGACCGCCACGTCGAGCAGCGACGCGCTGCCCTCCGGTACGGCGGCCGGCGCGTCGGTCTCCTCGCGCTCGGGCTCGTCGAAGGTCTGCACCTCCGAGATGGTGAACGGAAGGATGCCGCGCACCTTGCCGCCGCTGTCGCGCACGACCCGGCGCCGACCGGTCTCCGGCGGACCGGACACGTACGCCGCCTTGAACCGGGTCATCGTCGTCGGGTCCGGCTTGAGGTAGCCGAGTCCGGGCACCGCCGGGAGCTCGTAGGCGTCCGGCACTCCGAGCACCGCCCGTGACTCCTGGGCGCTGAAGGTGCGCAGGCCGATCCGGTACGACAGGTGCGACTCGAGGCCGCGCAGGCGACCCTCCTCCAGCCGCTGCGAGGCGAGCAGCAGGTGCAGTCCGAGCGAGCGACCGAGGCGGCCGATCGCCACGAAGAGGTCGATGAACTCGGGTTTGGCCGACAGCATCTCGGAGAACTCGTCGACGACGAGGAACAGCGACGGCAGCGGCGCGAGGTGAGCGGTGGCCGGATCGCCCGACGTACGGGCTTTCTCGTAGTCGCGGATGGACGCGAAGTTGCCGGCCTCGCGGAGCAGCTCCTGGCGGCGCACCATCTCACCGGACAGGGCGTCCTGCATGCGGTCGACGAGGGTGAGCTCCTGGGCCAGGTTGGTGATGACCGCCGACACGTGCGGCATCTCGGCCATGCCGGCGAAGGTCGCACCACCCTTGAAGTCGACGAGCACCATGTTGAGCTGCTCGGGCGAGTGCGTCATCGCCAGGCCGAGGACCAGGGTGCGCAGGAACTCCGACTTGCCGGATCCCGTCGCGCCGATCACCAGGCCGTGCGGGCCCATGCCCTGCTGGGCGGACTCCTTGATGTCGAGGTGCACCGGTCCGGCGCCGTCGCCGACACCGATCGGGACCCGCAGCCGGTCGCGCGCCGGCCGCGGCCGCCAGGCCGTGCCGGGGTCGAAGCGGTGCACGTCGCCGAGACCGAGCAGGTCCATGAAGTCGGTCGGCGCCGCCAGGTCGGCCGCCTCCTCGCCCACGGCCGCACCCGCGCTCGGGGTGAACAGCGGCGTCAGCCGCCGGGCCAGTGCCTCCGCGGTGGCCGCGCCGCACTGGTCGCCCTTGGCGCGCACCGGCTCGGTCCGCAGCCGTACGGCGACGATCGGCACCGACTCCGGCGTGGACCCGGTCGCAGCGGACCCGGCGTGCGGCTCGATCTCGAGGCGCAGCGCCGTCGGGCTGTCGAGCTCGCCCCAGCGGGCGGGCAGGTCGATCACCGTCACGCCGTGCAGGCCGTCGGAGGGGATCAGGTGGTTGCCCGGCGGCAGCTCGGCGCCGTCGGTCACCAGGATGATGTGGGGGATCGCGGGCCGCTCGTCGGCCCCGAAGCGCGGACGCTCGGTCAGGTCGGGCGGCAGCATCGTCGCGAGGTCGCTGAGCGAGGTCGTCACCATCCGCGCCGGGCCGACAGCGTCGTTCTGGTGCTGGCTGTGGGCGTGCGGCAGCCACTTCGCCCAGTCCCAGTGGGCCAGGGTCGCCTCGGTCGCGAGCACCGCGACCTGCAGGTTCTCCGGGGACTGGAAGGTCGCCGACGAGCAGAGCAGCGCGCGGGCCAGGGACCGGGCCTCCTCCTCGTCGCCGCAGACCTCGATCCGGTCGAAGGACCGCAGGTCGATCGAGGCGGGCAGGTCCGGCTGCAGGCGGTGGACGACGAGCAGCCGGTGCAGCGCGGACGCCGACGCCGGGTCGACCTCGTCGATGGGCGCGGCCTCCGGCGGCAGCAGCTCGAGGGCGAGGGGCTGCGCGCAGACGCCGTACCGGACCTGCAGGAAGGCGGGGTCGGACGACGACCGCTCCCACACCCGGGTCCGGTCCTCGGCCAGCGACGGGAGCGCCGTCGGCGAGGGGTGCATCCAGGTCAGCGCCCGGCGCTGCTGGTCGGCGGCGTCGCGGGCGACCTTGCGCACGGTCGCGAGGTAGCGGAGGTACTCGGTGCGCGAGCCGGTGACCTGCTGCTGGCGCTGCTTCCGCTGCCGGTCGATCTGGACGACGATGAAGCCGAGGGTCGCGAACAGGAACATGCCGGCCGCGATGAAGCGCAGCGAGGAGTTGCCGCCCTGGCCGCCGAGGCCCGCGACGAGGACGATCGAGCCCAGGCTGCCGAGCATCGGGATGGCGTTCATCGCCACGCCCGCGGCGCCCTCGCTGGGCTGCAGCTGCGGCGGCGGCTGGAGCTGCAGCTGGCCGCCCGGGAGCTCGGGCCGCTCGCCGCGACTGCCGCGCTGGCTCAGGCTGCCGGGCGCCGCGGCCGGCGGGGCCACGCGCCGGCCCTGGGGGCTACCCGGACCGCCGGCTCCGCCCGGGACCGGGAGGCCCGGGGCACGGTGCGTGCCCTGACCACTGCCTGGAGTGATGCCCACCGTCACGCTGCCGTCCCCTGTCGTCGATGCCCGGTCATGCGACGCGCATGATGATAGGACCCGGGTCCGTCAGGGTAAGCAGCATCGGAACGCACAGGGTGGAGGACTACCCTGCGAGCCGGGCCGCGAATCTCGGTCCGGCACCACGACTCATCTCGGGAGGCGATCTCTGGTGAACGGGACGTCCCGCACCCCGGCTCCGGGCACGGTCACCGCGGTGACGGTGCACGGGCCCCGTGGCGTGCTCGACCTGACGGTGCCGGTCGACGCCACGCTCGAGGACGTGTCGCGGGCCTACTCCGCGGAGGCCGGCCTGCCGGTCGTGCTGCCGCTGGTGACCCGCTCCGGCGTACCCCTGCAGCTGGCCGACGTCGTCGGCGACGTCGGCCTGGTCGCGGGCTCGGTCGTCGTCGCGGTCGACCCGTCGTCCCGCCCGGCCCCACCGCGCAGCCGGTTCCGCTCCGGTGACGCAGGTGATTCCGCGCTCGCCGCGGGCCGGGCCTCGGCCACGTGGTTCGCGCTCGCGGTGGCGTTCGCCGTGCTCGCCGGGTGGTGCGCGGCCCAGCTCCCGTCGGACGAGCGCTGGCCGGTCGTCGCCGTCCTGCTCGTGGCGGCACTGGCCGGCTGCCTGCCGCTCGGCGTGCTGCGGGTCCAGCGGGTGCTCGCTGCCCCTGCCTTCGCCGCCGCCGCGGGCTTCGCGCTGGCCTGGGACCCGGTGCCCGAGCAGCTCCCGACGGTCTGCGGTGTCGCGGCGCTGTGCGCGGCCGTGATGGCCGGTGTCGGCCGGGCCCTCGCCGAGGCCGACAGCCCGGCGGTCGACGGGCTGCGGGTCTGGGTCGCCGTCGGTGCCGGCTGGTTCGTCGTCGCCGGGCTCGGCGCCCTCACCGGCGTCTCGCCGCAGGTCGTGTGGGCCGTCCTCTTCCTCGCCGCCGTGCTCGCCGCCCGGTTCGTGCCCGAGCTGGTGGTCGACGTGCCCGACCAGTACCTGCTCGACCTGGAGCGCCTCGCCGTCACCGCCTGGTCGGCACGCGAACGGCCGACGGGGCGGCGCGGCCGGATCGTCGTACCGGAGCAGGCCGTGCGCGCCGTCGCCGACCGGGGTGCCCGCGCGGTCACCGCCGCCGCCACCGCCGTCCTCGTGGTCGTCGTCGTCACCGCACCCCTCCTCCTCGCCACGGCCGACCTGCCGCTCGACCGCACCGGTGCCCGGTGCCTGGTGGGCTTCGGCGGTGCGGCGCTGCTGTTCGCGGCGCGCAGCTACCGCCACGTCGCCGCCGGCCGGTTGCTGCGGCTGGCCGGTGTCGTGGCCCTGGCCGTGCTCGCCGCCGTCCTCCTCGGGCTCGCGCCCGGTCAGGACCCGGTGGCGGCGCCGTCGGCGGTGGCCGCTGCCGCCGTCGCGATCGCTGCCGCGCTGGTGCTGGCGGCCGTCTTCGTCGGACGTGGCTGGCGCTCGGCGTGGTGGTCGCGCCGGGCCGAGATCGCAGAGGCGATGTGCGGCGCGTTCGCCGTCGGGTCGTTGGTGGTGGCGGTCGGCTTCTTCCGCCACCTGTGGGAAGTCACGGGCTGATGTTTAGCCCCTCGCGGGGCGGGGGTAACCCCTGACCCGTCGGCTCTTTGGCAGTGCTCGGGGAGCCAGATCGATGGAACCGCAATGCAGGGGCGGGTGGATGCCGCCCGCCAACCAGCAACCAAGGAGCAGACATGGCAGGCACTGAGTTCGGTCACGGAGAAGGCGCCCTCAAGAAGGTCGCCGAGCTCGTGGCCCAGACCAAGCAGGACCTCGTGAAGAAGTCGGGCGAGATGGAGTCCGGCCTCGCGAACATGAAGTCCGCGTGGGTCGGCGGCGGTGGTCTGGCGTTCGAGAACGTCAAGAACGCCTGGATCGAGAAGCACAAGGTCGTCACGGCGGCGCTCGACAAGTTCGAGGCGTCCCTCATCGAGACCGAGTCGGACAACATGAACACCGACAGCACGATCAGCGGCGACCTCGGCAGCTTCCTGAGCAAGCTCGACGCCCAGTCCTGACCCACCCACACCAGACTTCGAGGAGATCACGATGACCGGAACCAACTTCGGCGGGCTCGACGGCCTGCGGGTCAAGCACGGCGAGCTCGACGCGGCGGCGCAGCAGATGTACGAGGTCGCCAAGGCGATGAACGCCCGTCTCGACCAGCTCGAGAGCGACGCCTCCCAGTACGTCCAGACCTGGGCGCCCGACAGTGCCCAGCGCCAGAGCTACGACCAGGCCAAGCTGGCCTGGGACTGGGCGATGAAGGAGCTGCTCGACCTGCTCGACGGCGTCTCGAAGACGACGTACCAGTCGAACGCCGATTACATGCAGGCGGACAAGCGTGGAGCGAACCGGTTCTGATCCGGGCGCACGCAGGTACGGAGGGGCCGACCCACGTGGTCGGCCCCTCTGTTGCTGTCTCCGGTAGGGCAGGCTTCTAGGATCGAGCCCCCAGGCTCTCGGGAAGGGTTGAGCAGATGACACAGGCTCCGCGCACGAGCGCAGCCGTCGCGTCCGGTCTGGTCCGGGTGACCGTCACGTCCGGGACGCGCCGGGTCGACCTGGTGCTCCCCGGGGCCATCCCCGTGGCGGAGCTGCTGCCCGAGCTGGCCCGCAGCGTCGGGCTGCTCGACCCCGCCACCGTGCACGGCGGCTACCGGGTCGGCACGTCCGAGGGCCGGCGTCTCGCCCTCGACACCGGCCTGACCCTGCAGGGCATCGAGGACGGCGGCCTGCTCACCGTCACTGCCGGCGTCGACGACCCGGCACCGCGCGTCTACGACGATGTCGTCGAGGCGATGACCGACGTCGTCGAGCACGACCTCGAGCCGTGGCACCCGGCAGCGGGGCGTCGTACGGCGCTCGTCGCGGCGGGCCTCTTCCTCGCGCTCGGTGCCGGCGCACTGCTGGTGCAGCGCGGCTCCGACATCGCCGCCGCCGCGACCGCGCTGGTCGCGGCCGCGCTGTGTGCGGGCGCGATCGTGCTCTCGCGGGCCCAGGGCGAGCACGAGGCCGGGATCGGCGTGGCCTGGCTGGGAGCCGGGTACGCCGCCGTCGCGGGCGTGATGCTCGTGCCCGACAGCGAGTTCTGGTTCGCCGACCCGCTCGCCGCGGCCGGTGCCGGCGCACTGCTGGCCGGCGTCGTGTGCCTGATCGGGCTCGGGCCGGGCCGGACCCTCGCGTTCCCGCCGCTCGTCGTCGGTGCGCTCGCGGTCGGGGTCGGCATCTACGTCCGCTCCTCGCCCGACGGCTTCGCGCCCGCTCCGCTGCTGACCACCGTGCTGGCGTTCGTCGTCCTCGCGGGCAGCGTGTTCCCGTGGCTCGCGCTCGGCGCGACCACGACCCGCGTCGACCAGCTCTACTCGGCGGCCGACATCACCGCCGACCCCGACGACATCGAGCGCGACCGGGTCGCCGCCGACGCCCGGGTCGCCCACGAGATCCTGCTCGCGATCAGCGGCACCGTCGGACTGCTCCTGGTCCTGGTCGCGCCGCTCGCGGTCAGCCTCGGTGTCACCGGCACCCTGCTCGCGGTCGACGCGTGCCTGATCGTGGTGCTCCGCACCCGCCAGTACCGCACCGGCAGCGAGGTCCTGCTCGGCCTCGGCTCCGGTGTCGCCGGCATCGCCGCGACCGCGATCGCCGTGCTGGCCATCCACGCCGACTGGCGCCCGACCCTGGCCGTCGTCCTGGCCGTCGTCGGGGCCGTGCTCCTCGTCGCGACGCTCAGCCCTGCCGCTCCGTCCGTACGACGCGGCCGGCTCGGCGACGTGCTCGAGTCCGTCGCCCTGCTCGCCCTGCTCCCGCTGCTCGTCGTCGCGACCGGTCTGTTCGACCAGGTCCGTGACTGGATCGGCTGATCTCAGTGGCCACCAAGAAGGACCTCGTCGAGGCCTACTCGTTCAGCCGTCGCCGGTTGGTGACGGCGTTCGTGTCCGGTGCGCCGGGCGGCCGCGAGGTCGAGCCTGCTCGCCCCGGCCGGATGATCGTCGGTGGCGTCGCGCTCGCCGTCCTCCTCGTCGCGGGGGCCGCGATCGCAGGGGCGCTGTCCGACCGGGCCGAGGTCGACTGGAAGAAGTCCGGCCTGGTCGCCGACGACCGCGGCGCCCTCTACGTCATCCTCGACGAGGACTCCGTGCCCGGGCAGCCGCGGGTGCGCCCGGTCATCAACGTCACCTCGGCCCAGCTGATCCTCGGTGCCACGGTCGAGGCCCGCAAGGTGCCCGACGACGAGCTCGCCGGGGTGCGCAAGGGGCCGACGATCGGCATCCTCGACGCCCCCGCCACGGTTCCGGCCGTGAAGAACCTCGACCAGTCGGGTTGGACGTCGTGCACCGGTGCGGGCCTCGGCATGCAGACCTCGGTCGCCGCGCGTCCCCAGGTGACGTCGGTGCCGACCGAGGGCTTCGTGGTGAAGTCCGACAAGGACGGCAAGGTCTTCCTCGTCGCTGAGGCCGATGCCCCGGACCTGCCGCGTCGTGCCTACCGCTACGAGCTGCCGACCGACAACGACCACCTCTACACCGACCTCGGCATCTCCCCGACCGACCAGATCACCGTCCCGGAGGCCTGGCTCGGGCTGTTCCCGCCGGGCGACCCGCTGAACGCCGAGGGCCTCGGCGTCAATGACTGGGGCAAGCCCGCCGACCTGCAGGGGTACGGCGACGCGCTGGTCGGTGACTGGGTCGAGAGCGGCAGGAAGACCTTCGCCATCACCAAGGCCGGCCTGGTCGAGCTGTCGCCGTTCGAGAAGGCGGTGCTCCGCAACACCACGCTCGGCAAGCGGCTGCCCACCCTCGTGACGCCGAGCGAGGGCGCGGCCTTCACCATCGTGCCGTCGGACCCGAGCGCTCGGGCGTCCTGGCCGCACGACGTCCTCAGTCGCTCACTGCCCGCCACCGAGCAGGCCTGCGCCCAGCTCGTGACCGCCACGGGTGAGCCCGCCGCGGCGCGACTCGTGACCGCACCGCAGGGCGATGCCAGTGCCGACGAGGTGTCGAGCGGCGACCGCGAGGTCACGGTCGCGTCCGGGCAGGGTGCCGTGATCCGCTCGGCCGACTGGATCACCAGCGACGACGGCACCATCCACCTCATCGACGACCGCGGCTACAGCTACCCGGTCGCGAGCACGTACGACCTCGACCAGCTGGGCTACGCCAAGGTGCCGGTCGTCGTGGTGCCCGACGTGTGGAACAAGCTGTTCGAGGACGGCCCCGAGCTCTCCCAGGACGCGGCGCTGTGCCCGCCGTCCAAGGACCAGTCGTGCGGCTAGTGCACGGCGCAGCGGTCGCCGTCGCCGGCACGCTCGTCGGGCTGGGGGTGCCGGCAGTCGCCAGCGGATCGGTCGGATCGGTCGGATCGGCGACGGTTCCGACAGGTGGGCAGTGCCTGCAGGTCGACGCCACGACGACCGACCAGCTCAAGGTCAAGGGAGACAACACCGCCAACCTCGCCCTCCACGTCGCCCAGGCGCAGGCCCTGGCCACGAAGGCCGGCAGGCAGCCGGGGCAGGGCGTCACGGTCGTCGTCGTCGACACCCCCCTGGGCGCCGACTACCCGGCACCGGCACAGCTCCCGAGCGGACACGGTTACGCCGTCGCGGGCATCGTCAAGGGCCCCGACCAGGAGGACCCGCCGGTCTCCGTCGGCATCGCGCCCGGGGCGAACCTGCGCACGGCCGACTTCTACGACGTCACGGAGAAGACCCAGGACGGCCAGCGGATCCCGATGGCGGGCGGCCTCGCCACCGCGCTGTCCGGGCTGGCCGACCAGCGGGCCGGCCTCGGCAGCCGGGTGGTGGTCGTCGTACCTGCGCAGGTCCCGTACTCCGCCGAGCTCGAGGCGGCCGTCGGCCGGCTCGTCGACTCCGGCGTCCTGCTGGTCGCCGCCTCGGGTGACCGCCCCGCGGACGAGGGGGGCTTCCCCGACGGCTACGAGGACGACCCGAAGAAGGGCGAGGACGTCGCCGACCTGGTCTGGCCCGCCGCACACCCGGGCGTCGTCGCGGTCGGGGTCTCGACGCCCGGCAGCGCCGGCACCGTGCTCCGCAGCTCCGCGATCGACCTCTCCGCGCCCGGCGTCGACGCCGTCTCGCGCGCCCGCAACGGCGGCTGGTGCGTCGTCGGTCCGCCGTCGACCGCGTGGGCCGCCGCCGAGGTCGCCGGCGTGGCCGCCCTGGTGTGGTCGATGCACCCCGACGAGGACGCCACCCAGCTGCGGACCCGCCTCGAGCAGACCGCCAGCGGCAACGGCGGCCCGTCCAGCCCGATCACCGGGTACGGCGTGGTCCAGCCGGTCGAGGCGATCCAGCGTGACGTCGCCGCGATGGGCGCCGAGAAGCAGGACCAGGTCGAGCCGGCGCGGCCGCCGCGCGCCCAGGCCGACGTGCTGGCGGGTGCGCGCCACGACGCGGTCTGGTGGGGGCTCGGCGGGGGCGCCGCGCTCGTCGTCCTCCTCATCCTGCGCCCACTCCTGTCCCGGCGGCGCTGATGCTGCGGGTCGTCGCGCTCGTCGCCCTGCTCGTGGGCTGCTGGGCGTGACGCTGTCCGGTGGTGCTGGCGGAGCTGGGGGATTCGAACCCCTCCCGAGGTGACGGAGTGCTGTTGACCCAACCCGCAAAACGTCGGACGGCGCCGACTTGCGTCGACGCCGTCCGGTGGTGCTGGCGGAGCTGGGGGGATTCGAACCCCCGAGGGCTGTTAACCCAACCCGCTTTCCAAGCGAGCGCCATAGGCCACTAGGCGACAGCTCCGTGGGAGAGATTACCGGCAGATGGACGGCGAGGTGGAATCGGGACTCCACCCCGGGCCGCGCGGGCGACGTACGATCGGTGCATGACCGCGCGGGGTGACGACCCGGAGCCCTGGGCTCCCGCCGACCACCTGCCCACCGACGCCCAGCGGATGGGCCTGAACCGGCTGGTGCCCGACGGTGCGCTGCTCGAGCTCGCGGGTTCGCTCGACAGCTCGAAGCGCTCGCACCGGGTGGTCGCCTGGGTGCTGCTGGTCGTGATGGTCGCGCCGGTCCTGCTGACCGTGGTCAACATCCTGCGCTGAGCGGGCCTGTGCCCCGGCGATGTGAACCCCGTCCGGCGCATCCTCTAAAGTGTTCCGCAACCCCCCACGTGGCGGTATCTCACCCAACTCCCCCAGGGCCGGAAGGCAGCAAGGGTAAGTGAGCTCTATCGGGTACGTGGGGGGCCTCTGCTTTTCCGCCTACGGTCGGCGGGCGACGTAGAAGTAGTTGAACGGGTCGGTCCGGACCTCGCGCACGTCGACGTCGACCAGGCCGGCCTCCTCGAGCATGCGGACGGCGGTCTGCCGGCCCCACACGGTGCCGAGCCCGGCGCCGCCGTGGGCCAGGGACACGGTCATGCAGTGCATCAGGCTCAGCGTGTAGAGGTAGGTCAGCCACGGCAGGCCGAGGTTGTTCTCCACCCCCGACTGGGCCTTGATGTCGACCATCAGGAACGTCCCGCCGGGCCGCAGCGCGGCGGCGATGCCGGCGAGCACCCGGTCGGGGAAGGCCTGGTCGTGGATCGCGTCGAAGGCGGTCACGACGTCGTACGCCGCCTCCTCGCCGAGCGCCGCGACGTCGCGGACCTCGAAGGTCGCGTTGGTCAGGCCCCACGCGGAGGCCTCGGCGCGGGCAGCCCCGATCGCCTCCTCCCCGAGGTCGTAGCCGACGAACGTGCTCGCCGGGTAGGCGCGGGCGAGCAGGTTGACCGCGTGCCCGGAGCCGCAGCCGATGTCGGCCAGCGCGGCACCGGCGCTCAGCTGGTCGTGGAGCCCCGGAACGGTCGGGACGACGACGTCGAGCAGGCCGGCGTCGTGGACGGCCGCGGCGTCGGCGGCCATCAGCTCGTGGAACCGGGGGAACCGGTCGTAGCCCAGCCCACCGCCGTCGCGGAACCTCTCCCGCAGCTCGGGCTCGACCCCGGCGAGCATGGTCAGCATCTTCAGGCTGCGCGCGAGGTTGACCGGGCCGTCGGCCGGGGTGAGGCAGGCGGCGCGCTCGCGGGGGAGCGAGTAGTGGCCGGTGGCGGCGTCGTACGTCGCCACGTCGCCGGCGACGACGCCGTCCAGCCACTCGCGAAGGTAGCGCTCGTCGACGCCCGCTGCGGCGGCGAGGGTAGCGGGATCGGCGGGGCCGGTCCGGGCCAGCACGTCGAGCAGGCCGAGCTCGTCGCCGATGCCGAGGAGCAGGCCCAGGGCGGCGTCCTCGCGCACCCGGACCATCCGCTTCTGGAAGGCTCTCGCCTCGTCCCGGTCGATCGTCGTCATGGCTGCTCGTCCTCTCCCTCGGGGGCGCCCGGAGGTGTCGGGGCCAGCGACTAGGGTGGCACCCGTGGACTCCCCGCTCGCGCTCTACCGCCGCTACCGGCCCGAGACCTTCGCGGAGGTCATCGGGCAGGAGCACGTCACCGAGCCGCTGCGGGCTGCGCTGGCCGCCAACCGGGTCAACCACGCCTATCTCTTCTCCGGCCCCCGCGGCTGCGGCAAGACGACGAGCGCGCGGATCCTGGCCCGGGCGCTCAACTGCGAGAAGGCGCCGATCTCCGACCCGTGCGGCGAGTGCGAGAGCTGCCGCGACCTGGCCCGCAACGGCCCGGGGTCGATCGACGTGATTGAGATCGACGCGGCCTCCCACGGTGGTGTGGACGACGCGCGCGACCTGCGCGAGAAGGCGTTCTTCGCGCCGGTGAAGAGCCGCTACAAGGTCTACATCATCGACGAGGCCCACATGGTCACCACGCAGGGCTTCAACGCCCTGCTCAAGCTGGTCGAGGAGCCGCCGCCGCACCTGCGGTTCATCTTCGCCACGACCGAGCCCGAGAAGGTCATCCCGACCATCCGCTCGCGCACCCACCACTACCCGTTCCGGCTGATCCCGCCGCGCCTGCTGACGTCGTACCTCACCGAGCTGTGCGACCGCGAGGGCGTCTCCATCGAGCCGGCCGCGCTGCCGCTCGTGGTCCGCGCGGGCGCGGGCTCCGCGCGCGACACCCTCTCCGTGCTCGACCAGCTGCTCGGTGGCGCAGGGCCACAGGGCGTGACCTACGACCTGGCCAGCGGGCTGCTCGGCTACACCCCCGACACCCTGCTCGACGACGTCGTGTCCGCGTTCGCGGCCGGCGACGGCTCGGCCGTCTTCGGCGTGGTCGACAAGGTGATCGAGACCGGGCAGGACCCGCGCCGGTTCACCGAGGACCTGCTGCGCCGGCTGCGCGACCTCGTCATCATCTCCGCGGTCCCCGACGCCGCCGCGTCCGGACTGCTCGACCTCTCCGGCGACCAGGCCGACCGGCTCGTCGCGCAGGCGGCCGCCTTCGGCCGGGCCGAGCTGACCCGCGCCGCCGACCTCGTCGCCGCCGGCCTCACCGACATGCGTGGCGCCACCGCGCCCCGCCTGCTGCTCGAGCTGATCTGCGCCCGGATCCTGCTGCCGGCCGCCGACCACACCACCGAGGGGGTGCTCGCCCGCCTCGACCGGCTCGAGCGCCGCGCCTCGATCAGCGGTACGACGTCCGCCGAGTCCGCTCCGGCCCCGGCCCCCGCCGCGGTGCCCGCCCAGGACCGGCCGGCGCCCTCCCGCCACGAGCGGGCCGCGCCCGAGCGGGTCGAGGCGCCGGCTGCCGCGGCTCCCGCGCCGATCGCTCCCGCGCCCGTCGCTGCGCCCACCCCCGAGCCTGCTCCTGAGCCGGTCCGCACGCCCGAGCCGGTGCCGGTCGCGGCTGCCCCGGAGCCGCCCGCTCCTGCTCCCGTTCCCGCCGCACCTGCTGCCGTGGCGCCCGCTCCCGTGGCTGCCGCTCCGGCGGAGCCTGCCGGAGGCGGCAGCGGTCTCACCCTGGTCGACGTCCGCCGGCTGTGGCCCTCGGTCATCGACCGCGTCAAGAGCGTCAAGCGGGTCACCTGGATCCACCTCACCCAGAACTCCCAGGTCGTCGGCTTCAACGGCAAGGTGCTCAGCCTGGGCTTCCAGTCCGACGGCCCACGCCGTTCGTTCGAGTCCGGCGGCCACGCCGAGATCGTCCAGCAGGCGGTCATCGACGAGATCGGTGCCGACGTCCGGATCGAGGCGATCGTCGACCCGGCCGCCGACCCCAATGCCCGCGTCCCCGAGCCGGCCGCTCCGCCAGCCCCCGCAGCGCCCGCTGCCCCGGCGGCCGACGCCGGCGGCTGGCCCGAGGTCACCGCGCCGCCGGGGGCCTCGGCCGCTCCCTCTGCGCCGGCGCCCGCGTCGGTCCAGGACGCCGCCCCGGCGCCGCCCGCGCAGCTCGCGCCGCAGGACGACCCGCCGCCGTGGGCCACCGAGCCGCCGCCGACGGACGGGCCGCCCGAGCCGGAGCCCGAGTACGAACCGGGCGCGCGCCGGCAGATGATCGCCGACATCCAGGCCCGGGCCGATGCCGCCGCGGACGCGCCGCCGGAGGACCCCGACGCCGCCGTCGACTTCAACGACCAGGAGGTCGACGCCGAGTCCAGCGCGGAGCTCCTGGCCCGCGAGCTGGGCGCCCAGCTGATCGAGGAGATGCCGCGCGGCGACTGATCCGCCCGGCCCTCGACGTACCCCACCACCTTCCGCACAGACACAGAGAAGAGTCCCCATGAGCCAGAACCCCTTCGACGCGCTCGCCGGTGGCGGCGGCCTCGGCGGCCTCGACCTGGGCGCGCTGCTCCAGCAGGCCCAGCAGATGCAGGACCAGCTCCAGGACGCCCAGCAGCGCCTGGCCGAGACCACCGTCGACGGCACCGTCGCCGGCGGTGCGGTGACCGTGACGCTCACCGGTTCCGGCGAGCTGACCGCCGTGCAGATCAAGCCCGAGGCACTCGACGGCACCGACGCCGAGGCGCTGGCCGACCTCGGCGACCTGGTCGTCGCGGCCTTCCGGGACGCCCGCACCAAGATCGACGAGCTCGCCGAGCAGACCCTCGGCCCGCTGGCCGGCGGGATGCAGGACCTGGGCGGCGGCCTGCCGTCGCCCGGCCAGCTCGGCTTCTAGTACGGCGACCAGCCATGTACGAAGGCGTCGTCCAGGACCTCATCGACGAGCTCGGGCGGTTGCCCGGGGTCGGGCCGAAGAGCGCCCAGCGGATCGCGTTCCACCTGCTGCAGGCCGACCCGGCCGACGTACGCCGCCTCGCCGAGGTCCTGATCGAGGTCAAGGACAAGGTGAAGTTCTGCTCGGTCTGCTTCAACGTGGCCGAGGACGACCAGTGCCGGATCTGCCGCGACCCGCGCCGGGACCCGACGGTGCTGTGCGTGGTCGAGGAGTACAAGGACGTCGTCGCGATCGAGAGGACCCGTGAGTTCCGCGGCCGCTACCACGTCCTGGGCGGCGCGATCTCGCCCATCGACGGCATCGGGCCCGAGCAGCTCCACATCCGCGAGCTGCTCACCCGGCTCGGCGACGGCACCGTCGTCGAGGTGATCCTCGCCACCGATCCGAACCTCGAGGGCGAGGCCACGGCGACGTACCTCACGCGCATGCTCGGCCCCCTGGGGTTGCGCGTGACGCGTTTGGCCAGTGGACTTCCGGTGGGAGGAGACCTCGAGTACGCCGACGAGGTCACCCTCGGTCGGGCATTCGTGGGAAGGCAGGCAGCGACATGAACGGGAACATGAGCGACAACAGCACCACCACCGAGCAGCTTCCGGGCCTCGCCGCGCTGGAGGCGCTGATCGCGGTCGAGACCGAGACCGTGCGCTTCGCCGACGACATCGCGGCGTCCGTGCGCTCCTTCCTCGACGGGGTCAGGGTCGTCGCCGCGCAGGCGAGCGGCGGGCAGGCCGTGTCCCTGCTGCTGCTCCAGATCAGCCAGATCGCCCTCACCGGTGCCCGGCTGGGCGTGCACCGCGACTTCGCGCCGCGCGACGAGTACCAGCCCGACGACGGCCCGGACCCCGACGACATCGACGAGCTGCGACTCCAGCTGGCCGCGCTGCTCGGCGAGCTCGACACCTACAGCTACGTCTTCGACCCGTACGCACCCGAGGTGGTCGAGGGCCTGCTCTCCGACGACCTCACCAGCATCGCGGCCGACCTCGCCGTCGGCGTACGCCACTACGACGCGGGTGACGTCGAGGAGGCGCTGTGGTGGTGGCAGTTCTCCTACGTCTCCTCGTGGGGGACCCTGGCCGGCTCGTCGATGAAGGCGCTGCTCTCGGTGGTCGCCCACGACCGCCTCGACGTCGATCTCGACACCACGCAGGAGCTCGCGCTGGTCGAGGTGGCGTCCGCCGTGCTGGACAGCGCGGAAAACGGCTAGCCCGCTCTCGTAGAATCGGGGGTGGCCCCGTCGTCGTGGCCTTGCCCTAGAAGTAGCACCTTCCCCCGAGACCACCGCCAGGAGTGAGCCCCCGTGGGCATTGTCGTGCAGAAGTACGGCGGCTCGTCGGTCGCCGATGCCGCCGGGATCAAGCGCGTCGCGCAGCGCATCGTCAACACGAAGAAGGCCGGCCACCAGGTCGTCGTCGTCGTGTCCGCGATGGGGGACACGACGGACGACCTGATCGACCTCGCCAACGAGGTCTCCCCGCTGCCCCCCGCGCGCGAGCTGGACATGCTGCTCACCGCCGGTGAGCGGATCTCGATGGCCGTGCTGGCCATGGCGATCCACGACCTCGGCCACGAGGCGCGCTCGTTCACCGGCTCCCAGGCCGGCGTGATCACCGACGCCGAGCACGGCCGGGCGAAGATCATCGACGTCACGCCGGGCCGGATCGAGGCCGCCATCGGCGAGGGCGCGATCGCCATCGTCGCCGGCTTCCAGGGCGTCTCGCAGACGACCAAGGACATCACCACGCTCGGCCGCGGCGGCTCCGACACGACCGCGGTGGCGCTCGCCGTCGCGCTCAAGGCCGACGTGTGCGAGATCTACTCCGACGTCGACGGCATCTTCACCGCCGACCCGCGCATCGAGCCGCGCGCCCGCAAGGTCCCGCGGATCTCCTACGAGGAGACCCTCGAGATGGCCGCGCAGGGCGCCAAGATCCTGCACCTGCGGTGCGTCGAGTACGCCCGCCGCTACGACATGCCCATTCACGTCCGCTCCTCCTTCTCCGACAAGGAGGGCACCTGGGTCGTCAAGGCCGAGGATGTAGTCCAGGAGGGTTCCATGGAAGCCGCGATCATCACCGGCGTCGCCCACGACCGCAGCCAGGCCAAGATCACCGTGGTCGGCGTACCGGACAAGCCGGGCGAGGCGGCCGCGATCTTCCGCGCCGTCGCCGAGGCGCAGATCAACATCGACATGATCGTGCAGAACGTGTCGGCCGCGGCGACCAGCCTGACGGACATCTCCTTCACGCTGCCCGCCGGCGAGGGCCAGACCGCCATGACGGCGCTGTCGCGCCTGCAGGACTCGGTCGGCTTCGAGTCGCTGCTGTACGACGACAGCGTCGGCAAGGTGTCCATCGTGGGCGCCGGCATGAGCTCGTCGCCCGGTATCTCCGCGCGCTTCTTCGAGGCGCTCTCGGAGGCCGGCGTCAACATCGAGATGATCTCCACCTCGGAGATCCGCGTCTCGGTCGTCGTGGCCGAGACCCAGGTCGAGGCGGCCGTCAACGCCGCCCACGCTGCGTTCGACCTCGGGTCGGACGAGATCGAGGCCGTCGTGTACGGCGGAACGGGGCGCTGAGCCATGGGCATCAACATCGGAGTCGTCGGCGCGACCGGCCAGGTCGGCGTCGCCATGCGCCAGATCCTGCTCGAGCGGAACTTCCCGGTCGACCAGATCCGCTTCTTCTCCTCGGCCCGCTCGGCCGGCAAGGTGCTCCAGTTCGGTGACCGCGAGGTCGTCGTCGAGGACGCCGAGACCGCCGACCCGACCGGGCTCGACGTCGCGCTGTTCTCCGCCGGCGCCACCGCGTCGCGCGCGCTGGTGCCCCGGTTCGTCGACGCCGGCGTGATCGTCGTCGACAACTCCTCGGCCTTCCGCAAGGACCCGGCGATCCCGCTGGTCGTCTCCGAGGTCAACCCGGAGGCCGCGGCAGCGGTCATCGAGGCCGGACGCGGGATCATCGCGAACCCCAACTGCACCACCATGGCCGCGATGCCGATCCTCAAGCCGCTGCACGAGGAGGCCGGCCTGGTCCGGCTGATCGCGTCGACGTACCAGGCCGTCTCCGGCTCCGGCATCGCCGGCGTCGAGGAGCTCGCCACCGGCGTGACCGCGGCCGGCGACAAGGCCCGGGAGCTGGCGTACGACGGCGAGGCCGTCGCGTTCCCCGAGCCGGGCGTCTACAAGAAGACGATCGCCTACAACGTGCTGCCGTTCGCGGGCAACCTCGTCGACGACGGCCTGAACGAGACCGACGAGGAGCAGAAGCTCCGCAACGAGTCCCGCAAGATCCTCGGCATCCCCGACCTGCGGGTCTCCGGCCTGTGCGTCCGGGTCCCGGTCTTCACCGGCCACTCGCTGGCGATCAACGCCGAGTTCGAGCGCGCGCTGACCCCCGAGCGGGCCCGCGAGCTGCTCGCCTCGGCTCCGGGCGTGGAGTTCGCCGACATCCCCAACCCGCTCGCCGCAGCCGGCAAGGACCCGTCGTACGTCGGCCGGATCCGCCAGGACCCGGGCGTCGACGGGGACCGCGGCCTCGCGCTGTTCGTCTCCAACGACAACCTGCGCAAGGGCGCCGCGCTCAACACGGTCCAGATCGCGGAGCTGATCGCCGCCTCGCGCTGACTGCGTCGGATTCACCACGGGATGTAGGTGAACTCGCGCTTCTGTAGTGGAGTTCCGCTACAGAAGCGGGGATTCGGCTACATCCCGTGATGAACAGGCGAAGCTCGCGTCGACTACTCGTTGGCCGGGTCCACGAAGGTCTTCGTGACCCAGACCGAGGCGAGGTACGCGCCGATGCTGAGGATCGGCACGATGATCAGCGTCGACCAGTGGTCGAGCAGGTCGATGAGGAACAGCAGCGCCACCACGGCGACCAGGCCGACTGCCAGGAAGCTGCTGCTGCCCGGGTCGGGGATCGCGAACGCCTTGAGCAGCTGGGCGCCCAGCACGACGCACAGGGCGAACGTGGCGACCAGCAGCAGGAAGCCGGGGCCGCCACCGCACGAGGACGTCCCGCGGACGGCCTCGCAGCCGCGCAGGGACAGCCAGGTCAGCACGACCATCGCCGCGCCCACCACGAGCCCGGTGAGCGCTGCGGCGCGGTAGACCGTCAGCAGCGTGCCGCCGTCGCCCAGGGCGGCGATCTCGGCGTCCTCCAAGGCCGCGGAGCTCACCGGCTCGGGCTCGACGTCCACGACGACGGGCTCGGGCTGGGGGACGGGCTTCGGGGCCGGCTTGGGCGCGGGCTTCGGCGCGGGCTTGGGTGCGGGCGTGGGTGCCACGACGACCGGCTCGGGCTCGGGCTCGGGCTCGGGCACCAGCTCCGGCTCGGGCTCCGCGATGACGACGGGCTCCGGCTCGGGCTCGGGCTCCGGCTCCGGCTCCGCGATGACGACAGGCTCGGGCTCGGGCTCCGGCTCGACGACCTCGGGCAGGACCGCGGTCGGCTCGGACTCCGGCTCGGGCTCCGGCTCGGGCGTGACGACAGGACGAGCAGCGCGCTCCTCGGCGACCCGGGCGGGCGCCGGGGCGGGCTCGGCGGGCTTCTTCTTCCGCCCGAACAGCTTGGGCGGCTCCAAGCTGAGCTTCAGCTTGTCCTGCTCGTCTGACATGGCATGCAGTGTGTCACGAACGCGCAGGTGAGCGACGCGTGGCCGCAGGGCGACACGGCGACGGGCGCTGGGTAAAGAATCGCAGCAAAACGTCGAAGGGCGGACCCGGTCTCACCGGATCCGCCCCTCGCGCTGTCGGGCTGACAGGATTTGAACCTGCGGCCTCCTCGTCCCGAACGAGGCGCGCTACCAAACTGCGCCACAGCCCGCCGATCATGAGCTCCGAAGAAGCCCACTCACAAGCACGGGAGCATAGCGGAGCGAGGGCCCGGACCCGCAATCGGGATACCCCTCCCGACCGATCCGCCGGGCAATCACCGCGGCTGGAGAGTGAGCAGCGTGGCCTCGGGGCGGCAAGCGATCCGGACCCGGGTGTAGGGGTTGGTGCCGAGGCCGGCCGACACGTGCAGCCACGCCGAGCCGGGCTCGCCGGGGCGCGAGTCGGCGGGGTGGCGGTGCAGGCCGCGGGCGCGGGCCGGCTCGAGGTCGCAGTTGGTGGCGTAGGCGCGCGAGCCGCCCGGCCACGGCAGCCGGACCTGGCCGCCGTGGGTGTGGCCGGCGACGATGGCGTCGTACCCGTCGGCGGCGAACTGGTCCAGCACCCGCAGGTACGGCGCGTGCGCGACCGCGAGCCGCAGGTCGGCCGTGGTGTCGGCGGGGCCGGCGACCGCGGCGAGGTCGTCGTACTCGAGGTGCGGGTCGTCGACCCCGGCGAAGGCCAGCACCGCTTCGCCGACCTTGACCTGCTCACGGCGGTTGGTGAGGTCGACCCAGCCGGCGCCGGTGAGGCCGGCGCTGAGGTCGCGCCACGGCAGCTGGGGGACGTGGGTGTGGCGGGTGCCGTCGTCCGGGAGGAGGTAGCCGATCGGGTTGCGGAAGCCGGGCTCGAAGTAGTCGTTGGAGCCGTGCACGAAGACGCCCGGGCGGTCGAGCAGCTCGCCGAGGCTGTCGAGCACGGCGGGCACGGAGTCGCGGTGGGCGAGGTTGTCGCCGGTGTCGATGACCAGGTCCGGCTCCAGCCGGGCGAGCCCGCGCACCCACTCCTGCTTGCGGGTCTGGCCGGGGGTCATGTGGAGGTCGCTGAGGTGCAGCACCCGCAGCGGCCGCATCCCGGCCGGCAGCACCCGCAGGTCGAGCCGGCGCAGCGTGTACTGACGCGCCTCCCAGAGCGCGTACGACGTCACCGCCGCCCCGAGGGTCCCCCCGGCGCCGGCCGTCCGCAGCAGCGTCGTCCCGAATCCCATTCGTCCAGTCTCGCCCACGGCGGGCAGAATCAAGGCATGAGCACCCTCAAGGACCAGCTGCGCACCGACCTCACGACCGCCATGAAGGCCCGCGACGAGGTCCGGTCGTCGACGCTGCGGATGATCCTGACCGCCGTCACGAACGCGGAGGTCGCCGGCAAGGTCGCCAAGGAGCTCACCGACGACGAGGTCCTCACCGTGCTCTCCGCCGAGGCCAAGAAGCGCCGCGAGGCCGCGGTCGCGTTCGAGGAGGGTGACCGGCCCGAGAGCGCCGCCAAGGAGCGCGCCGAGGCCGCGGTCATCCAGGACTACCTGCCCGAGCAGCTCGGTCCCGACGAGATCGCCGCGATCGTCACGGCCGCCGTCGAGCAGGCCGGTGCCGCGGGCGCCGGGCCCAAGGCGATGGGCCAGGTGATGGGCATCGTGCAGCCGCAGGTCAGGGGTCGCGCCGACGGCGCCGCCGTGGCCGCGGAGGTACGCCGCCAGCTCGGCTGACGGCGTACAAACGGCGACGGTCGGGGTCAGCCCCGGCCGTTCCCGCGGCCCTTGTTCTTCTTCCCCTTGCCCTTCTTCTGCTTGGGCGTGCCGTCGGAGACGTAGAGCGTCACCGTGTCGCCCGAGGCGAGCCGGGCGCCGGTGCCGGGGGCGGAGTAGGCGACCAGGCCCTGGCCGACGGCGGAGTCGACGATGCCGCCGTTGACGACGGTGAAGCCGAGGCCCTCCAGGGTCGCCTTCGCGTCGTCGTACGACTTGCCGGACACGGCCGGGACCGTGATCAGCAGGCCGCGGACGTCGGACGAGGACGGGCGGGTGAAGTCGACGTCGTCGAGGAACGGGGCCACGGCCTTGAACGCGTCGCCCCAGATCGGGCCGGCGGTCGTGGAGCCGGACGACGAGTAGAGGGTCCGGCCGCCCACGGCCTTGCCGTCGAGCGACTCGGGGTGACCCTGCGGGTTCACGCCGGCGACCATCGCCGCACCGGCGAGGTTGGGGGTGTAGCCGACGAACCACACGGCCTTGTTGTCGCTGGTCGTACCGGTCTTGCCGGCCGCCGGCTGGCCCGGGTACTGCGCGGCGGCGAAGCCACCCGAGGACACCACGCCGCGCAGGACGTCGTTGACCGCGTTGGCGACGGGACTGGCGAGCACCTGGGTGCACTGCTTCTCGTACTTCTTGAGCACGTTGCCCTGGGCGTCGGCGATCTCGGTGACGGGCCGGGCGTCGCAGTGCAGGCCCTGGGCGGCGAAGGTGGCGTAGGCCTCGGCCATCTCCAGCGGGCTCACGTCGGCGATGCCGAGGGTGAACGACGGGACCTGCGCGGCCTTGGTGAGCTCGGTGATGCCCATCTCGCGGGCCAGCTTCCACGGCTCGCAGATGCCGGTCGCCTTCTCGAGGTTGACGAAGAAGGTGTTGACCGACTTCTGGGTGCCCTCGTAGAGGTTGGGGGAGGCCGAGGCGCTGGTCGAGTTCTTCGGGCTCCACGTCTCACTGCTCTGGTAGGGCCCGTCGCAGGTCGTGAAGTCGCGGAGGTTGACGGTCAGGGTCGGCGGCGCGGGGAAGCGCTGGGTCAGCGGGATGTCCTGGTTGATCGCCGCTGCGAGCACGAACGCCTTGAACGTCGAGCCGGGCTGGAAGCCGGCCGCGTCGCCGTACTGGGTCGGCACGGCGTAGTTGAGGAAGGTCTCGCCCTTCTTCTTGCCCATCGGCCGCGACTGGGCCAGGCCCTTCACGTCGCCGGTCCCGGGCTCGATCAGCGCGAGACCGCCGATGGCCTGGTCGTCCTTGTAGACGTGGGAGGCGACGGCCGCGTTGGCGGCCTTCTGGTAGCGCAGGTCGACCGTCGTCTTGATGGTGAGGCCGCCGTTGAAGATCAGCCGCTTGCGCTCCTGCTCGGTGGCGCCGAGGGCGGGGTCGGCCATCAGCCAGCGAACGACGTAGTCGCAGAAGAACTGGGCCTCGGAGTTCACGCAGCCGTTGGGCTGCTCCTGCACGTGCAGGCCGAGCTTGCGGTCCCTGGCCTTGTCGGCGTCGGCCTGCGAGATCACGCTCAGCTGGGCCATCCGCTCGAGCACGATGTCGCGACGGACCTTGGCCTGGGCGGCGTTCCGGGTCGGGTTGTAGGCCTCGGGGCTCTGCACGAGACCGGCCAGCAGCGCGGCCTGGCGCAGCTTGAGGTCCTTGGCGTTGACGCCGAAGAAGTGCTGGGCGGCCGCCTGGATGCCGTACGCGCCGTCGCCGAAGTACGCCGTGTTGAGGTACCGCTCGAGGATCCAGTCCTTGCTGTGCCGCTTCTCGAGGGCGATCGCGTAGCGCAGCTCGCGCAGCTTGCGGCCGTAGCTGTCCTCCTTGGCGGCCCGGATCGCCTCCTTGTCGCCCTCGGCCTGGGTGATCAGGGTCAGCTTCACGAGCTGCTGGGTGATCGAGGACCCACCCTGGGCGACGCCACCGGCTGCCTGGTTGGTGAGCAGGGCGCGCAGCGTGCCCTTCAGGTCGAGCGCGCCGTGCTGGTAGAAGCGGAAGTCCTCGATCGCGACGATCGCCTCGACCATGGTGCGCGAGATCTGGCGCAGCGGGACGTTGACCCGGTTCTGGTCGTAGAGCGTCGCGATCGTCTTGCCCTCGGCGTCCTGCACCTCGGTGCGCTGCGGCAGCTGCTCGGTCTCCAGCTCCTGCGGCAGGTCGTCGACCGACTCGGACACGTTGCGCGCGGAGAAGCCGAGCACGCCGGCGAACGGGATCGCCAGGCCGGAGACGACGACGCCGAGCACGACAGCGACGAGCAGCATCACGCCGAGGTGGGATGCGACCTTCCCTGGGGGCAGGCCGTCGAACCGGGTGCGAGACATGCGGTCAGGGTACGGGACCCTGCCCCACGTCCCCGACTCGTCGGGGGTCAGGCACTCGTCCCCTGTCTAGTCCGATGTGACTAGACAGGTTGGGCCCAATGAGCGATATCAGTATTGGCGATCCTCCTTTACTTTGGTCCAGTCGAGGAGACCGAGCGCTGTGGGGGCGACGGCTCTTCGGATGTGGGAAGTACAGGGGACACACATGTGGGTTGAGGATTGGGCGCCGCGCGCCGCCTGCCGGGACCAGCAGCCGGACCAGCTGTTCGTCCGTGGCGCTGAGCAGAACAAGGCGAAGCAGGTCTGCACCAGCTGCGCCGTACGCACCGAGTGCCTCGCCGAGGCACTCGACAACCAGATCGAGTGGGGTGTCTGGGGCGGTATGACCGAGCGGGAGCGTCGTGCTCTCCTCCGGCGTCGTCCCGCTGCCTCGTGGCGCAAGGTCCTCGAGGACGCGCGCGACGAGCAGATCATCCCCGTCGTCTGACGGAGACAACTGACGGAGACAACCGCCTTCTCCGGCGTTGCTGACCTCGGTCAGTGGCGCCGGGCGAGGAGGTTGCCGACCCGGCGCAGGCCGTCGAGGTCGTGCACGTCACCGGCGAGCGCCGGTACGACGGCCGTCGCCACCTGGGGGTGCGCGGTCGCGAACCGGTCGCGCAGCGTGCGCTCGCGCTCGACCATGCGCACCCGGTCGGCGTGCAGCCGGAGCAGCCCGGCGGTCAGCGAGCCGTCGTCGGTACGACGCAGCCGCTCGGCCGCGGTCATCGCCTCGTCGGCCGACAGCGCGTCGCCCGGGTCCGGGCTGGCGCGGTTGACGACCAGGCCGGCCAGCGGCATGTCGTCCTCGCTGAGCCGCTCGACGAAGTACTCCGCCTCGCGCAGCGCGTCCGCCTCGGGCGCGGCGACCACGAGGAACGCCGTACCGTCGGCCTTGAGCAGCGAGTAGGTCTGCTGCGCCCGCTGCCGGAAACCGCCGAAGACGGTGTCGAGCGCGGTCACGAAGGTCTGGAGGTCCTTGAGGAACTGAGCGCCCAGGATCTTGGTCAGCGCGTTGGTGATCAGGCCGATCCCAGCCGTCATCAGCTTGGCCGGACCCTTCGCGGGCATCAGCAGCAGCCGCACGAACCGGCCGTCGAGGAAGCTGGAGAGCCGCTCGGGGGCGTCGAGGAAGTCGAGCGCCGAGCGCGACGGCGGGGTGTCGACCACGATCAGGTCGTAGGTCCCGGCGTCCTGGCCCCCCGCAACAGCCGTTTGCGGAGAAACGTTTTCACGGTACAGCTGGCCGAGCTTCTCCATCGCCATGTACTCCTGCGTGCCCGCGAACGAGCTCGACAGCGCGATGTAGAAGGGGTTGGCCAAGATCTGCCTGGCCTTCTCCGGGCTGGCCTGGGAGAGCACCACCTCGTCGAAGGTGCGCTTCATGTCGAGCATCATCGCGTCGAGGTGGCCGCTGCCCTCCACGCCGGTGACCGGCCGCGGGGTGTTGTCGAGCTCCTCGATGCCCATCGACTGCGCGAGCCGGCGGGCCGGGTCGATGGTGAGCACGACGACCTTGCGGCCCCGCTCGGCCGCACGCAGCGCGAGCGCGGCGCTGGTCGTGGTCTTCCCGACGCCGCCGGAGCCGCAGCACACGATGATCCCGGTGCCGGGGTCGTCGAGCAGGGCGTCGATGTCGAGGGGGTCGGCGTGGTGGCCGGGGCCGGTGGCCGGGCCGACGCGGGAGGGACGGTGGGCGCTGCTGCGGGCCATTACGCCATTCCCTGCTCTCGGAGGAGGCCGGCGAGCTCGTAGAGCCCGCCGAGGTCGATGCCGCCGGCCATCCGCGGCAGCTCGTACGACGGCACGTCGAGCCCGGCGACCAGCTCACGTTGCGAGTCCTCGAGCGCCCGGCGCTCGGCGTGGTCGGCGGCCTCGGCGAGCAGGCCGTCGACGAGGGTCGGGCTGACGGTGATGCCGCCCGCGGTGAGGTCGGCCTCGATCCGGCCGCGGTCGAGGGTGCCGGCGCGGGCGGCGGCGAGGTCGTCTGCGTCGAGGTCGCGCGGCCGGACCTGGTTGACGATCACGCCGCCCACGGGCAGCTTCGCCGCCCGCAGCTCGGCGATGCCGTCGGCGGTCTCCTGCACCGGCATCTCCTCGAGCACGGTGACCAGGTGCACCGCCGTGCGCGGCGAGCGGAACAGGGTCATCATCGTGTCGGACTGGGCCTTGATCGGCCCGACCTTCGCCAGCCCGGCGAGCTCGTTGCTGACGTTGAGGAACTGGGTGATCCGGCCGGTCGGCGGCGCGTCGAGCACGACGGCGTCGTACTCGATGGCGTTCTTGTTGCGGCTGTTGCGCTGCACGGCCTCGTAGACCTTGCCGGTCAGCAGCACGTCACGGACGCCGGGCGCGATGGTGGTGGCGAACTCGATGACGCCGAACCGGTCGAGGGCCTTGCCGGCGCGGCCGAGCCGGTAGTACATCGAGAGGTACTCCAGCAGCGCGGACTCGGCCTCGATGTGCAGCGCGTGGACGACGCCGCGGCCGCCGTCGTCGTCCGGGAGGCCCGTCGTGAGGCGGCGCTCCTGGTAGGGCAGCGGGTCGACGTCGAACATCCGGGCGATGCCCTGGCGGCCCTCGACCTCGCACAGCAGCACGTTCTTGCCGCGGGTCGCGAGGGCGAGCGCGAGGGCCGACGCGACCGTCGACTTCCCGGTGCCGCCCTTGCCGGTGACGACGTGGAGACGCACCTTCGGCCAATCGCTCACCCGACGGAGCCTAGCGAGGCTCCGTCGGGTGAGGGAGTCAGTCCAGCGAGAGCCCTGCGGCCGGTGTGATCCGGGACGCCTTGCGCGACGGGAGGACCGCGGCGACCAGACCGGCCAGGGCGGAGATCGTCACCACCGCCGCGAGCTGGCCCCAGGGCAGGACCAGGCTGGCGCCGTCGACCGCGGGCTGCACGATCGCTCGTACGCCGGTCCAGGCGAACAGCACGCCCAGCGCGGTGCCGATGAGCGTCGCCACGACGGACAGCAGGACCGCCTCGGCGGCGAGCATCCGGCGTACCTGGCGGCGGGTCAGGCCGAGCGCCCGCAGCAGCGCGTGCTCGCGGCCGCGCTCCAGCACGGACAGTCCGAGGGTGTTGCCGATGCCGACCAGGGCGATGAGGACGGCGATGGCGAGCAGGCCGACGACACCGCCGGTGAGCACGTCGAGCTGGGTGTCGACGTACGCCCGCCGGGCCAGGCCGTTCTCCACGCCCGCGTCGAGCGGCGAGGCCACCGCCTCGACCGAGCCGGCCAGGTCTTCCGGGTCGGCGTCCTCGGCGGCGCGCAGCCAGACCGCCTGGATGCCGGCGTCCGGGGCGAGCCGGTCGAGCGTCGTACGGCGGACCAGGGCGGCCTCGCCCCAGCCCTCACCACCGGCGACCCGGAGCTCGCGACTCCTGTCGCCGACGGTGACCCGGACGACGTCGCCGACCTCGATGCCGTCGCCGATCAGGTCCCACGGCACCAGCACCTGCCGCGGACCGGGCGTCGGGAGGTCGCCGTGCAGCACCTTCGCGGCTCCCGTGGTCGCGGCGGGCAGGAGGGGGAGCGGGGCGAGGTCGCCGATCCGGGCGACCGCACCGGGGACGGGTACGGCGGCCACGACCCCGTCGATCGCCCGCAGCCTGGCCTCCGCGTCGGCGGGCAGTGGAGCGGTGCCGGTGACGGCGAGGTCGATCGGGTGCTGCTGGTCCGTGTCGGCGGCGAGGGCACTGCGGGAGCTGGCCATGCCGGTGAGCACGGCGGTGGTCAGGGTGACGCCGACGAGCAGCGAGGCCGCGGTGGCGGCCGTCCGGCGGGGGTTGCGTACGGCGTTGCCGGCAGCGAGGCGTCCGGCCGGCCCGAGCAGCCGCTGCGTGAGCGGCCCGGCCGAGCGGATCAGGGCGGGCACCAGGACCGGTCCGAAGAGCAGCACGCCGGCGAAGACGAGGGTGCCGCCGACGGCGAGGGCGCCGACGTTGGCGGTGGCGATCGCCGCGGCCAGGCCGAGGGCACCGGTCGCGAGGGTGAGGGCGCCCAGTGCCAGCCGGATCCGGCCGGTGCGGGTGCGGACCCGGGTGCTGTCGTCGGGGCGCAGCGCGGCGAGCGGGCTGACCTGAACGGCCCGGCGGGTCGGCAGCCAGGCCGCCACGAGGGTGACCACGACGGCCACGGCAGCGGAACCGGCGAGCCAGGCCGCGGTCACGTGGGGCTCGCCGAGCCGGGTCTCCGGCCACTGCGCACGGACCAGTGCGACCAGGCCGTGCCCAGCCCCGAGCCCGGTCAGCACCCCGATGACGGCGGCGAGCACGCCGAGAGCGAGCGACTCGAGCCGGACCGAGCGCAGCACCTGGCGCCGGGTCGCGCCCACACAACGCAGCAGTGCGAAGTCGCGGCTGCGTTGCGCGAACAGGATCGTGAAGGTGTTGTTGATGACCAGGACCCCCACCACGAGGGCGATCGCGCCGAACAGCAGCACGACGACCTGCACGATGTCGACGCCGTTGTTGACCTGCTTCTGGAGGTCCTGGACGTAGCCGTCGACGGACTCCACCTCGGCGTCCGGCACGACGTCGTGGATCGTGGTGGTCGCGTCCGTCCCCGCCCAGGCGAGGCTGGTGACGAACAGCTGGTCCTGCCAACGGGCGAGGTCCGACCACAGCACGTAGACCGAGGCGTAGGCGTACGTCGACGGCGAGTCGACCAGGCCGACGACGGTGACGTCGAGGGCGTCGCCGCCGGTGCCGATCCGCAGCCGGTCGCCGACCGCGATCTTCTCGACCTTGGCGGTGTTGGTGTCGACGACCGCCTCGCCCGCGCCGCCCGGGAACCGGCCCTGCACGAGCTCCTGCCAGCGACGGCTCGGTCGGTCGGGCAGCTGGCCGATGTCGGTGTCGGTGTCGATCACCTTGCCGGCGACGGCCACCTGTTGCATCGTCCAGCCGATCAGCCACGCATCGGCGCCGTCCTGCTGGGAGGCGTCGAGGAGCCTGCCCGCGTCCGCGGCCGACGGGCTGTCGACGACGACGCTGGCGCCGTCGTACGGCTCACCGAGGCCCGCGGTCAGGCCCGCCCGCATCGACGAGGACAGGGCTGCGGTGACCACGATGAACGCGGAGCCGATGACCACGGCGAGGAGCGCGGCGCCGTACCGCCGGGTGTGGGTGCGCAGCGACGCCAGGATCACGGTGCGCATCAGGCCGCGACCTCACGGCGCTCGGTGATCCGGCCGTCGGCGAGGACGACGATCTCGTCGGCGTACTGCGCCGCCTCGATCTCGTGGGTGACCATCACGACGGTCTGGCCGAGCTCGCGGACGGACTGCCGCAGCAGCGAGAGCACCTCGGCCGAGCTGGTGCTGTCGAGGTTGCCGGTCGGCTCGTCCGCGAACACGATCGCCGGCCCCGCCAGCAGCGCCCGCGCGATCGCGACCCGCTGCTGCTGGCCGCCCGACAGCTCCGCCGGCCGGTGCCCGAGGCGTTCGGTGAGGCCGAGGGTCTCGACGATGGCGGCGAACCGCTGCTGCGCGTCGTTGCTGCGGACGCGGCCGGCGAGCTCGGTGGGCAGCCAGATGTTCTGCTCGGCGGTGAGCATCGGCAGCAGGTTGAACGCCTGGAACACGAAGCCCACGTGGTCGCGCCGGAACCGGGTCAGCGCGTCGTCGCCGAGGTTCTCCAGGGGCTGGCCGGCGACGGAGACGGTGCCGTCCGTCGGCTGGTCCAGGCCGGCCAGGCAGTGCATCAGCGTGGACTTGCCGGACCCGGACGGCCCCATGATGGCGGTGAAGCGGCCGGCGGGGAGGTCGAGGTCGACGCCGCGCAGGGCGTGGACGAGGGTGTCGCCGCGGCCGAAGGACTTGGTGAGGCCGCGAGCGCTGGCGGCGAGCAGGGAGGTCATGACACCGAGCCTCGCCGGGATCGGCGGGTGGATCGTCAGGCCACGGGTTGATCCGGGGTACGACGACGGGTGGACCTCAGGTGGACGTGAGGTGCGGTCTCGCCAGCGCCAGCAGGGCGGTGTGCGTGGACGAGTCCGCGGCCGCGACCAGCCCGCGACCGGTCTCCACGGCGTCGCCGTGCAGGTCGGTCACCACGCAGCCCGCAGCGCGGCACAGGGCGATCCCCGCGGCGAAGTGCACGCTGTCGACGACCTGCCCGTCGGTCACGTACGCCGCCCGCGCTCCGGTCGCGACCCACGCCAGGGCGAGCGTCGAGGACACCACCCGTGGCCCGAATGCCCGGCGGAAGGCGGGATCCGCGATCAGCTGCGCCCCGAGGAAGGGCCGGTCGGTCGGGCCGTCACAGTTCACGTCGACCAGTCCCGAGACGGGATCCGGGGCCGGCGGTGCGTCCGTCGACCAGGTCCGGTCGGCGATCGGGTCGACGACCACACCGACCGTGGTCCGGCCGTCGACCTGCAGGGCGACGTTCACCGCCACCAGCGGTGTGCCGGCGGCGAGGTTGAGCGTGCCGCACAGGGGGTCGACCAGCCACCGCCGGCGCGACGTCGCATCGCCGGTGCTGCCGCCCTCCTCGCCGATCCGCAGGTCGTCAGGACGCTCACGAGCCAGTACGGCGAGGATCGCGGCCTCGGCGTCGAGGTCGACGTCGGTCGCGAAGTCGGTGCCGGTCTTCGCGTGCCGGACCAGGCGGCCGCCGTACCTGCTCCGGACGACGGACGCACCCGCGGCGGCCGCTGCCCGGGCGACCTCGGCGTCGGAGGTCACGGCCGGACCAGCCCCGTCTCGTACGCCAGCACGACCAGCTGCACCCGGTCCCGCGAGCCGGTCTTGGCGAGCAACCGCCCGATGTGCGTCTTCACGGTGGCTTCCGAGACCACGAAGTCCGCGGCGATCTCGGCGTTGGACAGGCCGCGGCCGACGAGGACGAGGGTCTCGCGCTCGCGGTCGGTGAGGGCGTCGAGGCGGTCGTCGGGGGCCGGGGAAGCAGGGTCGGGCAGGGTGCCGGCGAAGTGGTCGAGGAGGCGGCGCGTCGTGCTGGGGGCGACGACGGAGTCGCCGGCGTGGACGGTGCGGATGGCGTCGAGGAGGGTGTCGGGGGTGGCGTCCTTGAGCAGGAAGGCCGCGGCACCGGCACGGATCGCGGCGAAGGCGTACTCGTCGAGGTCGAAGGTGGTCAGCACGATCACCTGGGGCGCCTCGGGCCACTCGGCGAGGCGGCGGGTGGCCTCGACGCCGTCGAGGCGCGGCATCCGCACGTCCATGAGGACGACGTCGCAGCGCGTCACCGAGAGCTGCTCCAGCGCCTGACCGCCGTCGCCGGCCTCGCCGACGACCGTCAGGTCGGGCTGGCTGTCGATGAGCATCCGGAAGCCCGCGCGGACCAGGTCCTGGTCGTCGACGAGGAACACCCGGATCTGCTCGCTCCCAAGGTCCGTCACAGGGGGATCCTCGCGCACACGCGGAAACCGCCGCCCGCCGACGGACCGGTCGTCAGGGAGCCGCCGTGGGCGTCGACCCGCTCGCGCATGCCGGCCAGGCCGAGTCCGCGCCCGTCGTCGTGCGCCGCCGCGCCGCGCCCGTCGTCGGTCACCTCGACCACCACGGCACCCGCCTCGACCCACACCCCGACCCGGGCTGCGGCGCCGGGGCCCGCGTGCTTGCGGACGTTGCTCAACGCCTCCTGCGCGATCCGGTACGTCGTCAGCGCGACCCCGTCCGACACGGACGGCAACGGGGCGAGCTGGGCGTCGACCACCGTCCCCGCCGCGCGCGCGTCGTCCAGCAGCGCCGGCAGGTCGGCGAGGCGCGGTTGGGGCACGGTCGTCGCCTCCTCCGCGCGCAACAGGCCGAGCATCCGGCGCAGCTCGGCGATCGCCTCCCGACCGGTGGCGGCGATGGTGGACAGGGCGGGACCGGTCACGCTCGGGTCGTGGGCGGCGGCGGCCCGGGCGCCGTCGGCCTGGACGACGATCGTGGTCAGCCCGTGCGCCACCACGTCGTGCATCTCGCGCGCGATCCGGTGCCGCTCCTCCATCGCGGCCAGCGCTGCCTGCTGGGCGGCCTCGCGCTCGAGCCGCTCGCCGCGCTCGACCAGCGCGTCGACGTACGCCTGGCGGGTGCGGCCGAGCGTGCCGAGCGTCCAGGCGACGACCACGAAGAGGCCGATCGTGACCGAGTAGGCCGCGATGTTCTCCGGGGTGAGCATGTTCGCGCCGAAGCCGCGCAACCAGTCGACGGCGGCGATCGCGGCGCCCAGCAGCCCGGTGCCGAGGGCCGCGGCCGCCCAGCGCGGGCCGGCATAGCGGGCGACGGAGTACAGCGCGATCGGGAACGCGAACTGGCTCCACAGCGGGTGGTCGGTCACCAGCGCCTGGACCGCGCTGCCCGCGGCGACGGCCGCGAACACCGGGACCGGCCGGCGCCGGCGTACGACGAGCGGGGTGATCTGGACGAGCATCAGCAGGCCGTCGGTGGCGTCGACGAAGAACAGGTACGGGAGCACCGGCAGCAGCAGGCACCCGGTCAGGCCGAGGTCGAACCACCGCTCGCCGCGCGGCCCGAGGCGCCAGGGTTGCCGATGCACCGGGCCACCGTAGACGGGCGCGGCCGCCCGGGCGTCAGACCACGGGTGGATCTGCCGCGGCTGACGTACCATCGAAGACGTCGGAAGGAGTTGCCATGGCCGAGCAGTCCCGGCTGGAGCGCTACAAGCACCTGCCGCCGCCGATCGAACCGGAGACGCTGCGCACCACGCAGGACGTCGACCCGCCGCCTCCGGACGATGACGACGCCTACCGCGAGCTGCTCTGGGTCGTGAACCGCTACGGCTGAGAGGCTCAGCCGGCGATCTTGTCGGCCAGCACCACCCAGGTGAAGAAGCCGATCCCGAGCAGCATCCCGACGTGCCCGAGGATCGACAGCGACGGTCCCTCGGCCCAGGTGTCGCCCGTGGTGTCGGCGGCGTGCTTGCCGGGCCGCGCGAACCACCGCGCCAGGATCAGGATCCCGAGCAGCACCTCGAGCCACCAGGCGACCAGCGCGAGCGCGCCGATGCCGCCGCTGGGCGAGGTGAGGTAGTAGATCCACACCGCCAGCGCGACCACCCCGATGAGCGTGTGGGCGTTGACCACGGCGAGGGGGACGACGGCGTGGCCGGACTGGGCGTGCTCCGAGGAGAGCCGCATCCTGGTCAGGAGCACGACGACCGCGGCCAGCGCGGTCAGCATCCAGACGGCGTTGTCGAGGCTCACCGCGGCATCGTTGCACACCCTGTGACCCGCGTCACATGACGCGCCCGCTGAGTAAGGTCAGCCCATGACCAAGTGGGAGTACCAGGTGGCGCCCGTCCTCAACCATGTCGCGGCGCAGATCCTCAACAACTTCGGCCAGGACGGCTGGGAGCTCGTGACCCTGATCCCGGGCCAGGGCGGCAACGACATCGCCTACTTCAAGCGCCCGGTCGAGGGCTGAGCCGTGACCGCGCACAGCACCCCGGACGAGCGCCTGGCCGAGCTCGGCCTGACCATCCCCGCTGTCGTTCCGCCGGTGGCGGCGTACGTCCCCGCGGTCCGCAGCGGCAACCACGTCTACACCGCCGGCCAGCTGCCGATGCGTGAGGGCGCACTGATGGCGACCGGCAAGGTCGGCGACACGGTGAGCGCGGAGGACGCCTACGCGTGCGCACGCCAGTGCGCGCTCAACGCGATCGCCGCGATCCGCTCCGTTGCTGGTGATCTCGCCAACGTGCGGATCGTCAAGGTCGTCGCGTTCGTCGCCTCGACGCCCGACTTCACCGGCCAGCCCGGTGTCGCCAACGGCGCCTCCGAGCTGTTCGGTGACGTCTTCGGCGACGCGGGCATCCACGCCCGGTCCGCGGTCGGCGTACCCGTGCTGCCGCTGGACTCGCCGGTGGAGGTCGAGGTCGTCGCCGAGATCATGGCGGCTCTGTGAGGATCCCCCTGCCGCCGATCCCGCTGCCGGCACACGTCGCGGACCTCGCGGCGGAGTACGGCGACGGGCGGCGCGAGGCTGCCGAGCCGAGGGATGCCGCGACCGTGGTGCTGCAGCGCCCGGACGCGCAGGGGCGCCCGGAGATCTACATCCTGCGCCGCCACACCACGATGGACTTCGCCGGGGGCATGTGCGTGTTCCCCGGCGGCGGTGTCGACCCGCGCGACTACGACCACTCCGTCGCCTGGGCAGGTCCGCAGCCGGCCGAGTGGGCGGCCCGGCTCGGTACGACCGAGGACGTCGCCCGCGCGCTCGTCTGTGCCGCGGTCCGCGAGACCTTCGAGGAGTCGGGCGTGCTGCTCGCCGGCACCTCCGCCGACTCCGTCGTCGCCGACACCACCGGTGACGACTGGGAGGCCGACCGGGTCATGCTGGAGTCGCGCGAGCTGTCGATGACCGACTTCCTGGACCGTCGCGGGCTGGTGCTGCGCACCGACCTGCTCGGCATCTGGAGCGGTTGGCTGACGCCGGTCTTCGAGCCGAAGCGCTACCGCACGTGGTTCTTCGTCGCCCACCTGCCCGAGGGGCAGGTCACCCGCGACGTCTCCTCCGAGTCCTCCGAGGTCGTCTGGCTCGCCGCCCACGACGCGGTCGCGCAGACCGAGGCCGGCGCGATGGCGATGCTGCCGCCGACGTACCTCACCTGCCTGGAAGTCGGCGCGATGGGCACGGTCGACGCCGTCATGGCCGCGACCCGGGACCGCACGGTCAGCATGTTCATGCCCGAGGTCGAGCCGCTCGGCGACGGGTTCACGCTGTCGATGCCCGACCAGCTGCGTCCCCTGCTGGCGGCGCGGAGGTCCTGACGTGGATCCGTGGACCGGAGGCGAGTACGGCGACCGCGGCCGCTGCGTGCTCGCCCCCAACGCCGGCATCATGACCCTCGACGGCACCAACACATGGGTGCTGCGCGAGCCCGGCTCCGGCCGCTCGATCGTGGTCGACCCGGGCCCGCTGCACGACGACCACCTCGATGCCGTGTCGGAGGTCGCCGGCCAGGTGGAGGCCGTCGTGGTCACGCACCACCACCTCGACCACACCGAGGCCGCGCGCTCGTTCGCCGAGCGGATGGGCTGCGGCGTCCGCGGCCTCGATCCCGCGCAGTGCTGGCGCTCCGACCCGTTGGCCGACGGTGAGGTGCTGTCGGTCGGCGGGCTCGACGTCGAGGTGCTCACCACCCCCGGCCACACCACCGACTCGGTCTCGCTGCTCGTCGAGGCCGACGGCGCGTTGCTGACCGGCGACATGGTGCTCGGCCGCGGCACGACCGTGATCGTCCACCCCGACGGCGACCTCGGCTCGTACTTCGACTCGATCGCCCGGATGCGCGCTCTCGTCGCCGAGGGCCGGGCGAGCTCGCTGTGGCCCGCCCACGGTCCGGTGCTCCCCGACGCCGCCGGCGTCCTCGACCACTACGTCGTGCACCGCCGCGAGCGCCTCGCCCAGGTCGAGTCCGCGCTGCAGCGCCTCGGGCTGTCGCCGGCCCGGTTGCCGGCCGACGTCGCCGAGGACCCCGCGCTGCCGCGGCAGGTCGTCGAGGTCGTGTACGCCGACGTCGACGAGTCGCTGTGGGGCGCCGCGGAGTCGTCGGTGCGAGCCCAGCTCGCCTACCTCGCGCGGCGCTGACCAAGTCGATCAATTGCGCGGTTGGCTCGTCTGTTGGTGCCGCTGACCCGGGCGAACCGATCAATTGCGCCAGTTGGGTGCGGGGTTTGCGTCGGCCGAACCTGCCGCCTGTGGATGACGCCTGCCGGAATGATCGCCGTTCATCATGCTCGAGTCCGTGACCGACGAACTCGACCTCAACCGTCCTTTCCTGACCAAACAGTTCGAAGCGGCAGGACGCCATCGACGCGAGCTCAGGACCAAGGAGTTCCGGCAGCTGACGAGGTGCGTATGGGTGCGGGAAGCGGCGTACGACAGCGACTCTCTCTACCGAGCGGCGCTGGCGTTGCACCCACCGTGGGCGTTCGTCAGCCGTCTGAGCGCGGTCGCTGTGTTGGGACTCCCGGTGCCAGACCACCCATTCGTCCACGTCACCGTCCGCAAGGAGTCCGAGCGTCGCTTCCGACCTCAGATCAAACCCCACGTCACGTGTCGAAAGCGGCGGATCATCGTGGTGCGTGGCATGCGGGTCAGCGATCCGTGTGAGACCTTCATCGATTGCGCCGGGACCTTGAGCTTCGTCGACCTGGTCGTGCTCGGGGACGCGCTCTGCCGGAAGTACAAGATCAAGGCCGCCGCCCTCCGCGAGGTGTGTGCCGGCACAGACGCCTACTACGCCGGCCTTGCGCGGGACGCCGCATCGTTCGTGCGGGACGGCGTGGACTCGCCGATGGAGACTCGTCTGAGGCTGCTGATCGTCCTGGCCGGACTACCGGAGCCCTCCGTCAATGTCATCCGGCGCTGGGAGGACGGAGCTTGGCGCCGGCGATATGACCTCTGCTACGAGCGCGTCAAGGTCGTCGTCGAGTACGAGGGCCGGCAGCACGCCGAAGACCCCCGGCAGTGGCAGTCAGATCTCGAGCGCCGCGAGGAGTTCGACGACGAGGGATATCGCGTCCTGGTCGTGACGGCAGATGGGATCTATCGGCGCCCGCTGCGGACGCTCGAGCGGGTACGCCGGCAGTTGGTCCTGCGTGGCTGGGGGGACGTTCCGCAGCTCAACGACCGCTGGCAGGTGCACTTCGCGGCGTGAGCCCCGGCTGCCGCCTCTCGGAGGCGAGACCCAACTGATCGATCGATCGGTTCGATCAGGTTCGAGGCCCCGAAAACCGATCAAGCTGCTCGATCGAGCAGCTTGATCAGGTGGTCGAGCAACGGGCTCAGCGCGCGCGGCGCGACATCCGCTCCATGTCGAGGATGACCACGGAGCGAGGCTCCAGGCGCAGCCAGCCGCGCGAGGCGAAGTCGGCGAGCGCCTTGTTGACCGTCTCGCGGGAGGCGCCGACCAACTGGGCGAGCTCCTCCTGGGTGAGGTCGTGGTGCACGTGGACGCCGTCGTCGGCGGTGCGGCCGAAGCGGTCGGCGAGGTCGAGCAGCGCCTTGGCGACGCGGCCGGGGACGTCGGAGAACACCAGGTCCGCGACGACGTCGTTGGCCTTGCGCAGCCGGGCGGCCAGCTGGGCGAGCAGCCCGCGGGCCACGGTCGGGCGACCCTCGAGCCAACGCAGCAGGTCCTCGTGGGACAGCGACGCGAACTCCGCGTCGGTCACGCAGGTGACGGTCGCCGAGCGCGGGCCCGGGTCGAAGAGCGACAGCTCGCCGAACATCTGGCCGGGGCCCATGATCGCGAGCAGGTTCTCGCGCCCGTCGGAGGAGGTGCGGCCGAGCTTCACCTTGCCCTCGAGCACGACGTACAGCTTGTCGCCGCTGTCGCCCTCGTGGAACAGAACCTCACCACGGCGCAGCCGGGTCGTGGCCAGCGACGTGCGCAGCCCTGCCATTGCCTCGTCGTCGAGGGCACTGAACAGTGGCGCCTGACGGAGTACGTCGTTGTCCACGCTTCCTCCAAAGAACGTAAAACCCGGTCGGCGGCATCCTAGCCAGTGCGGCATGTCACATCTAACCCGACGCGCAGGGCGGGACTGTCGTACCCACACCGTAGGGTGGCGTCCGTGCGGCCGATCGACACCACCGAGGAGACGTCGACCCAGCTCGTGAGGCGGGCGCGGAAGATCGACCGGGTGCTGGGGGAGACCTACCCCGACGCGAAGGCCGAGCTCGACTTCGACAACCCCTTCGAGTGCCTCGTGGTCACCGTGCTGTCGGCGCAGACCACCGACAAGCGGGTCAACGCGGTGCGCCCGACGCTGTTCGCGGCGTACCCCGACCCCGCGTCCATGGCCGCCGCCGACCGGGCCCACCTCGAGCAGATCGTCGGCCCGCTGGGCTTCTTCCGGGCCAAGACCGAGTCGCTGCTCAAGCTGAGCGCCGCCCTCGTGGAGAAGTACGACGGCCAGGTGCCCGCGAGGCTCGACGACCTCGTCACCCTCCCGGGCGTGGGCCGCAAGACCGCCAACGTGGTCCTCGGCAACGCCTTCGACGTCCCCGGCATCACCGTCGACACCCACTTCGGCCGGCTCGCCCGGCGCCTCGGCTTCACCGACGAGACCGACCCGGTGAAGGTCGAGCACGCCGTCGGCGCGCTGTTCCCCAAGCGGGACTGGACGATGCTGTCGCACCACCTGATCTGGCACGGCCGGCGCCGCTGCCACGCCAAGAAGCCCGCGTGCGGTGCCTGCCCCGTCGCTCGGTGGTGCCCGTCGTACGGCACCGGCCCGACGGACCCGGTCGAGGCCGAGAAGCTGGTCCGCACCGAGGGGCCCAACTGATGCGTCTGCGCGCCGCCGCGGTGGCCCTGCTCGCCGCCGGGGTCCTCCTCACCGGCTGCGACAGCGTCGCGCCGAGCTTCGCGTGCAAGGTCGACGTCGCCTCCAAGGACCTCGTCGGGGACCGGGAGGCGGCGGGCATCGCCAGCTGCCGGACGATCCCGGCGACGGGCACCGACACCGGGCTGCCGTCGGTCAACCTCGACTGCCTCGGCGAGAAGGGCAGCGTGCGGCTGAACGCGATCAAGGGGCCGGCGATCCTCAACTTCTGGGCGTCCAACTGCGGTCCGTGCCGCAAGGAGATGCCTGCCCTGCAGGACTTCTACGCCGCGCACGGCGACCAGGTCCAGGTGATCGGCGTCAACTACCTCGACACCTACCCCGGTGCGGCGATCGACCTCGCCCAGCAGAGCGGCGTCACCTACCCGTCGCTGGCCGACGCGTGCGGCGACCTGCAGAAGACCGACGCCGAGCTCGGCAAGGGCCTGCCGTTCTTCCTGTTCGTGTCCGCCGACGGCACCGTGTCCCGCCCCCACGTCGGCGGGGTCACCACGGCCGACGAGGTGGTCGCCCTGGTCCGCGAGCAGCTCGGCATCGACGTCACGAAGGGCGCGAAGTGAGCGACCTGCCCGCCGACCTTCCCGACTGGCTGCTGCCGGTCGCAGCCGGCGCGCGCGCCATCCAGGGCAGCGACCTGACCGCCTTCCTGCCGCCGAAGGACAAGCCCGTACGCCGCGGCGCCGTGCTCATGCTCTTCGGCGACCACGACGTGCTGCTCACCGAGCGGGCCCACGACATGCGCTCCCACCCGGGCCAGGTCTCCTTCCCGGGCGGCAGCATCGACCCCGGCGAGACCGTGGTCGAGGCCGCACTGCGCGAGGCCGACGAGGAGATCGGGGTCGACCCGGCCGGCGTGGAGGTCTTCGGCACGCTGCCCGAGCTGTGGCTGCCGCCGTCCAACTTCGCGGTCACCCCCGTCCTGGGCTGGTGGCGCGACCCGGCGCCGATCGAGGTCGCCTCCCCGGAGGAGGTGCACGCGATCCACCACGTCACGCTCGAGGAGCTGTTCGCCCCCGAGCACCGGATCCAGGTGCGCCACCCCGGCGGCTGGATGGGGCCCGGCTTCCTCATCGGCCCCGACAAGGACGTGATCCTGTGGGGCTTCACGGGCGGGATCCTGACCCGGTTCTTCGACTTCCTCGGGTGGCTCCCACCAGTGGCGGACCCGCCGGTGCATGATCTCCCGGACTACATGCTCGCCGAGCACGTCCGCCGGACGGCCGCCGCGGCAGCTGCCGACGAGGACGCGGGGGACGGCATGGACATCCTGGAGCCCAACGAGTGAGCCGCCGAGTGAGCCTCGCGTGAACGTCCTCGACTGGCTGCTCGTCGTCCTCGTCGCGGCGTACGCCCTGTCCGGCTACTGGCAGGGCTTCATCACCGGCGCCTTCGCGACGATCGGCCTGCTCTCGGGCGGTCTCGGCGGCATCCTGCTCGCGCCCTTCGTCCTCGGCAACTTCAAGCCGTCCCTGGCGGTCTCGCTCGGCGCGCTGTTCATCGTCATCCTGTGCGCCTCGCTGGGCCAGGCCGTGCTGCAGTACGCCGGCGCCCGGGTCCGCGAGCGGATCACCTGGCAGCCCGCGCGGGCGCTCGACGCCATCGGCGGCGCGCTGCTGAGCGGGCTCGCCGTCCTGCTCGTCGCGTGGGCGCTGGGCGTCGCGATCTCCGGCACCCGGATCGGCTCGGTCACCTCGATGGTGCGCAGCTCGGTCGTGCTCTCGAAGGTCAACGAGGTGCTGCCGGAGTCGGCGCCCAATGCGTTGCAGGCCTTCAACAACGTCGTCGGCACCGGCTTCTTCCCCCGCTACCTCGAGCCCTTCGCCCCCGAGCGGATCGTCGAGGTCGCGCCCGGCCCGACCGACCTGCCCGGCACCGAGCCGGTCAAGGCGACCCGGTCCAGCGTGGTCAAGATCCGCGGCGCCAACGACTGCGGTCGCGGCGTCGAGGGCACCGGCTTCGTCTTCGCCCCGGACCGCGTGATGACCAACGCCCACGTCGTGGCCGGCGTCGACGACCCCGAGGTCAGCATCGGTGGCGGCACCGAGCTGGCCCGGGTCGTGCTCTACGACCGCGAGCTCGACATCGCCGTCCTGGCGCTGGAGACCGACGACGCCCCGGTGCTGAAGTTCGACACCACCGTCGGCGCCGAGGACCCGGTCGCGATCGTCGGCTACCCGCAGGACGGGCCCTTCGACGTCCAGACCGGGCGGGTCCGCGCGATGCAGAACCTCCGCTCGCCCGACATCTACGGCAACGGCACCGTCGTCCGCGAGGTCTACTCGCTGCGCGGCCTGGTCCGCCCCGGCAACTCCGGCGGCCCGATCGTCACGCCGCAGGGCAAGATCGCCGGCGTCGTCTTCGCGGCCTCGGTGACCGACCCGGAGACCGGGTACGCCCTCACCGCCCAGCAGGTGCAGGCCAGCGCCCGTGCCGGCACCGCGCCCGGCACCGACGACGGCGAGGTCGACACCGGCGACTGCGCGTCCTAGCAATTGGCCGAGCGCGTCTCCGGCGACGCGAAAGCAAAGCAAGTTCCCGGAGGTCGCCTCCCGCCGCGCTGCCGGCATCCGCCCTGCGCCATCATGGGCGCCATGACCGACAGCTTCGTGCGCTACGAGTACGCCGCCGGCGTCGCCCGGATCACCCTCGCCGACGGTGACCGCGGCAACCCGATCCACCACGGCTCGGTCGCCCAGCTGCACGACGCCGTCCGCACCGCACAGCGCGACGGCGCGCGGGTCGTCGTGCTGGCGGCGGAGGGGCGGTTCTTCTCGGTCGGTGGCGACCTCGGCGCCTTCGCCGGTGCCGACGACGTGGCCGGCTTCATCGACGACCTCGCCGAGGCGCTGCACCGCGTCGTCAGCGAGCTGGTCCGCTCGGACGCGATCGTCGTCAGCGCCGTCCAGGGCACTGCGGCCGGCGCCGGCTTCCCGCTCGCCGCCGCGGCCGACGTCGTGATCGCCGCCGACAGCGCGAAGTTCAGCCTCGCCTACACGAAGGTCGGCCTCTCGCCCGACGGCGGCAGCTCGCTGCTCGTCCACACCCTCGGCCTGCACCGCGCCCTGCGCCTGGCCCTGCTCGGCGACCTGCTCACCGCCCAGGACGCGTACGACGCCGGCCTGGTCGCCCGCGTCGTACCCGCTGACGAGCTCGCCGCCACCGTCGACCAGGTGGTCGACGCCCTCGCCGCCGGCTCCGCCACCGCGAACGCCGCGGCCAAGCGGCTGCTGCGAGAGGTCGCCGCGCCGACGCCGGAGACCGCGCTGCGCAAGGAGACCCTGTCGATCCGCACCCTCGCCGAGAGCCGCGACGGGCGCGAGGGCGTGGCGGCCTTCGTGGAGAAGCGGGCGCCGAGGTTCAACGGCTGAGCCGGTCGCGCTGGAGGTACCGCGTCCTGCAGCCCGATCACCGTCGTACCTGACGATTGGGTTGCAGATCAGCACGTTGTGCAGCCCATTCGTCAGGTACGACGCGCTGACCCGGGCCACACTGACCCGAAATCCCCGTGAACCGAACGGGGGTCTCGACGGAACAGACCAGTGTGACCGAAGACCGACGTACCGACCGCGAGCTCATCGCGGCGATCGCCGAGCGCGACCGCGGGGCGCTGCACGAGCTGTTCGTGCGGCACCAGCCGTGGCTGTCGGCGCGCGCGTCCCACCGGTGCGGGGACCCCGAGATCGTCGCCGAGGCGGTCAATGACACCTTCCTCGTGATCTGGCAGAAGCCGGGTTCCTACCGCGGGGAGGGCGAGGTCGCCGCCTGGATCTGGGGGATCGCGATCCGGACCCTGCTCCACCACGTCCGCCCGCGGAAGTCCGTGGTCGAGCGGCTCACCCGGTTGCGGCACGACGACGTCGTGTCGACCGAGGAGACCGTGCTGCTCGCGCTGCACAACAGCGACGTGGGCCTGGCGCTCGGGCGGCTGGCGCCCGAGCTGCGCGCCGTCGTCGAGGCCACCGTCCTGGACGGCCTCACCACCCGGGAGGCCGCCCGGCTGCTCGGGATCCCCAGCGGCACCGTGAAGAGCCGGATGAGCCGTGCGCGGCTCCAGCTGAGAGAGGCACTGCTGTGACGACCCAGCCCACCTGGCACCTGTCCGCCGAGGACCTGCGGTCCTACCTCGGGTCGGCCGGCCAGCGCACCCTGCGCGACAGCTCCGCCGAGACCCACCTGCTGGCGTGCGCCGACTGCCGCTCGCTGCTGGCCACCCTGAGCGACACCAGCACGACCGAGGCGGCCTGGCTGCGTCTCGCCGACGACGTCGACCGGGGATCGCGGCACGGGGTGCTGCGGCTGGCGGGGACGCCGGGCCTGTTCCGGACCGCCGTCGCCACCCCGCCGCTGCTCCGTGCCGCGGCCGCCGCCGCGCTGGTCCTCGGGCTGGTGCCGCTGCTCGGCTCCGCGATCGCCGGTGAGGGCGGGCTGCTCGCGCTCCTCGTGCTCGCCCCGCTCACGCCGATGGCGGCGGTCACCCTCGCCTACCGTCCCAGCCACGACCCGGCCGGTGAGATCGGGCTCGCGACGCCGGTCGCCGGGCTGCGCCTGGTCGCGCTGCGGGCGCTCGTCGTCTCGGCGCTGGCGCTGCCCGTGGTCTACGGATCGCTCGCCCTCGTGAGCGCGCTCGGGCAAGCGGTCCCGGCCACCGACGTGGTCGCCTGGCTGCTGCCGGGCGCCGCCCTCGCCGCGATCACCCTCGCGCTCGGCACGACCCGGATCGACCCGCTCCCCGTCGCACTCGGCATCGCCGCCGTCTGGGCCACCGTCGCGATCGCGCTCGGCCGCTCCGGTGGGGGCATCGACGTCGGCTCGATCACCGCTCTGCTCGCGAACCCGGCCACCCAGTGGGGCGCGCTCGCCGTCGCCCTCGGCGGCGCGTCCCTGGCCGTCGTACGACGCGACGCCATCGGCTACCGGAGGAGCATGTGATGGGCATCAGCCTGGACCACGTCACCAAGCGCTACGGCGGGCAGACGGCCGTCGACGCCGTCTCGCTCGCTGCCGAGCGCGGGATCGTCGGGCTGCTCGGGCCGAACGGCGCCGGGAAGAGCACGCTGCTGCGGATGGCGGCGACGGTGCTCGCCCCCGACAGCGGTGCGCTGTCGGTCCTCGGCCGCGACCCCGCGGACCCGCGGGAGCTGGTCGAGATCCGGCGCCGGATCGGCTACCTGCCGCAGAACCCCGCCCTGTACGCGGGATTCACGCCCTTCGACTTCGTCGACTACGTCGCCGTCCTCAAGGAGCACAGCGACGCCACGTGGCGTCGTACCGAAGCCCGGCGGGTGCTGGAGGCGGTCGGGCTCGAGGACGTGATGCACCGCAAGATCCGGCGGCTCTCGGGGGGCATGCGGCAACGGGTCGCCCTCGCTGCGTCCCTCGTCGGGCGCCCGGAGCTGCTCGTCCTCGACGAGCCGGCCAACGGCCTCGACCCGGACCAGCGGCTGCGGCTGCGCGCGCTGCTCGCCGACACCCCGACCGTGCTGCTCTCCACCCACAACATCAGCGAGGTCTCGGCCCTGTGCCAGCACGTCGTCGTGATGCTCGAGGGGCGCATCGTGTTCACCGGTACGCCGTCCGAGCTGGCCGCGCTGGCCGCCGGCCGGGTCTGGGAGGACGATCGCCAGGACCCGCAGGCGCTGCGGAGCTGGCTCACGTCGGGCGGCAGCTACCGCCACCTCGGGGAGCCGCCGTCCGGCGCCACCGTGGTCGAGCCGACCCTCGACGACGGGTACCTCCTGCTCGCCCGCCGGGAGCACCGGTGACGGCCTGGGTGGTGCCGACCGCGCGCTCGACCCCGTGGTCCCCGCTGCTGGCCTCGGCCGCTGCCCTGGCTGCGCTGTCGCTCGCGACGGCTCCGCTCCACGTCGGGCGGGCCGGCCTGCTGGGCATCGCGTCCGCGGCGCTCGCCGCGGCGGTGGTCGGTGGGCTGCACGACCGTGCCGCGGACCTGCTGGCGGCCGTCCCCGTCTCGGAGGTACGACGCCGGTCCCGCCGGCTCGCGCTGCTCGTGCCCGCAGCCGCAGGCGCGTGGGGCGTCTACGTCGCGGTCGAGCACCTGCACGGGGCGCCGGGCTGGCCGCTGGGTCAGCCGGCCGCGCTGCTTGCCGCCGGCCTCGCCGTGACCGCGTGGGTCCCGGGCGTGACCGGGGTGAGCGCGGGCGCCGCCGTACCCCTGGCCTGGGGGTTCGCGGCCGTTGCCGCTCCCCGCGGGACGTTCGGCGAGGTGCTCTTCGCCTGGCAGTCCCACCCCTGGCCGGCCTGCCTGGCCGCCACCGCCGTCGGGCTGCTCGGGATCGCCCGCTCCATCCAGCATCCTCGGAGGACCCGATGACCACCGCTCCCCTCACGACCGACCGTCCCGGTGCGGTCCGTGCCCTGGCCCTGATCGAGGCCCGCCGCCTGCTGCTGCACCCGGCGCCCTGGCTCGGCATCCTGGCCACCGCGTGGTGGCTCCGCCAGACCGGCGACGACTGGGCCAGCGCCCGCTACCAGGGCTACCAGGCCGCGCTGGCGCCGATGTGGCTGGGCTTCTCGATCGCCATGACCGGCTGCTTCTCCCGGTGCCGGTCCGGCGTCGCCGACGACGCCCCGATGACGCCGGGCGCTCGGGCTGCGGCCCGCCTGCTCGCCGGGCTGGTCCTCGTGCTGGTGGCCGCTGTCGTCGTCGCTGCCGGCGCCCTGACCCTCGAGGCCACCGGTGGCGTGCGCCTGGGCGACGAGCCGGGTCGTACGGAGCACGCCTTCTACACGCCTCCCGAGCTGGTGCAGCTCGTCCTGCTCGCCGCCTTCGCGGTCGCCCTCGGAGCCGCGGTCGTGAAGGTCGTGCGCAGCAGGGTGGCGAGCACTGTGCTGCTCACGGTCTTCTGGTTCCTGTGCGGCGCGACGTACTGGGCGTTCTCCGGGGACCTCGCCCGGTTGATGGCGCCGCTGCAGGTGCAGCCGTTCCAGGTCCGGGTCGGCGCCTGGGACGCCGACCCGACGACCTTCCCCGCCGACTGGCTGCTGTCCGTGCCGGGTGAGTACCAGGACTACTGGGCCCGCCTGGTCGTGTCGCCCTGGCTCGCGGCCTGGCACGACCTGTACATCGTCGGCCTCGTCATCCTCGCCACCGGGATCGCGCTCGGTGGCCGGCCGCGCCGGGTGCTGCTCGTCGCCGGCCTGGTCGTGGCCGTGCTCGGCGTAGGGCTGCAGCAGGCCGTCGCTCCGTGAGAGCACCTGCTCTCGCGGCCATCCTGGGTGCTGCGTTGCTCGTGGCGTGCGCGCCGGTCGACGACGACGGGGAACGAGTGCCCACCGGGCCGCTCGAGCTGGCTGCGGCCAAGACCGCCGAGGCGCGGCCGGTCGTCGTCGACACCGACCTCGGCCGCGACGACCTGGTCGCGATCGCCCTGCTGGTGCGCCATCCCGACGTCCGCGTCGAGGCCGTGACGATCGCCCCGACGGGGCTGGTCGGCTGCGAGGAGGGCCGCCCGATCCTCGTCGCACTGTTCCGCGACCTCGACACTCCGGCGCCGCCGGTCGCCTGCGGTACGGCGGACCGCGGCCCCGGCGGCCACCCGTTCCCCGCGCAGTGGCGGGTCGACGCGGCCGCGGGGTCCGGCCTGGACCTCGACGTCGAGCCGGTGCCGCTCGCGGCCGCCGACGCCACGACGCTGCTCGCCGGCCTGGCGGCCAGCCGGCCCGGCCTCTCCGTCGTCGCCCTCGGCCCGCTCACCGACCTGGCCGAGCTCGCCCGGCGCGCGCCGGCGGCGTACCGCAGCCTGGCCGGGATCCACGCCATGGCCGGTACGACGCACAACGACGACGACGGCATCGCCGAGTGGAACGCCGCCGCCGACCCGGCCGCGCTCGTCGCGGTCCTCGACCCGGCGCTGGCCGCTCAGGTGCCGGTGACGCTGGTGCCGGCCGACGCCGTCCCTCTCGGTACGCCGGACGCGCTGGCGGCGCCGGTGGTGGGCGGGATCGCCGTGCCCGGCGCCCTCGACCAGTGGTGGGACGTCGCGGCCGCCGCGTCCTTCGTCGACGCTCGGCACGACAACACCCTGCGCGGCACCTGGCGCACCGACGGCAACGGGTTGCTCGTCCGTGACGGGGACGGCCCGGTCACCGTCGTCCGCGAGGTCCCGCGGGCGATGGTCGAGAAGGCCTGCGCAGCGGCGTTCTGAGCCGGGGCGGAGGTCAGGCCGTGGCGTCGTGTCGCACCGGGCAGCCACCGACGCCGGGAACCGGGAAGGTGCCGAGGTCGGAGAGCTGGAACCCGTCGGGGTAGCTCTTGATCCGCGGCAGGTCGGCCGTGTAGGTCGGCACGCGGTTCGACGGCGTGTAGCGCAGCAGGCGGGCCCGGACCCGCATCGCGCCGACGCTGAGCCGGCGAACGACCGGGCCGGGGTCGGTGTAGGCGAAGGCGTCGAGCAGCGGCTTGTCCATCAGCCCGCGGCTGAACAGGTCGACCGGCCTGCGCAGCGGGCGCGGGTAGAAGGTCGTGAGCAGGCGCAGCGTGGAGTCGGCGACCCGCCGCCCGCCCGCGTCGAAGTCGAAGTTCGCGCGCTCGTAGTCGTCCATCAGGTGCATGAACGCGTCGTACGTCTCCGGGATGTCCTTGATCCCCATGTGCCGCCCGAGCGCGCGGTAGTAGTTGACGCTCGCGCGCAGCTCGGTGTCGGTGAGCGCGCGCCAGCCGTAGTCGTCGAGCCAGCGCTTGGGTACGACGACGAAGGTCGAGAGCACGTAGCGGAAGTCGTCGTTGGAGATGTCGTACATGCGGTGCATCTGGTTGATCCGCCGCATCGCGGCCTTGCCGGCCTCGGAGTCGAAGCCGTGCACGAACGGCGCCTCGAGGAGCAGCGCCGTGTCGTCGTACCGCTTCTGGACGGCGCCGGTGAACGCACCGGTCTCGTCGAGGAGCCGGCCGATGCTCGGGACGGCGTAGGTCCGGAACAGTGCGAAGCTCAGCGCCTGGGTGAGGTCCCAGGTGAACTCGTAGAGCGCCAGGTTCTGGTAGATCTCGACGTAGTCCGTCTCCGGGTCGAGCGATTCGTTGCGGTCCCGCCAGAGCGTCTTGGCCATGCTCCGGAGCCTAGGACGGCGCCGCGTCCCAGCAATAGATGACGAGTTCTCACTTTTCTCTCGCTTTTCGCCCGGGCAACTTTCTAGAACGTGTTCCAGTTCACGACTAGAGTGCGCCGCGTGAGCATTCCCGACGTCTTCGCCCCCGTCGACCTGGGTCCGGTCCGGCTGCGCAACCGCACGGTCAAGGCCGCGACCTTCGAGGGGCGTACGCCGGACGGCGTCGTCACCGACGAGCTGATCGCCTACCACCGGGCCCCGGCTGCCGGCGGCGTCGGACTGACGACCGTCGCCTACCTGGCCGTCGCACCCGACGGCCGCACCCACCACGAGCAGATCGTCGTGGGGGAGCGCACCCTGCCGGGCCTGGCCCGGCTCGCCGACGAGATCCACGCGACCGGTGCTGCGATCGCCGGGCAGGTCGGCCACGCCGGCCCGGTCGCCAACGGTCGCTCCAACGGCGTGCACGCGATCGCGGCCAGCCGGATGCCGAGCCCGCTGTCGATGCAGATGATCCGCTCGGCGTCGGAGAAGGACCTGACCCGCGTCACCCGCGCGTACGTCGACACCGCCCGCACCCTCGTCCGCGCCGGGTTCGACGTGCTCGAGCTGCACATGGCGCACTCGTACCTCATCTCGTCGTTCCTCGCCCCCGGCCTCAACCGCCGCCGCGACCGCTGGGGCGGCTCGCTCGAGCGGCGGGCCCGGCTCGCGCGGCAGGTCGCGCGCGTCGTCCGCGAGGAGGTCGGGGACGCCGTCGCGGTGACCGCCAAGGTCTCCGTCTCCGACGGCTTCACCGGCGGCGTGACGACCGCGATGAGCATCGAGCTGGCCCAGCTGCTCGAGGCGGACGGCCACCTCGACGCCCTGCAGCTGTCGGGCGGCTCGTCGCTGATGAACCCGATGTACCTCTTCCGCGGCGACGCGCCGGTCGCGGAGTTCGCCGAGACCATGCCGCCGCTCGTGAAGTGGGGGATGAGGACGCCGGCGGGCCGCGGGTTCATGAAGCGCTACGCCTTCGAGGAGGCGTACTTCCGCCCCAAGGCGCTGGAGGTCCGCTCCGCCGTCGCGATGCCGCTCATGCTCCTCGGCGGCATCAACCGGCTCGAGACCATGCGGCAGGCGATGGCCGACGGCTTCGACTTCGTCGTGATGGGCCGGGCGCTGCTGCGGGAGCCGGACCTGGTCGACAAGCTGCGGGCGGGTACGGCGGCCGGCGGGATCTGCATCCACTGCAACCGCTGCATGCCGACCATCTACTCGGGCACCCGCTGCCCCGAGTGGTCGCCGACCGAGGTGATCCCGGGGCCGCGCTGACCCCCTGGCGTTGGCGGTATTTCGCCGTACACTGGAGACATGGCGACGAAGGTGGAGCGCCTCGATCTGCGGATGACCGAGGCCGAGAAGGACCTGATCGTGGCGGCGGCCGAGCTGCGCGGAACCACGGTGGCGGGATTCGCCCTCGCAACCCTGATCGGGCAGGCGCGGGTCGACATCGCGCGTCGCGAGGGCGTGACGCTGGCCCTGGACGAGGCGGCGTGGTCGGAGTTCTCGGCAGCACTCGACAAGCCGGAGGTTGCGGACGGAATGCGTGACCTGCTCACGACGCCCGGCATGTTCGATGCGGTGTGACTCCCCTGTCCACCTGGGAGACGAGCACGACCTGAGCGGCTTCGCCTGCGGAGTCGCTGAGCTCGATGACTGGCTTCGGCGCTGGGCGCGCAGGGCCGAAGCCGGCGCCACGGCGCGAACCTATGTGTCGGTGGAGCACGGAAGTGATCGGGTTCGCGGCTACTACTCACTGGCTGCGTCGGCGATCCGTCGCAGCGACATCGGAGGGGGAGGGCTGCAGCGCAATGCGCCCGATCCGGTGCCGGTGATCCTGCTCGGTCGACTGGCGGTCGACGAGCGCGCTCACGGACGCGGGCTCGGGCGGGCGCTGCTCAAGGACGCGGTCGTCCGTGCGGCCGGAGTGGTGCCCGTGCTCGGAGCGCGGGCTCTGCTCGTGCACGCCATCGATGACGCGGCTGTCGGGTTCTATTCGCGGTTCGGCTTCCGGGCGGTGCCGTCGAGTGCACGCACGCTCTTCCATGCGCTCGAGCCGATCGGGAGCTTGCTGTCCGAGGCCCTTCCCAGAAACTAGAACTCGTTCTAGATTGACCTGCATGTCACAGGTCATCCCGGAGAAGCCCCTGCGGGTCGTCGTCTGGTCCACGGGGACGATCGGTCGGCACGCGATCGTCGGCGTCGACGCCCACCCTGACCTCGAGCTGGTGGGGGTGTGGACCTCGACGCCCGAGAAGCACGGCCAGGATGCCGGCCTGCTCGCCGGGCTCGACCGTGAGCTCGGCATCAAGGCGACCACCGACCGCGACGAGCTGGTCGCGCTGCGACCGGACTGCATCGTGCACGGCGCGATGACCGACGACCGGGTCTTCGAGTCGATCGCGGACCTCACCGAGCTGGTCCGCGACGGCGTCAACGTCGTCTCCTCGGGGCCGGTCATCCTGCTCCACCGCGAGGGCACGCTGCCCGACGAGATGATCGAGGCCATCGACGAGGCTGGCCGGCAGGGCAACGCCAGCCTGCACGTCAACGGCATCGACCCCGGCTTCGCCAACGACGTGCTGCCGCTGGTGCTGACGTCGCTGTCCCAGCGGATCGACCACGTCGTGGTCAGCGAGATCGCCGACTACTCGACGTACTACCAGCCCGTCGTCATGCGTGACCTGTTCGGCTTCGGGCAGCCGATGGACGCCAAGCCGCTGCTGTGGGAGCCCGGGATCCTCACGACTGCCTGGGGCCCGGTGGTGCGCGTGATCGCGGCCGGGCTGGGCGTGACGCTCGACGAGCCGCTGATCGAGGAGGTCGACCGGCGGCCGGCCGGGCGGGACACGAAGACCGTGTCGCTGGACGTGGCGGAAGGCACCATGGGGGCCGTCCGCTTCCGCGTCATCGGCACCGTCGACGGGGTCCCGCGGGTCACCCTCGAGCACGTCACGCGTACGGCGCCCGACCAGGTCCCGGAATGGCCCACGCCCGCGGAGGGTGACGGCTGCTACCGGATCGAGATCACCGGCGAGCCCTGCATGAAGCTCGAGTTCACCCACCACGGCGAGCACGGCGACCACAACGTCTCCGGGATGATCGTCACCGCGCAGCGGCTGATCAACGCGATCCCCGCCGTCGTCGCGGCCAAGCCCGGCCTGATCACCGCTCTCGACCTGCCGCTGGTCACCGGCCGCGGGCTCGTCACCGGCACCGTCACGGGCACGAAGGAGAAGCGATGAGCATCCTCGACCGGTTCCGCCTCACCGACCACGTCGCCGTCGTCACCGGCGCCGGCCGCGGCATCGGTGCCGCCACCGCCGTCGCGCTCGCCGAGGCCGGTGCGGACGTCGTCATCTCCTCGCGCACCGAGGCCCAGCTCAAGGAGGTCGCGGTGCGGATCGAGGACGCCGGGCGCCGCGCGCTCGTCGTCCCCGCCAACCTCGCGCACACCGACGAGGTCGCCGCCCTCGCCGGGGCGGCCTTCGACGAGTTCGGGCGGCTCGACATCGTCGTCAACAACGTCGGCGGCACCATCCCGAACGCCTTCCTCGACACCGACGTGGCGTACCTGGAGGAGGCCTTCCACTTCAACGTCGCCACCGCGCACGCGCTCAGCCGGGCCGCCGTACCGCTGATGCTGAGGTCCGCGGGCGAGGGCCGGCAGAAGTCGATCACCTCGATCTCCTCGGCGATGGGCCGGCTGGCCGGGCGCGGGTACCTCGCCTACGGCACCGCCAAGGCGGCGCTCGCGCACTGGTCGCGGCTGGCCGCCACCGACCTCAACCCGGAGATCCGGGTCAACGGCGTCTTCGTCGGCTCGGTGATGACCAGCGCGCTGGAGTTCGTGGCCGGCGTGCCGGAGATGAAGACCCAGCTGGAGGAGTCGACGCCGCTCGGCCGGATCGGCGAGGCCGAGGACATCGCGGCCGCGGTGGTCTACCTCGCCTCGCCCGCCGGGAAGTACGTCACCGGCAAGCTGCTCGAGGTCGACGGCGGCATCCAGGAGCCGAACCTCGACCTCCGGCTACCCGATCTGCGGCCGGATGTGAACGCCACCTAGAGTGCGGTCATGAGCACTGGAGGGATCGCCACCGGACATGCCGTCTCGCCCGACTCGGGCCGGCACTGGGCCGACGAGGGCGCCTGGGAGGTCGCGGAGGGCATCCACCGGATCCCGCTGCCGCTCCCGATGGACGCGCTCAAGGCGATCAACGTGTACGTCGTCCAGGGCGACGACGGGCTCACGCTGATCGACGGCGGCTGGTCGATCCCGGTCGCCCGCGAGCTGCTCGACACGTCTCTGCGCTCGATCGGCTCGGGCTTCGGCGACATCAAGCGGTTCCTGGTCACCCACGTGCACCGCGACCACTTCACGCTCGCCACCGTCCTCGGCCACGAGTACGGCGCCGACGTGGTGCTCGGCCGCCACGAGCAGCCCGCTCTCGAGCTGCTCCACCGGGCCGGACGCGACGGACTGGAGGAGAGCCCGTTCCTCGCCGTGCTGCGCACTGCCGGCGCGGAGGAGATCGCCGAGCTGTGGGCGGCCGGCCCCGGCGAGCTGCCGAAGCCCGTCGACTGGGCGTTCCCCGACACGTGGCTCGAGGGCGACCGCACCTTCGACATCGGCCGTCGCCAGCTGGACGCCGTGCACACCCCCGGCCACACCCCCGGCCACTACGTCTTCGCCGACCAGGCCGAGGGCGTCCTGTTCTCCGGCGACCACGTGCTCCCCACGATCACCCCGTCGATCGGGTTCACCGTCCCGCCCGCCGACCAGCCCCTCGGTCAGTTCATGGCCTCCCTCGCCCGGGTCCGCGAGCTCCCCGACCTGCGCATCCTGCCCGCGCACGGCCCGGTCGCGCCGTCGTCGTACGAGCGCGTCGACGAGCTCCTCGCCCACCACGAGGACCGCCTCGACCTGTGCCTGGCGTCGCTGAAGGAGCGCCGCTCCGCGACCTCCCTCGTCGTCGCCAGGGACCTCGGCTGGACCCGCCACGAGCGGGCTTTCGGCGAGCTCGACGTGTTCAGCCAGGGCATGGCCGCGATGGAGACCAAGGCGCACCTCGACCTGCTCGTCGCTCGGGGGCAGGCCACTGCCGTCGACCTGCCGGACGGCGTGGTCTACAGCGCGTCATGACCGCGGGCGACTGGCTCACCGTGGCCGACGGCGCTGACGAGTCGACGGTCGCGGCGGCGTACCGCGGTGCGCTGGCGGCCGTTCGGCACCGGCTGGGGCGTGTCGACATCGACCTGGTCTCCGACAAGCCCTGGCCCGACGAGGTGCAGTGGGCGGTCCGCGAGGGCGCGCGGCTGGTCGAGGAGCGACGGCCGCGGCGACCCAGGTGGTGGCCTGTCGGGTCCTCGACGATCCTCGGGGTGGACCCGCGGGACGAGGACCAGCTCGCCGTGGCGTCCGCGCTGGCGCCGTACACGATCGGCGGCACCGGCCTGAGCGCCCGCGGTCGCACCGTGTGGAGCGTCAACGACACCGGGACCAGCGCGGCCTTCCGGCTGACCGACGACGAGCTCGCCGAGGTGCGTGCTGCGGTGGCGGCGGCCGGTGGCGATCCACGGATGCTGGTCTGCCTCGAGCCGCACGGCGGGCGCGTCCTAGACTGACGACGTCAGACAGGGGAGCACCATCCGGGTGCTGAGAGTGCGGCGTGGGCCGCAGACCCTCCGAACCTGATCCGGTTAGCACCGGCGAAGGGAGTCAACCGATGCGTACGCGCATGCTCACCGGCCGCCTCACCCTGGTGGCCCTCTCGACCACGGTCCTGCTCGCCAGCGGCTGCTCGCTGATCAGCAGCGAGAGCGACAACGAGAAGGCCGACGACAAGACGGTCACGCTGGTGACGCACGAGTCGTTCGCGATCCCTGACGAGCTGGTCAAGGCGTTCGAGATGGACACCGGCTACGACCTGAAGATCAGCAAGCTCGAGGACGCAGGCGCGCTGACCAACGAGCTGGTCCTGACCAAGGACAAGCCGGTCGGCGACGTCGTCTTCGGTGTCGACAACACCTTCGCGACGCGGGCGATCGACGAGGGCGTGTTCGCGTCGTACGCGCCGACGCTGCCGAAGGGCGCCGACGCCTACGAGCTCGACGGCGACGATGACCACGCGCTCACCCCGGTCGACACCGGGAACGTCTGCGTCAACGTCGACGACGCGTGGTTCCAGGCCAAGGGCATCCCGGCGCCCACGACCCTCGATGACCTCACGAAGCCCGCCTACAAGGACCTCTTCGTGATCCCGGGCGCCAGCACCAGCTCGCCCGGCCTGGCCTTCCTGCTGGCCACGATCGCGAAGTACGGCGACGACTGGGCGTCGTACTGGACCAAGCTCGTCGACAACGGCGCGAAGGTCGTCAAGGGCTGGTCCGACGCGTACTTCACCGACTTCACCTTCTCCGGCGGCGACCGGCCGATCGTCGTGTCCTACGACTCCTCGCCGGCGTTCACGCTGACCAAGGCGGGCGACCGGACGACGACCAGCGCGCTGCTGGACGGCTGCTTCGAGCAGGTCGAGTACGCCGGCGTGCTGCACGGCGACACGACCAACACCGCCGGCGCGCACGCCGTGATCGACTGGCTGCTCTCGCCCGAGGTCCAGGCCGCGCTGCCCGAGTCGATGTACGTCTTCCCGGTCGACGCGTCCGTCGAGCTGCCCGCGGACTGGGCGACGTTCGCGAAGCGGCCCGAGACCACCGAGCAGGTCGCGCCGGCCGAGATCACCGAGAAGCGCAAGGCGTGGCTGGAGCAGTGGACGGAGATCGTCTCGCGATAGGTGGTACGACGGTGACCCGACGACTCGCGCTGGGACTGCTCGCCGCGGTCCCGGTCGCGGTCCTCGCCGTCTTCTTCGTGCTGCCGGTCGGCGCGATGCTCCACCGCGGCGTGTGGCCGGAGGGCTCGTTCGACCCCGGCGCCGTGCTCGACGTGCTGCGGCGCCCGCGGACCGGCCGGGTGCTGTGGTTCACCGTGTGGACCAGCAGCGTCGCGACCACGCTCGCGGTGCTGCTCGGCCTGCCGGCGGCGTACGTCCTGCACCGACTGCGCTTCCCCGGCCGGGCCCTGATCCGTACGGCGCTGCTCGTGCCGTTCGTGCTGCCCACCGTGGTGGTCGGGCTGGCCGTGCGTGAGCTGATCTCGTCGTCGGGGCCGCTCGGGTTCCTCGACCTCGACGGCACCCCGGCCGCCATCCTGATCGGCCTGGTCTTCTTCAACGTGGCGGTCGTGATCCGCACGGTCGGCGTCGCCTGGGAGGGCCTCGACCGCAGGCCCGGTGAGGCCGCGGCCGCGCTCGGCGCCACGCCCCTCCAGGTGTTCCGCACCGTCACCCTGCCCGCGCTGCGCCCGGCGATCGTCTCCGCGGCCAGCGTGGTGTTCCTGTTCTGCGCGACCGCGTTCGGCGTCGTGCTCGTGCTCGGGGGCGTGCGGTACTCCTCGGTCGAGACCGAGATCTACCTGCTCACCGCCGACCTGCTCGACCTGCCGGCCGCTGCCGCGCTCTCGCTCGTGCAGATGCTGGCGGTCGTGGCACTGCTCGTCGTGGTCGGCCGACTGCGCGCCGTACCCGACCCGACGGTCCGCCGTGTCGCCGCCAGTCCCGCCCGCCCTCGCCCGCGTGACCTCCCGGCCCTCGCTGTCACCGCGCTGACCCTCGGGCTCGTGGCGCTGCCGGTGCTGGCGCTCCTGATCGGTTCGGTACGACGCGACGGCCACTGGACGCTCGCCCACTACCGCGCCCTCGGCGGCTCGGCCGACGGCCTGCTCCAGGTGTCGGTCACCCATGCGCTCACCGCGAGCCTGCGGATCGCGGTCGACGCGACCTGGATGTCGCTGTCGCTCGCGCTGGTCGTGGCGTTCGTGGTGACCCGGAAGGTCCGCAGCAGAGCGGGAAAGCGGGCGCGGACGATCCTCGACGGCTTCTTCATGCTGCCCCTCGGCGTCTCCGCGGTCACCCTCGGCTTCGGCTTCCTGATCGCCCTCGACCAGCCGCCGCTCGACCTGCGCGCGAGCCCGCTGCTCGTGCCGATCGCCCAAGCGCTTGTTGCGTTGCCCCTCGTCGTGCGAACGCTGGTCCCGGTGCTCGCCGGCATCGACGACCGCCAGCGCCAGGCCGCCGCGTCGCTCGGCGCGGGTCCGCTGCGTACCCTGCAGACGGTCGATCTTGCCGTCGTGTGGCGGCCGCTGCTGGCCGCGGCGGGCTTCGCGTTCGCGGTGTCGCTGGGGGAGTTCGGCGCGACGTCGTTCATCGTGCGGCCCGCCGAGCCGACCCTGCCGGTCGTGATCTACCGCTTGCTCGGGCACCCGGGCGCCCTCAACTACGGCACCGCCATGGCCGCCTCGGTGGTGCTCGCCGCCGTGACCGCAGGTGTCATCCTCGTCGTCGAGCGGCTGCGTGTGCCGGGAGTGGGGTCGTGGTGAGCCTGGATCTGCAGGGAGTGACCGTCGCCTTCGACGGGGCGGTGGCGGTCGACGCCGTCGACCTGGCCGTCGAGGACGGCCACGTGCTCGCGGTCCTCGGGCCGTCCGGCTGCGGGAAGTCCACGCTGCTGCGTGCGGTCGCCGGCCTCGAGCCGCTGTCGTCCGGCCGGATCGGCTGGGACGGCGCCGACCTCGCCGGCACCCCCACCCACCGGCGCGGGTTCGCCCTGATGTTCCAGGACGGCCAGCTCTTCGACCACCTCACCGTCGCCCGCAACGTCGGCTACGCCCGCCGGCTGCAGGGCGCCTCCCGCACCGCCGTCCGCGCCGAGGTCGACGACCTGCTCGGCCTCGTCGGCCTGGGCGGGTACGCCGACCGCCTGCCCCGCACCCTGTCCGGCGGCGAGCGGCAGCGGGTCGCGCTCGCCCGATCCCTGGCCGCACGTCCCCGGCTGCTGCTGCTCGACGAGCCGCTGAGCGCCCTCGACGCCGGCCTGCGCGGCCGGCTCGCGGCCGACCTGCGACGGATCCTCACCGAGTCCGGTACGACGGCCCTGCTGGTCACCCACGACCAGGACGAGGCCTTCGCGATCGCCGACCGGCTGGCCGTGATGCGGGACGGACGGATCGTCCAGGAGGGCCCCACCGGTGACGTCTGGGCGCACCCGGCCGACGCCGGCACGGCCCTGTTCCTCGGCTACGCCCGGGTCCTGTCGTCACCCGAGGCCAGCGCCCTCCTCGGCCGGACCTCGGGCGAGATCGCGCTCCGGCCGTCCGCCCTGCTCGCCGGTCCCGACCTCACCACCGGTCTCCCGGCCACGGTCGTCAGCTTCCGCCCGACCCCCGATGCCGGCCGGCTCGTGGTGACCGTCGACGGGGTCGGCGAGCTGGACGCCACCGGGGTGCCCGGGTGGGTCGCGCAACCGGGCCAGCGGGTCGTCGTACGTGTCGTAGAGCACGCCGTCGCTGTCCTGCCGGGCGGTGCCACCGAACCCGCTGGGACTGCACCGTAGGATCCCTCGCGTGTACCGCCGCGCCTACAGCCTGCTCATCGGCACGGCCGCGCTCATGCTGGGCATCGCGGTCTTCACCGCGTGGAAGCTCGATCGCCGGCTCCTCGACCCCGAGGGGAGCTTCCTCGGACCGTCGTACATCCGGCTGCCGCTGCTCCTGTTCGGAGCCCTCCTCCTCGACCTGCTGCCGCTGGCGCTGTGGAAGGCCCACGGCCGCCCCAGCCGTGTCGTGCCGGTCGTCCGCGAGCGGCTGCGCACGCACTGGACCAAGGAGCGCGCGACGCTGGTCGCGATCGGCGTCATCAGCTTCTACCTGACCTACGTCAGCTACCGGAACCTCAAGTCGTTCCTGCCGTTCGTGCGCTCCGACCCGAACGCCGCGCCCGGCGAGGTCCGCGCGCTGTCGTACGACCGCGAGCTGCACCTCCTGGACCGGGTCATCTTCTTCGGCCACGACCCGAGCGACGTGCTGCACGGCCTGCTCGGCAAGACGGTCACCGCCGAGATCCTCTCGCCGATCTACCTGATGTTCCTGCCGCTGGTGCCGCTCGCGGTCACCGCCTGGCTGGTGTGGTCGCGCAACCACTCCTTCGGCTACTGGTTCGTGACCTCGCAGTGCCTGGCCTGGTCCCTCGGCACGCTGTCCTACTACCTGCTGCCCACGCTCGGCCCCGGCATCGCCTACACGTCCGAGTACTACGGCGCCGGCGGCCTCGCCCACACCGGCACCACCGACCTGATGAACTCGATCGTCAGGGCACGCGGCAACGTGCTGTACGGCGGCGCCACCGAGTCAGTGAACTCCATCGCCGGCTTCGCCAGCCTGCACTGCGCGATCACCCTGCTCTTCGCGCTGATGGTGCAGTACACGCTGCGCTCGAGGGTCCTCAAGATCGTCTTCTGGGTGAACTTCGGCCTCACCGTGATCGCGACCCTGTACTTCGGTTGGCACTACGTCGCCGACGACCTCGCCGGCATCGCGATCGCGATCGTCTCCTTCTACGTCGGCGGCATCGCCAGCGGCCAGAAGTTCGACAAACGAGGGCGCTCGCACCCGACGACCACCACCTCCAAGGTGCCCGTCAACGTCGACTGAGCTGATGGAGCGAGCGCGTCGCTCGTCCCTCGCGCCGCACTGCCGCACGCGCGGTCGAGACCCGCGTCGGGCGGGTCCGCGTGGCGGCCACAGGGTCGGCTCGCGGAAAGGCTCGACTCCTCCGCTCCGGTCGCTCCTTCGTCGCTCTCTCCGCTCCGTCGCCATCGCTTCCCGCAACGACCGACGGCGCTGTCCCAAGGCCGTCTCGCGAATGACACCGTTGTAGTTCGTCAATGCGACACGCCGGTGGCGCGAGAGATTTCTGAGATTTTTGTTTCGGATGTGACAAAAGAGCACTACGGTGACGCGAGTGCGTTCCCCGAGCATCGGTACCGGCCTCGCCGCCCTCGTCCTGACGGCGGTGGTCTGCATCCCCGGGGCGCAGGCGGACCCGACCCCGCCGACCCCAGTCGTACCGAGCGCACCGAGCGCCGCCGACGTGCGGGCCGCGCAGGACCGGGCCGGTGCTGCCGAGGGTGACGTCGCGGCGATCCAGCAGCGGCTCGCCGATGCGGCCGCCGAGCTCGACACCGCGACCGTCCGGGCGGCACGGGCGACCGAGGCCTGGAACGGCGCTCGGTGGGCCGCGCACACCGCCCGGGCTGCCGAGCGGCGTGCGGTTGCGGACTCGACGGCTGCCGCCCAGGCGCTGGCCGAGCACGAGGACGCCTTCCGCGACGCCGTGATCACCGCCCAGGGCATGGGCCTCGAGCTGTCCCTGGTCGAGGCGATCGTGGACGCCGACGGGATCGACGCCCTGCTCGAGCAGACCTCGGCCAACGAGCACGTCCAGGCGCTCTTCGACCAGCGCCGCGACGAGTACCTCGCCGCGTCGAAGGCCGCCACCGAGGCCGCCGACGCGGCCACGTCGGCCGCGGCCGAGGCCGACCGGGCCCTCGCTGACGCGAAGGCCGCGCGCGACCGGGCCCGGACAGCGGCCCAGGACGCGGAGACGGTGACCGCGCGGATCGAGCGCCGTCGTACCCGGCTCGTGAAGCGGCTCGCCCGTCTCCAGGGCGTGAGCGTCGCCGTCGCCCGCGCCCACCAGACCGCCGTCGACGCGGAGGCGGCCGCGAAGGCCGCCGCCGATGCCAAGGCGGCGAAGGAGGCCGAGGAGGCCAAGGCCGCGAAGGACGACAAGGGCGACGCGCCCACCCCGGCGGCCGACCCGGCCGGAGACCCTGCGCCCGCCGACGGAGCCCAGGCTGCCGTCGCGTTCGCCCGCGCCCAGCTCGGTGAGCCCTACCGTTGGGGCGCGGCCGGCCCCTCCGCCTGGGACTGCTCCGGCCTGGTCGAGAAGGCGTGGGCGGCCGGCGGGAAGTCGCTGCCGCACTACTCGGTGGCGCAGTACGAGCAGTCCACGCCGATCACCCGCGACCAGCTCCAGCCCGGCGACCTCGTGTTCTGGTCGGACGGCGGCCCGGACGCGATCTTCCACGTCGCCCTCTACGTCGGCGGCGGGCAGATCATCCACGCCCCGCGCACCGGTCGCCCGGTCAGCCTGGAGTCGATCGACTACTGGCGCAGCCCGGACTTCTACGCGCGCCCCTGACCGGGACGCTAAGTTCGCCCCATGGCCGAGGAGTCCACTGCGACCGCGCCCCCCGAGCTGACGGTCGACGTCGCCGCGCTCACCGAGCTGCTCGACGGCAGGTACGCCGACGTCCGGCGCACGGTGCGCGAGCTGCTGCCGTCGTACGCCTCCGTGCTGGAGGACGCCGAGACGATGCCGCGCGACGAGTTCCGCGAGCGGGTCAAGGACGTCGTCATCGAGATCGCCGGCACCGGTGCCGCGGGGATGGGCTTCCCGAAGGAGTACGGCGGGGGCGGCGACATCGGCGCCTCGATCGCGGCCTTCGAGTCCCTCGCGTACGGCGACCTGTCGGTCCTGGTCAAGGTCGGCGTGCAGTTCGGCCTGTTCGGCGGTGCGATCCTGCAGCTCGGTACGAAGCGTCACCACGACGCGTACCTCGCCGACGTCGTCAGCGGCCGGCTGCTCGGCTGCTTCGCGATGACCGAGACCGGGCACGGCAGCAACGTGCAGGCGCTCGGCACGGTCGCGACCTACGACCCGGTGACGTCCGAGTTCGTCGTCACGACGACCACGCACAGCGCCGGCAAGGACTACATCGGCAACGCGGCGAAGCACGCCCGGGTGGCCGTGGTGTTCGCCCAGCTGGAGGTGGGCGGTGCGGGGCACGGCGTGCACGCGCTCGTCGTACCGCTGCGCGACGAGGACGGCGCGACGCTGCCCGGCGTCCGGATCGAGGACGACGGCCCCAAGATGGGCCTCAACGGCGTCGACAACGGCCGGATCTGGTTCGACGGCGTCCGGGTGCCGCGCGAGGCGCTGCTGAACCGGTTCGCCGACGTCACCGAGGACGGCGGTTACGTCAGCGACATCGAGAGCGCGGGCCGGCGGTTCTTCACGATGCTCGGCACCCTCGTCCAGGGCCGGGTCTCGGTCGGCGCGGCCGGGGTGAGCGCGTCGAAGTCGGCGCTGACGATCGCGGTCCGCTACGGCCTCCAGCGCCGGCAGTTCGAGACCGGGACCGAGGAGGGCGGCGCCGAGCAGCTGCTGCTGGACTACGGGCTGCACCAGCGGCGGCTCTTCCCGCGGCTGGCGCGGACCTACGCCCTGCACTTCGCCCAGGAGGTGCTCGCCGGCCAGCTGCACGACGTCTTCTCCGGCATCCGCGACGACGAGGAGACCCGACGTCTCCTGGAGTCCCGCGCCGCGGGCACCAAGGCGCTGGCGACCTGGCACGCGACCGACACGATCCAGGAGTGCCGCGAAGCCTGCGGCGGTGCGGGCTACCTCGCCGTCAACCGGTTCGCGGCGCTCAAGGCCGACACCGACGTCTTCACGACCTTCGAGGGCGACAACCACGTCCTGTTGCAGCTGGTCGGCAAGGGCCTGCTGACTGACTACGCCAGCGACTTCTCCGACCTCGACCAGCTCGGGATGGTCCGCTTCGTCGCGGGTCTCGCGGTCGACACCGTGCTCGAGCGGACCCGCGTGCACCGCCTGTTCGAGCAGATCCGCGACGCGCTGCCGGGCGGCAAGGACGACTGGCACACCGACAGCGGGCTGCGCGACCCCAACTACCACCTGGCGATGTACCGCTTCCGCGAGGAGCACCTCATCGGCGGCGTCGCCCGGCGGCTCAAGCGCGGCGTCGACTCCGGCATGAACCCGGGCGAGGTGTTCTCCCGCGTGCAGGACCACGTCATCCAGGCGGCCCGCGCCCACGTCGAGCGGCTGGTGCTCGAGGCGTTCACCGCGAAGGTCGCGGCGATGGAGGACGGCGACCTGAGGCTCACCCTCAACCTGCTCTGCGACCTGCACGCGCTGTCCGGCATCGAGGCCGACCGCGCGTGGTTCATCGAGCACGGCCGGCTCAACACCCAGCGCTCGAAGGCGATCACCCGCGAGGTGGCCGAGCTGTGCCGCCGGGTGCGGCCGCTCGCGCGCGAGCTGGTCGACGCGTTCGCCGTACCCGAGGCACTGCTGCGCTCCCAGGCCCTCATCGGAGGAGAGGCATGATCCGTTCCACCCTGTCCCACGTCCCCGGACTGGGCGGCTGGTCGGACGACCCGCTGTGGGCGTCCTTCTACGACTGGACGGTCGAGCACCCGACCGCTGGCGGCGCGGTCTGGCGCCTGGGCATCAACAGCGACCTGCGCCGGCTCTACCGCGCCGCCGACGAGATCGGCCGCCAGCCTGCGGGCAGCCGGATCCTCGACATCCCGTGCGGTGGTGGGGTCGCGTTGCGCGGCCTGCGGCCCGGTCAGGACGTGGAGTACGTCGCCGGCGACATCGCGCAGACCATGCTGGACCGCACGATGCGGGTCGCCGAACGCCGCGGCGTCGCCGACCAGGTCGTGCCGCGGATCGCCGACGTCGGCGACCTGCCGTTCGACGACGGCTCCTTCGACCTCGTCGTCACCTTCACCGGCCTGCACTGCTTCCCCGACCCCGAGCAGGCCGTGGTCGAGATGGCGCGGGTGCTCCGTCCCGGCGGGGTGCTCACCGGCAGCGCGCTGCTCAACGACACCGGGATCCGCTTCGAGCCGTTGCGCCAGGTCGGCCGGGTCGCCGGCCTGCTCGGTCCGGGCTGCACGAGCGACGACCTCGAGGACTGGTTCGCCCGCGAGGGCATCGCCGACCTCGTCCTCGAGCGCAGCGGCGCGATCGCGTACTTCCGTGGGGTCAAGCGCGGGGGCGCCCGGACGTGAGCGCCGTCGCGGAGCGCCGTACCGCCGTCTTCGCGGCCCTGCGCGCCCTCCTGCTCGAACGCCCCTGGGGCGACGTCACGCTCGAGGCCGTCGCCCGCGACGCGGGTGTCAGCCGGCAGACGCTCTACAACGCCTTCGGCTCGCGCTACGGCCTCGCGCAGGCCTACACCGTCCACCTCGCCGACGCCCTGTGCGCGCTCATCGCGTCGACGCTGGCCGAGCACGCCGACTCACCACGCACGGGTCTCGAGGAGGGGCTCCGGCTGTTCCTCGAGACCGCCGCCGAGGACCCGCTGATCGACCGGGTCCGCGCCGGCGACGCCCACCACGACCTGGTCCGGATCGTCACCACCGACGCCGGCCCGCTCCTCGTCCGGGTCGCCGAGCAGCTGGAGGCCGCCGCCGGCGCGGCCTGGCCGGGCACCGACCCGGCGTTGCTGCAGCAGCTGTCCCGGACGCTCGCCCGGCTGGCGCTGAGCTACGTCACGATGCCGCCGGAGAACGACGACAGCCCCGCGGCGATCGCCGCAGGGCTGGCTCTGCTGCTTGGTCCTCGCTAGCGGCCGGGCGCCCAGGTCCTCGGGCGCATGCGCTGCGTGAGGGACTCACGGTGTTGGTTTGGCTCGCTTCGCATGTCGGGCGCCCTTTGGCGCGTGATCTTCCCTCGCTGCGCTCAGTCCAGATCACGCGGGGCGCCCGACGAAAAACCACTCAGCCGCACCTCATGCGCGGGAGCATGACGTGCGGCTGAATGGCGCCCTCGGCTTGCGTGGGCGCAGCGAGCCAAACGGCTCAGTGAGTCTTGAAGCGCTCGAAGGACGCGACGATCTCGGCCTCGGCCTCGGTGCGGCCGACCCAGTCGGCGCCCTCGACGGACTTGCCGGGCTCGAGGTCCTTGTAGACCTCGAAGAAGTGCTGGATCTCGAGCCGGTCGAAGTTCGGCACGTGGTTGATGTCGCGCAGGTGCTCCATGCGCGGGTCGCCCGCGGGGACGCAGAGGACCTTGTCGTCGCCGCCGGCCTCGTCGGTCATCCGGAACATGCCGATCGCGCGGCACTTGATCAGGCAGCCCGGGAAGGTCGGCTCCTGGAGCAGGACCAGCGCGTCGAGCGGGTCGCCGTCCTGGCCGAGGGTGTCCTCGATGTAGCCGTAGTCGGCGGGGTACATGGTCGAGGTGAAGAGGAACCGGTCGAGGCGCATGCGCCCGGTCTCGTGGTCGACCTCGTACTTGTTGCGGCTCCCCTTGGGGATCTCCACGAGGACGTCGAACTCCAGCACAGTCTTCCTCCACACTCTCGGCCCGGTCGGGGCTGACGATCGGGTCTGGCGCGGACGTGCTCGCGGGAGCTGTGAACCTGCCCGGCGCCGTTGTTCGGAGCATTGTCCCGCACAATGTCCCGGAACGCGCAGTTGGGGAGCATCCTCGGGAGGAGAACCGTGGCCGAGAAGGACCGCGAGCCGGGCACCCGGCGAGGCCGTCGCGTGCTCTCCGGGGTGCTGGTGGTGGCGCTGCTCGTGGGAGCCGGGGTCGCCTGGCAGACCGGGGCCGCCGAGCGGTGGTGGCACGACCTGCGGGCCGACGCCGGTACGCCGGCCGATCCGGCCGCTGTTGCGCCGCCGCCGGAGGTCGACGTGCCGCCGGTCGTCGTACCCGAGGCGCTGGCGCCGACCGCCGACGGCACCGCCGCGCTCGATGCCCAGGCGGTGAAGCAGGCGCTCGCGCCGCTGGACTCGGCCGATCTGGGCCGCCACGTGATCGCCGCGGTCGGCCCGCTCGAGGGCACCGGCTACGCCTACGAGGCGGCCGAGGGCGCCGGCGTCGCCATCCCGGCCTCGACCACGAAGCTGGTCACCTCGGCGGCGGCGCTCTTCCTGCTCGGGCCCGAGCACACCTTCGCGACGACCACCGTCCTCGACGCCAGCGGTACGACGCCCCGCCTGGTCCTCGTCGGCGGCGGCGACCCGCTGCTGGCCCGCGAGCCCAAACCGGCGCCCACGGGGGCGACGTACGACCCCGCCCGGGCCGACGTCCGCACCCTCGCCAAGCGGACCGCCCGCAGCCTCGAGGCCTCAGGCGTGACGACCGTCGAGCTCGGCTTCGACGACTCGCTGTTCACCGGCCCGCAGGTCCACCCGACGTGGAAGCCGGACTACATCCCCGAGGAGATCAACCCGATCAGTGCACTGTGGGTCGACGAGGGTCGGGCGCTCCCCGGGCAGGGCCCGGTCGCCGACCCCGCGCTGGAGGCGACCACCGCGTTCGCGCAGGCGCTGGCGCGCCGCGGGATCACGGTCACCGGCAGCCCCACCAGGACCACCGCGCCTGCCGGCGCGACCGAGGTCGGCCGGGTCACCAGCCCCACGGTCGCCCAGATCGTGCAGCGCCTGATCGAGGTCAGCGACAACGCCGCTGCCGAGGTGCTGCTGCGCCAGGCCGGCCTCGCCGACAGCGGCGACGGCTCGTTCGCCGGCGGCCAGGAGGCCGTGAAGCGGGTGCTGACCGCCAACGGCATCGACCTGCGTGGCTCGGTCCTGCACGACGGCAGCGGCCTGTCCCGCGACAACCGGCTGGCCCCCGGCGTCCTCGTCGACGTGCTCCGCCTCGCCGCCTCCGCCGACCACCCCCAGCTGCGCCCGCTCCTGTCGGGGCTCCCTGTCGCCGGGTACACCGGCTCGCTCACCGACCGGATGGACCTCGGCCCCACCGCCGGCCGCGGCCGCGTGCGCGCCAAGACGGGCACCCTCACCGGCGTCACCTCGCTCGCCGGCATCGCCATCGACGCCCAGGGGCACCTGCTCGCCTTCGCGCTCATGGCCGACAAGGTCAAGAAGGACAAGGCACTCCTCGCCCGCACCACCATGGACTCCGCCGCGGCCGGCCTCGGCGCCTGCCTCTGCTGACCGACGGCGTTCCCGGCGACGTTCGACCCCACGGCCTAGGCTTCCGGCATGACCGCACCCGCCGCGCCACTGCCCCCGATGATCGACTGGGGCCTCGCCGTCGCGCTCGGGTCCAGGCTGGCGGGCGACGGGCCGGTGGTGAGCCGGGCCGAGGCGGACGAGGCGGTCGCCGAGCTGCGGGCGGGTGCGCACCGCTCGACCGGGCTGGTGCGGGAGTTCACCGGGCTGGACGCGCCGGACGGCACCGCACCGATCCTGGTCGTCGACCGGCCGGGCTGGGTGCAGGCCAACGCCGAGGGCTTCGCCGCGGCGACCCGGCCGATGATCGAGAAGATCGCCGCGAGCAAGCCGCCCAGCGGGATCGGGCTCAAGGTCGGCGCGAAGGTCACCGGCGCGGAGGTCGGCGGGCTGCTCGGGTTCCTCGCCGGCAAGGTGCTCGGCCAGTTCGACCCGTTCCACGAGCCCCACGGCCGACTGCTGCTCGTCGCCCCCAACATCGTCCACGTCGAGCGCGAGCTCGACGTCGATCCCCACGACTTCCGGCTCTGGGTCTGCCTCCACGAGGAGACCCATCGGGTGCAGTTCACCGCCGTACCGTGGATGCGAGAGCACCTGTTCTCGGAGATCCGCGCCATCAGCGACACCGTCGAGCCGGCCAGCTTCCTCGAGGGCGGGCTCGAGCGGATCACCGACGCGATCAAGGCCGGGCGCAACGGCGGCAGCATCGTCGAGATGTTCAGCACCCCCGAGCAGCTCGAGGTCATCGACCGCGTGACCGGGATGATGTCGCTGCTCGAGGGCCACGCCGACGTCGTGATGGACGACGTGGGCCCGACCGTCATCCCGAGCGTCGCCCAGATCCGCAAGAAGTTCACCAAGCGGCGCCAGGGCGTCGGTGCGCTCGACCGTGTGCTGCGCCGACTGCTCGGCCTCGAGGCCAAGATGGCGCAGTACCGCGACGGCGCCCACTTCGTCCGTTCCGTCGTCGACCGGGTCGGCATGGACGAGTTCAACGCCGTCTGGGCCGGCCCCGAGAACCTCCCCAGCAAGGCCGAGCTGAGCGACCCCGACGGCTGGGTCAAGCGCGTCCTGGCCTGACGGCTCGCTGACATGGGCCTGCACCCGGCGATCGCCGCCGTCCGCCAGGGCGTACGACGCGCGCTGGCCGACCTCGACCCCAACGCCACCGTCGTGGTGGCCTGCTCCGGCGGCGCCGACTCGCTCGCCCTGCTCGCGGCCACGGTCTTCGAGGGCCACAAGGCCGGGCTCCGGGTCGTCGGCGCGACCGTCGACCACGGCCTGCAGGAGGGATCGGGCGACCATGCGGCGCGTGTCGTCGCGCAGATGGCGGGTCTGGGCGCCGACGAGACCGCGACCGCCCGCGTGCAGGTCGACCCGGCCGGGCTCGGGATCGAGGCGGCCGCCCGCCGCGCCCGGTACGCCGTCCTCGACCAGCTCCGCGAGCACCTCGGCGCCGAGCTCGTGCTGCTCGGCCACACCCGCGACGACCAGGCGGAGACCGTCCTGCTCGGGCTCGCCCGCGGCTCGGGCGGTCGCAGCCTGGCCGGGATGCGCCGCGCGTTCGACCACTACCGCCGCCCGCTCCTCGACGTCGCCCGCGCCGACACCGTCGCCGCCTGCCTGGCCGACGGCATCGAGTTCTGGGACGACCCCCACAACAGCGACCCGGGCTTCGCGCGGGTCCGGGTCCGCCAGCGGGTGCTGCCCCTGCTGGAGGACGAGCTCGGCCCCGGCGTCGCCGCCACCCTGGCCCGCACCGCCGACCAGGTCCGGGCCGACGTCGAGGCGCTCGACGCGCTCGCGGCGACGGCGTACGACGGCCTGGTCGGTCCCGACGGACTCTCACTCGCCGGCGTCCAGGACCTGCTCCCCGCCCTCGCCAGCCGGGTGCTCCGCATCGCCGCCCTCGCTGCTGGTGCGGTCGACGCCGAGCTGTTCCACGTCCACGTCACGGCGCTCCGGCGACTGGCCTGCGGCGAGATCAGCGGTGAGGTGCAGCTGCCGGGTCACGTCACGGCGTACCGCGACCGCTCCCACCTCCGCTTCCGCGGTACCGCTGTGGCAGGCTGACGCCATGCATGCGAGCGACGTCGCGGACGACCTGGTCGAGGTGCTCTTCACCGAGGAGCAGATCCAGGCCCGGGTGGCCGAGATGGCAGCCGAGATCGAGCGCGACTACGAGGGCAAGGACCTCGTCCTCGTAGGCGTCCTGCGTGGCGCGGTGATGATCATGGCCGACCTCGCCCGTGCCCTGAACAAGCACGTCGAGATGGACTGGATGGCCGTGTCGTCGTACGGCTCCGGCACCAAGTCGTCCGGCGTCGTCCGGATCCTCAAGGACCTCGACGCCGACGTCGCAGGGCGCCACGTCCTCATCGTCGACGAGATCATCGACACCGGCCTTACCCTGTCGTGGCTGACGTCCAACCTCGGCTCCCGCGGCCCGGCGAGCGTCGAGATCGCCACCCTGCTGCGCAAGCCGGAGGCGCTCCAGATGCCCGTGAAGCCCAGGTACGTCGGCTGGGACATCCCCAACGAGTTCGTCGTCGGATACGGCCTCGACTACCGCGAGCGCTACCGCAACATGCGCGACATCGGCACGCTGTCGCCCTCGGTCTACTCCTGATTCCGGTCCTGATCCCGGCTCCAGCGCGCCGCCCAACCAGGGACCAGACAGAATGGGACCAGTCGGCGGCGTGTACCGTCGTCAGATCCTTGTCGACGGAGTTGGGGAGCGAGTAAGTCTGTGAAGCGCGTTTTCAGGGGGCCATGGCTCTGGATCGTGGTGGCGGTACTCGCCGTCGTCCTCGCTCTCGAGTTCCTCGCACCCGGAGGCGGGTACGACGAGATCCCGACCTCGCAGATGTCGACGTACATCGCCAAGGGCCAGGTCGACGAGATCACCTTCGTCGACGGCGACCAGTCGATCGAGGCCACGCTCGACAAGGGCACCCGCAAGCAGGGTGACAAGGTCCTCTCCTACTACGTCGACGGCGCCCAGCAGGGCCTGATCGAGCAGGTCGAGCAGCAGAAGGCCGACGGCAAGCTCAACAAGTACGACTTCAAGAACCCCAAGCCCAGCCTGCTGGGCTCGATCCTCGCGACGCTGCTGCCGTTCGCGCTGATCATCCTGCTGTTCATCTTCTTGATGAACAACGTCCAGGGCGGTGGCCGGGGCGTCATGCAGTTCGGCAAGTCCAAGGCCAAGATGATCAGCAAGGACATGCCGAAGACCACCTTCGCCGACGTCGCCGGGTGCGACGAGGCGATCGAGGAGCTCGGTGAGATCAAGGAGTTCCTCCAGGAGCCGGCGAAGTTCCAGGCCGTCGGCGCCAAGATCCCCAAGGGCGTGCTGCTCTACGGCCCGCCCGGAACCGGCAAGACCCTGCTCGCTCGCGCCGTTGCCGGCGAGGCGGGCGTCCCGTTCTACTCGATCTCCGGCTCGGACTTCGTCGAGATGTTCGTCGGTGTCGGTGCCTCCCGCGTCCGCGACCTGTTCGAGCAGGCCAAGGAGAACGCGCCCGCGATCGTCTTCATCGACGAGATCGACGCCGTCGGTCGCCACCGCGGCGCCGGCATGGGCGGCGGCCACGACGAGCGCGAGCAGACCCTCAACCAGCTCCTCGTCGAGATGGACGGCTTCGACGTCCGCGGCGGCGTGATCCTGATCGCGGCCACCAACCGGCCCGACGTCCTCGACCCGGCGCTGCTGCGCCCGGGCCGCTTCGACCGCCAGATCCAGGTCGACGCGCCCGACCTGGCCGGCCGCAAGCGGATCCTCGAGGTCCACTCGCGGGGCAAGCCGCTCGGCCCCGACGTCGACCTGTTGTCGGTCGCGCGTCGTACCCCCGGCTTCTCCGGTGCCGACCTCGCCAACGTGCTCAACGAGGCGGCGCTGCTCACCGCGCGCAACAACCAGAAGGTCATCACGTCCCCGATCCTCGACGAGGCGATCGACCGCGTCATCGCGGGCCCGCAGCGCAACTCCCGCCTGATGTCGGAGAAGGAGAAGCTGATCACCGCCTACCACGAGGGCGGCCACGCCCTCGTCGCGGCGGCGCTGCCGGGCACCGACCCGGTCCACAAGATCACGATCCTGCCGCGCGGCCGGGCGCTGGGCTACACGATGGTGCTGCCCGACGAGGACAAGTACTCCCAGACCCGCTCGGAGATGCTCGACAAGCTCGCCTACATGCTGGGCGGCCGGGCCGCGGAGGAGCTGATCTTCCACGACCCGACGACCGGTGCCGGCAACGACATCGAGAAGGCCACGGCGCTGGCCCGCGCGATGGTCACCCAGTACGGCATGACCGACCGCCTCGGCGCGATCAAGCTCGGCGAGTCCAACGCCGAGCCGTTCCTGGGCCGCGACATCGGGCACTCCCGGAACTACTCCGAGGACGTCGCTGCGATCATCGACGAGGAGACCAAGAACTTCCTCGCCACGGCCCACCAGGAGGCGTTCGACATCCTGGTCGAGAACCGCGACGTGCTCGACGCCCTCGTGCTCGCGCTGCTCGACAAGGAGACGCTCGACAAGGAGCAGGTCGCCGAGGTCTTCACCGCGCTCCGGCTGCGGCCCGCACGTCCCGCCTGGACCGGCTCCCCGACCCGGATCCCGTCGACCATCCCGCCGGTGGAGATCCCCGAGGAGATCCGCCGTCGCGCCGAGCAGAACGGCTCGGCCCCCGAGCCGGCCGGTGACGACAGCGGCCAGATCCTGACGCCGCCGGGACCCGGTGGCGACGTCTACGGTGGCACGCCGTCCGCGCCCCCGACCGACCCGCAGCCGCCGGCGCCCTCGGCATGAGCGAGGGCACGGGCGGCGCGTTCGACCACGAGCGCGCCGAGGCTGCCGTCCGCGAGCTCCTGGCCGCCATCGGCGAGGACCCGGACCGCGAGGGCCTCAAGGACACCCCGGCCCGCGTGGCCCGGGCGTACGCCGAGCTCACCGCCGGCCTGCGGATGACGGCGGAGGAGGTGCTGACCACCACCTTCGACATCGGCCACGACGAGATGGTGCTGGTCCGCGACATCGAGCTGTGGTCGATGTGCGAGCACCACCTGGTCCCGTTCACGGGTGTTGCCCACGTCGGCTACATCCCGGCCGAGACCGGCAAGATCACCGGCCTGTCCAAGCTGGCCCGCCTGGTCGACGTCTACGCCAAGCGTCCGCAGGTCCAGGAGCGGCTGACCACCCAGGTCGCCGACTCGCTGATGGAGCTCCTCGACGCCCGCGGCGTGATCGTGGTGATCGAGGCCGAGCACCTGTGCATGACGATGCGCGGCGTCCGCAAGGCCGGCGCCCGCACCATCACCTCGGCCGTCCGCGGCACCATGCTCAAGGACGCCGCCACCCGCGCCGAGGCGATGGCGCTGATCCACAGCTCGCGCGGCTGACGCCCTGCAGGAATACCCGGTGAAGCGGGTACTCCTGCACGCCTCCTGACGAAAACTGGCGCTTCCTGACGTGTGCAACGGTCAGGAAGCGCAGGGATACCCGCTGAAGCGGGTATCCCTGCACCAGAGTCAGCTCAGGAGAGGTACGCCGCCAGCGCCTCGTCGGCGTCGGTGCTGACGAACCCGGTGCCGGCGAGCTTGTCCAGCGCCAGCGTGCTGTACAGCGGCCGCGGGGACAGGTCCTTGCCGGCGCCGTACTCCTCGGTGGTCACCGTGCCGACCCGGGCTGGGTCGTGGCCGGTGAGCTCGAAGACCTTGCGGGCGTAGTCGGCCCACGAGCGCTGGGTGCCGCCGTTGGTGACGTTGTAGGTGCCGTACGGCGCCCCGGTGGCCACCAGGTGCGCGGTCGCGCGGGCCAGCTCGGAGGTGAACGTCAGTCGCCCGACCTGGTCGGAGACGACCGCCGGGTCGACGCCGTCGGCGGCGAGGCGGGCCATGGTGCGCACGAAGTTGTGGCCCTCGCCGATCACCCACGAGGTCCGCAGGACGTAGTGGCGCGGAGCGCCCGCGACCGCGAGGTCGCCGGCGGCCTTGGTCTGGCCGTAGACGCCGAGCGGCGCGAAGGCCTCGTCCTCGCGGTGTCCGCCCTCGACCTCGGAGCCGTCGAAGACGTAGTCGGTCGAGTAGTGCACGAGGGTGATCCCCCGGGCAGCGGCGATCCGGGCGAGCGCCGCCGGAGCGGAGGAGTTGGCGGCCCAGGCGACGGGGCGGCCCTCGGCGGTCTCGGCCTTGTCGACCGCGGTGTAGGCAGCCGCGTTGAGGATCAGGGCGTACTCGTCCCACGGCCAGGCGGCCAGGGCGGCGTCGTCGGTGAGGTCGAGCTCGTCGAGGTCGACCAGCGTCGCGCCGGGGTACAGCGGTGCGAGCGCCTGGCCGAGCTGGCCGCGGCACCCGGTGATGAGCGTCTTCTTCGGCGCCATCGGCTCGACGTCGCCCAGCACGGGGTTGGCCAGGTCCTTGGCCGAGATCTCGACCTCGTCGGACTCGAGCGGGATCGGCCACGGGATGGCGGCGGTCTCGTCCTTGAGGTTCAGCGCGGGGTAGACCCGGCCGGCGACGTAGTGGTCGTTGACCAGGTAGGAGTAGACGGTGCCGTCCTCGAGCGCCTGGTAGGAGTTCCCGACACCGCGCGGAACGAAGATCGCCTTGCCCTCGTCGACCTCGGTCCAGTACGTCGCCCCGAAGGTCTCGCCCTCGCGCATGTCGACCCAGGCGGCGAACACCGACCCGGTGGCGACGGAGACGAACTTGTCCCACGGCTCGGTGTGGATGCCGCGGGTCGCGCCCCGGGCGGCGTTGAAGCTCATGTTGTTCTGCACCGGACCGAAGTCGGGCAGGCCGAGCGCCACCATCTTCTCGCGCTGCCAGTTCTCCTTGAACCAGCCGCGGTCGTCGCCGTGCACCGGCAGGTGGACGACGAGCAGTCCCGGGATCGGCGTCGTCTCGACGCGCAGCTCGCCCACGTTCACTGGCCCTTCGCGGCGTAGGCGGCCTCGGTGGCGTCCTTCTTGGGGCGCCACCACGCCTCGTTCTGCTGGTACCACTCGACGGTCTGCGCCAGGCCGGCCTCGAAGTCGCCGTACTGCGGCGTCCAGCCGAGCTCGGTGCGCAGCTTGCCGGAGTCGATCGCGTAGCGCAGGTCGTGGCCGGCGCGGTCGGTGACGTGCTCGAAGTCGTCGGCGTCGCGACCCATCAGGGTCAGGATCAGCCGGACCACCTCGAGGTTCGACTTCTCGCCGTCGGCGCCGATCAGGTAGGTCTCGCCGATCCGGCCCTTCTCGAGGATCCGGAGCACGGCGGAGGAGTGGTCCTCGGTGTGGATCCAGTCGCGCACGTTCTCACCCGAGCCGTAGAGCTTCGGGCGGCGGCCGTCGGCCACCTCGGTGATCTGGCGCGGGATGAACTTCTCGATGTGCTGCCACGGGCCGTAGTTGTTGGAGCAGTTCGAGATCGTGGCCTGCACGCCGAAGCTGCGCACCCACGCGCGCACGAGGTGGTCGGAGCCCGCCTTCGAGGCGGAGTACGGCGACGACGGGGTGTACGGCGTGTCCTCGGTGAAGCGCTTCGGGTCGTCCAGCTCGAGGTCGCCGTACACCTCGTCGGTGGAGACGTGGTGGAACCGGACGCCGGCCTTGCGGACCGCCTCGAGCAGCGTGAACGTGCCGATCAGGTTGGTCTGGATGAACGGCGACGGGTCGTTGAGCGAGTTGTCGTTGTGCGACTCGGCGGCGTAGTGGACGACCGCGTCGTGCTGGTTGACCAGCGGCTCGACGAGCCCGGCGTCGACGATGTCGCCGACGACCAGCTGGACCCGGTCCTCGGGCAGCCCGGCCAGCGACTCGCGGCTCGCCGCGTAGGTCAGCTTGTCGAGCACCGTCACCGTGGCGTCGGTGTGGCGGACGAGGTGGTGGACGAAGTTCGAACCGATGAACCCGGCTCCGCCGGTCACGAGGATGCGCACGTCCGACAGTGTATGAAGGACAATGCCCTGTCGAGACATCGAGACGGGGCCGTCGGGGCGCCGAGGAGTGGGAGACGAGATGCGCGGGATCATCCTGGCCGGTGGCACGGGGAGTCGGCTCCACCCGATCACCCACGCCATCAGCAAGCAGCTGATGCCGATCTACGACAAGCCGATGATCTACTACCCGCTCTCGACGCTGATGCTCTCCGGCATCCGCGAGGTGCTGGTGATCACCACCCCCCACGAGGCCGACCAGTTCCGCCGCCTGCTCGGTGACGGCAGCCAGTTCGGCATCGAGATCAGCTACGCCGTGCAGCCCTCGCCCGACGGCCTCGCGCAGGCCTTCCTCATCGGCGAGGAGCACCTTGCCGGCGGCGGTGCCGGCCTGGTGCTGGGCGACAACATCTTCTACGGCGCCGGCCTCGGCACCCGTCTGCGCCGGTTCGAGGACCTCGACGGCGCCGCGGTGTTCGGCTACCGCGTGGCCGACCCCAAGGCGTACGGCGTCGTCGAGTTCGACGCCGAGGGCCGCGCCCTCTCGCTTGAGGAGAAGCCTGAGAAGCCGCGCAGCCACTACGCCGTGCCCGGCCTCTACTTCTACGGCTCCGACGTCGTCGAGAAGGCCAAGTCGCTGACGCCGTCGCCGCGCGGCGAGCTCGAGATCACCGACCTGAACCGGATGTACCTCGACGAGGGCCGGCTCCAGGTGGAGGTGCTGCCGCGGGGCTCCGCCTGGCTCGACACCGGCACGTTCGACGACCTCAACGACGCCAGCAACTTCGTGCGCGCCCTCGAGGCCCGGCAGGGCACCAAGGTCGGTGCGCCCGAGGAGATCGCCTGGCGGCTCGGGATCATCGACGACGCCCGGCTCGAGGAGCTCGCGAAGCCGCTGCTCAAGAGCGGGTACGGCCGCTACCTGCTCGACCTGCTCGCGGAAGCCGCCGACGCCGGCCCCAACCACCTGCTCTGAGCGCAGTCCGGGTGCTCAGCCCCGTCGCAGGCGGCTGAGCAACCCCTTGCGGGCGGGCGCATCCTCGGCAGGCAGCCGCAGGAGCAGCCCGTCCTGGGCGGAGCGGTCGAGCACGACCGGACCCACACGGGTGCCGGCCGGGAGATCGCTGAACGCCCGCTTGATGCCGGTGCGTCCGTCGAGCTCGCACATGCCGAGCACCAGGTGGGCGCCCGTCGGCAGCGCGCTGCCCATCGCGGCGCTCGTGGGGTCGAACCGGGCCGAGAAGGTGCCGGCCGGCTCGAGGGTGCCGTCCTCCTGCTCGACCAGGCTCACCTGCGAGGTGGACGGCAGCAGCCAGTTGACCCGGGTCGGGGCGTGCCGGATCGCCACGTCCACGAAGGCGTCCGAGACGTCGGCCGTCGGCGTGAGACCTCGCTCGGCGAGCAGGCTGGCCAGCGGCTCGGGCAGGTCGCGGACGACCTCGCCGGCCGGCGTACGACGGGCGAAGGGCTGCCCGGGCACGCGGCTCCAGGCGACGGCGCCCCTCACGGTGATGCTGCCGTCGCCGGCGTCATCGACCGCCGTGACCGTGAAGTCCGGCTTGCGGTCGATGCCGTCGCGCAGGTAGTCGGCCGCCGCATCCGCGTGGCCGGCGCGGAAGAGGGTGATCGCGACGCGGCTGCGCTCGGGAAGCAGCACGTCGAGCTCGGCCGGCACGTACTCCGCGAGCATCCGGGCGACCTCGGTCCGCGCCTCGGCGACGCTCGTGTGGTCGGCGTCGGTCGCGCGCTGGCCGAGCTGGGAGACCAGCCGGACGTGGACGTTCTGGGCGAGCAGCTCGTCGCGGATCTCCGGCTTCTCGACGCCGGAGACCAGCCGGAACAGCTTCTCGAGGTAGGGCCAGTACTCGGGATCGCCGCTGTAGTCGAGCCTGGTGCCGTCGGTGGACGTCGAGTTGTTCTCGGCCGTCTTGCGCCAGTGGTAGAACGGGGTCGAGCTCAGCAGGGCGACGGTCGGCTCGTGCCGGATCACGTCGACATGGAAGAAGAGGTCCTCCCACAGGTGTCGCGGGGCCTCGGGGAAGCGGACGTCGTGCTCGACGAGGAACGCCCGCCGGTACAGCTTGTGCGGCGTCATCGGCAGCAGCCCGCGCAGCGGCTCGGCGCTCGCGTCGTGCGTGTCGTGGGTGTAGTGCGTGAGTCCCCAGCGGGCGATCTGGGTCCGCACCTCCTTGCCGTTGACCACGTCGGCGCCGGCCGCGTCGCCCAGCGCGACTGCGGCCCGCAACGCATCGGGGTACAGCTCGTCGTCGTGGTCGAGGAAGAGCACGTAGCGACCGCGGGCCTCGCGGACGCCGATGTTGCGGGGACGGCTCGGCCACCCGGACGCCTCCAGCGCGAACGCCCGGTAGTTCGCCCGGCCGGCCGCGATCCGCTCGATCCGGGCCGCGGTCTCGTCGGGGGAACCGTCGTCGAGCAGCAGCACCTCGAGCTCGCCCTGCGGCAGGGTCTGCGCGTCGAGCGATGCGATCGCCCGGTCCAGCCCCGGACCGGAGCGGTAGGTCGGGATCACGACGGACACCGCAGGAGCCTCGGCCATGTCTGGAGTCTAGGGTTTCGGGCATGACAGGACCGTCGACGCCCCTCGTGATGGGGGTCGTCAACGTCACGCCCGACTCGTTCTCCGACGGCGGGCGGTACGACGACCCCGCACGCGCCGTCGCGCACGGCCGCGAGCTGCTCGCCGAGGGTGCCGACATCCTCGATGTCGGCGGCGAGTCCACCCGCCCCGGAGCGACCCGGCCGCTGCTCGCGGAGGAGCTCGACCGCGTCGTGCCCGTCATCGAGGCGCTGGTCGCAGAGGGGGCGACCGTCTCGGTCGACACCATGCGCGCCGAGGTGGCCGACCGGGCCGTCGCGGCAGGGGCGCGGATCGTCAACGACGTGTCCGGCGGTCTCGCCGATCCGGCGATCCTCGACGTCGTCGCCCGCACGGGCGTCACCTACGTCGCGATGCACTGGCGCGCCCACAGCGACCGGATGCAGCAGTTCGCGGAGTACGACGACGGTGTCGTCGCCGCGGTGCGCGCCGAGCTGGGGGAGCGGGTCGCCGCGATCCGTGCTGCCGGCGTACGCGACGACCAGATCGTGCTCGACCCGGGCCTGGGCTTCGCGAAGCTGCCGGAGCACAACTGGGAGCTGGTGCGCCACCTCGACGAGCTGGCGGACCTCGGGTTCCCGTTGCTGGTCGGTGGCAGCCGCAAGACCTTCCTCGGGCGCCTGCTCGAGGACGCCGCCGGCGAGCCGCGCCCGGTGGGGGAGCGGGAGGCGGCCGGCGTGGCGCTGAGCGCGCTGCTCGCCGCCGGGCTCGGTGGCGCGCCGGTGTGGTGCCTGCGGGTCCACGATGTGCGTGCCCACCGCGACGCCTTGGCCGTTGCGGCACAGTGGACCCCAGCCGCGGATCGGGCCGTGGCGCCGGAGAGGGATTGAGAATGACTGACGAGCTGAGCATCCTCGGCATCGAGTGCTTCGCCCATCACGGCGTCTTCGACCACGAACGACGCGACGGCCAGGTCTTCAGGATCGACCTGACCCTCGCGGTCGACACCGCCCCCGCGGCGGCCTCGGACGACTTGCACGACACCGTGGACTACGGAAGCCTCGTCGACCAGGTCGTGGCTGCCGTGACGAGGGACCCGGTCGACCTGATCGAGACCCTCGCGCAGCGGATCGCGGACACCTGCCTGTTGGACCCTCGTGTTGAATGGGTGCGTGTGACCGTCCACAAGCCGGATGCGCCGATCAAGGCGACGTTCGCCGACGTACAGCTCACCATCACCCGCCGCCGTGAGGCTGCAGGAGTGGGAGACCGAACCGGGAAGGCAGAGGGCCCAGCATGACCGAGACCCCCAATCCGAACATCGTCGACGCGGACACGTTGACCGGCGAGATGCGACCGATCCGTCGGGTGGTGATCGCCCTCGGATCCAACCTCGGCGAGCGGTTCGCGACGCTGCAGGGCGCGCTCGGCGTGCTCGCGGACACCCCGGAGGTCTGGATCACCGGTGTCTCGCCGGTCTACGAGAGCTCTCCGGTGGACTGCCCGCCGGATGCGCAGGACTTCCTCAACGCGGTCGTCCTGGCCGACACGACCCTGTCGGCCCACCGACTGCTCGACCGCGCGCTGGCCATCGAGGACGCCTTCGACCGCGAGCGCAGCGACGTCCAGAACGCCCCCCGCACGCTCGACGTCGACCTCATCACGGTCGGCGACCGGCGCAGCGACTCCGACGCCCTCCGCCTCCCGCACCCCCGTGCGCACGAGCGTTCCTTCGTGCTCAAGCCCTGGCACGACCTCGAGCCCGATGCCGAGCTGCTCGACCACGGTCCGGTCGCCGAGCTGCTCGAGAAGGTCGGCACCGACGGGCTCGAGCTGCGCGACGACCTGGTCCTCGAGTTCGAGTAGCTCCAGGGTGACGCGGGACCCCGTCCAGCGGCCCGAGGAGCCCGACCAGGACCCCTCGGTACCGTCCGGCCCGTCGCCGGACGGACTGCGACCCACCGGCCTGCCCACGGTCCTCGGCTGGGCGGTGGTCGGCGTGGTCGTCGGCTGGGCGGTGCACCCGCTGTGCAACCGCCTCGACGTCGTACCCCCACTCGTGTCGCCGGCGCAGCCGCTCGCCCTGCTGTTGCTCGCCGCGATCCTCGCGTACGTCGCGTGGGTGACCCACCGTGCCGTGCACGTACGCCGTGAGCGGCTCGAGGCCCACCAGGCCGTCAACCGGCTGGTGCTCGCCCGCGCCAGCGCCCTCGTGTCCGCCCTCGTCACCGGCGGGTACGTCGGCTACGCGCTCTCGTGGGTCGGCAGCTCGGCCGAGCTGGCCGACGAGCGGGTGGTGCGCTCGTTCGTCGCGGCCGGCTGCGCCCTCGTGGCTGTCATCGCCGGATTGCTGCTCGAGAGGGCGTGTCGGGTCCGCGACGACGGGTAGGAGGCTGCTCATGCGCCTCCTGATCGCTCTCGTCTCGTCGCTGGCGCTCAGCGTCGTCGCCGTTCCCGCCGACGCGCGCGGCACAACCGCGGCGCCTGACCCCGTGGCCGTCGCCACGCTGCAGGCGGCTGCCCGGGCGTCGTACCTGACCGTGTGGCGCAAGGTCGGTGGCACCTACGAACAGCACTGCACCGACTCGGTCGGCGATGGGCACACGTCGGTCGTGGAGCTCGACGCGAAGACCCACACGCAGCGGAGGCGGACCGGCGGGTCCGGCGCTGTGGACACGACGGTCTTCAAGGGGCGCTTCCGCTACGTCAAGGTGTCTGGAGCGGTACGGAGGTCGTTGCGCATCCACGGTGCGCCGATGAAGGCGGCATGGACGCGGGACCGCGCGGTCTGGGACGACGACCTGTGGGGCGGGGAGGACGGCCCCATCCTCGCCGACGTGAATGCTCCGTGGTCCGAGCTCGCGACGACGCCGCTGGCAGGTGGCGGAATGTCCTTCGTCGGGAAGATGACGCTGGCCGCCGGCAGCGACGCGGAATGGCGAAACGAGATCACCGCGCAGACGGATGCCCGAGGACGCCTGACCAGGGTCGAGTCGGTGAACGCCACGGTCAGCAGCGCCGGCGTCGTCCTCCGGTCGAGCGATTGCGTCGAGACCTGGGCATGGAGCCGTCCCCACCTCTCGGCTCCGCGGAGGTCGCAGCCCTATCGGATGGCCCGACTGTTCTGGGAGGTGTCTGCGATCACCAAGGCGGTCGGAGTCGTGACCCAGGCCAACCAGATGCTCGCCGCCGGAGACCCGGAGGCCGACGTGCTGGCCTGGCTGCAGGCGCAGGTGGGGTCGGGTCAGCGTCTGCCTGCCGGGATCCGTCTGGTGGTGAAGCCGCCCCGGAAGTCCACCGCGCGCCCGCCGGTCGCCTTCCGGATCACGGTCCGCGACGGACAGGTGTCGTACCGGCCCGTGCGCTGACGCCCGTCCTGTGACGGTTGGGACGAGTGTGACAAGCGTGTCTGCCGCGTCTCACGGGTCCGGAGGCCTACCGTGCAGGACATGACTTCCCCTGTCATGTCCGGCAACCGCCGTCGTCAGCGCTCCACTCGGGTCCTGGTCGCTGTGCTCCTCCTCGTGCTCGCGACGCTCGTCGTCGCTGGCACGGCCGTGACCGGCTCCTGGGTCCTCGTCACGATCGCCGCGGGCGCCGCCCTCGTCCTGGGCGCGGCCGCCACCAAGATCACCCACACCGAGCTCCTGGACTCCCGTCAGGAGGCTGCCCGCGACCGGGCCGCCCAGGCGCGTGCGTACGCCGCCCTGACCGAGGCCCGCACCGCGGAGAACGTCGAGTTCGCCGCCGACATGACGGGCAAGGTCGCCAAGCGCGACGCCACCATCGCCCGGCTCGAGAAGCGCCTCGGCGACGCCGCCGCCGAGCTGGCCGACGCCCGCCGCGAGCTGGCCGAGGCCGGCGACCGCGCCGAGGAGGCCCAGCGCGCCGCCGACCGGCTCACCAAGAGCCTCGCCGATGCCGAGGAGCGCGCCGGCCAGGCCGTCGTCCGGGTCGCCGAGCTCGAGGCCGAGCTCGACGTCCTCACCTCCCAGATCCACGCCCTCGAGGCCCGGGCCCGCGCCCAGGCCCGCCGCCCTGCCTGATCCCCTCGATTCCAGAGCGCCTCGGTAGCATCGGGCGACCCACCCGTCGACCCGGAAGGACGCTGCCGCAGTGGCACTCGACCGCGCCCGCGCCCAGCAAGGCCTGATCCGGCTCGCCAAGGCAGGTCCCGGACGACTGCGCGGCCCCGTCGGCCGCGCCACCCGCCGCTTCCGCGGTGAGTTCTCCGGCCCGCTGGTCACCGTCGTGCTGCCGGTCAGCGACGACGACACCACCCGGATCGGCACCTGCCTGGACTCGCTGAAGGTCCAGACCCACCGCAACGTCGAGATCCTCGTCGTGCGCTTCGGGCGTCACGAGCGGGTCACCGCGACCGTGCGCGAGCACGCCGCCGAGGACTGGCGGATCAAGACCCGGGTCAAGGTCGAGAAGTCCCTCGCCGCCGCCCGCAACGCCGGTGTCGCCGCTGCGTCCGGCGAGCTGGTCGTCGTGGTGACCAACGCCGGCGACGACTTCGTCCACACCGGCATCGAGCGGCTGGTCGAGGCCCACGCCCGCTCCGGCTCGCCGGTCGTGGTCGGCGCGATGCGTGAGCCCGACATCGCCGGCTGGATCCCCGACTCGGCGTACGACGCCGCCCACCACACGCCCGTCCGCGGTACGACGCTCGCCGCCACCCCGGTCGCCGTGACCGACCTCGGCCTCGGCAACAAGCTCTTCACGCGCACGTCCTGGAAGCAGACGGGCCTGCGCTTCTCCGACGAGTTCCCCGACGGCGCCGACGTCGCGCTCGGCCTGCTCGAGCAGGCGACCGCCTTCGACCTGCTGGCCGACTTCACCTACATCCCCACCGACCGTCGCGACGGCGTCCAGGTCGGCACCGTGCCGGACGTGCTCAGCGGCCTGGCCGGCTGGATCGACCGCAACGACCACACCTGGCACCGGGTCGAGGCGCTCGGCCTGCCCGAGGTGAGCGAGTGGTTCCTGTGGGGCGTGCTCGACACGGCCGTGCAGCCACTGATCGCCGACGTCGAGCGGGCCGACGACCACCAGTGGCAGACCCTGCGCGACCACGTCGCGATGCTGCTCGACGCCGCCGACGAGCACGTCTGGGCGCGGCTCAACGCGGAGGCCCGGGTCAAGCTCTGGCTGCTGCGCAACAACCATCGCAAGGCGCTCGAGGACTTCCTCGGCGCCCGGTTGTTCACCCGCGGCAACCGGCCGACCGAGGTCCGCGACGGCAAGGTGTGGGCGCTGCTGCCGCACCACGACGACGCCGAGCTCGGCATCCCGCCGGAGCTGTTCGAGATGACCGCCGACGAGACGAGGTTCCGCGCGATGCTGCGCGAGGCCCGCTGGGTCGACGCCGCCACCCTCGAGCTGACCGTCTTCGCGGCGGTCGACTTCGTGCACATGACCGCGTCCCCCGCGATCACCTGCGCGATCGTCGACAGCGCCACCGGGCGGCGGTTCCCGCTCGAGATCCGCCAGTTCCGCGATGCGCGTGCCAACCAGGCCCTGCGCCGCCACCAGGACTTCTCCTGGGGCGCCTTCGACGCCGTCGTCCCCGTCGCCGACGTGGTCGCAGCCACCGACGGCACCGCCACCTGGGTCCTCGAGGTCGACATCGACGTCGACGGCGTACGACGTTCCGGTGCCGTCCCTCTCATCGACGAGCAGGCCTCGGCCGGCTTCATCGGCCGTGACCACCTCGCCCCCCGGCCGGTCGCCGGCTCGGTCGTCGCGTTCAGCCCCCGCTCCGACGTGGTCGGCCTCCGGATCCGCCCCGACCACGCTCCGCGGCTGCGCTCCATCACGCTCGAGGGCCGCACCGTCGAGGGCACCCTCGACCCCGCCGGCACGACGGTCACGGCCCTCCGCGTCACCCAGGGCACCCAGCAGGTCCGCGCCGAGCTCGCCGACGGACCCGACGGCGCCCCGGCCTTCCGGCTCCAGCTCCCGGCCGCGTGGACCGGTCAGCGCCGCTGGCAGGTCCAGGCGCTCACCGCCGACGGCCGCGAGGTCCCGCTCGGCTGGGCTGCCGGCGCGCCCCAGTGGCTCGGCGTCGGCGAGGGCGAGCTGGTCGGGTCGCGCACCCCGTCGGGCGACACCGAGCTGTACGAGACCGCCGGCACGCTGGTCGTCGACGACCTCGTCGTCGAGGGCCTCCGCCTCGACGTCACCGCCCGCTGGCTCGGCGCCGCACCCGACCACGGCGCCCGACTGGCCCTCCTCGCCCAGGTCGGCGGCACCGAGGTGCTCAGCACCGACCTGCCGCCGGCCGACGAGGACGGCAGCATCTGCGCCAGCGTCACCCTCGCCACCGACCGCTGGGGCCTCGGCGAGCGCCCGCTCGCCCCTGCCTGGTTCTGGCTCGCCGTCACCAGTGACGGCACCACCACCCGCACCCTCCTCGGCGAGCGCGGCATCGACCGCCTCCACCACTTCATGGTCGGCTCCGACTACTCCGCGCGCGTCGTGCAGGAGGGGCGGGTCGCCGGTGTCGAGCTGCTCCCGGCGGTGCCGGTCGAGGAGCGCGTGCCCTACGGCCAGACCCGGCTCCAGGAGTGGTACGCCGACGCCGACATCCCGCTCGAGCCGGACTCCGTCTACTTCCAGTCCTACGTCGGCGCCACCGCCACCGACAGCCAGCTCGCGCTCCACCGCGAGCTGCGGCGCACCCGGCCCGACCTCACGCTCTACTGGGGCGTCGCGTCGACCGCGTCGTGGGTGCCCGAGGGCGCCGTGCCCGTCGTGATGACCACCCGCGAGTGGTACCGCGTGCTGGCCGCCGCCGGGCAGCTGTGCATGAACATCGACCCCGAGCGCTGGTTCCGCAAGCGTGCGGGCCAGCGGCTGCTGCAGACCTTCCACGGCTACCCGTCGAAGTCGATGGGCATCCGGATGTGGGATGCCAAGCACTACCCGCCGCGGCGCATCGAGCTCGAGCTCGCCCGAACCTCGCAGCAGTGGGACCTGGCCCTCACGCCCGACCCGGACATGGACCAGTACTACCGCCGCGAGTACGCCTACGACGGCCCGATCCACAACGAGGGCTACCCCCGCGACGACGTCCTCGTCGGCGAGCAGGCCGCAGCCGTCCGCGACGACGTACGCCGCCGGCTCGGCATCCAGCCCCACCAGAAGGCGATCCTCTACGCCCCCACCTGGCGCGACGACCAGGCGACCAACTGGCGCGCGGCCGACGCCGTCCACCACCTCGACGTCGCCGCCGCGGCCCGTGAGCTCGGCTCCGACTACGTCCTGCTGCTGCGCGGCCACCGGTTCCACAACCCCGCCGGCGACGGTGCCGGGGCCACCCGGTTCCTCGACGTCACCGAGTACCCCGAGATCAACGACCTGATCCTCGCCGCCGACGCTGCGGTGCTCGACTACTCCTCGCTGCGCTTCGACTTCGCGCTGACCCGGCGTCCGATGGTGTTCCTCGTCCCCGACCTCGACACCTACGTCGGCGGCGTGCGTGGCTTCCTCTACGACTACGGCCCCACCGCCCCCGGCCCGCACGTCGACACCGCCGACCAGGTGGTCGCCCAGCTGCGCGACCTCGACGGCCTCCAGCGCAGGTACGCCGACGCGGTGGACGCCTTCCACCAGCGGTTCAGCCGCTTCATGGACGGCCGCGCTGCCGAGCGGGTGGCGGCGGCCTTCTTCGGCGAGCAGTCCTAGGATCACCCGATGCGCTCTGTCGACCTGCCCGACGCCCTCCCGGACGGCTCGCGGTTCCTCCACATCGGCCTGCCGAAGACCGGTACGACGGCGCTGCAGGGCGCGCTCGACCGCGCCCGCCCCGAGCTCGAGGCGCTCGGCGCCCACAACGTCACCCACGGCCGGCACGAGATGCGGGTCGGCCAGGTCGCGGCCGGAGGCCTCGCCGACTTCTGGCAGGGCACCTGGGAGAAGCGCTGGCAGGCGCTCGCCACGGAGTTCCGTGAGTCCGAGGCCCGCTGCACCTTCTGGTCGAGCGAGTCGCTGAGCCACGCCAAGGGCGAGCGGATCTCCTACCTCGCCGACCAGCTCGGCGCCGACACCCACGTCGTCGTCACGCTGCGTCCGCTGGCGCCCCTCATGGTCTCCCAGTGGCAGCAGTGGCTGCGCCGGCGCGGCACCGAGTCCCTCGAGGAGTGGGCCGCCAACCAGTTCGCCGCGGTGAGCGTCGACGGCGAGGTGGGCATCGACTACCTCAAGTTCATGCCGTCCCTGCACCGGTTCAGCCTGCGCCGCATCGTCGAGGAGTGGGGCCCGGTGTTCGGTGAGGACCGGATCGTCCTCGTCGTCCCCGACCCGGTCGACCGGCTGCACAACCTGCGCGTCTTCGAGCGCCTGATGGGCGTCCCCGAGGTGCTCCGGCTGGTGCCCGAGGGCAATGCCTCGCTGCCCTACCCCGAGGCCGAGATGCTCCGGTACTTCAACCGCGCCTGGACCGACCACGGCGGCGACCACCCCACGTGGATGGAGGTGATCGGCGTGCTGGCCCGGATCCCGCTGCGCGACTACACGAACACCACCACGCCCCACCCGATCCGCGCGCCGCGCTGGGTCGCCGAGAAGGCCAACGAGTACGCCGCCGCGTGGAACACCGCCGTCGAGGCCTCCGGCGTCACCGTCGTCGGTGACCTGGCCGACCTGGTCGTCGATCCCGCCGACTACGCGGAGGAGGTGGAGGTGCCCACCGCCGTCGAGGTCGAGAGCGCCGGCCGGCTGATGGACGTCGCGTTCACGGCTGCGCTCCAGCACGCGGCGAAGACTCCCGCCGCGGCGCCGGCCGCACCCGATCTGTCGACGTACGGCGGCCGCGAGCTGCTCGGCGAGCTCGGCCGCCGCGCACGCCGACGGGTGACGCGCAAGTGAGCCTGCTCCACGTCCCCGACGCGCACGCCGGGATGAACGCCTTCGCGGTCCCCACCTGGTGGGCCTCACTCGAGGACGAGCGGGTCAGCCGCGACGACGACGAGCTCCCTGACGTGACCGTGGTCGAGGTGGACCTCGCAGCCGACCGGACCCTGCTCGTGGTCGGTGCCGTCGCCGAGCTGCTGTCCGAGCCGACCTCCGAGGGCCTGGCCGCGTGGGTGGCCGAGATCCGGGCGGTCCACACCGCCGCCGCGCCGGTGCACCTCGCCGTGTCCCTCGACGAGGTCACCTCGCTCGACGAGCTGCTCACCCTCGCCGCCGGTCGCCGCTGGCCGCGGTTCGACGTCGCCGCCGCGGCGGCGCACACCGATGCCGACCCGGTCCCGCCGCAGAGCGTGCCCGGCGGCCAGGACACCGCCCGCGCCTACGCCGACGCGATCGTCGCCCAGGTCGAGGTGCTGCTGCCGCCTGCCTGGCAGACCGCCGTCGACGGCGTCACCGACGCGACCGCCTGCATCAGCCGCGCGCTCGACACCGACCCCGACCTCGATCCTGCGGAGGCGCGCGCGATGCGCGACGCCTGCCGTGCGGCCCTCGCGGCCCTCGAGGCCGACGGGGTCACGATCAGCGGGCCCCGCGACGCGCTGCTCTGGCCCGTCCCGGCAGAGCGTGGCCTGGTCCCGCTCGACGTGGCCGCCGACGCCGCGCTCGAGGTGATGCTCGGCCAGGTCGAGCGACCGGCCGACCTCGCTGCGGACCGGGCGGTCGTCGTACCCGTGGAGGAGCTGCCCGCGCGCGCCCTCCTGACCCGACTGCGGGGGAGCCGATGACCGACGTCCAGCCGCTGCCCGACGGCACCACGCTGGTCCACATCGGGCCCTACAAGACCGGCACCACCGCGATGCAGGGCGCGTTCTGGGAGGCCCGCGACGTCCTCGCGGCCCACGGCGTCGCCTACCCCGGCGAGCTCGCCCACGAGATGAACGCCGCCATGGCGGTCGCCCTGGGCCGGGTCGACCCGGGCAAGGACATCGACGCGTTCCGCGAGCGCTGGTACGCCATGGTCGCCGGCCTCCGGGCCGACCGGCCGCGGATCGGCGTGCTCAGCAGCGAGGTCTACTGCGAGGCGACCGACGACGGCGCCCGCACCGTCCTCGACGTGCTCGGCCCGCTCACCCACGTCGTGATCACCGTGCGCCCGATCGTGCGGCTGCTCGGCTCGCAGTGGCAGCAGTACGGCCAGAACGTCCTCGTGCCGTCGTACGACCAGTGGCTGCGACAGGTCCTCGAGCAGGCCGATGCCCCCAACGGGGGCACGGTCACGCCGTCCTTCTGGCAGCGGCACCGGCACGACCGGCTGGTCGAGCGCTGGGTCGGGCTTGTCGGTGCCGACCGGGTCACCGTGATCGTCGTCGACGACCGCGACCACCGCGGTCTCCCGGCCGCCTTCGAGGGCCTCCTCGGGCTGCCCGACGGACTGCTCCGCCCGCCGGCCGACAAGACGAACCGGTCGCTCACCTTCGCCGAGGCGACGCTCATGCAAGAGCTCGTCGACCGCACCTCGCAGGCCCCCTGGACCAGCGCCGACCACGGCCGGTTCATCCGGTTCGGCGCGGCCCGCGGACTGCAGGCCGCACCGCCCGACCCGGCCGCCGAGAAGCTGCTGACCCCCGGCTGGGCCATCGACCGCGCCCTCGAGATCGGCGCCGTGATGGCCGCGCGGATCGGCGCCTCCGGCGCCCGTGTCATCGGCGACCTCGGTCTGCTCTCCGACCGGGCCCTCGCGCCTGCCGAGGGCGAGAACGCCCCCGTCACCGCGATCGACCCCGGCGCCGCCGCGGCCCTCGCCGTCGGCATCATCAGCAAGCTCACCGGCGTCCATCCCCGCCCCGAGCACCGTGACCTCGCCGGTCCGGTCGAGCGCGCCGTCTGGTCCCGGCACCGCGCGGTCGCCGAGCACTGGGACGCCGATCGCGACCAGGACGGCGCCCGTCGTACGGCGGCCCGTGAGCTCGCCCGCCGCGCCCGCCGGCGACTCGGCGGTTGACGGGGCTGCGTGGGAGACTGCCAGCCATGACGAGGAATGTCGCCGTCCTGCTCGCCGGTGGTGTCGGGAGCCGGGTCGGACTCGACATCCCGAAGCAGCTGATCAAGGTCGCGGGCAAGACCCTGCTGGAGCACACCCTGCTCACGCTGCACGACCACGCCGACGTCGACGAGGTCGTCGTGATGATGACCCCGGGCCACACCGACGCGGTCCGCGACATCACCCGCGGCGGCGGGTACCCCAAGGTCACCGCGATCCTCGAGGGCGGCGAGACCCGCAACGACACGACGCAGCGCGCCATCGACCACCTCACCGGGACCGGCGACGCCGCCGCGACCCGGATCCTGCTCCACGACGCGGTCCGCCCGCTCGTGACGCCGCGGATCATCGGCGAGTGCTTCACCGCCCTCGAGCGCTACCCGGCCGTCGACGTCGCGATCCCGTCGGCCGACACGATCATCGAGGTCGCCGCCGACGACACCATCCGCAGCATCCCGCCGCGCGCCTCGCTGCGCCGCGGCCAGACGCCGCAGGCCTTCCGCCTCGACGTCCTCGCCCGGGCCTACGAGATCGCCGCCGGCGACCCCGACTTCACCGCCACCGACGACTGCAGCGTCGTGCTGAGGTACCTGCCCGACGAGCCGATCATCGTGGTCCACGGCGACGACCGGAACATGAAGGTCACCGAGCCGATCGACGTCTTCATCGCCGACAAGCTGTTCCAGCTCACCGGCATCGACCTGCCCCGTGCGAAGGACGACGCCGGCTACCGTGCCGCCCTCGAGGGCAAGACCATGGTCGTGTTCGGCGGCAGCTACGGCATCGGCGCCGACATCGCCGAGCTCGCCCAGTCCTACGGCGCCACGGTGCTCACCTTCAGCCGGTCGACCACCAACACCGACGTGGGCCGGCGCGCCGACGTCGCCGCCGCGGCGAGGGAGGCGATCGCCAAGGCCGGCACCATCGACTTCGTCGTCAACACGGCCGGTGTGCTGCCTCGCGGCGAGCTCCTCGAGACCACCGAGGAGACGGTCTACGCCGCCACCGAGATCAACTACCTCGGCCCGATCTTCATCGCCCAGGAGTTCTACCCGCACCTGGCCGCCAGCAAGGGCGCACTGCTGCTGTTCACCTCGAGCTCCTACACCCGCGGCCGCAGCGGCTACAGCCTCTACTCCTCGGCGAAGGCGGCCACGGTCAACCTGACCCAGGCGCTCGCCGACGAGTGGGCCGACGCGGGAGTGCGGGTCAACTGCATCAACCCCGAGCGGACCGCCACCCCGATGCGCACCAAGGCCTTCGGCCAGGAGGCGCCCGGCACCCTGCTCGACTCCCTGACCGTCGCGCACACCTCGGTCGACGTCCTCATCTCCGACCAGTCGGGGCACGTCTACGACGTCCGCAGGGACGACCCCTTCAGCCTCGGCGACTGAACCGTGGCAACCGCCTGGTGGCGTCGCCGGGAGGCCCGCACCGCAGGAGGACGTGCCGCTCTGCTCCTCGCGGGAACCGACGCCCCCCGGATCGCGGTGCTGGCCCCACAGGACGATCCGGGCCTCGTGCAGGACCTGCAGCGGACGCTCCCGACGGCTCGCATCGTCGAGCCTGGCGCAGACCCGGTCGAGGCGCACCTCCTGCTGACCGCCGAGGGCCCCTTCGACCTGGTGGTGGACGCGTCGCCGGCGGCCGGGCGCGTGCGCCGCTTCTGGTCGTGCCTGTTCCACCTGCGTCCCGGCGCCCCGTACGTCGTACCCGGCGCCGCAGCGGAGCTCGGTCCCGGCAGCGGGCCGCTCGGCGACCTGCTGCGGTCCGTCTCCTCTCGTCCGGAGGCGGACGTGCGCCAGCCCGCCCTGCGCCTGGCCGAGAGTTCGGCGCGGGCACTGCGCAGCCACGTGGTCGCCCGTGCCGAGGGCGAGGACCTGGTGCTCTGCCATGACCTCCCGGACGTGCTGGTGAAGATCCGCGAGGAGGTCCTCGACGACTTCCTCGAGTCGTACGACAGCGAGCACCGGGTCCTGGACGTCATCTCGGCGGCCGCGCCCGAACCACCCGTCGGTGCGGCGTATCCCGCCCCCACGGGCAAGAACGTCGGCCGGCCGCTCGACGCCGTACCCCTCAGCCTCCGCGAGTACCGCGATGTCGTCGTCGCGCCCTTCCAGCTGGTCGTCAGCGGCCGGATCGCGCTGCCCGACAGCTATCGACGCAATCGCGACAGCTCACCGCGGAGCAACGCCCTCAACAGCCTCGCGCCGGACTTCGCAATCCCGACACCGGCGCTCCCAGCGCGGACGTCCCGGATGGCCGGGACGTTCGTGCACCTCGACAACGAGGCGCGTGGCCACTTCGGCCATCTGGTCGTCGAGTCACTGGCGAAGGCGTGGGTCTGGGACAGGGCGGTGCGGATCGACCCTGACGTCCGGGTCCTGGTCTCGGCGACGCCGAAGCGACCGACGTTGATGGGCTACGAGCTCGAGATCTACGAGGCGTTCGGGATCCCGCCCGACCGGATCGTGCTGATCGACGAACCGACCACCGTCGAGCGGCTGATCTCGGGGACGCCGATGATGAGCAACCCGCACTACGTCCACCCCCGCATCCTCGAGACCTGGCGGCGGGTGGGGGACGCGCTCGTGGCAAAGGTGCCTGATCGACCGTGGCCGGCGCGGATCTTCGTCGGCCGCCGGGAGTCCAAGCGGAGCTGCATCGGCGCGGAGCAGCTCGAGGCGGTCTTCGCCGAGCACGGGTTCGTGGTCGTCCACCCGGAGGAGCACGCTCTCGGGCACCAGGTCCAGATGTTCCGGGCTGCCGAGGTCGTCGCGGGATACGCCGGCAGCGGGCTGTTCGGCCTCGCGTTCGCGGAGCGACCGACCCGCGTCGTCCAGGTGGTCTCGGATGCCTACAGCCCGCGCAACGAGTACCTCATCGCCGCTGCCCACGGACACCGCCTCGACTCGTTGGTGTGCCGGTCGGTCGGCACCGGCGCCCGTGGGAACCTCGCTGACTTCGAGTACGACGAGCAGCGCGACGGCCCGCTCCTGAGGACCATCCTCGCCACCCTCTGACGAGGTGGGACGCCCGCCCGCCCGCTACGGAGAGCGGCGGCTCCAGCGGCGTGGCCTGGCGGGCGCGATCGGAGGTGACGGCGGCTGCCGCGGCTCCAGCGCGGCCGCCGCGAGGGCCAGGCCCGCGCCGAACCACCCGGCGACGCCGGCGTCGATCGTCGCCGGCGGCTCGGGTGTCGTGCTGACGCCGCCGGGTCGCGTCGCGGAGATCGAGTCGAGGTCGCCGTGGACCCGGGCACCGAGGCCGCGGATCGCGGCGGCCATCTCGGCGCCGATGGCGTTGGCCCGCTCGATCGCCCAGTCCGGCGTCACGAGGGGGGCCTCGGTGGGCGCCGGCTCACGCTCCTTGAGGTGGTCCTTGAGGTGGCGGAACAGCCGGACGTAGTGGTCGGGGGGCAGCCCGAGGCCCGCGTAGCTGGCGTTGAAGCGGCGGAGCAGCTCGGCCTCGTCGGCGGTCAGCGACCGGTTCTCCCGCGCGTCCCGGCCGGCGAGGGTCTCCGGCCGCAGCCCGAGGAGCTGCTCGAAGGTGTGGGGGAGGAAGGCGTGGTCGCGCGAGTCGAGGACGATGACGACCACCCGCTCGGCGCCGACGTGCCCGGCCCACCGGCGTGCGAGCGCGTCGTGGCGGTGCCGGTTCCAGAACTCCCGGGGCTCCGGAGCGGAGACGTCGTCGGCGAGCACCATCCGCAGCCAGGCGTCGTACGTGTGGGGACTCTGCCGCTGCAGGCCCTGCTGGTACTGCGACGACAGGATCCGGGCGAGCGGTCGCAGGGTGATCGCCACCCACAGGTCCTCGGTGCCGACCTCGCCGGCGATCCGGTCGATCTGCTCGTCGGTCGCGTCCGACAGGAACTCGCTGCTGAACACCCGGCGCTCGGGCCCGGGTGCGGTGAACCCCTCGACCACGGCCCGCCAGGCTTTCTCGGCGCGGGCCGGATCGCGGCCGGCGACCATCCGGCCGGTGACGTAGCGCGCCGCCCGCGCGTCGTGCTGGCTGCGCGACAGGTAGCGGACTCCCTGCTCGGCCGCGTCGCTCCGGGCCTGGTGGAACGCGCTCTGCAGTGCCGTCGTGCCGGTCTTGTGCGGGCCGACGTGCAGCAGGCGGGCGCCGGCGGGCAGGGCGGACGGCGTCGACATGGCTCCGAGCCTAGGAGACCGCCCCCGCGTGTGACGCAAGCCACCGGACCGACCCGTTCCCGGGCTCCGCGGGCAGGCGTACCGTTGAGCCGTCCCGGAACCCCGGGACGACACCATTGAGCACAACGTCCGGTACCCACACCGGCTCGCACCGCAGGGCGCGAGTGGTCGGCGGGACGGGAACGAAAGGTTCACGATGTCCCCCAAGCTCTCCGTGGGTGTGATCGGCGCGGGTCGCGTCGGCGCCGTCCTCGCTGCGGGTCTCCGCACGGCCGGCCACCCCGTCGTCGCCGCTGCCGGTGAGTCCGACGCCTCGCGCCGTCGCGCTGCCGACCTGCTGCCGGGCGTGCCGATGCACAAGCCCAGCGACGTCGCCCGCGAGGCCGACCTGCTGCTGCTCACCGTGCCCGACGACATGCTCCCCAACGTGGTGAAGGTGCTCGCCGACAGCGGTGCGCTGCACGCCGGCCAGGTCGTCGCCCACACCTCCGGCCGCCACGGCCTCGCCGTGCTGGCCCCCGCCGCGGCCGTCGGCGCCCGTGTCATCGCGCTGCACCCGGCGATGACCTTCACCGGCACCGCCGTGGACCTCGAGCGGCTCCACGGCTGCGTCTTCGGCCTCACCGCCGGCCCGGCCGAGCGTGAGCTCGCCGAGTCCCTCGTCGCCGACCTCGGCGGCCGCCCGACCTGGGTGCCCGAGGAGATGCGCACGCTCTACCACGCGGGCCTCGCCCACGGCGCCAACCACCTGGTCACCCTCGTCAGCGAGGCGATGGGCCTGCTCAGCGCCGCCGGCGTCGACGACCCGGCCGGCACCCTGCGTCCGCTGCTCGACGCCGCCCTCGACAACGCGCTCGCCCACGGCGACGCCGCGCTGACCGGCCCGATCGTCCGCGGCGACGTCCAGACCGTCGCGGCGCACCTCGAGGACATCTCGGCCAACGCGCCCGACACCGTGCCGTCGTACGTCGCGATGGCGTGGGCCACCCTCGACCGCGCGGTCACCGACGGCCGGCTGCTGCCGATCCGCGCTCGGGCGATCGGCACCGTGCTCAGCGCGTACGGCGACCGCCGGGTGCTCCCGACCCACCGGGTGGACAGCCGGTGACCACCGCGACCGTCCCGGCTGTCGCGCGCAGCCGGTCCGAGCTGCGCGACCTGCGCGGCACCGGCCCGGTCGTGTTCGTGCCGACCATGGGCGCGCTGCACGAGGGGCACGCGTCGCTGCTGCGGATCGCGCGTGAGCGCGCCGGCGCCGAGGGCACCGTCGTGCTGTCGATCTTCGTCAACCCGCTGCAGTTCGGGCCGGGGGAGGACCTCGACCGCTACCCGCGCACCTTCGACGCCGACCTCGCCCTCGCCGGGACCGAGGGCGTCGACGTCGTGTTCGCCCCGACCGTCGCCGAGATGTACCCCGACGGGGTTCCCCACGAGGTTTCGACAGGCTCAACCACCGAGATGACCGAGGCGGTCACCGTCCAGCCCGGCCAGCTCGGCGACCTGTTCGAGGGCGCCAGCCGCCCCGGCCACTTCCGCGGCGTGCTGACCGTGGTCGCCAAGCTGTTCGGCCTGGTCCGACCCGACGTCGCGATCTTCGGCGAGAAGGACTACCAGCAGCTCGCGCTGATCCGCCGGATGACCTCGGACCTGTGCCTCGGGATCGAGATCGTCGGCGCCGAGACCGACCGCGAGCCCGACGGGCTGGCCCGCTCGAGCCGCAACCGCTACCTCGACGACGAGGAGCGTCAGCAGGCCGCCACGCTGAGCCGGGCACTGCGCGCGGCGCAGGAGCGGGCGTCGTACGGCGTCCCGGCGGCGCGCTGGGCCGCGATGGGCGTCATCAAGGGCGAGCCGGGCGTCGAGCTCGACTACCTCGCGCTGACCACCACCGGTCTCGGCGAGCTGCCCGACTACCCCGAGCCCGGCACCACGGGCCGGATCCTCGTCGCCGCCCGGGTCGGCACCACCCGGCTCATCGACAACCTGCCGCTGCAGTTCTGACACCCAGGGGGAGTTCCCATGCTGCGCACCATGATGAAGAGCAAGATCCACCGCGCGACCGTGACGCAGGCCGACCTGCACTACGTCGGCTCGGTCACCGTCGACGAGGACCTGCTCGAGGCCGCCGACCTGCTGGCCGGTGAGCTGGTCCACATCGTCGACATCACCAACGGCGCCCGGCTCGAGACGTACACGATCGCCGGCGAGCGGGGCAGTGGCGTGATCGGCATCAACGGTGCCGCCGCGCGCCTGGTCCACCCGGGCGACCTGGTCATCCTGATCGGCTACGGCCAGATGACGACCGAGGAGGCGAAGGCCCACCAGCCGCACGTCGTGTTCGTCGACGCCGACAACAAGATCATGGCGACCGGGTTCGACCCCGCCGAGACCTTCGGCGACCCGAGCCTGTCCCGGGGCGACGTCACCGCCGGTCGCTGAGTAGCCTGCGGGGATGCCTGAGACGCTGCGCCTGCCCGGGTGCCTGACAGCCCCGAGCCCCGGCTGGACGACGCGCGCCGACGTCGTCATCGTCGGCTCCGGCATCGCCGGCCTCACCGCCGCCCTGCGGCTGCGTGGCCAGGTCGACAAGATCCTGGTCGTCACCAAGGACGTCCTCAACGCCGGCTCGACCCAGTGGGCGCAGGGCGGCATCGCTGCCGCGCTCGGCCCGGGCGACACCCCCGAGCAGCACGAGGCCGACACCCTCGTCGCCGGCGCGGGCGCCTGTGACCGCGAGGCCGTCCGGGTGCTCGTCAACGAGGGCCCCGAGGCGGTGCGCGAGCTGATCGCGCTCGGCACCAACTTCGACCACACCGCCGACGGAGAGCTGTCGCTGACCCGCGAGGGCGGCCACCACCGCGACCGGATCGCCCACGCCGGTGGCGACGCCACGGGTGCGGAGATCCAGCGGGCGCTGATCGCCGCGATCGAGGCGGCCCCCGACATCGAGGTCATCCAGCACGCGCTGGCCGTCGACCTGCTGCTCGGACCCGGTGAGGTGGCCGCCGACGGTACGACGGGCCCGTCAGCAGTTGCCGGCCTCACCCTGCACGTCATCGGCGAGGGCGAGCGTGACGGCGTCGGCGCCGTCCGCTGCCGCGCGGTCGTGCTGGCCAGCGGCGGCCTGGGCCAGGTGTTCACCCAGACCACCAACCCGGTCGTGTCGACCGGCGACGGGATGGCGCTCGCGCTGCGCGCGGGTGCGACCCTGCGCGACCTGGAGTTCGTGCAGTTCCACCCGACGGTGATGTACCTCGGTCCCGAGTCCCGCGGCCAGCAGCCGCTGATCTCCGAGGCCGTCCGCGGCGAGGGCGCCTTCCTCGTCGACGACGACGGCAACCGGATCATGCAGGGCGTCCACGAGCTGGCCGACCTGGCGCCGCGCGACGTCGTCGCCAAGGCGATCATGAAGCGGATGCTCCAGACCGGCCGCCCGCACATGTGGCTCGACGCCCGGCACCTGGGGGCGGAGTTCTGGGAGCGCCGGTTCCCGACGATCCTCGCCACCGCCCGCTCCTACGGGATCGACCCGGTCACCCAGCTGATCCCGGTCGCCCCTGCCTGCCACTACGCGTCGGGCGGCGTGCGCACCGACCTCCACGGCCGCACCGACGTGCCCGGGCTCTACGCCACCGGTGAGGTCGCCTGCTCCGGTGTCCACGGCGCCAACCGGCTCGCGTCCAACTCGCTGCTCGAGGGCCTGGTCTTCTCGCGACGGATCGCCGAGGTGCTGCCCGCGGAGCTGGCTGCCTGGCGCGAGCCGGCCACGGAGCGTCGTACCGCCGGCCTGGTCGCGGGCGACGTCCGCCGCGAGCTGCAGGAGACGATGAGCTCGCGGGTCGGTGTGCTGCGCTCCGCGCCCGGCCTGGCCGAGGCGGCCGCCGTGCTCGACAAGCTGGCCAGCCGCGCCGCCGAGACCGTCGACCAGGCCTCCTGGGAGGCCACCAACCTGGTCACCATCAGCGCTGCGCTCGCCGACGCCGCCGCGCTGCGCGAGGAGACCCGCGGCTCCCACTGGCGCGAGGACTTCCCCGAACGCGACGACGCCGACTGGGCCGGCCACTTCGACGTGACCATGGACGACGGCGCCACGACGGTGACCTTCGTGCGCTCGCCCGCGACCGACGGAGAGGACCACTCGTGATCACCCGGACGCCGTACGACGAGCTGCCGGACACGCTGGTCGCCGAGATCCGCGCGGCCGGGCTCGACCCGCAGGCGATCTACGACCACGTCGTGGTCGCCTTCGAGGAAGACCTGCCCGGCGGCATCGATGACGTCACCAGCGACGCGATGCCCGACATGGGCCGGGCCGTCGCCGACTTCGCCGCCCGCGAGCCGGGCGTCGTCGCCGGTCTCGCGATCGCCGAGCTCGCCTTCGTCTACGCCCTCGGCGACACCGTGGAGATCACCGACCGCGTCCCCGACGGCACGCGCGTGAAGCCCGGCGACGTCGTGCTCACCGTGTCCGGGCCGGTCCGCGGCGTGCTCACCGCCGAGCGCACGGCCCTCAACTTCGCCTCGCACCTCTCCGGCATCGCCACTGCGACCGCGCACTGGGTCGACGCCCTCGCCGGCACCCGCGCCCGGGTGCTCGACACCCGCAAGACCCTGCCCGGCTGGCGCGCGCTGCAGAAGTACGCCGTCCGGTGCGGTGGCGGCGTCAACCACCGGTTCAGCCTGGTCGACCGGGCCATGGTCAAGGACAACCACGCCGTCGCCGCGGGTGGCGTCGTGGCGGCGTACGACGCCGTGGTCGCCCAGCACCCCGGCCTGCGGGTCGAGGTCGAGGTGATGGACCTCGACGAGCTGCGCTCGATCCTGGCGGCCGGCTGCACCGAGGTGCTGCTCGACAACATGAGCACCGCCGACATGGCCGAGGCGGTCCGGATCAACCAGGACGCCGGTGGCAAGGCCACCCTCGAGGCCTCGGGCGGACTCACCCTCGAGCGGGCCCGCGAGGTCGCGGAGACCGGCGTCGACTTCATCTCGGTCGGCGCGCTCACCCACTCGGTCAACGTCTTCGACCTCGGCCTGGACTTCCGGACGAGCTGACCATGCCGCTGCTCGCCGCCGACATCGGCAACGCCCACACCGTCCTCGGGCTGGTGTCCGACGGCGCGGTGCTTGCCGACTGGCGGGTGTCGACGGCCGAGCACCGCACCGCCGACGAGTGGGGCGTGCTGCTGCGCGGCCTGCTCGGGACGCGCGAGGACGAGGTCACCGGAATCTCGGTGTGCGCGACGGTTCCGGCGGTCCTCAATGCGTGGCGAGAGATGCTGCCCGCGCATTTCCCCGACATTCCGTGCGTGATCGTCGAGCCCGGTATTCGCACCGGCGTCCCCATTCTCGTCGACAATCCGCGTGAGGTCGGCACGGATCGAATCGTCAATGCGCTCGCGGCGGCCGCCGATTTCGAGTGTCCGGCGATCGTCGTCGACTTCGGTGGCACCGCCACGACGTACGACGTCGTCGACGAGCAGGGCCGCTACGTCGGTGGCGCGATCACGCCCGGGATCGAGATCTCCCTCGACGCGCTCAGCCGTGGTGGCGCCCAGCTGCGGATGGTCGAGCTGGTCCGCCCGCGCGGGGTGATCGGCAAGAACACCGTCGAGGCGCTCCAGTCCGGCATGGTCTTCGGTGTCGCCAGCCAGGTCGAGGGCATGGTCGAGCGGCTGACCGCCGCGCTCGGCGCGAGCGCCGGCGAGGTGTCGGTGATCTCCACGGGATATCTCGCCCCGCTCGTCACCGACGAGTGCCGCTGCTTCACCCACCGGGCGCCCTGGCTGACCCTGCGCGGCCTGGAGAAGGTGTTCCTGCGCAATCAGCGTTGAACGCGATCACGGTGCGGCATAGGCGATCTTCCAGTCGAACGGGTCGCTCCCGGCGAAGTTCCAGCTCTCCGTGCGGGTGTTCGCCGGTTCGCTGCGCGAACCCGAATAGCTGAGGAGACTCGACGTGGACTGCCGGCTGCTGTCGAGGTAGAGCTCCTGGTGATATTCAGTCGGATCGCCGTCACAGGTGATCGGAAGCAATTTGGCGGCACCGGTGAGGTCGGCCCCGAGCACGTAGTCGTACGGGGCGCCGTCGTGATAAGTGCCGTAGAGGATCCGCGCACCTGAGCTGCTGGTGAATCCCGACATGGCGACCGTGCCGGATCCGGTACAGCCGTTGAAGGTGTTGTGATAGCTCCAGCTCAGTGTCGCGCTCTGCAGCTTCCATTCCGGGTGGTCGCGTCCGTCCCAGGTCGGGTCGTAGACATAGGTCAGGGTGCCGTTCCAGGTCATCGTCATGTCGTACGCCGGCCCCTTCTGGCCGGAGAAGGTGCCGGTGATGGTCCGGGGGATCCGGAGCGTCCCGTGACCGGAGTCGTTGCCTCCCGCCGAGCCCGACCCGCCGTCGTTGGCCCGGATCGTGACGGTGGCCGAGGCGGCCTTGCCGTGCGCGGGCCTGAACCGGACAGCGAAGGTCTCGTCGGGTTCGGGTCGGGTGTCGTTGAGGATCGCGACGGTGACCTTGCCCTTGCGGGCACCCTTCCTGATCGTCAGGGTGCCCTTGGTGGACCTGTAGTCGGCGCCCGCCGTTGCGGTGCCGGCCAGCGTCCTCCAGCGGATCCGGGTGCTCTTGCGGGCCGGCCCGGCGAGCCTCACCTTCACCGTGACGTGCCCGGCGGTCTCCGCCACGGACACCGCGGGCGCCGTCGCGTCGGTCGCTGCGGCAGCGGTCGCGGTCGGGATGGCGGGGACGGCGGCGAGCCCCAGCGACAGGAGCGCTGCGGCGGCACTGAGTCTGACGATCATGCCGTCCACGCTAGGCAGCGCGAGGAATGCGGACATTGGGGTACGACCCTGATCTTTCAGCCTCCGTTCCCCGGTTTCGGCGGCACGTCGGCGGCCTCGGCGAATCAGCCTGAATAACTGCTAGTGTGAATTCACTGAGCGATATCCGCGATTGTCGGTGTCCGTTCGAATATCCCTACTTCTCCCAGCGAGGAATTCATGGCACAGAAGGTCAACATCGTCCTCGTCGACGACATCGACGGCACCGATGCCACCCAGACCGTCAGCTTCGGGCTCGACGGCGCCAATTACGAGATCGACCTCAACGACGAGAATGCCTCGGCGCTGCGCGAGGCGCTGGCGGCGTACGTCGGACACGGCCGCAAGGTCGGCCGCGCCGGCGCGGGCGGCGGCGCGAAGCGGGGCGGCGGCCGGGCGGCGGCAGCCGGCGGCGGCACCTCCGCCAAGGAGATCCGCGAGTGGGCACGCGACAACGGCTTCACGGTGCCCGAGCGCGGCCGGATCCCGGCCGACGTGCGGGAGGCCTACGAGTCCGCGCACTGACCGTGCGGGTGGGCCGTTCGCTGACAGCGGACGGCCCGCGGCCGCTTCGGGGGAACGCGTAGGGTGTGAGCGGGGTTGTAGACCCTGAGAACAACCCCGTGCGACGTGTGAGGAGCGTGCAATGTTCGAGCGGTTCACAGACCGTGCCCGCCGGGTGGTCGTGCTGGCCCAGGAGGAGGCCCGCATGCTCTCCCACAACTACATCGGGACCGAGCACATCCTGCTCGGCCTCATCCACGAGGGTGAGGGTGTCGCTGCCAAGGCGCTCGAGTCGCTGGACATCTCCCTGGAGGCCGTGCGCGCCCAGGTCGAGGAGATCATCGGCCAGGGCCAGCAGGCGCCGTCGGGGCACATCCCCTTCACCCCGCGTGCCAAGAAGGTCCTCGAGCTGTCCCTGCGCGAGGCGCTGCAGCTCGGCCACTCCTACATCGGCACCGAGCACATCCTGCTCGGCCTGATCCGCGAGGGTGAGGGCGTCGCCGCCCAGGTCCTGCAGAAGCTCGGCGCCGACCTCAACCGGGTCCGCCAGCAGGTCATCCAGCTGCTCTCGGGCTTCCAGGGCAAGGAGGGCACCGCGGCCGCGGCCAGCACCGGCAGCTCCAGCAGCGGCGACCAGCCGTCGTCGTCGCTGGTGCTCGACCAGTTCGGTCGCAACCTGACCCAGGACGCCCGCGAGGGCAAGCTGGACCCGATCATCGGTCGTGCCCAACAGATCGAGCGCGTGATGCAGGTGCTGTCGCGGCGTACCAAGAACAACCCGGTGCTCATCGGTGAGCCCGGCGTCGGCAAGACCTCGATCGTCGAGGGCCTGGCCCAGGACATCGTCAAGGGCAACGTCCCCGAGACGCTCAAGGACAAGCAGATCTACACCCTCGACCTGGGTGCGCTGGTCGCCGGTTCCCGCTACCGCGGTGACTTCGAGGAGCGCCTCAAGAAGGTGCTCAAGGAGATCCGCACCCGCGGCGACATCGTCCTGTTCATCGACGAGATCCACACCCTCGTCGGGGCCGGTGCGGCCGAGGGCGCCATCGACGCGGCCTCGATCCTCAAGCCGATGCTGGCCCGGGGTGAGCTGCAGACGATCGGTGCGACCACCCTCGACGAGTACCGCAAGTACCTCGAGAAGGACGCCGCCCTCGAGCGCCGCTTCCAGCCGATCCAGGTGCCGGAGCCGTCGATCGCCGACACGATCGAGATGCTCAAGGGAATCCGCGACCGCTACGAGGCGCACCACCGGGTGACCATCACCGACGAGGCACTGGTCTCCGCGGCCACCCTCGCCGACCGCTACATCTCCGACCGCTTCCTGCCGGACAAGGCGATCGACCTGATCGACGAGGCCGGCTCCCGCCTACGGATCCGCCGGATGACGGCGCCCGCCGACCTGCGCGAGTACGACGAGCAGATCGCCGAGGTGCGCCAGCGCAAGGAGGCCGCCATCGACGGCCAGGACTTCGAGGCCGCCGCGCGCCTGCGCGACGAGGAGAAGCAGCTCATCCTGAAGAAGTCCGAGCGCGAGAAGCAGTGGCGTGCGGGCGACATGGACGAGGTCGCCGAGGTCGACGAGGAGCTGATCGCCGAGGTGCTCGCCGTGGCGACCGGCATCCCGATCGTGAAGCTCTCCGAGGAGGAGTCGACCCGACTGCTCAAGATGGAGGACGAGCTCCACAAGCGGGTCATCGGCCAGGAGGAGGCCGTCAAGGCGCTCTCCCGGGCGATCCGTCGTACCCGTGCCGGCCTGAAGGACCCGAAGCGCCCCGGCGGCTCGTTCATCTTCGCCGGCCCCTCGGGTGTCGGTAAGACCTGGCTGTCCAAGACGCTCGCCGAGTTCCTGTTCGGCGACGAGGACGCGCTGATCCAGCTCGACATGTCGGAGTTCGGCGAGAAGCACACCGTCTCGCGGCTCTTCGGCTCGCCTCCGGGCTACGTCGGCTACGAGGAGGGCGGCCAGCTCACCGAGAAGGTGCGCCGCAAGCCGTTCTCCGTCGTCCTCTTCGACGAGGTCGAGAAGGCCCACCCCGACATCTTCAACAGCCTGCTGCAGATCCTCGAGGAAGGTCGCCTGACCGACTCGCAGGGCCGGGTCGTGGACTTCAAGAACACCGTCATCATCATGACGACCAACCTCGGCACCCGCGACATCGCCAAGGGCATCAACCTGGGCTTCAACCAGGCCGGTGACGCGGCGGGCTCCTACGAGCGGATGAAGGGCAAGGTCTCCGAGGAGCTCAAGCAGCACTTCCGGCCCGAGTTCCTCAACCGGGTCGACGAGATCATCGTGTTCCCGCCGCTGAGCCCGGCGCAGATCGTGGCGATGGTCGACAACATGATCGCCTCGGTCGAGATCCGGATGCGCGACCGCGACATGCGACTCGAGCTGACCCAGAAGGCGAAGAACCTCCTCGCCGAGCGGGGCTTCGACCCCGTCCTGGGTGCCCGGCCGCTGCGCCGCACCATCCAGCGCGAGATCGAGGACGTGCTGGCCGAGAAGATGCTCTACGGCGAGGTCGGCCCCGGCCAGATCGTGCTCGTGGACGTCGACGGCGAGGGGCCGACAGCCACCTTCACCTTCGAGGGCCAGAAGGTCGGAGAGCTCCCCGACATGCCGCCGCTCGAGACGGTCGCCGAGACCATCGCCGAGCCCGGTGACCTCGGTGAGGGCGAGCTCCCGGTCGCCGGCAACGACTGACCCGTCGCTGACTGCAGCGCCGCCCCGCCCGGTTCGACCGGGCGGGGCGGCGTGTCTTTTGCTCAGTGCGCGCCGGCGAGGTTGAGCAGCACGACGCCGAGCACGATCAGTGCGAGCGCGGCGGCCTTCATCAGGTCGAGCCGCTCGTCGAGGAAGAGCACGCCGACCACGGCCATGCCGGCGGTGCCGAGACCGGCCCACACGGCGTACGCGATCGAGACGGGAAGCTGCTTCACCACGAGGGCGAGCATCCAGATCGACGCGGCGTACCCGGCCAGGACCAGTGCGGTCCACATCGGGTCGCGGAAGCTCTGGGTGCGGGGGAGCGCGGCGCTCGCCGCGACCTCGACCCCGATGGCGGCCATCAGGAGCGCCCAGGCGATCGCCATGGCGCACCGTCCTCTCTGCCCGTCCTCACGGGCTGTGTGTAGCAACTGCTACATACTGTAGCACCTGCTACATTCGTGATGTGGAAACGGCGACGCCCCGGGAGGGCGACCGGCGACGGCAGCTGGCCGAGGCGGCGACCGACCACGTCCTCGAGCACGGCCTGATCGGGCTCAGCCTGCGGCCGCTCGCGGCTGCGCTGGGGACCAGTGACCGGATGCTGCTGTACCACTTCTCCGGCAAGGACGACCTGGTCGCGACCGTCCTGCACACCTCGAACGAGCGGTCGATCGGACTGGTCCGCTCCCTGCCGCCGGCATCGTCGGTGCGCGCGGCCGTCGTGGCGTTGTGGGAGGCCTCGACGCAGGGGCAGCTCGAGCGCTGCCAGCGGCTGTACGTCGAGGCCGCGGCGCTCGGCCTGCTCGGCCAGGAGCCGTACGCCAGCGTGGTCGGCGACTCCAACCAGGCCTGGCTGCGCGCGCTCGCCGACCTGCTGGCAGGGGCGGGGTGCAGCGCCGAGCTCGCGCCGCGGGCGGCGAACCTGCTCGACGCGGCGATGATGGGGCTCCAGCTCGACCTGCCGCTCGACCGCGGCACGGCCGTCCTCGACGAGTCGGTGTCCGACCTCGCCGATGCCGTGGCGGCGATCGCGGCCTCCGGCGACTGAGGCCACCGGATCAGGGGAGCCGGTAGCGCCCGTCCGCGTCGAGCGCCGCCAGGCCGTCGTCGACCAGTGAGGCGAGGGCGCGCTCGCGTTGCTCGGTGTTCTCCCAGACGGCATCGAGGCGGGCCTTCGGGACGGCGCCGGGCGCGTCGCGCAGCACGGCGAGCAACCGGCCCCGGCACTGGCGGTCGGTGCCGGCGTACGTCTGCACCTGGCGTGGCGGTCCGTCGTACGCCGGAGCCCCGGCTCGCTGCCACGCGCACAGGTCGGTGACCGGGCAGCCGTCGCAGCGTGGCCGGTCGGCCGTGCAGACGAGGGCGCCGAGCTCCATCACCGCCACCGACCAGGTCGCCGCCGTCGGCGCGTCCTCCGGCAGCAACGATGCCCCCAGGTCACGTTCGGCGCGGGTCACCGAGCGCGGCGGGAACTCGGTCCCCGTCATCGTGCGAGCCAGGACCCGCCGGACATTGGTGTCGAGGACGACCTGGCGCTGCCCGTAGGCGAACGCCGCCACAGCCGCCGCCGTGTAGTCGCCGATGCCCGGCAGGGCCAGCAGGTCGTCGTACGACGCCGGGACCTCGCCGCCGTGCTGCTCGGTGATCGCGACCGCCGCGGCGTGCAGCCGCAGCGCCCGGCGCGGGTAGCCCAGCCGGCCCCACGCCCGCACCGCCTCACCCGACGACTCGGTCGCCAACGCAGCGGGCGTCGGCCAGCGCGTCAGCCACGCCTCGTGCACCGGCAGCACCCGCACCACCGGCGTCTGCTGCAGCATGAACTCGCTGACCAGCACCGACCACGGGCTTGCCTCGGGGCGGCGCCAGGGCAGGTCGCGGGCGTTCTCGTCGTACCAGTGCAGGACCGTCTCGACCAGGGTGCTCGGGGTGGCGCTCGTCGTCATGGGAGGTCCATTGTGACGTGGCCCCTGATCGCGGGTGACGTCGGCGGGTCAGCCGGGTTCGTGGGGCGGGGCTGACTACCGTCGTCCCATGCCCTCCTCCCGCCAGCTCCCGCCCGGGGTGTACTGGCGGCGCCGGGCGTTCGTGCTCGGCATCGCCTCCGCGCTGGTGTTCGTCATCGCGCGCCTGCTGACGGCGGGCAGCGACGGCAGCTCGGACGAGAAGCCCGCCGCGGAGCAGGCCGGCGGGCGGGTCAAGGAGACCGCGGCTGCAGGCAAGGGTGCTGACCGGACTACCGGTGCGGCCGACGGTGCGACCGATCCGGTCACGGCGCCCACGACCCCGGCGCTCGCCGTACCCGACGGTGAGTGCGAGGCCGCCGACGTGCTCGTCACGCCGTCGATCGCGCCCGGCGCCACCGCCGGCCGCGACGTCACCATCTCGCTGTCGCTGCAGACCCGCGAGTCGGAGGCCTGCACCTGGCAGGTCGGCGCCGACTCGCTCGTCGTGAAGGTCGCCCAGGGCGCCGAGGACGTGTGGACCACCCGCCAGTGCAAGCAGGCGATCCCGGCCCAGTCGGTCGTCGTACGCCGTGCGGTGCCCGCCACCATCCAGATCACCTGGACCGAGGCCCGTGAATCCACCGACGGCTGCACCCGGCGCGCCGGCTGGGCGGACGCCGGCGACTTCACCGTCGCCGCCGCGGCCCTCGGCGGCGAGCCCGCAGAGGCCGACTTCACGCTCAGCTCCCCCGTCGCAGCCACCATCCAGGTCACGCCGAAGGCCGAGAACACCACGAAGGCGAAGAAGTCGAAGACCCCGGTCAACTGAGGCCGTCCGCGGGTGAGGAACGAACCCGCGGTCAGCCGCCGAAGATCGAGGAGCGCCGGCGAGCTCGCGTCGCGAAGCAAGCGAGGTCGTGGCGCGTCACGAGATCAGGTGAGGCGGTGCCGGGACTGGCCGTGGACAGTTGCGAGAGCGAGTCGGGTGGTCTCGTGACGGTCGCTGCGCGACCTCCTCGACCTCCGGTCGGAGCTACACGTAGCGTTCGAGGATGGTCGACTCGGCGAGCCGGCTGAGCCCCTCGCGGACGCTGCGGGCGCGGAGCTCGCCCACGCCCTCGACGGCCTGCAGGTCGTCGATCCCGGCGGACAGCAGCTTCTGCAGGGTGCCGAAGTGGTCGACCAGGCCCTCGATGACGTTGGTGGGCAGCCGCGGAACCTTGGTGAGCAGGCGGTAGCCGCGCGGGGCGACCGCGCCGTCGAGGTGCTCGCCGGTGCCGATGCCGAGGACCTTCGCCACCGCCGACGGGTCGACCAGGTCGGTCGAGGACAGCTGCTCGAGCTTGCCGAGCAGGTCGCCCGGCTCCCGGCTGCGTCGCCGGGTCGGTGCGTAGTCGCGGATCACCAGCTCGCGCTCGGTGTCGACGCCGGTCACCAGCTCCTCCAGCTGGAGGGCCAGCAGGCGACCGTCGGTGCCGAGCTCGAGCACGTAGTCCTCGATCTCGCGGGCGATCCGGCTGACCATCTCGAGGCGCTGGGCCACGACCGCGACGTCGCGTACCGTCACCAGGTCCTCGATCTCCAGCGCGGACAGCGTGCTGGAGACCTCGTCGAGGCGCAGCTTGTAGCGCTCGAGGGTCGCCAGTGCCTGGTTCGCGCGGGACAGGATCTGGCCGGAGTCCTCGAGGACGTGGCGGGTCTCCCCGACGTACGCCGCGATGATCTGCATCGACTGCGACACCGAGATCACCGGGTGCCCGGTCTGCTTGGCGACCCGGTCGGCGGTCCGGTGCCGGGTACCGGTCTCCTCCGACGGGATGCTCTGGTCGGGCATCAGGTGCACCGCGGCCCGGATGATCCGGTTCACGGCACCGTCGATGATGATCGCGCCGTCCATCTTGGCCAGCTCGCGCAGGCCGGTCGCGGTGAACGGCACGTCGAGCTCGAAGCCGCCCGTGCACAGGCTGTCGACCAGACGGTCTCGCCCGAGCACGATGAGCGCTCCGGTCCGGCCGCGGAGGATCCGCTCGAGGCCGTCGCGCAACGGCGTACCGGGGGCGATGGACGCGAGGGCCTCGCGGAGTCGGGGATCGGCCGACGTGACCACTGGTGCTCCCTGCTGATGTGCTGCTCGGACAGGTCTCACCCTATCCGCGCAGGGTGCACCTCATGCCTGGATATTCGGCAGGCGGCGTCCTCGGATGTGAGTGTCGTTCCTATTCGACCACCTCCAGCGCGTGCTTGGTCCGCCGGTCGAGGTGCAGCGCGACCAGGGCGGAGGCGACGTCGATGACCTCGACCACCCGCATGCCGTCGACGGTCCGCTCGCGACCGCCGCCGCGGCGGGCGCCCTGGGCGGTGCCGGGATCGGCGGGGACGACGGCCATCGCGAAGCCGAGCCGGGCTGCCTCCGCGAGCCGTTGGGGGAGGTCGCGGACCCGGCGCAGCTCGCCGGAGAGGCCGATCTCGCCGAGGGCCACGACGCCGGCGGGTGGGGCGCTGACGAAGTGGGCGGATGCGATCGCGACCGCGAGGGCGAGGTCGGCCCCGGGGTCGCTGATCCGCGCGCCGCCGACGGTCGAGGCGAACACGTCGTGCTGGTGGAGCCGGATGCCGCAGTGCTGCTGGAGCACGGCGAGGATCATGGCCAGCCGGGAGCCGTCGATGCCGGAGGTGGTCCGCCGCGGTCGCTCGGCGGGGGAGAGGGTCACCAGACCCTGCACCTCGGCCAGCAACGGTCGGCGACCCTCCATCGAGACGGCGACGCAGGTGCCGGGGACCCGGCCGTGGTGCCGCTCGACGAAGATGCCGGTGGGGTCCTCGACGGTGCGGATGCCGTCGGGGCCGAGGTCGAAGCAGCCGACCTCGTCGACGGGCCCGAACCGGTTCTTGACCGCGCGCAGCATCCGGAACCGGGAGTTGCGGTCGCCCTCGAAGTGGAGCACGACGTCGACCAGGTGCTCCAGCACCCGCGGGCCGGCGATGGCGCCGTCCTTGGTGACGTGGCCGATCATCACCACGGTGATGTCGCGGCTCTTGGCCATCCGCACCAGCGCCTGCGCGACCTCCTTGACCTGGGTGACGCCGCCGGACACGCCGTCGACGCCGGAGGCGCTGATCGTCTGCACCGAGTCGATCACGACGGTGCTCGGCCGGACCTGCTCGATGTGGGTGAGCACCGCGCCCAGGTCGGTCTCGGCGGCGAGGTAGAGCTGGTCGTGGATGCCACCCGTGCGGTCGGCGCGCAGCCGGACCTGGGCGGCCGACTCCTCGCCGGTCACGTAGAGCGTGCGCTGCCGGTTGGCGGCGGTGCGAGCGGCCACCTCGAGCAGCAGGGTCGACTTGCCGACGCCGGGCTCCCCGGCGAGCAGCACCGCGGCGCCGGGCACCAGCCCGCCGCCGAGGACACGGTCGAGCTCGGGCACGCCGGAGCGGTGGTGGACGGCCCGCTCGGCCGACACCTGGCCGATGGGAACGGCGGCACTGGTGACCGGGGCGGCCGACGTACGGCTCGACGAACCGGAGCTCGCCACCGCGGTCTCGGACACCGAGCCCCACGCCTGGCACTCGCCGCACCGACCGACCCAGCGCGCCGTGGACCAGCCGCACTCGCCGCAGCGGTAAGTCGAACGTGTTTTCGAACCAGCCATGGCACGACAGTAGAACAGACCGCCGACGGAACCGTCCTGGCACGCGGCGGCTGTGGAAAACGGCGTGGGAGAATCGTGCGGTGGACACCCCTCGCCCGCCGGCCACTCTCGCCGACGTCGCCGAGCGGGCCGGCGTCTCCCGGCAGACGGTGTCCAACGCGATCAACAACCCGGACCTGCTCCGGCCCGACACCCTGGCCCGGGTGCAGGACGCCATCGAGCACCTCGACTACACACCCAACCAGGCCGCCCGGCACCTGCGGACCCGCTCCTCGCACCTCGTCGGCCTCCGGCTGAGCCCGGCGCAGGAGTTCACCGCCAACATGGCGATGGACCGGTTCGTGCACGCGCTGGTCGAGGCGTCGCGCGAGGCGGGCTACCACGTGCTGCTGTTCTCCGGCGGCCGCGCCGCGGAGGGCGAGCTCCCCGACCCCCTCGGTGGGTACGACGACCTGCTCCGCTCCACGGCGGTCGACGCGTTCGTCGTCACCGACACCTACCTCGGCAACCCGCAGACCGTCGGACTCGCGAAGCGTCGCGCGCCGTTCGTGGCGTTCGGGCGGCCGTGGGACGACCTGGGTGCGGCGCACCCGTGGGTCGACGTCGACGGTGCGGCCGGCATCGCCGCGGCCACCGAGCACCTGCGCGCGCAGGGCCACGAGCGGATCGCGTGGCTGGGCTGGCAGCCGGGATCGCGGATCGGTGAGGACCGACGTGCCGGCTGGCACCGCGCCATGACCGCGCTCGAGCTGCCCACTGCCGGCCTGGAGGCAGCGGTCGAGGACGGCGTGCTCGCCGGAGGTCGTGCGGCGGCGTCGCTGCTCGAGTCGAGCGCGCCGACGGCGTTCGTCTGCGCGTCCGACACGCTCGCGGTCGGCGTGCTCGGGGCGCTGGCCGACCGGGGCCTCAAGCCCGGCCGCGACGTCGGCGTCGTCGGCTTCGACGACTCGCAGGTCGCCCAGGTGATGGGCCTGACGTCCGTACGCCAGCCGCTCGAGGAGGTCGCGGTCCACCTGGTCGCCGCACTCCGCGCACTGCTCGCGCCCGGTCTCGCTGCCGAGAGCGGCGTGCTCCTCCAGCCGTCGCTGGAGGTCAGAAGCTCTTCGACCAGAGGTTGACCGCGTAGTCGACCTCGAGGCCCGGGTGCTCGCTGAGCACCTGGTCGGCGACCTCGCGCGTGAACTCGATGCGTACGACGGCCTCCAGGTCCGCGCGCGACGCGAACCGCCAGCCCATGTCGACCCGGTCCAGCGTCCACCCGCGCACGCTCCAGAACCGCTCGGTCTCCTCGGGCGGCTCCAGGTGCGGGTACCCGCGGCGGAACCAGCCGCCGAAGGTCGAGCGAGAGCCGTCGTTGTCGATGACCAGCGCGACCCCGCCGCGCCGTACGACGCGGTCGAGCTCGACCAGGCCGGGCTCGCAGCCGCGGCCGAAGAAGTAGGCCCATCGGGCGTGCACGACGTCGACCGACGCGTCAGGGAGCGGGATCTCCTGGGCCGTGCCCTGTCGGACCTCGGCGTTGGCGACCTGGCGGGTGCGCAGGCGGCGGGCCGCCAGCTTCGTCAGGCCTGCGTGCGGCTCGACGCCGATCACGTGCGCGGCGGTCGACGCGAAGGTGGGCAGGTGGAAGCCGGTGCCGCAGCCGAGGTCGAGCACGGTGCGCCCGGTCCAGTCGGCGCGTGCGGCCATGGCGGACCAGAGCCGGCCGTCGGGATCGGCGGCGCGGTTCTCGAGCTCGTACGTCGCGGTGTGGTGCCAGATGTTGGGGCTCGGGATGGTGCCTGGCTTCATCGACTCACTCCGCGGTGGGACCGGCTGCGGTGGTTTCGTCGCGCCGCCCGTCGATTCTGGACCGAGCGGGGGAGGAAGAAACGGCGTTGGCAGGCGGCGCGACATGCCCGAGCGCAGCGAGGGCCAATCAGATGCGGACGATGCCGCCGGGCGTCAGCACCTGGGCAGCGAGGATGCCGGGCGTGCCGTGCGGGGCGACCCACTCGACCTTGACGTCCTCGAGCGGGGCCTCGACGGTCTCGCCGAGCCACTCGCTGACCCGCTGCGGGTCGCCGGCGATCTCGATGCCCGCGAGCGACACGGTGCCGTCGGCGCCGGTCGAGGGGTGCAGGTCGGCGGGGACGTCCCACTGCAGGAAGAACGGCAGCTGCGGGTCGGCGATGAGGCCGTTGATGCCGATCTGCTTCCAGCGCAGCTCGGTGCCGTCGGGGCGGTGCCGCGAGCCCGGGACGGCGGAGCGGCCGAGGCGCTCCTCGACGATCGCGATGTCGGGGACCGCGACCGCCCAGCCGAGCCAGCCGCCGCCGAGGGCGGAGCGGGACTTGACGGCCTGGCCGAAGGGGGCCTTGTCGGAGGCCGGGTGGTCGAGAGCCTCGACGACCTCGAGGTAGGTGCCGTCGGTCAGCGGGAGGATCATGTTGCGCGTGCCGAAGCGGGGGTGGACGCCACCGTCGACGAAATCACGCCCGATCGCTGCACCCAGGCGGGCTGCCGTGCTCGCGAGTCCGTCGGGGCCGGCCGCGTAGGAGAGATGGTCCAGGCGCATACCTCATTCTGAGCATGTCCTGAGAGGTCCGACGAATCGGGGTCGCTGTCTCTTGACGTCGAGACGCTCAGCGAGGGTCGGCGGGGTGCAGTGCGAGGGCCGATCGCGAGCGCAGGTGGGCCTCGCAGTGGCGCACCAGCTCGTCGTACGCCTCCTGTCCCATCAGTGCCACCAGCTCGGCCTCGTTGGTGACGTAGACCGGCTCGACGCCGACGTGGGCCTCGGTGTTGCCGGAGCAGTACCAGTCCAGGTCGTGCCCGCCGGCGCCCCAGCCGCGGCGGTCGTACTCGGTGATGGTCACCTCGACGTACGACGTCCCGTCCATCCGCTCGATCTCGCGGAAGGTACGCCGGATGGGCAGCTGCCAGCACACGTCCGGCTTGGTCTCCAGCGGGTTGAGGCCGAGCTCGAGCGCGAGGCCGTGCAGGGCACATCCCGCGCCACCGGCGAAGCCGGGGCGGTTGGAGAAGACGCACGAGCGCTGCCCGTCGACCTCGTGCATGCGGGTCTTCCGCTCGCCGTCCTCGTCCTTCTCGACCCAGTCCTTGCGCTTGACCGGGCGGCCCGGGTGGGACTGCCAGTGCGCCGGGGTCAGCTGGTCGACGTACGCCGCGACCCGCTTCTCGTCGGCCTTGTCGGCGAAGTGCGCGCCGAGCGTGCAGCAGCCGACGTCGGGGGAGTCGGCGTAGATGCCGGCGCAGCCGCTGCCGAAGATGCAGGTGAAGGACGACGTGAGCCAGGTGAGGTCGCACTTGAGGACCTCGGACTCGTCGGCCGGGTTGGTGAACTCCACCCACGCACGGGGGAAGTCGAGCGAGACCTCTGGCACTTGCCCCAATCTAGTGGAGGCCCGGTCACTGCACCCATCGACGCTAGTACCGTGGACTCATGCGTCTGGGTGTGCTCGACATCGGCTCGAACACCGGCCACCTGTTGGTGGTCGACGCCCACGGAGGTGCGGCGCCGCTGCCGGCGTACTCCTACAAGGAGCCGTTGCGGCTGGCCGAGCACCTCGACGACGACGGCGACGTGTCGCCGACCGGCATCGCCGCGCTGACGGCGTTCACCGCGCAGGCGCTGGTGGTGGCCGAGGAGAAGGGCTGCGAGGAGATGCTCTCCTTCGCGACCTCCGCGGTCCGCGACGCCGGCAACTCCGAGCAGGTGCTGGCCCACGTCGAGGCCGAGACCGGGGTGCGCATCGCCGTGCTGCCGGGCGAGGACGAGGCCCGGCTGACCTTCCTGGCCGTACGCCGCTGGTTCGGCTGGTCGGCCGGCCGCCTTGCGGTGTTCGACATCGGCGGCGGCTCGCTGGAGATCGCGGCTGGGTCCGACGAGCGGCCCGATGTCGCGTGGTCGCTGCCGCTGGGGGCGGCTCGGCTGGCGCGGGCGGAGTTCGCGGCCCAGCCCGACGAGGACCAGCTGCGCCAGATCCGGCGTCGGATCCGTGCCGACATCGCCCGTGACGCGGGCCACCTCCTGCGCGCCGGTACGACGCACCGCGCCTCGGCGACGTCGAAGACCTTCCGGTCCCTGGCCCGGATCTGCGGCGCTGCTCCGTCCGCCGACGGCCCGCTGGTGCCGCGGACCCTGCCGCTCGCGGAGCTGCGCCAGTGGATCCCCAAGCTGGTCGCGATGACGCCCGAGGAGCTGGCCGCGCTGCCCGGCGTCTCCCCGAGCCGCACCCACCAGATCGTGCCGGGGGCACTGGTGGCCGAGGCCTGCATGGACATCTTCGACCTGGTGGAGCTCGAGGTCTGCCCGTGGGCCCTGCGCGAGGGCGTGATCCTCGAGCGGATCGACAAGCTCAGCGTCAACGACCCGTCATGAGCGCCCGGGCATGAGCGGCCGGGGCCGTCCCCGGATCGGGCTCTCCACGAGCTCGGTCTACCCGGAGTCGACGGCCCACGCGTTCGCGTACGCCGCCTCGGTCGGCTACGAGGCGGTCGAGGTGATGGTCGGCATCGACGCGCTGTCCCAGCAGGTCGACGCCGTGCGCCAGCTCTCCGAGCACCACGAGCTCCCGATCGGCGCGATCCACGCGCCCTGCCTGCTGTTCACGCAACGGGTCTGGGGCGTCGAGCCGTGGGGCAAGCTCGAGCGCTCGGCCGCCATGGCGAAGGAGGTCGGTGCCGAGGTCGTCGTCGTGCACCCGCCGTTCCGCTGGCAGAAGGAGTACGCCCGCGACTTCGTCAACGGGATTGCCGCGCTCGAGGAGTCCTCGGGCATCGCGTTCGCCGTCGAGAACATGTACCCGTGGCGGGCGTCGCGTCGTCGCCTCGAGATGTACCTGCCCGGCTGGGACCCCTCCGACGAGCCCTACGCCAACACCACGATCGACCTGTCCCACGCGGCCATCGCGCAGTCCGACCCGGTCGCGATGGCCGAGCGGCTCGGCCCGCGGCTGCGGCACATCCACCTCACCGACGGCACCGACTCCGCCAAGGACGAGCACCTCGTCCCGGGCCGCGGCGACATGGGTGCCGACGCCTTCCTGCGCCACCTCGCGGCGACCGGCTTCGCGGGTGAGGTGGTGCTCGAGATCAACACCCGGCGCTGCACGACGCGCGAGGAGCGGGAGGCCGACCTGCGCGAGTCGCTCGAGTTCGCGATCGAGCACCTGAGCGCCGTACCCGCCGACACCGGGGAAGGCTCGTGACCGCCGCGACCCGGGGCCGGCGGCGGGGAAGTCCGGACACCCGCGCGGCGATCCTCGCGGCAGCCCGCGCGCGGTTCGCCGAGTCGGGCTTCACCGGTACGACGATCCGTGGGGTCGCCGGCGACGCGGGCGTGGACCCCGCGCTGGTGCACCACTACTTCGGCTCGAAGGACGACCTGTTCGTGGCCGCGCTCGAGCTGCCCGTCGACCCGCGGGCCGTGCTCGCCGACCAGGTGGTCGGCCCGGTCGAGGGTGCCGGTGAGCGGCTGCTGCGGGCGCTGATCGGCGTCTGGGACGACCCGGCGGTCCGGCCGGCCCTGCTGGCGATGGTGCGCCGGCTGATCGAGCCCGGTGGCGACGCCCTGTTCCGCGGCGGCTTCCTCCCCGTCGTGCTGGTGCCGCTCGGCGAGGCACTCGGTGTCGACGATCCCGAGCGGCGGATGCAGCTGGTCGCGAGCCAGGTCGTCGGCGTGATCGTGCTGCGCTACGTCGTCCGCGCCGAGGCGATCGTGGCGATGGACGTCGATGCCCTGGTGGCGACGTACGCCCCGGTGCTGGACGGCTTCCTCGCCGGCCCCCTTCCCTGACCCTTGCGCGTACTGACAGGGAGGCGCATTATTCAACACATGATGAATTCCGTCGTCGAGGTCGCCGGGCTCCGCGTCGTGCGCGGCGGCACGACGGTGATTGACGGCCTCGACCTCGCCGTCGGCGCCGGTGTGACCGGCCTGCTCGGCCCGTCCGGCTGCGGCAAGTCCACGTTGCTGCGCTCGATCGTCGGCGTCCAGCGGGTCGCCGCCGGCACCGTGACCGTGCTCGGGCAGGCGGCCGGAAGCCCGCCGCTGCGCGACCGGGTCGGCTACCAGACCCAGTCCTCCAGCGTGTACGACGACCTCACCGTCCTCGAGAACCTCCGCTTCTTCGCCCGGGTGCTCGGCCTGCCGCCAGCCGCGGCCGAGGCCGCCCTGGCCTCGGTGGACCTGACCAGTCACCGTGACGCCGTCGTCGGACGCCTCAGCGGCGGCCAGCGCTCCCGCGTCGGGCTGGCCGTGGCCCTGCTCGGCAACCCGTCGTTGCTGGTGCTCGACGAGCCGACGGTCGGCCTCGACCCGGTGCTGCGCCGCGACCTGTGGGCGCTCTTCCACCGCATCGCCGAGGCGGGTACGGCGGTCCTCGTGTCCAGCCACGTCATGGACGAGGCGGAGCGCTGCGACACGCTGCTGCTGATGCGCGAGGGCCGGATCATCGCGCACGGCGCACCTGCGGAGATCAAGGCGGCGCAGGGGGTGACCGACATCGAGTCGGCGTTCCTGGCCCTCGTCGAGGACGGTGCGGCATGACGCCCCGGGTCACCCTGGCGATCGCCGTACGCGTGCTCACGCAGCTGCGCCGCGACCACCGGACGCTCGCGATGCTGCTCGTGCTCCCGTGCCTGCTGCAGGCCCTGCTGTGGTGGATCTTCCAGGACCAGTCGTTCGTCTTCGACCGGATCGGGCCCGCGCTGCTGGCGATCTTCCCGTTCTTCGTGATGTTCCTCGTCACCAGCATCACCACGCTGCGTGAGCGCTCCGGCGGCACCCTGGAGCGGCTGTTCACGATGCCGATGGGCCGCCTCGACTTCCTGGTCGGCTACGCGCTGGCGTTCGGCGCGATCGCCGCCCTGCAGGCTGCCCTCGCCGCGAGCGTCGCGATCGGGCTGCTCGACCTCGACGTGCGCGGTCCGGACGTGCTGCTCGTCGTGGTGGGCGTCGTCGACGCCGTCCTCGGTACGGCGCTCGGCCTGTTCGTCTCCGCCTTCGCCCGTACCGAGTTCCAGGCCGTGCAGTTCCTGCCGGCGATCGTCGTGCCGCAGATCCTGCTGTGCGGGCTGATCGTCCCGCGCGACCGCCTGCCGCAGGTGCTCGAGAAGGTCGCCGACGTGATGCCCCTGACCTGGGCGGTCGACGCGATGGAGCACCTCGCGACCACGACCCGCACGGGCGCGGTGTGGCGCGACGTCGGGATCGTGGTGGCGTTCGCGGTGGCTGCTCTTGCGCTCGGTGCGGCGACCCTCCGGCGTCGTACGGATTGAGGAAGCCCCGTACTTTTGGGGCATGCGACCGCTGCGGGACTCCCTGACGCTGCTGTCCCGCAGCGCGCCGATGCGCCGGGTCCTGCGCCAGCTCGTCGCCGGCGAGCGGGTCGAGGATGTGGTCCGCGCGGCCGAGGGGCTGGCCGCCGAGGGTTTCCCGGTCGCCATCGACCTGCTGGCGGCGCCGGCCCGGTCCGAGACGGAGGCCTTCGCGGCGGTGGCGGCGTACCGGACCCTCCTCGACCGGCTCGCCGACGCCGGTCTCGTGGCCGGCGCCGATGTGACCGTCCGCCCGGAGGTGCTGGGCGAGCCGCTGCTCGACGGCGCTCGCAAGGTCTGCAGGACCGCGGCCCGGGTGGGTGCCACCGTGACCGTCGAGCAGCCGGCGTCGGGGGACGTCGACGCGACCCTCGCCCTGGTCGCGGCGCTGCGGGCCGACTTCCCCGACGTCGGAGTGACCCTGCGTGCGGGAGAGCCCCGGACCGAGGACGACTGCCGGTCGCTGAGCGCCGCCGGCAGCCGGGTGCGGCTCGAACGTGGGGCCGCGACCGACCCGGGGGAGGTCGACAAGGCCTACGTGCGCTGCCTCAAGGTGCTGCTGGCGGGCGACGGCTACCCGATGATCGCCACCCACGACCCGCGCCTGGTCGAGATCGCGGGCGCCCTGGCCAGCAGGTACGGCCGCGCGCCCTCGACGTACGAGATCCAGATGCGTCACGGCATCCGCGTGCCCGAGCAGCGGCGGCTGGCGGCGAGCGGCGAGCAGGTGCGGGTCCGGCTGGCCTACGGCACTGAGTGGCACGGCTACCTGGTGGGACGACTGGCGGAGCGTCCCGCCGACCTGAGACTCTTCCTCACGTCGTTGGTCTCCAGAAGGTGAGTGAGCAGGTCGTGGGCGAGAAGCGGACCGCAGTCATCGGTGCCGGTGTGATGGGGGAGACCCTCCTGTCCGGCCTGATCCGGGCCGGCCGGAGCGCCGACGCGCTCGTGGTCGTCGAGAAGCGCCCCGAGCGCGCCGCCGAGCTCGCCGAGAAGTACGGCGTCCGCGTGGTCGACGACGTCACCGAGGCCGCGGCGGCCGACACCGTGCTGCTCGTCGTCAAGCCGCAGGACATGGGCGACGTGCTCACCGAGCTGGGCCCGGCACTGCGGCCCGGCCAGCTCCTCGTCTCCCTCGCCGCCGGCATCACCACCGGCTTCGTCGAGGCCCGCGTGCCCGACGGCGTCGCCGTCGTCCGGGTCATGCCCAACACGCCTGCGCTCGTCGACCAGGGCATGGCGGCGATCTCGCCCGGCACCCACTGCGACGAGAGCCACCTCGCCGAGGCCGAGGAGCTGATGGCGTCGGTCGGCCGCGTGGTCCAGGTGCCCGAGAACCAGCAGGACGCCGTCACGGCGATCAGCGGCTCCGGGCCGGCGTACGTCTTCTTCGTGGTCGAGTCGATGATCGAGGCAGGCGTCCACCTCGGCCTGCCGCGGACCATCGCCCAGGAGCTCGTCATCCAGACCCTGGTCGGCTCGGCGACCATGCTGCGCGAGACCGGCGAGCACCCGGCGGTGCTGCGCGAGCAGGTCACCTCGCCCGGCGGTACGACGGCCGCGGCACTGCGCGAGCTCGAGGTGCACCGCGTGCGCGCCGCCTTCCTCGCTGCCCTGGAAGCCGCGCGCGACCGCTCGCGCGAGCTCGGCAGCTGAGATCGCGCGTCACCACGCCGGAGGCGTGTTGACGTGAAGGGTGACCGATTCGCCCGCTAGGGCCTCCCAGCGATGGGGGCTCTCACTGCTGTGCCAGATGCTGTCGCCCTCGGCGAGCTCGTGCACCTCGCCGGAGACGAAGTAGCGCACCTGGCCGGCGACCACGAAGACGATCTCCTCGCCCGCGTGGCTGAAGGCCTCGAACCGGCCGCTGCCTGCCTCGGTCCGGTACAGGGTCGCCTGGAGCGCGGCGCCGGCGCGGGGGATGAGGGTCTCGGCGCGCGCCTGCAGCCCGCCGTTGGCCTCGCCCTGCAGCGCGGGACCTTCGCCGCTGCGTACCACCAGGGGCTTGGGGCCGGTCTCGCGCTGGAGGAGATCGACGATCTCGATGTTCCAGAAGCTCGCGATCTTGCGCAGGTTGTCGACGGTCACGCCCGTCTGCCCGCGTTCGAGGCGGCTGAGGAAGGACTCCGTGAGGCCCACGCCTCGCGCGAGCTCCGCGAGGGACTGCCCGTGCGACTGGCGCAGTCCGCGGATCCGTCGTCCGAGTTCGATGGCGTCCTCATCGTCATGGCTGGTCACCTTCCCAGTATCGCCCCATTTGAGTCGAATGCAAAAAAGTTGAATGACAGGTCTTGCCCTCCATGCAAGTGAATTGCATCATGTGCAACATGAAGCGATTCGAAGACCAGGTCGCCCTGGTCACGGGAGGCGCGTCGGGCATCGGTCGTGCGACCGCCGAACGACTCGTCGCCGAGGGGGCGCGGGTCTGGGTCCTCGACCGTGACGGAGCGCAGGCGCAGGCTGTCGCAGACGAGCTGCACGCGGTCGGCGGGTCCGCCGAGGGGGCCGAGCTCGACGTCACAGATGCCGATGCCTTCGCCGGTCTCACGGACGAGATCCTCGGGCGCGACGGGCGCATCGACGTACTGGTGAACAACGCGGGGGTGACGCTGGCCGCAACAGTCTGGGAGACGACCGCCGCGGACTGGGATCAGGTGGTCGGCGTCAACCTCACGGGAGTCTTCAACGGGATCAGGGCGGTCTTCCCCACGATGCTCGGGGCCGGCCGCGGCGCGATCGTGAGTACGTCGTCGGACGCTGGGCTCGTGGGCTGGCCCGGGCAGGCCGCCTACTGCGCGAGCAAGAGCGGTGTGCTCGGGCTGACGCGGGCGTCGGCCATGGACGGCGCCGCGCACGGCGTCCGGGTCAATGCCGTCTGCCCCGGATTCACCCGGACCCCCTTGGTCGAACGATGGCTCGCCGAGCGTCCGGACCCTGCCAAGGAGCTGCGGGAGATTGCCGCCGAGCAGCCGTTGGGCCGGGTCGCCGACCCCGCGGAGATCGCAGCAGCGATCGCCTTCCTCGCCTCCGACGAAGCGGGATTCATCACGGGCGTCGCGTTCCCGGTCGACGGCGGGGTCACGGCGCGATGACCCACGAGCATCCCCAGCAAGGAGCCCGCCTCGACGGGAAGGTCGCTCTCGTCACGGGAGCAGCGCAGGGCATCGGCGCCGCGGTCGCCGACCTCTTCCTCTCCGAAGGCGCCAGGGTCGGCTGCGTCGACCTCAACGGCGAACGGCTGCGGCATGCCTGGCCGGACCGGGACGGCGGCCGCATGATCACCGTCGCGGCCGACGTCTCCGTCGAGCAGGACGTCGTTCGCGCGGTGTCGGCGGTGACCGACGCGTTCGGGACGGTCGACATCCTGGTCAACGTCGCCGGTGTCGCCGGACCTCAGTCCGCCGCGGCCGAGACGCTGGTCGAGGACTGGGACCACACGCAGGCGGTCAACCTGCGGGGGACATTCCTGACCGTGAAGCACTGTCTTCCGCACCTGATCGAGCGGCGGGGTTCCATCGTCAACATCGCGTCGGCGCTCGCGCTGGTGGGTTGGCCGCAGGAGACGGCGTACGGCCCCTCGAAGGCAGGGGTGGTCCAGTTCACCCGGGGCGTGGCACTCGACTATGCGCCGCACGTGCGGTCCAACTGCGTCTGTCCGGGCGCCGTCCGCACGCCCATGATCACGGGGGTGCTCGAGGGCCACCCTGATCGCGAACGGGCCCTCGCCGAGTACGGCGCCATCCACCCGCTCACGGGCCGGCTCGCCGAGCCGATGGAGATCGCTCGGGCCGTCCTGTTCCTCGCGTCGGACGACGCCTCGTTCGTCACCGGTGTCGCCTTGCCGGTCGACGGCGGATTCACCGCTGCCTGAGATCTCGCGCAGCTTCCACGAAAGGGCTACACGCATGTCTGCCAAGGATGAGACCAACAACGGCCTGCCCAGCGGCGCGCTCGGCGTCGTCGGCATCGTCGTCATGTCAGCGGTTCTCATGGGACCGGCCATCTCGCTGTTCTTCAACAGTCCGGTCATGGCCGCCACCGCCGGTGCCGCACTGCCGCTCGCGTTCCTGGCGTCCATGGTCGGGATCCTGTTCACGGCGTACGCGGTGGCGCAGTACGCCGCCAAGATCGCCTCGGCGGGCTCCTTCTACGGATTCGTCCAGCGTGCCGCCGGCTCTCGCCTCGGCTTCCTGGTCGGCTGGTCCACGTTCGGAGCATATTTCGGCGCGACCATCGGAGGCGGCCTCATCACGGGAGCCTTCCTGTCCTCGATCATCGAGGCCGACTTCGGTATCAGCGTCTCGTACTTCTGGTGCGCGTCGGTCATCTTCGTCTTGACGGTCGCGCTCTCGATCCGCGGGATCAAGCTCTCCGAGCGCTTCAGCATCGTGATGCTGGCCATCGAGCTGGTCGCGATCGCGGTCGTCATCGGCGCGATCTTCGTCCACGGCGGGGCGGAGGGCTTCAGCGCCGCGCCGCTGGATCTCGGCGACAGCAGCCTCTCCGGCATCCGGCTCGCCATGGTGTTCGGTGTGCTCTCGTTCGTCGGCTTCGAGATCTCGGCGACCCTGGCCGAGGAGACGCGCAATCCGCTCCGCAGCGTGCCCATCGCGGTGCTGGGATGCACCGTCGTCATCGGTCTGATCTACATCGTCGGCAGCTATGCTGTGGTCATCGGCTACGGCCCGTCCCACATCGATCAGCTCGCCAATGACGCGTCGTCCTTCGACACGCTCGCCCGCCAGTACGCCGGCCCGATCCGCCCGTTGGTCGATCTGATCCTCATCAACTCCCTCATCGGAGCGGAGATCGCGGTGGTCAACAGCTTCGCGCGGGTGGCGTTCGCGCTGGGGCGCGAAGGCGTGATTCCTGCCGTGTTCGGGTCGATGAGCCGACGGCACCGCACGCCACACGTCGCCCTCATCGCGGGCGGAGCGGCCGGCGTGACGGCAACGCTGCTGCTGTCGCTCAGCCACGTCGACGGGCTCACCGCGTACACCTACGTGTCGACACCCGCGAGCCTCCTGCTCATCCTGGTCTTCATCGCGTCGAACCTCTGCCTGGCGCGCTTCTACCGGGTCCAGCACCACCACGAGTTCCGCGTTCTCAAGCATGTCGTCGTCCCCGTCGCCGGATCCCTGGTGCTCGTGATCCCGTTGGCCGCGCAGTTCTATCCCGCGCCTCCGGCACCGCTGAACCAGCTGCCGCTCTACGCTGTCGCCTGGATCGCCATCGGTGTGGTGCTCCTCGCGGTCAATCGCCGCCGCATCGACGCGCTCGACGCCCCGTTCAGTTCGGAGGACCAGCCCGAGGAGGCGACCCGATGACCACGAATCACCACCAACTGCCGGACGGGACTCGACTTGCCTACACCGAGGCCGGCCAGGGGCGCCCGGTCGTCCTGCTCCACGGCGTGCTCGGCTCGCGGCGCTTCTACGAGCGGAACATCGACGCGCTCGCGCAACGGTTCCATGTGTTTGCCCTCGACTTCCGTGGCCACGGGGACTCGGGCGACAGCCAAGGAGGGAACACCGTCGCGCAGTATGCGCGCGATCTCGACGACTTCCTGCGCGGCCGCGATCTGACGGACGCCGTCGCCGTGGGTTGGTCGATGGGCAACCTGGTCATCTGGGAGTACTTGGACCAGTTCGCGGACTCCAGCCGGATCGCCGCGCAGATCTGCGTCTCCCAGGGGCCGACGGACCTGAAGGCCGACGGGTGGGAGCACGGCTTCACCGACCGGGTCGGCCTGCGCGACCTGATCCGGTCGGCGCAGGGCGACTATCGCGCCGTGTGCGCCGAGGTGGCGACGATCTTCACTAGGGACCTGCCTTCGCCGGCGGATCAGGCATGGATGGTCGAGGAGGAGCTGAAGGTGCTTCCCAACACTGCCGCCTGCATCCTGGCGGACCAGACCCAGCGGGACTACCGCACGGTCGTTCCCCACCTCACGCTGCCGATTCTCGCGGTGTGGGGGCGCGACGAGAAGTGTCTGCCCGTCGCGGCCGGTGTCTGGCTCGCAGAGAGCGCCGAGAACGCCGAGCTGGTCGTCTTCGAAGACAGTGGGCACATGCCGATGTGGGAGGAGTCTGATCGCTTCAACCAGCTCGCGACCGACTGGATCGTGTCGCTCGGCGCGTTGGTCTAGCCGCGAAGGATCGAGGCTAGGCGACTTCCTCCAGGCCGCGCACGGTCCGCACCCGCACGCCCGTGCGCCGGGCGTCGTGGCGGCCGTAGCGGTCGAGCAGGCGTGCCTGCAGACCGGCCCGTTGCGCGCCGACGACGTCGTGGCGCAACGAGTCACCGACCATCAGCGTCGCGCCGGGCTCGGCGCCGAGTGACGCGCACGCGGTGAGGTAGGAGCGCGGGTCGGGCTTGGCGGCCGGGAGCGCGGAGGACGCGAAGACGGGGACGTCGGCGCGCAGCAGGCCGGTGCGACGCAGCTTCTCGGTCTGGATCGGCAGCTCGCCGTTGGTGAGGATGCCGACGGGCAGTCCCGCCGCGCGGGCGCGGGAGATCGCCGCCGCCGCGTCGTCGAAGGCTCGCCAGGCGGCCCGGTAGCAGCCGAGGAAGCCCGCGTAGACGTCGTCGGCGAGGGTGTCGTCGGCCAGGTCCCAGCCCGGCAGGAAGTCGCGGATCCGCGCCCGTCGGTGCTCCACGTAGCTCACCTCGCCTCGCTGGGCGCGCTCGTAGTGGCGCGCCTCGAGCACGAACCAGCGCTCCACGTGCTCCTCCAGCTCGGCCGGCGACTCCGCGAGGCCGAGCCCGGAAAGCCACGCGCGCAGACCCCGCTCCGAGGCCCCACGGTGGTCCACGAGCGTGTCGTCCAGGTCGAGGAGCAGGGCCCGGAACGTCATGCGGAGCAGTCTGCCAGCGGCCACCGACACTCCCGGCAGCCCCTCACAGCCCGATCGCGCTGCGCGCGGCGGCCAGCACGGGAGCGGTCACCTGGCGGCACCGCTCGGCGCCGCGGCGGTACACCTCGCTCACGTGCACCGGGTCCGCCGCGAGCTCCCGGTACCGCGCCTGGAGCGGCGCGAGCTCGGCGACCACCGCGTCGGTCACGGCCCCCTTGAGCGCGCCGTACGTCGTGATCTCCTCGGCCGATCCGCCGCACGCGGTGAGGATCTCGAGCAGGTTGGTGACACCCGGCTTGGCTGCACGATCGGACCGGACCGCCGCCGGCCCGGTGTCGGAGTCGGTGACGGCGCGCGCGACCTTGCGGCGTACGACGTCGGGTGGGTCGAGCAGCGCGATCGCCCCGGCGTCCGGCCCGGACTTGCTCATCTTGCCGGTCGGGTCGGCCAGGTCCATCACCCGTGCGCCGGCCGTGGGCACGGTGATCTCGGGGACCGTGAACACCTCGCCGTAGGTGGCGTTGAAGCGCAGCGCGAGGTCCCGGGTGAGCTCGATGTGCTGGCGCTGGTCGTCGCCGACCGGCACGTGGGTGGGCCGGTAGAGCAGGATGTCGGCGGCCATCAGCACCGGGTAGGTGAGCAGCGAGGTCCGTACCGACTCCTGGCGGCGCGACTTCTCCTTGAACTGGATCATCCGGCCCAGCTCGCCCGTGGTGGCGACGCACTCGAGCAGGTAGGACAGCTCGGCGTGCGCCGGCACCTGGCTCTGCCGGAACAGGGTGCTGGCGTCGAGACCGGCGGCCAGCAGCAGCGTCGACTGCTCGGTGATCGCCGCGCGCAGCTCCTCGGGGGAGCGGGGTGTGGTCAGGGCGTGCAGGTCGGAGATGCCGTAGAAGCACTCGGCGTCGGCCTGGGCGGCCCGCATCGGGCGCAGCGCGCCGAGCAGGTTGCCGAGGGTCAGCCGACCGCTCGGCGTGAGGAGGGAGAGACGTCGGGACAGCGTGGTGGACAGGGTGGTGGACATGGTGGTGGCTCCTGGGAGATGAGGCCCACGGGCGCCGGACCACGTCCGGTGAAGCACGACGGCCGCCCGTGGGCGGCCGGTGGTGAGGGTGTGTCGAGGAGGCGGCCGCCGTCAGGCGGGCCACCAGGTGAAGGTCATCGGGGTCGACACCCCCCGATCATCGCACGGGACCGCGTCCCGGATCGCGCTCGGGTCAAGCCGACACGCCGGTGCGGGAAAGTTTCACTGGTTCATCTCTTCCCCACGAGTCACATCTGGCCCTATTCTCACGCCAGTGGCGTCCGGCGGATCACAGCTGGGGAAGGCGGTGACCCCGGACGCGGAAAGTTGGTGTGTCATGGCTCCTTCGTCGCGCGAGCGCGCCGAGTCCCTTCCGGACCCGAAATTCCTCACCATCGCCGAGGTCGCCTCGGTCATGCGGGTGTCCAAGATGACCGTCTACCGCCTGGTGCACGGCGGCGAGCTCCCGGCCGTCCGGGTGGGTCGCTCGTTCCGGGTCACCGAGGACGACGTCAACGAGTACCTGCGCAAGTCCTTCTACTCCGCCGGCTGAGGTCGGATCCGGCGCACGCTGGCCGCCGCTGCAGGAATCGCCGCTTCAGCGGTGGTTCTGTCGCTTACTGACTGTTGCAACGGTCAAGAAGTGAGGGAATCACCTCTTAAGAGGTGATTCCTGCGCCCTCCTGCCGCCCTCGGCGGCGGTGCGATCTTCGTCCCATCTCCTGCGCTGATTCACCGCGCTCACGAGGCTGCGGATAGGCTGACCCGGTGCTCCGGGGTTCCCCGGAGCGTCGTACGTCACGCCGAGCGCTGCCGCGCCCGGCGCTCTGGAGAGGTTCCACGTGGGTTCTGTCATCAAGAAGCGCCGCAAGCGCATGGCGAAGAAGAAGCACCGCAAGCTGCTGAAGAAGACGCGCGTCCAGCGTCGCAAGCTCGGTAAGTGACCCGAGCCAGCCAGTAGCTTCCTGATTCCGAGGAGTCGGTGGAGATGGGTGCCGGACGCACGGTCCTGGTCACAGGGGTCTCGCGAGACCTCGGCCGAACCCTTGCGCGCACGCTTGCCACCGACCCCGGGATCGACCGGGTCGTCGGAGTCGACGTCGTCCCCCCGCGGGGCGACCTCGGCGACGTCACGTTCGTGCGTGCCGACATCCGCAACCCGGTCATCGCGAAGGTCATCGCCAAGGAGGACGTCGACACCGTCGTCCACATGAGCGTGATCGCGACCCCCGGCTCCGCCGGTGCCCGCGGCACCATGAAGGAGCTCAACGTCATCGGGACGATGCAGCTCCTCGCCGCCTGCCAGAAGGCGGAGGGGCTGCGCACCCTGGTCGTGAAGTCCTCGACGACGGCGTACGGCGCCAGCAGCCGCGACCCCGCCATGTTCACCGAGGACATGGAGCCGCGGCGGCCCGCGCGCACCGGGTACGCGAAGGACGTCGTCGAGGTCGAGCAGTACGTCCGCGGCTTCGCGCGGCGGCGTCCCGACGTGACGACCACGCTGCTGCGCTGCGCCAACGTGATCGGCCCGCGGGTCGTGAGCCCCCTGGCGTCGTACTTCCGGCTGCCGGTGATCCCGACCGTGCTCGGGTTCGACCCGCGCCTGCAGTTCCTGCACGAGCTCGACCTCAACCGGGTGCTGCGCCACGCGGTCCGTGAGGACGTCGGCGGCACGTTCAACGTCGCCGGCGACGGCCTGCTCATGCTGTCCCAGGCACTGCGCCGCTCCGGTCGGCCCAACGTCTCCGTTCCTGCCGTCGCGTTCGGTGGCCTCGGCTCCGTGCTGAAGTCGGTGCGCCGCGCCGACCTGTCGCCCGAGCTGGTCGCCTTCCTGACCTACGGCCGCGGGGTCGACACCACGCGGATGCGCAGCGAGCTCGGCTTCGAGCCGCACTACACGACGGCCTCGGCGTTCGCCGAGTTCGCCGCCTCGCTCCCGCCCGGCTCGCGCCGCACCGACCGGGTGCTCGGCTCGCTGGCCGAGCGCCTCCCTGCGGTCGACGACGACCGTCCCGCCCAGCTCACCCTCGCTGGAGGCACGGATGGCTGACGCCGAGATCATCCCGATCGGCACCCGCGGCCAGCCCGGCCGCGGCACGGGCAAGCGCCCCTCGGCCGCAGCCCGCGGGCTCGCGCCGAAGGGCGCTACGCCGCGCAAGGCGCCCGCGAAGAAGCCGGCCGAGCCGGCCGCCAAGGCTCCGGCGAAGGACGTCCCGGTCGAGGAGCGGCCCGTCGTCGACGACGCCCCCGTGATCGAGACGCCGTCGCTGCTCGACCCGCCGGCCGACGTACCTGCTGCGCCGCTGGTGGCGGCGGCCCGCACCGAGGAGCGCGGCACCAGCCCGCTCGCCGGCATCCCGGTCGGCGACTGGCTGGCGGGCTTCCAGCACGCGAGCAAGGAGCTGTTCGGCGACCAGTGGGAGCCCCAGCTGGCGCGCTTCCTGGCCTTCCTGCGGCGCCGGGTGACCGGCGACTACTCGGTCGACGAGTACGGCTTCGACGCCGAGGTCACCGAGCGCTTCTTCATGGCTGCGCTGCGGCCGGTGGCGCAGAAGTGGTTCCGGATCGAGGTCCGCGGCGTCGAGAACATCCCGGCCGACGGCGGCGCGCTGGTCGTGTCCAACCACTCGGGCACCATCCCGGTCGACGGCCTGATGACGATGGTGTCGATCCACGACCACACCGGTCGCTTCCTGCGACCGCTCGGTGCGGACCTGGTGTTCCGGCTGCCCGTGGTGGGCTCCGTGGCCCGCAAGGGCGGCGCCACCCTGGCCTGCAGCGAGGACGCCGAGCGGATGCTGCGCGGCGGCGAGCTGGTCGGCGTGTGGCCCGAGGGCTTCAAGGGCATCGGCAAGCCGTTCTCGGAGCGCTACAAGCTCCAGCGGTTCGGCCGCGGCGGCTTCGTGTCCGCCGCGCTGCGCACCGGCGTCCCGATCGTGCCGCTGTCGGTGGTCGGCGCCGAGGAGATCTACCCGCTCGTCGGCAACATCCCGTCGCTGGCCCGGCTGCTCGGAGTGCCGTACATCCCGATCACGCCGCTCTTCCCGCTGCTCGGTCCGCTCGGCCTGGTGCCGCTGCCGTCGAAGTGGCTGCTCGAGTTCGGCGAGCCGATCCGCACCGACGAGTACGACGACGGCGCGGCCGAGGATCCGATGCTGGTGTTCAACGTGACCGACCAGGTCCGCGAGACGATCCAGCAGACGCTCTACAGCCTGCTGATGCAGCGGGAGTCCGTCTTCCGCTGACGGCGCGTCTCGATACGCCGCTCGCTGGCGCGAGCGGCTGCTCGACGAACCCGTCGGGCTACTTGCCGCCGAGCAGGCCGCCGACGATGCCGGTCAGGCCGTCGACCAGGCCGGGCACGAGACCGGGGTCGGTCGCGGTGCCGTCGGTCGTCTGGGAGCCGCCGTTGATGCCGAGGGTGTCGGTGAGGCCCTTCGTGACCTCCCCGACGGTGTCGCTCAGCGGCTTCGGGTTCTTCGTCGGGTTCTGCACGGTCGGGAGGTCGACCGGCGGCAGCACCGGCGGGACGAGCGGGGCGGTCGGGTCCGGGGTGGTCGTGGTCTGCGGCGCCTTGTTCGGCTGCTTCGACGGCAGCGGTGCCGCGTCGTTCACCGGGACGGTGACGTCACCGGCGAGAACCGCGGCGAGCGGCAGCGCGGCGAAGTCGGGCAGCTCGGCCACCGCGCCGTCGGCGCAGCTCGGGCAGGCCTCCCACGCGGCGGCGTCGATCTGGCGGATCGTCTGGGTCGCGGTGATCAGCAGCGAGCGGCTGTCGGACGGGACGGCCGGGCCGAGGTCGGCCAGGACGGCCATGCTGTCGCCGGCGAAGGCACGCAGGTCGGCGATCCGGTCGGACTTGCCGGTGGCCGCGTAGTCGTCGAGCGCGAACTCGGACGCCTGGCGGGCCTGGTCGGTGAAGTCCTGCAGGGTCGCATTGACCTCGTCGGCGCTCCGGTCGCTGGCGACGAGCGACTGGAGCTCGTCGAGGCGGGCCTCGGCGTGCGAGATGAGGGTGTCGGCCTTGGCTGCGCCGTCGGACTGCAGGTTGGTCTGGGCGTTCTCGAGGGCGCGCTTGACCGGGTAGAGCACGTCACCCGGCAGGGCGTCCTGCGAGGCCATGGCCATCGAGCCGGTCGCGGAGACCACGGCGAAGCCACCGATGACGGCGGCCAAGCGGCGCTCGCGGGAGCCGCGGCGCTGGCGCGGCGTGAGGCGGACGGCCAGGGCCTCATCGGCACGAGCGGGCTCCCGCTCGGCGGCTGCCACCAGCTGGGTGCGCAGCGAGGACACGAACTCGGGGCGGGCGGTGACCGGAGGAACGGCGCGCAGGGCGGCGACCAGCTCGAGCAGCTCGGCGTGAGCCTCTGTGTCACCGGCGCGGCCGGAGACCAGAGCGTCGAACTCCTCGGCGCCGCGCGACCAGGCGTTCCCGCGCATCACAACGACCATCCTCGTGTCGGGAGGGTCCGCACTCCCGTGGAGCACGCCCTCGTGTTCTCTCGAACATCCAACGACAGGGAGCGGTGGCTGGTTACGGTCCGTGCGGTCACAGCGGAGTAGTCCGAAATGATCATCGGCCGTGGCGTGCTCATCGGATTCCCTCGGGCATGAGCTTGGCCAGGTTGCGCACGCCGCGCAGCTGGAGCTGCTTGATCGCACCGTCGCTGCGCCCGAGGGCGGCGGCGGTCTCGGCGATGCTCATGCCCTGCAGGAAGCGCATGACGAGGCAGTCGCGCTGCTCGTTGGGGAGCTTGGTGAGCGACTCGAGGAGGATCTCGTTGGTGAGGCTGGCGAGCACGGCGTTCTCGGGACCCTCGGTCGCGTCGTCGTGCTGGCCCATGTCCTCGGTGGTGAGCTCGAGACGGGTCCGGCCGGCCTTGAAGTGGTCGGTGGCCAGGTTGCGGGCGATGGTCATCAGCCAGGCGCCGAAGTCCTTGCCCTGCCAGCGGAACGAAGACATGTTGCGCAGCGCGCGGAAGAAGGTCTCCGAGCACAGGTCCTCGGCGACCACGACGGAGCGGGTGCGGTAGTAGAGGAAGCGGTAGACCGACGGCTGGTAGTGGTCGTAGAGCTGGCCGAACGCCTCGGCGTCGCCGCCACGGGCCAGCTCGACGAGCGCGATCAGGCGCTCGCGCGCCTCGGGGGAGTCCTCGGAGGAGGTGGCGAGGGTGGAGTCGCCGAAGCCGGGCGACGCCTCGCGGTCGTAGCCCTCGGTCTCGGCGTGGGCCTCGCTCAGCAGCCAGTGGTCAGGGGTACGACGCCCGCCGGCCTGGCCGGCCACGCCGCTCGCGAGGGCGAGATCAGGGGACAGCGCAGCGAGCACGGCCGCGCGCAGGGCGTCCAGCCCTCGCGACAGGTCGGTGCGCTGCCAGGTCATGCGGGTCCCCTCCCTACTGCCCCCGCGGGGGATCCTACGGTGGATCCTTCCGCAGTGGTACCGGAACGCGACAACCGGTCGCCCGGATCCCGGACCACCCGAACGGACCAGGTTACCGTCCGGTAGGGGGTCGCTCAGGAGACGTGGCGACGTACCTGGCGTCGTACGACCGCGCCGGCGATCGCGGCCCCGGTGGCTGCAGACCCGGCGATCAGGCCCGCCCGGGCAGCCTTGCGGCCGGTCCGGTAGTCGCGGATCCGCCAGCCGTTGGCGCGGGCGTGGGCGCGCAGCTTCGCGTCGGGGTTGATGGCGCACGGGTCGCCGACGAGGCCGAGCATCGGCAGGTCGTTGGCGGAGTCGCTGTAGGCCGAGCACAGGGACAGGTCGAGCCCCTCCCGCTCGGCGAGGGCGGTGACCGCCACGGCCTTGGCGGGTCCGTGCAGCATGTCGCCGACCAGCTTGCCGGTGTAGACGCCGTCGACGTGCTCGGCGACGGTGCCCAGTGCCCCGGTGAGGCCCAGGCGGCGGGCGATCAGGCTGGCTATCTCGATCGGGGCCGCGGTGACCAGCCAGACCCGCTGGCCCTGGTCGAGGTGCATCTGCGCGAGGGCACGGGTGCCGGGCCAGATCCGGTGGGCCATCGCCTCGTCGAAGATCTCCTCGCCGATCTCCTCGAGCTCCTGCACGGTGTGCCCGGCGATGAACGCGAGCGCGGAGTTGCGGGCCTCGGCGACGTGCTCGGGGTCCTCGACGCCAGCGATGCGGAAGTACGCCTGCTTGTACGCCGCCCCGACCAGGTCGCGGGTCGTGAAGAACTTGCGCCGGTACAGCCCCTTCGCCAGGTGGAAGATGCTGGCGCCCTGCATCACCGTGTTGTCGACGTCGAAGAACGCCGCCGCCCTCGGGTCGACCGGGTGCGCGAGCGCGGTCTCGACCTCCGCGGCTGCGGCTGCGGCCTCACCGGCCAGGCGCGAGCGCTGCTGCAGGTTGAGCCGGCGGGGTCGGTCAGCGGGCGGCACCATGCGCCCCAGCCTAGAAGAGAGAAGACACGTAGGATCCCTCCATGTCGTTGCCGGACGCCGCCGCTGTCCCCGACGTGGCCGCCCTCGTCGCGTCCGCCGCCGCCGAGCACCCCGAGCGCCTCGCGGTCGTGGAGGCGGGCGGCCGGGGCCTGACCTGGGCCGAGCTCGAGGACGAGGTCGGCCGGATCGCCACCGGACTGGGCCGCGCCGGCGTCGTCGCCGGTCACCGGGTGCTGCTCGCGCTCGGCAACCGGATCGAGTTCGTGACCGGCTACCTCGGCGTGCTGCGGGCCCAGGCGGTCGCCGTACCCGTCAACCCGGGATCGGTGCCCACCGAGCTGGCCGTGATGCTCGTCGACTGCGGTGCCCGGCTGGTCCTCGCCGACGCGCAGACCGTGGCCGCCGTCCGCGACGCCGTGGCGCGCACCGAGGTGATCGCCGCCGCGCAGGACGAGAACCGGCCGGCCCCGCGGGTGGTGCTCGTCGGGGCCGAGGCGGACGAGCTCGGCCCGTCCGAGAGCACGTACGACGACCTGCGGGCCGAGCCCGCCGTACCCGTTCCTCCGCTGCAGGACCCCGAGAAGCTCGCCGTGCTGCTCTACACGAGCGGCACGTCGGGTCGCCCGCGCGCCGCGATGCTCACCCACCGCGCGTTGCTGGCGAACGTCGACCAGGTCGCCTCGGTGCAGCCGCCGATGATCCACACCGACGACGTCGTGCTCGGCGTGCTGCCGCTGTTCCACGTCTACGGCCTCGGCGCCGTCCTGGGCGGCGTGATCCGGCACCGCGCCAAGCTGGTGCTGGCCGAGCGCTTCGACCCCGAGGGCACCCTCGACCTGGTCGAGGACGAGGCCTGCAGCGTCGTACCCGTCGCGCCGCCGGTGTTCGCGGCCTGGCAGGGCGTCGACGCGCTCGCCGAGCGCCTCGGGCCGGTGCGGATGATCCTGTCCGGCTCCGCGCCGCTGCCGGCCGAGACGGTCGAGGAGTTCGGCGCGCTGGCCCAGGTCCCGATCCACCAGGGCTACGGCCTCACCGAGGCCTCGCCCGTGGTGACCAGCACCCTGCGCTCCGCCGCGGTGAAGCCCGGTTCCGTGGGCGCCGCGCTCGACGGCATCGACCTGCGCCTGGTCGACGAGGAGGGCGTCCCGCTCGACGAGGCCGCCGTCGACGACCCCGGCGAGATCCAGATCCGCGGCCGCAACCTGTTCAGCGGCTACTGGCCCGACGGCCAGGACGGACCCGCCGACGACGGCTGGTGGTCCACCGGCGACGTCGGCTTCCTCGACGCCGACGGCGACCTGTTCCTCGTCGACCGGGTCAAGGAGCTGGTGATCGTCTCCGGCTTCAACGTCTACCCGACCGAGGTGGAGGCGGTGCTCGAGGACGTCGACGGCGTGCGCCAGGCCGCCGTGCTCGGCGTACCCGACGAGCAGACCGGCGAGGCCGTCGTCGCGTACGTCGTCCCCGACACCGGCGAGGTCACCGGACCCGTCGCGGACGCCGTGGTGAGGGCGGTGCAGGCAGCGGCGGCCGAGCACCTGGCGCCGTACAAGCGGCCGGTGCGGGTCGAGGTCGTCACCGCCCTGCCGCGCACCGTCACCGGCAAGATCCGCAAGGGCGTGCTGCGCGGCGCCGAGCGACGCAAGGCGCTGGGGATCCTGGAGTGAGCGGCGTGAGCGCGCGGATCACCCTCTACAGCCGCCCCGGCTGCCATCTGTGCGACGACGCCCGGGCGGTCATCGAGGCGGTCTGCGCGGAGCTCGGCGAGAGCTACGAGGAGCTGTCCATCGACGACGACCCGGCGCTCGCCGACCGGTTCGCCAACGAGATCCCGGTGACCTTCGTCGACGGTCGCCAGCACGACTTCTGGCGGGTCAGCCCGGACCGGCTGCGGGCCGCACTGCGCCACTGAGCGGCGCCGTCGTCAGCGGAACGGGCGGACCCGTACGACCGCGCTGCGAACCTGTCCGGCGTCGTTGCGTGCGATGACCCGGACTCGGTGGACGACACCGGGGCGCAGGCCGCGGAGCTTCACCGAGGACCGGCTCGGACCGAGGACCTTGACCGTGACCCAGCCTGTCCCGGGACGGCGCACCTGGACGACGTACGACGTCGGGGTGCCCGCACCCGTGGCCGGTGGCTGCCACGAGATGGCTGCGGCTCGCTGGAGCGCGACGGCGCTCACCTTGACCGGGGCGGGAGCTGTCGGGGCAGGAGCGGCAGGAGCGGCGGGTGTGGGCGGGTCCACGGGCGGCTCGCCCGGGCCGGTGCTCTCGGGCGTCTGCGCCACGCCGGTGGCCCAGTTGCTCGGTCCGGCGGTGCTCGTGGCCCGCACCCGCACCGTGTAGCTGGTCGAGGGCGACAGTCCCGTGATCATGTGCCGCCGCGCGTCAGGGGGAAGGTCGGCGCCGGACCAGCCGCCGGCGCCGTCACTGCGCGACCACTCGACGCGGAACCCGGTCGCGTAGCGCTGGGTGAACTGCCAGCGCACGTCGACGGCGCGCTCGGCACCCTGCACGGAGACGACGGGCGGCTCGGGCGCCGCCCGGGCCGCGATCTGCATCGTCCTCGGGGCGCCGTAGTAGTAGTGGGTCCCGTACTCGGTGTCGTCCCACCGGGTTCCGACGACGAACTCGGCCGAGCCGGGGGCCAGTTGGTCGACGTCGAAGGTGGTGCGCCAGATCCCGTCGGCCGAGGCGTTGTGGAACTCGAAGTACCCGCCGTCGCTGAACTGCACCCAGGCCATGTCCAGGGTCATCCCGGGCTCCGAGGTCGGGGTGTACTCGAAGTACACGGTGCCGCTGAGCGGGCCGCCGACGAACGGGCCGGTCAGGTCACCCGGGACGGTGCGGTCGAGGAGGACCCGGTTGGTGGCCTCGGCGCTGTGGCCGGCCCGGTCAGTGATGCGGGCGTGCACCAGGTAGTTGCCGGCCGGCAGCAGGGCCCCCTGGGCGTCGGTGCCGTCCCAGCTGAAGTCGGCGTGGGAGTCGACCTCGTCGAAGGCCTCGGCCGGCCGCACCACAGCGCCTGCCGCCGTGGTGATCCAGTACGTGCCGGACGCGCCGGGGTAGTCCTCGTCGACGCCGAACCAGATGGTCACGGGGTCGAAGGCGTCGGGCCGGGTGAGGTAGAGGGTCCTGTCGATGCCCGCAGTGACGACAGGCGGCCGGGTGTCGACGCGCCGGACCGCGATCGGAAGGGTGCTGAACCGTGCCGTGTTGCCACCCGGCTCGGTGTCCCAGGTGATGTTGGCGGAGAGCGACGTCACGTGGGGCCTCGTCGAGAGGTCGACGCGGGCGTGCCAGAGGCCGGTGTCGGGGTCGCGGGTCGCGAGGGTGGCGTCGACGTACGCCTCGTGCAGCCGGACACCGCCTCCTGCCGGGGTGAGGGTCGCGTGGAAGACGTCGGGGTCGACCGGGTCCGGCGTCACCGAGAGTGTGGCGGGCACCGTGCCGTCGAGGGTGACCACCACCGGTGCGCCCTCCGTGGGGTGACCGTGCGTGTCGCTCACCCGGGTGTGGACCGTGTAGACGCCGGACGGCTGGAGGGTTCCGGCATCGTTGGTGCCGTTCCAGGTGAGCCTCGTGGAGGACCCGCCGCAGGCCTCGAAGGGCCGTTCGGCCACCACGGTGGTGCCGGTCGGGCCGGTGACCCAGTAGCGGCACGAGCCGATGCCGGTGGCGTCGCTGACGCTGAAGTCCAGGGGCTCGGTCAGGTAGGCGGTCGGATCGCGCAGGACCATGCGCCGGTCCGCGGGGACGTGGACGACGGGCGGCTTGTCGTCGATCCCCGTCAGCGTGATCGACGGGGTGGTGAAGTAGCCCGAGGGGAATCCGCCCGGGGCCTGCCAGCTGATGCCGGCCGACAGGCTGTACGGGTTGGTGCCGTAGCTGGTGATGTCGATCTCCCGGCTCCAGGTGGACGTCCCCGCCTCGTGGGTCGACTCTCCCCGCCACGGCAGGAAGCCCACGCTGCGCACCTCGATGTCGGACCGCGTCGTGACGGTCGCGAGGTACTTGGTGGGCTGGCCCGCCACCGGTGCGACGGCCAGGGTCCCGGGAACCAGCGGGTCGAGCAGCAGCCTGGTGTGCTCGGTGGTGCTCCTGTTGCCGAGTCGGTCGGCCGCCCGGAAGTGGACGGTGTAGAGCCCGGGCGGCAACATCCGTCCGGTGCTGTCGGCAGGACGCCAGCGCCAGGTGCCTGCGACCCGGACGCTGGGGGTCGAGCCGAGCTGCACCTCCGGCAGCACGACCTGCCCCGCGGCGTCGGTGACCCAGAGCTGGGCGCTGGCCACGTACGACGAGTCCAGGATCTCGAAGTCGTAGGTGAGCTCCTGGTAGGTCGCCGAGTCGGTCAGCGTCGGTCGGGAGGTGACCGTCGGCGTCGTGATGACCGGCGCGCCGGTGTCGGAGAGGGTGACGTCGATGGGCTCGGCGTAGCCGCCGGCGGGCCGACCCAGCGGGTCGATCCACGAGAACGCTCCCCTCAGCTGGTTGACCCCGCCGGGGCACGAGGTGGTGGTGAGCTCGCCCGTGTAGACACCACCTGCGGGCGGAGCGGCGAGGGCGTAGGCGCAGGAGCCGTCGTCCGGGTCCTCGAGCAGCGCGAACGAGACCCGGGTGACGCCCAGGTCGGCCGGCGGGGCGAGGCTCGGTCGGATCGTGTCGCCCACCGGACCGGGAGCGACGCCGCCGAGCGTCGGACGTGGGCGCCGGTCGACGCCGACGGGCATGCTCGCGCTGTCGACGTTGCCCGAGCTGTCGACCGCGGTGAACCGCAGCTCGTAGGCGCCCGTCGGCGCTGGGTTGCCGTCGTCGTCGGAGAGGTCCCACACGATGTTGTCGCGGGGGCCGCCGACGGTGGACACCCGGTCCAGGACCGTGCGGACGACCCGTCCGCCATCGTCGCTGACGGTGACCGTCAGGTTGGCGTTGCGGGTCATCCAGTAGCGCACGTCGAGGACCGAGTCGTTCGGGTCCAGCAGCGGGTAGGCAACGCTGGGCTGGTCGTAGATGGTCAGGTCGATCGGACCCGTGGCCGCCGTCGCCGGCGCCATCGACGTGAGCAGGAACACGCCTGCGAGCAGGGCGATCCAGTGCGTCCAACGGTGCATCATGCGCCCTCATTTCCCCATGTGTGCGCGGCCGCGACGGTAACACCGGGCGAGGGCTCCGCGTCCATTTTGTTCTCACGTTCACAAACTCCTACAGTGATCGAGCCGCGTGATTGACACCTGATCGGGCGGCTGGAAAGTGGAGCTGTGACCACACGGAGTTCGACGGATGCCGGCCGGGTCATCCCGGAGGCCACGGTCGCCCGCCTGCCCGTCTACCTGCGGGCGTTGACGGCGCTGGCCGACAGCGGGATCCGCACCTGCTCGAGCGAGGACCTCGCGTCCGCCGCTGGCGTCAACAGCGCCAAGCTCCGCAAGGACCTCTCCTACCTCGGCAGCTACGGCACCCGCGGTGTCGGGTACGACGTCGACTACCTCCGCTACCAGATCGCCCGGGAGATCGGGGTGACCCAGGACTGGCCGGTCGTCATCGTCGGCATCGGCAACCTGGGCCACGCGCTGGCCAACTACTCCGGCTTCCGCAGCCGCGGCTTCCGGGTCGTCGCGCTGCTCGACGCCGACCCCGGGATCGTCGGGCGCGAGGTGGCGGGCGTCGTCGTACGCCCCTTCGACGACCTCGAGGAGATCGTCCGCGAGCACGACGTCGCGATCGGCGTCATCGCCACGCCGGCCGTCGCCGCGCAGGACGTCGCCGACCGGATGGTCGCGATCGGCATCACCAGCATCCTCAACTTCGCGCCGGCCGTGGTCGCGGTGCCCGAGGGCGTCGACGTGCGCAAGGTCGACCTGTCGATCGAGCTGCAGATCCTCGCCTACCACGAGCAGCGCAAGGCCAACGGCGCCGACGCGGCGACCGACGCAGACGGAGGTGCCGCGTGAGCGTGCTGGTCGTGGGGATCTCCCACAACTCCGCGCCGGTCTCGCTGCTCGAGCGGGTCGCGCTCGACCGCGACGGCGTGCAGAAGCTGATCACCGACGCCGCTTCGTGCGAGCACGTCAGCGAGGCGACGGTGATCGCGACGTGCAACCGCCTCGAGATCTACACCGAGGTGGAGCGCTTCCACGGCAGCATCGAGCAGATCTCCCGCCTCCTGGTCGACCGGGCCGGCGAGACGACCGAGGCGATGCTCCCGCACCTCTACGTCCACTACGACGACGGCGCGATCTCCCACCTCTTCCAGGTGGCCGCCGGCCTCGACTCGATGGCGGTCGGCGAGGGCCAGATCCTCGGCCAGACCCGCGAGGCGCTGCGCCGCGGCCAGGAGCTCGGCACCGTCGGGTCCGCCCTCAACAACCTGTTCCAGCAGGCGCTGCGGGTCGGCAAGCGCACCCGCGCGGAGACGGAGATCGACCAGGTCGCCCCGACCCTGGTCAGCGCCGCGCTAGACGAGACGACCAAGGTCGTCGGCTCGGTCGAGGGCAAGCACGTCGTGGTGATCGGTGCCGGCGCGATGGCCGGTCTCGCGACAGCGACCGCCAGTCGCCTCGGTGCCGGGCGCCTCTCCGTCGTCAACCGCTCGGTGGACCGCGCGGTCCGGTTGGCCGTGCAGTACTCCGGCGAGGCGGTCCGGCTGGCCGACCTCGGCGACGAGCTGGCCAAGGCCGACATCGTGATCAGCTGCACCGGCTCGTCCGGCACGATCATCGACCGCACCCTGCTGTCCCTCGTGCGCGGCGACGTCGAGCGGCCGCTGGCGCTGATCGACCTCGCGCTGCCCCACGACATCGCGCCCGACGTGGCCGACCTGGCCGGCGTACGACGGGTCGGGCTGGCCGAGCTCGGCGACCTTCTCCACGGCGGCGCCACCGGCCGTGAGGTCCAGGAGGTGCGCCGGATCCTCGGCGAGGAGGTCACCGCCTTCCTCGCCGCCCGCCGCCAGGCCAGCGTCACGCCCACCGTCGTCGCGCTGCGGTCGATGGCGACCAACGTCGTCGATGCCGAGATGACCCGGCTCGAGGGCCGGCTGCCCGACCTCGACGACGCGGTCCGCGAGGAGATCCGGCAGACCGTGCGCCGGGTCGCCGACAAGCTGCTCCACGAGCCGACCGTCCGGGTCAAGGAGCTCGCCAACGAGCAGGGCGCCGTCTCGTACGCCGCCGCGCTCGCCGAGCTGTTCGCGCTCGACCCCGACGCGGTCGACGCCGTCACCCGTCCGGTCGTGTCCGAGGAGGGCCTGTCATGACGACCCTGCGCATCGGCACCCGCCGCAGCACGCTGGCGACCACCCAGTCCGGCCACGTCGCCGACGCCCTCGAGGCGCTCGGCACGCCGACCGAGCTGGTCGAGATCACCACCGACGGCGACCGCAGCCAGGCCAGCGGGGTCTCGCTCGTGGGTGCGCCCTCGACCGGGGTCTTCGTCAGCGCGCTGCGCGACGCGCTGCTCGCCGGCGAGGTCGACGTCGCCGTCCACTCGCTCAAGGACCTCCCGACGTACGCCACCGAGGGCATCGTGCTGGCCGCCGTACCTCCGCGCGAGGACCCGCGCGACGTCGTCGTCGCCCGTGACGGCCTCACCCTCGGCGAGCTGCCGCTGGGCAGTAAGGTCGCGACCGGCTCCCCGCGCCGGGTCGCGCAGATCGAGGCGCTCGGTCTCGGCGTCGAGCTGGTCGGGGTGCGCGGCAACGTCGACACCCGGATCGGCCGCATCGCCGAGGGCACGTACGACGCCGTCGTGCTCGCCCGTGCCGGCCTGGCCCGGCTCGGCCGGCTCGACGAGGTCACCGAGGTGCTCGACCCGCTCCAGGTGCTGCCAGCCCCCGGCCAGGGCGCGCTGGCCGTCGAGTGCCGGGCCGACGACACCGAGACCCTCGCGCTGCTCGCCCGGCTCGACGACCCCGGCACCCACGCTGCCATCACCGCCGAGCGCACCCTGATGGCCACGCTCGAGGGCGGCTGCGCCGCGCCGATCGGTGCCCTCGCCGAGGTCGCCGAGGGCGACGACGGGCTCGAGCTGTGGCTGCGGGCCGTCGTGCTGTCCGAGGACGGCGCGCTCGCCGTACGCCGCTCCGCGTCGGCCGCGCTCGGAACCGACCCCACGTCCTGGCCGGCCGAGGCCGCCAAGCTCGGCGGCGACCTCGGCGCCGAGATGCTGGCCGACGGCGGCGACGAGCTGATGGCCCAGCTGCGGGACGAGTCCCGCACCCCCGAACCGAAGAACCCCCCGTCCGCACGATCTGCAGAGGTGCTCAACCCATGACGCGAGCCACGACAGCCAAGGCTGCTTCGACTCCCGCCGCCGCCCAGGTCCACCCCGGAGGCCCCGGCTTCACGGCCTTCGTCGGCACCGGCCCCGGCGACCCCGACCTGCTCACCGTGCGGGCCGTCAGGTTGATCGAGGACGCCGACGTCGTCATCACGGAGGACCCGGGTCACGCCGACCTGGTCGCCGTGGTGCGCGCGCGGGCCGAGCAGGTCGGCGACCAGCCGGCCCCGGAGCCGGAGATCCTCGACGGCGGATTCGGCGAGGACGGCCAGCCGCTGACCCACGCCGCCCGCGCGAAGGTCGTCGTCAAGCAGGCCAAGCGCGGCCTGCGCGTCGTCCGCCTCCTCGGCGGGGACCCGTTCCTCTACGCGTCCGGTCCGGAGGAGGCCCAGGCGGTCGCCAAGGCCGGTCTCGCGTTCGAGGTCGTCCCGGGCGTCTCCTCGGTCGGCGCCGTCCCGGCGTACGCCGGCATCCCGCTGACCACCAAGGACCACCGCGAGGTGGCCGTGGTGACCTGCGGCGACAAGGTCGACTGGAACCGGTACGCGGACACCCCGACCCTGGTGCTGCTCTCGGCCGTCGGCCAGATCGGCGACATCGCCAAGCAGCTCATCGCCATCGGCCGCTCGCCGCAGACCCCGGTCGCGATGACCCGGGTCGGCACGACCACGGAGCAGGAGACGATCACCTCCACGCTCGAGCACATCGCCGCCGACGTCCGCGCCGCGCGGATCGCCCCGCCGGCGATCACCGTCATCGGTGCGGTCGTCGACCTGCGCGAGAAGCTGTCCTGGTTCGAGACCAAGCCGCTGTTCGGCTGGCGGGTGCTGGTGCCGCGCACCAAGGAGCAGTCCGCGTCGCTGTCCAACCGGATCCGCGAGTTCGGTGGTGTCCCGGAGGAGGTCCCCACGATCTCCGTCGAGCCGCCGCGCAACCCGCAGCAGATGGACAAGGCCGTGCGCGGTCTCGTCGAGGGCCGCTACGAGTGGATCGCGTTCACCTCGGTGAACGCCGTGAAGGCGGTCCGCGAGAAGTTCGAGGAGTACGGCCTCGACGCCCGTGCCTTCTCCGGCCTCAAGATCGCCGCCGTCGGCGAGAAGACCGCCCAGGCGATCGCCGACTGGGGCCTGCGCGCCGACCTCGTCCCCTCGGGCGAGCAGTCCGCCGCCGGTCTCCTCGAGGACTGGCCCGAGTACGACGAGCAGCTGGACCCGATCAACCGGGTGTTCCTGCCGCGCGCCGACATCGCGACCGAGAACCTCGTCGCCGGCCTGATCGACCTCGGCTGGGAGTGCGACGACGTCACGGCGTACCGCACCGTCCGGGCCGCCCCGCCGCCGGCTCCGACCCGCGACGCGATCAAGACCGGCAAGTTCGACGCCGTCGTGTTCACGTCGTCCTCGACCGTGCGCAACCTGGTCGGCATCGCCGGCAAGCCGCACCCGTCGACGATCATCGCGGTGATCGGGCCGGCCACGGCCAAGACCGCCGAGGAGCACGGCCTGCGGGTCGACGTACTGGCTCCCAAGCCGGACGTCGAGCTGCTCGTCGAGGCCCTCGCCGGGTTCGGCGCCAGCCGCCGGGCCGCGATGCTGGAGGCCGGCGAGCCGGTCACCAAGCCGAGCGACCGCAAGCCCTCGGCTCGGCGTCGCAAGGCCTGACCCGGCCCGAACTGGCTCGAATTTCCCGCCGACCCGGCCCGAACTGGCTCGAATTTCCCGCCGACCCGGCAGAAAGTGGCTCGCGTGCAGGCCACTTTCTGCCGGGTCGGCGCATTTCCGGAGCCAGTTTCTGCCGGGTCGGCGCATTTCCGGAGCCACTTTCTGCCGGGTCGGCGCAATTCAGGAGCCACTTTCTGCCGGGTCAGCGGAACTCAGGAGCCACTTTGTGCCGGGTCGGCGGGCCTGCGGGACAATGGCGGGGTGAACGAGATCCTGCGCCCCGTCGTCCGTCCCCGTCGCCTGCGGACCTCGGCGGCGATGCGCGACCTCGTCGCGGAGACCACCCTGCGCCCCGAGCAGCTGGTGCTGCCCGCGTTCGTGCGCGAGGGCGCGAGCGAGCCGACACCGATCAGCTCGATGCCGGGCGTCGTCCAGCACACGCGCGACTCGCTGCGGAAGGCGGCGGTCGAGGCGGCGGAGGCGGGGCTGCGCGGGATCATGCTGTTCGGCGTACCGCAGGCCAAGGACGCCACCGGCACCGGCGCCACCGACCCCGACGGGATCCTCAACGTCGCGATCGCCGACGTCGTCAGCGAGGTCGGCGATGCACTGGTCGTGATGGGCGACCTGTGCCTCGACGAGTTCACCGACCACGGCCACTGCGGCGTCCTCGACGCGGCCGGGCGGGTCGACAACGACGCCACCCTGGTCCGGTACGCCGACATGGCGGTCGTCCAGGCGCAGGCCGGCGCCGGCATGGTCGGGCCGAGCGGCATGATGGACGGCCAGGTCGCGGTGATCCGCGACGCCCTCGACGGAGCCGGGTTCACCGACACCGGGATCCTCGCCTACTCCGCGAAGTACGCCTCGGCCTTCTTCGGCCCCTTCCGCGAGGCCGTCGACAGCTCCCTGCAGGGCGACCGCCGGACCTACCAGCAGGACGGCCGGCGCAACGCCAACGAGGGCGTCCGCGAGGCCCTGCTCGACATCGAGGAGGGCGCCGACGTCGTCATGGTGAAGCCGGCGCTGGCCTACCTCGACGTGCTGCGCCGCGTGGCCGACGCGGCGAGCGAGCTCGGCGTGCCGACGGCGGCGTACAACATCTCGGGGGAGTACGCCATGGTCGAGGCGGCCGCCGCCCACGGCTGGATCGACCGCGAGCCCGCGATCCTCGAGACGCTCACCTCGATCCGGCGGGCCGGCGCGGACATCATCCTCACCTACTGGGCCACCGAGGCCGCCGGGCTGCTCCGCTGACCTCGGCCGACGCCAGCTCCTCGGCGAGGGCCTGGTTGCGGGCCCGCAGGCGCCGATTGGCCTTCCGCTTCCGCTCGAGGGCGGCGGTGGCTGCGTCGAGGGCGCCGCGGGTCGCCTCGAGGTGGGTCCACAGGTTCGCGATCTCGGCGACGGCGTCGTCGTGGGCCACCCGGACCTGCTCGGCGTACGTCGCCGTGGTGGCGTGGTGCGCCCACAGCACGGCGTACGCGCGCGCCCGGAAGTCGCGCTGCGCCCGGTCCGAGCCGAGCAGCTCGGCAGCGATCCTCCGGTTCTCGGCTGCCCGGTCGGCCAGGCCGACGTCGGTGCGCTCGGCGGCGGGCAGGCTGACCCCCTCGACCGCGAACCGGGTCGCCAGCCGCAGGCCCGGGGTGTCGAGGAAGGCGCGCCACATGTGCAGGTCGCTCCACACGTCGGCGGGTGCGGGCTGCCAGCCGCGGTCCAGGCGGCGGTAGGCCGAGAGCCGGTAGCCCGCGACGCTCGGACCGAAGAAGTTGAACCTCTCGGTGCGCATCCGCTCCCGGGTCGCCGGGTCGGCCAGGTCGCCGAGGTGCAGGGCGATCTCGCCCTCGGGCGTCAGCCGGGCCTGGAGCAGGTTGCCGAAGTCGGCATCGGCGAGCAGCTGCTGAAGCTCGGCGAGGTGTCCGGGGAACCAGAGGTCGTCGTCGGCGACCTGCGCCACCAGGGGGCGCGCGGCCTCGTCGACCTCCTCGAGCACACGGTGGCGGTGCGCCTCGCCGTGCCGCTCGCCCTTCGGCAGGTCGAGGACCCGGACCCGCGGGTCACGGTCGGCGTACTCCTGCGCGCAGGCGGCGGTCTCCGGCGGTGCGCCGTCGCAGATCACGACCAGGTCGAAGTCGGCGACGCTCTGCGCCAGCACCGACTCGATCGCCAGCCGCAGCATCACCGGCGGGCGGTGCACCGGGAGCAGGACGGTGAAACCGGTCAACTGCTCGCTCCGGGGAGCCCGGCCATGGTCCGCAGGGTGGCGATGGCCCGGACCACCCCGAGGGCGTCGCTCGCGCTGGAGCGGGGCGGCGGACCGCCGGCCAGGTGGTCCAGGAAGGCCTGCAGCTCGGCCGCCAGGGGGAGCTCGGCCCCCACGGGCCGCTCCCGGGTCTCGGGCGTGATCTCGACGCCGTCGACGGTGCCGGCCAGCACGATCCGGTCGTCCCAGGAGTCGGCCAGCTGGCCAGAGCCCTGCTCGCCGACCACGACGACCGTACGACGGTTCACCGGGTGGTCGGCAGACACCTCGCACGTGACCAGCGGTCCGTCGTCATCGCGCATCACTGCGAGCAGCCCGCTGCCCGAGGCGTCCGCCGTGGCCGCGAACCGTGGCTCCGGGACGCGGCCGAGGATCTCGACCGCGATCGACAGGTCGTGGGGGAGCAGGATCCACACGGCGTCGACGTCGCGGTGCGGGTTGCCCCAGCCGAGCCGGTGGCTGGTGATGCTGCGGATCGGCCCGAAGGCGCCGCTGCGGGCCAGCCGGGCGAGCTCCACGACCCCGGGGTGGTAGCGCCACTTGTCCATCACGAAGATCCGCTCGCCGGCGGCCGCGACCAGCTCGGCAGCGGAGGCCGGGTCCGCGGTGAGCGGCTTCTCGACGAACATCGGGCGGTTGCGGGGGAGCAGCGCCCGCACGCAGTCGGCGTGCAGCACGGTGACCGGTGCGACGACGTAGCCGTCGGCATCGGGCAGGTCCCCGGCCGACGCCACCACCGAGGCGGCACCACTCTCGAGGGCGGCCCGCCGCGAGGCCTCCGACGGCACTGCGACGTGCACCTCGGCACCGAGGGCACGCAGGTCCCGGAAGATCAACCGCCCCCAGCGGCCGAAGCCGACGAGGCCGACGACAGGTGCGCTCACCCCTCGACCCCGGAGAGGTACGCCGAGCGCATGGTCGCGAAGTCCGGGGCGCCGAGGTCCCGCTCGGAGAGCAGCGGGGCGGAGTCCAGCGACCAGTCGAGGCCGAGCGCGGGGTCGTCGTACCGGCAGCCCAGCTCGTCGGCGACGTTCCAGTACCGGTCGACGCCGTACAGGTGGACGCTCGGCACCGGGAACCAGAACCCGTGGCACACACCGGGCGGGATGGCGACGGCCGTCGGCGCGTCGGCGTCGATGGTCAGCAGCGTGGAGCGACCGGTCGTCGGGCTGTCGGGACGCAGGTCGTGCAGGCCCAGCACCAGGGTGCCGGCGAGGACGGTGAGGTAGTCGTGGTGGGTGACGTGCACGTGCACCCCTCGCATCACGCCGGCACGGGAGCGGACTGCGTTCCACTGCACCGGGCGTACGTCGAGCGGCCACTCGTCGCGGAACAGCTCGACGAACTGTCCCCGCTCGTCCGCATGGGCGGTGAGGTCCACGACCCGCACCCCGGCCAGCACGGTGTCCTTGGTCGTGACTGCCACATCTCCTCCTCCGGGTCTCGGTCGAGACCGCGGGACACGGTAGTCGCTGGAGGAAGCGCCCGCGTGGGTTTCGAGACGGCCGTCGCGGCCTCGTTCCTCGGCCGCGGGCCTCCTCAACCTCCCCGGCTGGTCCTCACCGGCCCTCGTTCCTCGGGCCGGCGAGGGCCGGTGAAAAAGACGAGAGCCCCGGACTGGGGGGACAGATCCGGGGCTCTCGCGGGTCGTGCGTGGGGCTACGGCTTGAGGCCGTAGCTGAGCAGGCAGTTCAGCAGCTGGACCGACTGGGTCAGCTTCGGGAACTCGTCGCGGCACTGGGTAGCGGCCTGCTGGCTGGTCAGCAGGCCCAGGACGCCGCTGATCAGGTTGGAGGTCACCGCGCCGACGCCCTCGTCGACGGTGTCGAGCGGGGCGGGCAGCGGCGGGAGGGCCGGGGCCGACGGGGTCTTGCCGCCACCGGTGCCACCACCGGTACCGCCGTTGTTGCCGCCGTTGTTGCCACCGTTGCCGGCCTCCGCGGGCGGAGCCGGGACGGTCGGGTCGGCGGACGGGGCGCCGGTGCCGGTGCCCTTGGTGCCCTTGCCGCTCTTGAACTTGCCGGGGCCGCGGACGTCGAAGCTCGGCGGCTCGGGGACGACGTAGCCCGCGGCGGTCGAGTTGTTCGGCACCGAGGTGAAGTCGCCCTCGAGGTAGGCGTTCATGATCTTGAGGACCAGGTCGACGTACGCCTGGCTGTGGTTGTAGCGGTAGACCGCGGCACGCTGGCCGACGACCGTGGAGAGGTCGCCGTCGCCCGAGCAGAGGTAGACCGCGGCGGCCAGGGCCGCGTCGTCGATGTCCTGCGGGTTGCGGGCGGCGTCGTCGTCGGCGTCCACGCCGACGACCTGCCAGGTCGACGGGATGAACTGCATCGGGCCAACCGCACGGTCCCACTGGGTGTCGTTGTCGTAGACGCCCGCGTCGGTGTCGGAGATGGCCTTGGTGTTGGCCTGGCCATCGAGCGCCGGGCCGTAGATGCCCGGGGTGGCCACACCGTCGTTGTCGAGGACGTTGCCGCCGTGGCGCCCGTGGTTGGACTCCACGCGGCCGATCGCGGCGATGAGCTGCCAGGTGATGTTGCAGGACTCGTCGGCGGAGTTGATGACCGTCTCGGCGCGCTGGTAGGCGGCCAGGGCGGCGGCAGGAATGGCGTTGGTGGACGCGGCGGAGACGATGCCCGCCTCGTTGCCGTCCTCGAGTCCCTCGATCGAGGCCGGGTCGGAAAGGCTCGCGGGGTCCTCGATGGACTCCTCGGGCACGCTGGTGCCGTCGGTCACCTGGCCGGGCGTCTCAGCGGCCTGGACCGGCGAGCCGATGCCGCCGATGCCGGCGACGGACGCGGTCCACGCTGCGGACAGCAAGGCGAGCGGAATGATGGTGGCGACGCGCTGCAGCCGCCCCAGACGCTTCCTCGACATGTGTAACTCTCTCCCCTGGCCACGAGTGGCCCCATTCGCGCGGGCTCTCCCTCAGTGCCCACCTGTGCACCGAGTCAACGAATCGTGACACACCGGCGTTACGGGTGTCACATGATCCCGGACACAAGTTGGTGAACGTGCTATGGGCGTGGCGCACAAGACAGGTGGCCGGGATGAGGGCCATTGGGACCCATCGGCGACAATGGCGCGGTGTCCGCACCCCTGACCTCGACCTCCGAGGCCCTCTTCGCCCGGGCCCGTGCCGTGACCCCCGGTGGCGTCAACTCGCCGGTCCGTGCGTTCAACGCCGTCGGCGGCACGCCGCGCTTCATCCGCTCGGCCTCCGGGCCGTGGCTGACCGATGTCGACGGCAACGAGTACGTCGACCTGATCTGCTCCTGGGGGCCGATGCTCCTGGGCCACGGGCACCCCGCGGTGCTCGACGCCGTGCAGGCGGCAGTGGGCCGCGGGACGTCGTACGGCACCCCGACGGAGGGGGAGGTGGCGCTCGTCGAGGCGATCGTCGCGCGCACCCCGGTCGAGCGGCTGCGCCTGGTCACCTCGGGCACCGAGGCGACGATGTCGGCGATCCGGCTCGCCCGCGGCTTCACCGGCCGCGACGTGGTCGTGAAGTTCGCCGGTTGCTACCACGGCCACGTCGACTCGCTGCTCGCCGCGGCGGGCTCGGGACTGACCACCTTCTCCATCCCCGGTACGCCGGGCGTCCCGGCCAGCTCCACCGAGCTGACCCTGGTGCTGCCCTACAACGACCGCGAGGCGGTCGCCGCGGTCTTCGCCGAGCACGGCGACCGGATCGCGTGCCTGATCACCGAGGCCGCGCCCGGCAACATGGGCGTCGTCCCGCCCGCCCCGGGCTTCAACCAGTTCCTCGCCGAGACCTGCCGCGCTCACGGCGCGCTGTTCATCAGCGACGAGGTGATGACCGGCTTCCGGGTCTCGAAGGCCGGCCAGTGGGGCACCGACGGTGCCGTCGAGGGCTGGGTCCCCGACCTGATGACCTTCGGCAAGGTGATGGGCGGCGGCTTCCCGGCCGCGGCGTTCGGCGGTCGCGCCGACGTGATGGCCCACCTCGCCCCCGAGGGCCCCGTCTACCAGGCCGGCACCCTCGCCGGTAACCCGATCGCGACCGCCGCCGGCCTCGCCACGCTCACCGCCGCGACCGACGAGGTCTACGCGCGGCTCGACGTCGTCGCCGACGCACTGCGCGCTGGGATCGCCGAGACGTTCACCGCCGCCGGGCTCCCGCACGTCATCCAGTCGACCGGCTCGATGTTCTCGGTGTTCCTCACCGAGCACCCGGTGACGGACTTCGCGCAGGCGCAGGGCACCAGCGTGCCGGCGTACGCCGCCCTCTTCCACTCGATGCTCGACCAGGGCGTGCACCTGCCGCCGTCGGCCTTCGAGGCGTGGTTCGTCTCCTCGTCCCACGGCGACCGGGCCGTCCAGCAGGTCCTCGACGCCCTCCCGGTGGCTGCCCGCGCCGCCGCCGCCAGCTTCGGAGCAGCGCTGTGAGCACCCCCGACACGATCGTCCACCTGGTCCGCCACGGCGAGGTCCACAACCCCGAGGGCGTGCTCTACGGCCGCCGCGACGGCTTCCACCTCTCCACCCGCGGCCGCGCGATGGCCGACCGGGTGGCCGAGGCGCTCAAGGGCAACGACATCACCGTCATCCGGTCCTCGCCGCTCGAGCGTGCGCAGGAGACCGCCGCGCCGCTGGCGTCCGCGCTCGGGCTCGAGGTCGGCCGCGAGGCGCGGGTGATCGAGTCCGCCAACCGCTTCGAGGGCCTGACCTTCGGCAAGGGCAACAACGCGCTGCGCAACCCGCTGCTGTGGCGCCACCTCTACAACCCGTTCAAGCCGTCGTGGGGCGAGCCCTACAAGGCGATCGTCGAGCGGATGATGGCGGCCGTCCACGACGCCCGCCGCGACGCCGCCGGCCACGAGGCCGTGCTGGTCTCGCACCAGCTGCCGATCTGGACCACCCGGCTGGCCGCGGAGAAGCGCTCCTTCCTCCACGACCCGCGCAAGCGCCAGTGCACGCTGTGCTCGATCACGTCGTTCGGGTTCGCCGGCGAGGAGCTGGTCGAGATCTCGTACGCCGAGCCCGCCATCGACCTGATCCCGACCGGCGACATCGCCGCGCCGTTCTCCGCCGGTGACGCACCGGAGGAGAACAGGCCCGAGGGGACGCCCTCGGCATGAGACGCACTGCTGTCGCCGTCCTGCTCGGCGTGGTCCTCCTCGCGTCCGGGTGTTCCCGGGTCGGGGGGACCGGCGACCTCGAGTACATCAACGGCGACCAGCAGGTCGTCCTCGTCAAGGACGGCGACCGGCAGAAGCCGCTCGACATCAGCGGCACGACGATCCAGGGCGAGGCGCTCGACATCGCCGACCTGCGCGGCAAGGTCGTCGTGCTCAACGTCTGGTGGTCCGGCTGCGGCCCGTGTCGCAGCGAGATGCCGATGCTGGTGGAGGCCGAGGACGAGCTGGGCAAGGACCAGCCCGACCAGGTCGCCTTCGTCGGCATCAACATCCGTGACCTCGCCCCCGAGACCGCGGCCGCGTTCGAGAAGGACCGCGGCGTCGACTACCCGTCGCTCTACGACCCCGGTAGCGAGACCCTGCTCGACATGGGCAAGTACGCGCCGTACGCGCCCCCCGCCACGTTGGTCCTCGACCGCGAGGGCCGGGTCGCGGCGCTGATCAACGGTCCGATCCCGTCGAAGACCACGCTGACCAGCGTCGTCGAGGACACCTTGGCGGAGTCCGATGGGTGACTGGTTCCGCGAGCAGGCCATGGTCGGCGGGCTCGGCATCGCGATCCCGGTCGCGATGGTCGCCGGGCTGGTCTCCTTCTTCTCCCCGTGCGTGCTCCCGCTGCTGCCGGGCTACCTGTCCTACGCGACCGGCCTGTCCGGCGCCGACCTGGCCGCCGGTGAGGCGAGCCGGCGCCGCGGCCGGATGCTGCTCGGCTCGGTGCTCTTCGTGCTCGGCTTCGCGGTCGTCTTCGTCTTCGCCGGTACGGCGTTCGGCGGGCTCGCCTCCCAGCTGCAGCGCTGGCAGGACCTGATCACCATCGTCCTCGGGGTGGTGCTGATCGTGCTGGGCCTGGTCTTCGCGGGCTTCGTCCCGTGGCTGCAGCGCGACGTACGCATCCACAAGCTGCCCGGCGTCGGGCTCGGCGCCGCACCGCTGATCGGTGCGTTGTTCGCGATCGGCTGGACGCCCTGCGTGGGGCCGACCTTCGGTGTCATCCTCAACCTCACCTACGCCGACGGCGGCACCGCTGCCCGCGGCGCGCTGCTCGCGCTCTGCTACGCGCTGGGCCTCGGCATCCCGTTCATCGTCGTCGCGCTCGCCTACAACCGCACCGTCGGCGCACTGAGGTGGGTACGCCGCCACCAGGCGACCGTGATGCGGATCGGCGGCCTGTTCCTGGTCGCCATCGGCCTGCTCATGGTCACCGGCTGGTGGGACCACCTCGTCCAGTGGGCGCAGCTGCGCACCGTCGCCTTCGGGGAGACCTTCGTATGAGCGGCACCGAGCGCCGTACCGACGAGCGCCAGCCCGGCGAGCTGACCGCGCGCGAGCTCGGCCGGTGGACGTGGCGGCAGATCACCTCGATGCGCACCGCGCTGCTGCTGCTCCTGCTGCTCGCGCTGGCCGCGATCCCGGGCTCGGTGATCCCGCAGGCCGACGTCGACTCGCTCGCCGTCACCCGCTGGAAGGACGAGCACCCGAAGCTGACGCCGGTCTACGAGAAGCTCGACCTGTTCTCGGTCTACAGCTCGCCGTGGTTCTCGGCGGTCTACCTGCTGCTCGTGCTGTCGCTGGTCGGCTGCATCATCCCGCGCCTGCTCGTCTACTACCGGGCGCTGCGGGCCCAGCCGCCCGTGGCCCCGCGGCACCTGAGCCGGATGCCGGTGCAGGCGTCGTACACGACCGAGCAGGCGCCGGCCGACGTCCTGGACAGGGCGCGGGCCGTCCTCGGTCGGCGACACCGCCTCCGGGTTTCGACGAGCTCAACCACCTCGGCTCCCGACGACTTCGTGTCCGCCGAGCGCGGCTACGTCCGCGAGGCCGGCAACCTGGTCTTCCACCTGTCCCTGCTGATCGTGCTCGCCGGTGTCGCGATGGGCAGCCTGTGGGGCTACCAGGGCGGCGTGATCCTGGTGCAGGGCAGCACGTTCAGCAACAACCTCACGCAGTACGACGACTTCAAGCCCGGTGGCCTGTTCCGCCAGGACCAGATGAAGAACTTCCGGTTCACGGTCGACAAGTTCTCCGTCGACTGGCTCAAGCAGGGCCCGCGCTTCGGCCAGGCCCGCAAGTTCGAGGCCGGGCTGACCTACCGGGTCGGCGACGGGAAGCCGCAGACCTACGACCTCAAGGTCAACCACCCGCTCGAGGTCGACGGCACCGACGTCTTCCTCATCGGTCACGGCTACGCCCCGGTGATCACCATCCGCGACGGCTCCGGCGAGGTCGTGTGCACCGGCCCGACGGTCTTCCTGCCGCGTGACGCCAGCTTCCTGTCGTACGGCGTCGTGAAGTGCCCGACCGCGAAGCCCGGCCAGATCGGGCTCGACGGGCTGTTCTTCCCCAGCTTCGAGATGCAGGACGGCAATCCCGTCACCGTGTTCGGCGACGACCTCAACCCGACCCTGTCGATGCTCGCCTACACCGGCGACCTCGGCCTCGACGACGGTCGCTCGCAGTCGGTCTACGTCCTCGACAAGGCGAAGGCGACGCAGATCAAGAAGGCCGACGGCAAGCCGCTGCGCGTCGACCTGCAGCCCGGCAAGACCGTCGAGCTGCCCAACGGGCTCGGCTCCGTGACCTTCGACCGGGTCGACCCGTGGATCCGGGTCCAGATCAGCCAGACCCCCGGCAAGGGGATCGCGCTGACCGGCGTGATCCTCGCCCTCATCGGCCTGTGCTGCTCGCTGTTCATCCGGCCGCGCCGGGTGTGGGTGCGGGCCGTGCCCGACGAAGACGGCAGCGGCACCCGGGTCGAGGTCGCCGTGCTCGACCGTTCCGGCAATGGTGAGATGGACGAGGTCCTCGCCACCGTGCTCGACCAGCTCCAGGAGAAACCCGAGATCGTGAGGCAGTCATGAGCAACACCGCGTGGGAGACACTGAGCAACCAGGCCGTCGCGACGGCCGGCATCGTCTACTTCCTGGCCCTGGTGGTCTACCTGGCCGAGTGGGCCTCGCTGCGCCAGCCCGCGGCCGACCGGGAGCTGGTGGGCGCCGGAGCCGCTGCCGACGTACCGACGGCGGCAGAGCCCGAGCCCGGGCGCACGGCGTTCCTCGGCCGGCTCGGCATCCTGCTCACCGCGATCGCCGTCGCCGCCCACTTCGTCGCGCTCGTCGGGCGCGGCATGGCCGCCGACCCGAACCGGGTGCCCTGGGGCAACATGTACGAGTTCACGCTCGCCGGCACCTTCGTCGTGGCGTTCCTCTACGTGGTCCTCTACAAGAAGCTCGGCCTCGGCTGGATGGGCCCGCTGGTCGTCGGCTTCGTCGTCGCGACCCTCATGGTCGCCGTGATCTGGCTCTACGACGCGGTCGCTCCGCTGACCGAGGCGCTCAACTCGCCGTGGCTGGTCATCCACGTGATGTCCGCGATCACCGCCACCGGCGCCTTCACCCTCGGCGGCATCGCCTCGGCCATGTACCTCGTCCGGATGCGTGCCGAGCGCCGCGCGGCCGCCGCGGAGCGTCCGCTGAGCAGCTGGCTGGAGCGGGTGCCGCAGCTCGACGCCCTGGACCGCCTCGCCTACCGCGTGCACGCCTTCGCGTTCCCGGTGTGGACCTTCGCGGTCCTCATCACCGGCCCGATCTGGGCGCACGAGGCCTGGTCGCGCTACTGGAACTGGGATCCCAAGGAGGTGTGGGCGTTCATCACCTGGGTCGTCTACGCCGGGTACCTCCACGCGCGCGCCACCGCCGGCTGGAAGGGCCGCAAGGCCGCCCTGCTCGCGCTGGTCGGCGTCGCCACGCTGTGGTTCAACTTCATCGGCATCAACTACTTCTCGACCACGAGCCAGCACTCCTACGCGGTCGAGCGGGTGGTCGACGCAACGACCGGACTTGTCGCAGAACTGCGGTTCTGAGGACGAATTCGGTAGTTGAACCGTCGGCGGGCCGGGTCAGGCGTCGGGGGAGTCCGGCGGTTGCGGCCGGTCGCGGTGCCGCTCCTGCTGACGGCGGCGCCACTCGAGGTCGCGCAGGAAGCCCTCGTCGTCGTCCGGGGCGACCGGACGGGTGGGCGGGTGCGGCTTCGGCGTACGACGCCGCGCCGGCTGGTCGCCGTTCCCGTGGTCCTGCAGCCAGCGGACCGCGAGGTAGGTCACGGCCGCGAAGACGAGGACGACGAGCAACAGCTTCACGTCTCCAGAGTAGGACCTGGGCGGTGAGATCGTGCCCCGTCCCGATGACCTTCTCCGGGCTCTTCGCGCCTAGGCTGGACGGGTGAAGGAGTTCTGGATCTACACGGCCCTGCGGGCCGGCCTGTTCGTCGGTGCGTTCTGCGTGGTGGGTGGTGTCTGGCTGCTCCTCGCCGACACCGTCAACGTGCTGTGGGTCATCGTGATCGCCTTCCTGATCAGCGGCGTCGCGTCGTACCTCCTGCTCGAGCGGCAGCGCTCGGCGTTCGCGGTGAAGGTCGAGAACCGCGCGGGCCGGATCACCGAGAAGTACGAGGAGATGCGGTCCAAGGAGGACGGCGAGGACTGAGGCCCAGCCTCAGCCCACGACCAGGCCGACGCCGGCCAGCACGGCCCAGAACAGCTCGGCCACACCGGTCTTCTGCAGCACCGGGATGAGCGCGGGGCCCTGGGCGCCGCCGAGGACGATCCGCGCCCCCGCGACGGCGGGCAGCAGGAAGCCCAGGCCGAGCAGCGCCCACCAGGTGGTGATCACCGCGAGCACGACGACGGCGGCGGCGGAGAGCCCCACGAGGACCGCGTAGAAGCCACGCGTACGACGGTCGCCGAGTCGCACGGCCAGGGTCATCTTCCCGGCGACCTTGTCGGTGGGGATGTCGCGCAGGTTGTTGGCGACCAGGATCGCGCAGGCCAGCGCGCCGACACCGGTGCCGGCGGCGAGGGCGGCCCAGCCGCTGGTGCCCCAGCGCTCGGTCTGCACCCACGTGGTGCCGATGACGGCGACCAGGCCGAAGAACACGAAGACCATGACCTCGCCGAGACCGAGGTAGCCGTAGGGCTTCTTGCCGCCGGTGTAGTACCAGGCGGCGAGCACGCTGACCGCGCCGACGAGCACCAGCCACCACGACGTGGTGGCCGCGAGCACCAGGCCGGCCACGCCGGCGACGCCGAAGGACAGGAACGCCGCTCGCTTCACGGCGCCCGGGCTGGCGAGGCCGGATCCGACCAGGCGCAGCGGGCCGACCCGCTCGTCGTCGGTGCCGCGGATGCCGTCGGAGTAGTCGTTGGCGTAGTTGACGCCGACCTGGAGGGCCAGGCTCACCACGGCGGCGAGCAGCGCCTTCCACCAGACCCCGCGGTCGTCGTACACGGCGACGGCGGTGCCGACGACCACCGGCGCGACCGCGGCCGGGAGGGTGCGGATGCGGGCGCCCGCGATCCAGTGCGCTGCAGTAGCCATAGCGGTCGATTCAAGCAGGCTGGGTCACGGTGTCGTCCAGCCGGGTCACGTGCCGCTCGGCGGCCCGCGCCGCCGGGTGGATGAGCACGGCCGCGACGAGGACGATCCCGGCGATCACGAACCAGCCCGGCGTGCCCCACTCCATGGCGAGGAAGGTGTACGCCGCGGGCGCCCAGACCGTGCCGAGGGTGTAGCCGAGCTGCGAGACACCCTGGTACTCGCCGCGTCGTGCGGGGTCGGACAGCTCGGCCTGCAGGCCCCACTCGCCGGCCGACTGGAACAGCTCGGCGCCGGTCACCGTGACGTGGCCGATCCAGACCAGCGCGATGGTCACCCAGCCGACGGTGTCGTGGGTGACCAGCACGATCCCGCAGGACAGGACGAAGAAGAACGCCCCGCGCCGCTGGGCGCGCAGCGAGTCGGCGACCGTCGTGACGCCGCGGGCGGCCGCGACCTGGAGCAGCACCGCCATCACCGTGTTGGTGCCGAAGAGCCACGCCACCAGCACGTGTGGCGCGTCGGTCTCCTCGACCAGCCACAGCGGGATCACGACGTTGAGCAGCACCTGGTGGGTGCCGAGGATGCCGCCGCAGACCGCCATCGCGACGTACCCCTTGTTGCGCAGCGCGCTGCGCCGGTCACCTTGCCCACCGTCGACGACCGTGTCGAGGACCTCCTCGAGCGGCGCCTCCTCGGCGTGGTGCGCGACCGAGGGCAGCCGGGAGACGAGCGTCGCGTTGAGGACGAGCAGCGCGGCGGTCGCCAGCGGTACGGCGCGGATCACGTGGTCGTCGTTGGTCGCCAGCGCGATGCCGGCGAGCAGCGCACCGAGGGTGTAGCCGACGTTGCGGGCGGCGCGGAAGTACGCGTTGGACGAGACGCGCTCCTCACGCGGGAAGACGTCGAAGCGGTAGGCGTTGCGGGCCGACCGGCTGGCCGAGGTCACGTTCTCGAGCACGATCATCATCGCGATGAACGTGAGCAGTCCGCCGACCGCCAGCCACGCCAGGTAGAGCAGTGCCTCGACCAGCGAGGCGATCGCCCAGACCCGCTTGGCGCCGTACCGGTCGGAGAGCTTGCCCAGTGGTACGGCGAGCAGGAAGGTCGCCAGTCCCGCCACCGACAGCCCCAGGCCGACCTGGGCCGCGGACAGCCCGACGATCTGGGTGAAGAACACCGCACTGCCGGCGAGGAACACCCCGTCGCCGAAGGCGGAGAGGACGGACTGGCCGGACAGGCGGCGGACGAGCGGGGTGGGGCCGGCGAGGCGAGCGACCCGGTCCGAGAGAAGGGTGGGCATCGAGAGGAGAACCTATGCCCGGCACCCGCCGGCTGTCGAAGGACTTCCGGGGGATCCGGGTCACATCGCGACGAGTGCCGTCACGCCGAGCGCGATGCCGGACAGGTAGGTCAGCATCGCGCCGGAGTCGCGGACCGGGCCGTGCGCGGCCAGCGTCCTCGACGTGAGCATGCCGAAGGCGTGCACGAACCGGGCCGTGGTGGCGGCGGTGCCGGGTGACGTTGGCGCCGAGGACGAACAGCAGCATGCCCATCAGGGCGATGCAGGTGATCACGATGGTGCTCATGCGAGGGCCTCTACTCTCGGGAGGACGTTCGGGAGGAGCCGGCGCAGGGTCGCGCCGGACAGGTCGGTGCCCAGCAGGGCGTCGGTCTTGCTCGTGCCGCCGGGGCAGGTGACGTTGACCTCGATCAGCCGGCCGTCGATCACGTCGAGGCCGGCGACGGCGATGCCGTGACGGGCGAGCAGGGGAGCGACCGCGGCGACGATGCGCCGGTCGGTGGCGTCGACGCTCGCGGGGGCGGACGGCGGCCCGATCCGGAAGTCGCCGGGCTCGAGGTGCCGCAGGACCGCGCCGATCACCTCGCCGTCGACGAGGAAGAGCCGCTTGTTGCCAGCGGCGACGGAACCGAGATGGGCCTGGGCGATCACGTGCCGGCGGCCGCCGGCGGTTGCCGACTCGGCCAGCGCCCGGGCGGCCGCGTCGTCGTGGAGCAGCCACACGTCGAGGCCGCCGAACCCGTCGACCGGCTTCACGACCACGGCGCCGTGCTCGGCCACGAACCGCCGTACCTGAGCGGGATCCGGGCTCACCAGGGTCGGCGGGCACAGCTCGGGGAAGTGCAGCGCGACCAGCTTCTCGTGCAGGGCGCGCACGCCCTCGGGCCGGTTGACGACACGGGTTCCGGCGGCCTCCACGAGGTCGAGGAGGTACGTCGTGTGCAGGTACCGCGCGTCGACCGGGGGGTCGATCCGCAGCAGCACGAGCTGGGCAGCGTCGGCCACGTCGACGGTCTCCGGGAACCCGACGTGGCACCAGGGCGTGCTCACCAGCCAGCGGTGGTCGACTCCACGGGCGCGCGGACCGAGCGTCACCGGGGTGGCCCGGGCGACCACCCGGCCGGCACGCACCGCCAGGTCCTCGGGCGTGCAGACCCGGACGGCGACGCCGAGCTCCTGCGCTGCGGCGACCAGCCCGATGGTCGCGTCGACCGCCGGGTCCAGGCCGGGCGCGCCGACATGATCGCCAGTGCCCACCGCGCCGGGTTCAGCGAGCTCACGCCCGCGCACAACGCGGTGTTCGCGACCCTGCCGCCCGGGGGTGCGCGCGCGGCCGACATGGCCGCCCGCGCCGGGATCACCCGTCAGTCGATGGGCGAGGCGGTGCGCGACCTGGTCCGGCTCGACATCCTCGAGATGGTCGCAGACCCGGCGGACGGCCGGGCCAAGCTGGTGACCTTCACCGCCTACGGAAAGCAGGTCGCCCAGGCGGGCTTCGACCACATCATCGAGCTCGATCGCAGGTTCCGCGACGAGCTCGGCGAGGAGGAGTACGACACCGCGCGTCGCGTGCTCGAGCGGGTGCGGGAGCTGCTCACGCCGTAGGCGTCGGCGTGGGCTCCTCGGCGTCGACAGCACGGAAGTTCCGCTCGGCGAACCGTTGCGCCGCGCGCACCGAGGGCCCCAGCCCGATCGAGGCGACGAGGATGATCGCGGCGATCACCAGCCAGCCCTCGGCGCCCCAGGTCAGGGCGAGGAAGGTGTAGAGCGCGGGCGACCACTGGAAACCCAGTGCGCCGGCGACCTCCTGGACGCCCTGGTACTCGCCGCGCCGGCCGGGGTCGGACAGCTCGGCCTCGAACGACCAGCTGGCCGCCGAGATCGCGAGCTCGGCCCCGGTGACGGTGACGTGCCCGAGCCAGACGAGCAGCACGGTGATCAGGCCGATCGTCGAGTGGGTGATCATCGTGATGACGCACGAGGTCACGAAGAAGGCCGAGGAGATCCACGCGTAGCGCAGGGCGTCGTCGAGGGTCCGCACGCCCTTCGAGGTGTAGGCCGGCAGGAGATGCACAGCACCGTGTTGGTGCCGAACAGCCAGGCGAGCAGGACCTGCGGCGCGTCGGTGGCCTCCACGAGCCACAGCGGGATCACGACGTTGAGCAGGATCTGGTTGGTCCACATCACGCCCAGGAAGAAGGTCGTGAGGATCCAGCCGATGTTGCGCAGCGGACCGGGGCCGGTCGGCCGGGCGCGGACCTCGCCGCTCGACACGCGCAGGTCGTGGGGCGCGGCGGGCAGCCGGGTGATGCCCACGGCGTTGAGCGCCATCAGTGCGGCCGTGACGACCGGGGTCCACCGGATCACCTCGAGGCTGTCCGTGGCGAGCGCGAGGCCGCCGACCAGCGCGCCGAAGGTGTGGCCGATGTTGAGCCAGGAGTACATGTAGGACTGCGTCTGGACCCGGGTCTCGGGCGGCAGGACGTCGTAGACGTAGGCCTGGTGGCTCGACCGGCCGAAGGCGGTGAAGGCGCCCATCACGGCAGCTGCGACGACGTACTGGCCGAACCCGTCGACGAACGGGAGCGCGAGGAACACCAGCGCGCGGGCCACCGCCTGGGCCGCCCAGATCCGCTTGGGTCCGACGCGGTCGATGATCCGTCCCGCCGGGTAGGAGAACGCAAACTGGGCGATGCCCATGATCGTCAGCGCCAGGCCGGCGCGGCCCGCGGACATGCCGACGACCTTGGTGAGGAAGACCGCGCTGCCCGTCATGAACGCGCTCTCGCCGAGCGCGAAGACCATGCCCTGGGTGGCGAGTCGTCGCGGGAGACCGGCAGGTGGCATCAGGCGGGCGAAGAACCCGCGTGGATCGCCCGAGAGAGGGGTGCTCATCGCCGACATCCTCCCGCCGGGGACTAGCGTCTGTCGCGTGGATTTCTGGTCGCCCGACGGAACGCCTGACAGCGTGGTCGCGCAGGCGCGCGCCTGGCTCGACGGTCCCGACGACGTCGACCTGGTCGTCGCCACGTCCGGGTCGACCGGGCAGCCCAAGCGGGTGCGGGTCCCGCGGGCCGCGGTGCTCGCGTCCGTCCGGGCCTCGGCCGCGCGGCTGGGAGCGAGCGGACCGTGGGTGCTGGCCCTGCCGCCGTCGTACGTCGCCGGGCTGCAGGTCCTCGTCCGTTCGCTGGTCGCGGGCCACGAGCCGACGGTGCTGGAGCGCGACGGCTGGCCGGCCGGGGACGGGTGGTTCGTCTCTCTCGTGCCGACCCAGCTGACCCGCATGCTGTCCTCCGTCGAGGACCTCGCGGCGTTGCGGCGGGCGCACACGGTGCTGCTCGGTGGTGGCCCGATCGGCGCCTCGTTGCGTTCCCGGGCCGCGGACGCCGGGGTGCACGTCGTCGCGACCTACGGTTCGGCGGAGACCGCCGGCGGGTGCGTGTACGACGGGATGCCGCTCGACGGGGTCGCCGTCGCCCTGGGCGAGAGCGGCCGGATCCGGATCGCCGGGCCGACCCTCTTCACCGGGTACGACGGCCGGCCGGACCTGACCGCGGAGGTGCTCGTCGGAGGCTGGTTCCTGACCTCCGACGCCGGCCGTCTCGACGAGGACGGGCGGCTGGTCGTGGTCGGGAGGGTCGACGACGTGATCGTCACGGGCGGGCTCAACGTGCCCGGGCCGGCGGTGGCCGAGCGGCTGCGCGGGCATGCCGGCCTGAGCGCGGCCGAGGTGCTCGGCGTACCGGATCCGGAGTGGGGGAACCGGGTCGTGGCCTTCGTCGTGGGCGCGGCCGGGCTGGACGAGCTGCGGGACTGGGTGAGCTCCGCGCACCCGCGGGCCTGGGCGCCGCGGCAGGTGGTCCGGCTCGACGCGATCCCGCTGCTGCCCAACGGGAAGCCCGACCGGCAGGCGCTGCTCCGGCATCCGGAGGTCGAGGAGGTTGCGAAGCAACCGTCACGAGACCAGGCGGCGCGATGAGGGTCGTCTCGATCCCGATGCGGATCCGGTTCCGCGGCATCACCGTGCGCGAGGCCGTGCTGCTGCCCGGGGCCGCGGGGTGGGGGGAGTGGAGCCCGTTCCTGGAGTACCCGCCGGAGGTGGCCGAGCCGTGGCTGCGCTGCGCCGAGGAGGCCGCGGCGGGGTTGTGGCCCGCACCCCTGCGCGACCGGGTGCCGGTCAACGTGACCGTGCCGGCGGTCGGGCCCGAGCGGGCGCACGAGATCGTGCTCGCCGGCGGCTGCCGGACCGCCAAGGTCAAGGTCGCCGAGCCGGGGCAGGGCCTCGCCGAGGAGGAGGCCCGGCTGGAGGCGGTGCGCGACGCGCTCGACACCCTCGGCCCGGGCGGCCGGATCCGTGTCGACGCCAACGGAGGCTGGTCCGTCGACGAGGCGGTCGCCGCGATCGGCCGGCTGGACCGGGCCGCCGGCGGCCTGGAGTACGCCGAGCAGCCGGTCGCGTCCGTCGAGGACCTCGCGCTCGTGCGGCGCCGGGTGTCCGTGCCGGTCGCGGCCGACGAGTCGATCCGCCGCGCCGAGGACCCCTACCGCGTGCGCGAGCTCGACGCCGCCGACATCGCGGTACTCAAGGTGCAGCCCCTCGGCGGCGTCCGCGCGTGCCTGGAGATCGCCGAGCGGATCGGCCTGCCCGTCGTGGTGTCGAGCGCGCTGGAGACCTCGGTCGGGATCGCGGCAGGTGTCGCGCTCGCCGCTGCGCTGCCCGAGCTGCCGTACGCCTGCGGGCTGGCCACGGTGCAGCTGCTCACCGGCGACGTCGTGGACGACTCGTTGCTGCCGGTCGACGGCGCGCTGCCCGTCGTACGACCTGCCGTGGAGGACGCGCGGCTCGACGCCCTCGCGGCCACGCCCGAGCGCGTGGCGCACTGGGAGGCCCGGCTCGCGGAGGTGCGGGCGGTGCGGAAGGATCAGCGTCCATGACGGACAGCTCGTTCGCGCTCGCGGACGCCCTCGTCGACCGGCTGCGGCGGGCCGGCGTGAGCGAGGTCGTGGTCGCCCCCGGATCGCGCAACGCCCCGCTGGCGATGGCGCTCTGGGCCGCCGCGCAGGCCGGCGTGTTCCGGCTGCACACCCGGATCGACGAACGCACGGCCGGCTTCCTCGCGCTCGGCCTGACGAAGTCGGGTGCCCGGGCCGCCGTCCTCACCACCTCCGGCACCGCCGTCGCCAACCTGCACCCGGCCGTGCTGGAGGCCCTGCACGCCGGCGTCGGGCTGGTGATCGTCTCGGCCGACCGGCCCGCCCGGCTGCGCGGCACCGGCGCCAACCAGACCACCGACCAGGTCGGCATCTTCGGCGGCCTCGTGTCGACGTACGACATCGCTTCGGTCTCCGCCCTCGCGGCCGTCCCCGTCCCGTGGGACGCCGTCGTCCACCTCAACCTGCAGCTCGACACCCCGCTCGTGCCGCCTCTCCCCGTCGCACCTGACGAATGGGCTGCGATTCAGCCTGAATCACAACCCATTCGTCAGGTGCGACGCGAGAACCCGCTCACCCCGGGGCCGCGGACGGTCGTGGTGGCAGGGGATGACGCGAGCCAGCGGGCGCGGCAGCTGGCCGAGGCGGCCGGCTGGCCGCTGTTCGCCGAGCCCTCCAGCGGCTCGCGGACCGGCGAGAACGCGCTGCGCACCTACCGCCTGCTGCTCGGCACCGACCTCGGGGCGCGGATCGAGCGGGTCGTGGTGTTCGGGCGGCCGACGTTGTCCCGGCCGGTGACCCGGCTGCTGGAGCGCGCGGACGTCGAGGTCCTCGTGGTGCCCGGCCCCGGCGTGTGGCCGGTGCGACCCGACGGGTCCCGCACGATCGAGGGGCCGACCTGGGCCGGCGACCAGCCGGACGACCCGGCCTGGCTCGACGCCTGGCGTACGCCGGACCGCGAGCTCGGGCGGCGCATCGACCAGCTGCTGGCGGAGCAGCCCGCGCTGACGCCGTACGACGTCGCGGCGGCCACCCATGCCGCCCTCCCCGCCGGCGGCCTGCTCGTCGTGGGCGCCTCGAGCCCGATCCGCGACCTCGACATCATGGCCCGCCCGCCCGCGGTCGGCACCCACCGCAAGGTCATCGCGAACCGTGGCCTCGCCGGCATCGACGGCACCATCAGCACCGCCATCGGTGCCGCGCTCGGTCGCCCCGACGGCGCCCGGAACCTCGCGCTGATGGGGGACCTGACCTTCCTCCACGACCAGACCGCACTCGTCCTCGGGCCCCACGAACCCCGCCCGGACCTGACGATCGTCGTACCGAACGACGACGGGGGCGCGATCTTCTCGATGCTCGAGCAGGGCGCCCCCGAGCACGCCGCTTCCTTCGAGCGGCTCTTCGGCACCCCGCACGGACACGACCTCGCCAGCCTCTGCGCGGCCGCGCGGATCCCGCACCTGCGGGTCACCTCGCGCCCCGAGCTGGACCAGGCGCTGGCCAGCCCCAACGGCGGCATCGAGGTCGTCGAGGCCGTCGTGTCCCGTGAGGGACGACGCGAGCTGGACCTGCGGATCCGCGCCCTCGCCACCGAACTCGCAACCCAGGGGGCCTGACCCGTGGAGATCGCCTTCCTGCTCGTCGCCATCGCGGCAACGGTGCTCACCGTCACCGCGATCTCGGAGCGCGTCGAGCTCCCGGCGCCGCTGGCCCTCGTGGTGGTGGGCGTCGCGGCGTCGTACGTCCCCGGCGTGCCGGAGCTGCGTCTCGAGCCCGAGGTCGTGCTGCTCGGCCTGCTGCCGCCGCTGCTGTACTCCGCGGCGGTCAACACCTCACTCGTCGACTTCAACGCCAACCGGCGCCCGATCCTGCTGCTCTCCGTGGGCCTGGTCGCCTTCACGACCTTCGGCGTCGCGGCGGTCATCCGCCTGGTGATCCCGGACGTCGAGTGGCCCCTGGCGCTCGCGATCGGAGCGGTCGTCGCGCCGCCCGACGCCGTCGCCGCGACCGCGATCGGCCGCCGGATCGGGCTGCCACGGCGGATCGTCACGATCCTCGAGGGCGAGTCGCTGTTCAACGACGCGAGCGCCCTGGTCGCGCTGCGGGCCGCCGTCACCGCCATCGGTACGACGGTCACCGCCTGGCAGGTCGGGCGCGACTTCGTCATCGCAGCAGGTGGTGGCGTGGCGATCGGCGCGCTGACCTTCGTGGTCGTCGGCTTCCTGCGCAAGAAGATCACCGACCCGCTGATGGACACCGCCATCTCGCTGGTGATCCCGTTCGCGGCGTACATCGTGGCCGAGGAGATCCACGCGTCCGGTGTGGTCGCGGTCGTCGTCGCGGGCCTCGCGCTCGGGCACGTCGCGCCGGTGCTGCAGACCGCGCAGTCGCGGATCGCGGAGCGGATGAACTGGCGCACGATCGCCTACGTCCTGGAGAACACGGTCTTCCTCCTCATCGGGCTGCAGGCCGACTGGCTGCTCGGCGAGGTCGACAAGAGCGAGTTCGGGGCCGGGACCATCGCCGCCGCCTGTGCCGCCGCGTTCGTGGCCGTCGTGGTGCTGCGGATGACGTGGGTGTTCGCCGGCCAGGCGTTCCTGTTCCGCCACGGCCCGGACCCGGTGACCGGGGAGCAGCGCTCGTGGCGCTACTCGTTCCTCATCGGCTGGGCCGGCATGCGCGGCGTGGTCACCCTGGCCGCGGCGTTCACCGTCCCCGAGCACACGGCCCACCGGGAGGTGCTGCTGATCGTGGCTTTCACGGTCGTGGCCGGCACCCTGCTCGGGCAGGGCCTGACCCTGCCGCTGATCGCCCGCAAGCTGCACGTCCCGTCGCCCGACCCGCACGACGACGCCCTCGCCCGGGCCACCCTGCTGCAGCAGGCCGCGAAGGCCGGTATCCACCGGCTCGACGAGCTGGCCGCCGACTGCGACGACCCGCACCAGGTCCGTGCCCTGATCGTCCAGCGCATCGAGCAGCGCAACTTCGCGGCCTGGGAGCGGCTCGGCACCACCGAGGGCGAGGAGAGCCCGAGCGACCTCTACTCCCGATGGCGCGGCGAGATGATCGAGGCCGAGCGCCGCCGGGTGCTGGAGATCCGGTCCACCGGATCGGTGCCCTCGGAGATCGTCAGTGAGGTGCTGGCCATGCTCGACGTCGAGGAGTCCATGCTCGACGCCGCCGAGGCCGCCCGCGCCGACCTGCGCGCCACCAGCCGCGTCCAGCGCAACGACGGCTGCGAGCACCTCGCCAGCACGCCGCTCCTCGACCCGCCGGACGACCTGGTGTGTGCCGAGTGCGTCGCCGAGGGCACCCGCTGGGTCGCCCTGCGGATGTGTCTGTCCTGCGGTCAGGTCGGCTGCTGCGACTCGTCCCCGAGCCGGCACGCCACTGCCCACTTCCGCGCTGCCCAGCACCCCGTCATCCGCTCGGTCGAGCCGGACGAGGACTGGCGCTGGTGCTACGTGCACCACCAGACCGGCTGAGCCCGCACCCGACAGCCCAGGACTACCGTGGGCTTCATGCGTCTCACCAAGTTCGGTCACTCCGCGGTCCGGCTCGAGCACGCCGGTACGACGCTCGTCCTCGACCCCGGCGTCTGGAGCCAGCGCGAGTCGGTCGAGGGTGTGGACGCGGTGCTGATCACCCACGAGCACGTCGACCACTACGCGCCCGACCACCTGCGCGCCACGGATGCGCCGATCTTCACGATCGACGCGGTCGCGGCCCAGATCCGCGAGCACGCGCCCGACCTGCTCGAGCGGGTCACCGTGGTCGCGCCCGACGAGGCCTGGACGATCGGCGACATCGCGGTCCGCGCCGTGGGCGAGCTGCACGCGGTGATCCACCCGGAGCTGCCGCGCTTCCACAACAGCGGCTACCTGCTGACCGCGGGGGAGAGCACGGTCTTCCACCCCGGTGACGCGCTGATCCCGCCGGGTGTCACGGTCGACGTGCTCCTGGCGCCGGTGTGCGCGCCGTGGATGCGGGTCTCCGAGGGCGTCGACTTCGCCCGCGAGGTGGGTGCGGCGCGCAACGTCGCGATCCACGACCGGGTGTTCTCGCCGGAGGGGCTCGGTGTCGCCGACGCCCAGTTCGGCCGGTTCCTGGAGGCGGCCGGCCAGGAGTACGCGCGACTGGCCGACGGCACCGACCTCTGAGGACCGGATCTCTCTGACCGGCCCGGTCAGCAGACGCTCAGGATGACCCGGCATGATGGCCTGATGCCGATCGCTCGATCCACCGTCGTGGGCGCCACCACCGGCGTCCTCCTCCTCGCCGGAGCCGTGGGCTTCGGCGTCGGCCTGCCGAAGGTCGTCGACGACACGGCCGCGGTGCCCTCGCTGCCGACCAAGCTCGACGACCGTTTCGTCGCGCTCCAGGCGATCACGCCGGAGCAGGCCGGGGCGACCTCGCCCGACCAGGCTGCGCAGATCAAGACCTTCACCGACCGCGCCGCGAAGTCGGAGGCGGAGACCCGCAAGATCCTGGCCAAGCAGTACGACTCCGCCGCCGTGCGTGCGTACATCGACGTGCCGGCTGCGTCCGCGTCCTCGCAGTCCATCCCCGCCCAGATCGCGGTGACGGTCATCCCCGGCGACGCCGGCCTGGTCAACCCGAGCGGTCCGTTCGTCGTCGACGAGTCGGGCTCGCACTACACGCTCGAGGTCATCCGCGGCAGCCACTGCGCCGTCGCGTGGAACGAGCCGGTCGACCAGACCACCGGCACGCCCACCGGCCAGAAGCCCACGGGCGCCGACTACCGCGTCCAGTGCCGCAAGGAGGTCGACGGCCTCACCTACGACCTCTACACCAACGGCCTCACGCCCAACGAGGTCGCGTCGTACGTCGACAAGGTGCTCGAGCTCACCGGAAAGGCCTGACCGGCGTGGCCCGTGCAGCCCTCGACAAGCAGCCCGCCGACGTCCGCCGGATGTTCGACACGGTCGCGCGACGCTACGACCTGACCAACGACATCCTGTCCTTCGGGCAGGACCGTCGCTGGCGGCGCGACGTGCTGGCCGCGGTCGACCCGTCGTACGGCGACCGGGTGCTCGACCTCGCCGCCGGCACCGGTACCTCCAGCCAGCCGTTCCTCGACGCCGGCGCCGAGGTCGTGCCGTGCGACTTCTCGATCGGCATGCTCCAGGTGGGCAAGAAGCAGCTGCCCCACCTGCCCTTCACCGCCGGGGACGGCACGAAGCTCCCGTTCCGCGACGCGACCTTCGACGCGGTCACGATCTCCTTCGGACTGCGCAACATCGTGGACCCGCTGGCCGGCCTCGCCGAGATGCGCCGGGTCACCAAGCCCGGCGGCCGGCTGGTGGTGTGCGAGTTCAGCCACCCCACGTGGAGCCCGTGGCGCACGGTCTACATCGAGTACCTGATGAAGGCACTGCCGACCGTGGCCCGCACCGTCTCCTCGGCCCCCGACGCCTACGTCTACCTGGCCGAGTCGATCCGGGCCTGGCCCGACCAGCGCGGCCTGGCCGACCTGATCGCCGAGGCCGGCTGGACGAAGCCGGAGTGGCGCAACCTGTCGGGCGGCATCGTCGCCCTGCACCGCGCCACCGCCTGACGGACGAGCCCGTGGACTCGCCCGCCGACCGTGTCGAGTGGACGGTCACCAGCGAGGAGCAGACCGCCCTCGTCCGTACGTCGACCTGGCGCCTGTGGCGCAAGCTCGCGCTCTACGTCGTGGTCCTCTTCGGCTGCGGCATGGCCGTGCTCGGCTCGGCTCGCTGGGGCACGCCGGGCCTGCTCCTCGGCCCGGCGACCGGGGTGGTCATGGGGACCTGGTTCTGGCTGTCGGCCCGATCGTCGGTGCGCAGGATGCTGCTCGCCGCCTACCCGGTCGGTGCCACGGTGGCGGCGGAGGCGACCCACGACACGTTGCGGCTCGAGACGGCGGTCGGGGCCAGCGACCTGCCCTGGGAGCGCCTGACCCAGGTGGTGCCGGGGCCGGTCGTCGTGCTGGCCCGGGACGCGGTCGACCGGCAGTGGGTCACTCTCCCGCGCCAGCTGGTCCCGGATGCCTGGCTGCACCATCTCGCACGCTGAATTACGCAACCCTCTCGTTTGTTAAATCCGCAGGTCAGGGCCGGTGCCGGCGTACCCGAGCGTGCCGGGAACCCCTGATGACCACCCCCCTGTGACGAGGTCTCCGGGCAGTGGCAGGATGTGTGACACGCCACTAGTGATTCTGTTCACAAGATCACGAGAGGGAGGCTCATGGAGCTCTACACGCCGGTACTGGTGCTGGCGGCACTGGCCGCGTTGTTCGCGGTCGGGTCGGTCGTCATGAGCACGATGGTGGGGCCGCGGCGCTACAACCGCGCCAAGTACGACTCCTACGAGTGCGGCATCGAGCCGACTCCCCAGGCGCTGACGGGCCGCTTCCCGGTGAAGTACTACATCACCGCGATGCTCTTCATCGTCTTCGACATCGAGATCGTCTTCCTCTACCCGTGGGCCGTGCGCTTCGACGCCATGGGCTGGTACGGGCTGATCGAGATGGTCCTGTTCATCGCCACGGTCTTCGTGGCCTATGCGTACGTCTGGCGTCGCGGCGGACTGGATTGGGACTGATCTGATGGGCGTCGAAGAGAAGCTCCCGAGCGGAGTCCTGCTGAGCACGGTCGAGGGCCTGGCCGGCTACATGCGCAAGGCCAGCTTCTGGCCCGCGACCTTCGGGCTCGCGTGCTGCGCGATCGAGATGATGACCAGCGGCGGCCCGAAGTACGACCTCGCCCGGTTCGGCATGGAGGTCTTCCGGGCCAGCCCGCGCCAGGCCGACCTGATGATCGTGGCCGGTCGGGTCAGCCAGAAGATGGCCCCGGTGCTGCGCCAGATCTACGACCAGATGGCCGAGCCCAAGTGGGTTCTCGCGATGGGCGTGTGCGCCAGCAGCGGCGGCATGTTCAACAACTACGCGATCGTCCAGGGCGTCGACCACGTCGTCCCCGTCGACATGTACCTCCCGGGCTGCCCGCCGCGCCCGGAGATGCTCATCGACGCGATCCTCAAGCTCCACGACAAGGTCCAGCACACCCCGCTCGGTGCCAACCGTCAGGCCCAGATCCGCGAGCTCGAGGCCGAGGGCCTGGTCGCCCTGCCGACGAGCGACATGAGGGGGATGCTCCGGTGAGCGACGAGGTTTCGACAGGCTCGACCGGCGAGGTCGCCGAGACCGAGGACGCCCCGGCCGCCGAGGTCGAGGTCCGCGCGGTCGGCGAGCGCCACGGCATGTTCGGCGTGCAGGGCTCCGGCGACACCAGCGGGTACGGCGGCCTGGTGGCTCCCGTGGTCCTGCCCGGTGCCGCGCAGCGTCCCTACGGCGGCTGGTTCGACGCCGTCGCCGACGTCCTCGACCCGCTGATCGAGCAGGTCGTGATCCACTGCGGCGAGATCACCTTCCACGTGCACCGCGACCACCTGGTCGAGGTGGCGAAGAAGCTCCGCGACGACCCGAGCCTGCGCTTCGAGCTGCTCTCGGGCGTGAGTGGCGTGCACTACCCGGGCGACACCGGACGCGAGCTGCACGCGGTCTACCACCTGATGTCGTTCACCTGGAACCGCCGGGTCCGGGTCGAGGTCGCCGTACCCGACAGCGACCCGCACCTGCCGTCCCTCGTCCCGGTCTACCCCGCGGCCGACTGGCACGAGCGGGAGACCTGGGACATGTTCGGCCTGCAGTTCGACGGCCACCCGGCGCTGACCCGGATCCTGATGCCCGACGACTGGCCGGGCCACCCGCAGCGCAAGGACTACCCGCTCGGCGGCATCCCCGTCGAGTACAAGGGCGCCAGCGTGCCACCGCCGGACCAGCGGAGGAGCTACAACTGATGAGCACCGACTTCTACGCCGACGGCACCGGGACCACCGAGGGCAAGGTCTTCACGGTCACCGGCCAGGACTGGGACGAGATCGCCGCCGACATGGGCGACGCCGACGCCGCCGAGCGGATCGTCGTCAACATGGGCCCGCAGCACCCGTCGACGCACGGCGTGCTCCGGCTCATCCTCGAGATCGAGGGCGAGACGGTCACCGAGGCCCGCTGCGGCATCGGGTACCTGCACACCGGCATCGAGAAGAACATGGAGTACCGCTCCTGGACGCAGGGCGTCACGTTCTGCACCCGGATGGACTACCTCGCCCCGTTCTTCAACGAGATGACCTACGTGCTGGGCGTCGAGCGACTGCTCGGCATCGAGGACGGCCAAGGAAACAGCACAGTTCCGGAGAAGGCCCAGATCATGCGGGTCCTGCTCATGGAGCTCAACCGGATCTCCTCCCACCTGGTGTGCATCGCCACCGGCGGCATGGAGATCGGCGCCCTGACGGTGATGACCATCGGCTTCCGCGAGCGTGAGCTGGTCCTCGACCTGTTCGAGCTGATCACCGGCCTGCGGATGAACCACGCGTTCATCCGTCCCGGCGGTGTCGCCCAGGACCTGCCGCCCGGCGCCCTCGACGAGATCCGCTCCTTCGTGGCCCTGATGAAGAAGCGCCTGCCGGAGTACGCCGCGCTGTGCAACGCGAACCCGATCTTCAAGGCCCGCCTGGACAACGTCGGCCACCTCGACCTCGAGGGCTGCATGGCGCTCGGCCTGACCGGCCCGGTGCTGCGCAGCACCGGCTACGGCTTCGACCTGCGCAAGGCGCAGCCCTACAGCGGCTACGAGACCTACGACTTCGACGTGCAGACCTGGGACACCGCCGACTCCTACGGCCGGTTCCGGGTGCGCCTCAACGAGATGCACGAGTCCCTCAAGATCATCGAGCAGGCCGCCGACCGGCTGGCGAAGCTCGAGGGGGCACCGGTCATGGTCGCCGACAAGAAGATCGCCTGGCCCAGCCAGCTGTCCATCGGCAGCGACGGCATGGGCAACAGCCTCGACCACATCCGCCACATCATGGGCGAGTCGATGGAGGCCCTGATCCACCACTTCAAGCTGGTGACCGAGGGCTTCCGGGTCCCGGCCGGCCAGGCCTACGTACCTGTCGAGTCGCCGCGCGGCGAGCTCGGCGCGCACGTCGTCTCCGACGGCGGCACCCGTCCCTTCCGGGCGCACTTCCGCGACCCGTCGTTCAACAACCTCCAGGCGATGGGCGTGATGAGCGAGGGCGGCCAGATCGCCGACGTCATCGTCGCCATCGCGAGCATCGACCCGGTCATGGGAGGCGTCGACCGATGAGCACCCAGCCCCTCGACGACAAGACGATCGCCGAGCTGCGCGAGATCGCCGAGCGCTACCCCGAGCCGCGCTCGGGCCTGCTGCCGATGCTGCACCTCGTGCAGTCGGTGCAGGGCCGGATCACCCCCGAGGGCATCGAGGCCTGCGCCGCGATCCTCGAGATCAGCGCCGCCGAGGTCAACGGCGTCGCGACGTTCTACACGATGTACAAGCGCCACGGCGTCGGCGACTACCACGTCGGCGTCTGCACCAACACGCTGTGCGCGGTGATGGGTGGCGACGCGATCTTCGCCCGGCTCAAGGACCACCTCGACATCGGCAACGACGAGGTCGCCGTCCAGCGCCAGGGCGACTCCCGCACGGTCAGCCTCGAGCACATCGAGTGCAACGCCGCCTGCGACTACGCGCCGGTGATGATGGTCAACTGGGAGTTCATGGACAACCAGACCCCCGAGTCGGCGGTCCAGGTGGTCGAGGCGCTCCGCGCCGGCCACGAGGTCAGCTCGACCCGCGGCCCCAAGCTCTGCACCTGGCGCGAGGCCGAGCGGGTGCTCGCCGGCTTCCCCGACGGCCGCGTCGACGAGGGCCCCTCCGCGGGCCCCGCCTCGATCGCCGGTCTCGAGATCGCCCGCGAGCGCGGCTGGCACGCCCCCGACCCGGCGGCCGCCCCCGCCGTCGAGGCCAAGGAGAGCGGAGCATGAGCGACGTGCTGACCCCGGTCCTCACGGACATCTGGGACGCCGAGCAGTCCTGGAAGCTCGCGACGTACGCCGGCAAGGGTGGCTACTCCGCCCTCGACGTCGCGTTCGCGATGAGCCCCGACGACGTCATCACCGCCGTGAAGGACAGCGGCCTGCGCGGCCGTGGCGGCGCCGGCTTCCCGACCGGGATGAAGTGGTCGTTCATCCCGCAGGACAACCCGAAGCCGAAGTACCTCGTGGTCAACGCGGACGAGTCCGAGCCGGGCACCTGCAAGGACATCCCGTTGATGATGGGCAACCCCCACGTCCTCGTCGAGGGCGTCATCATCAGCTCCTACGCCATCCGCGCCAACAAGGCGTTCATCTACATCCGCGGCGAGGTCGTGCACGTCATCCGCCGGGTGCAGGCCGCCGTCGCCGAGGCGTACGCCGCCGGCCACCTCGGCACGAACATCCACGGCTCCGGCTACGACCTCGACGTCGTCGTCCACGCCGGCGCCGGCGCCTACATCTGCGGCGAGGAGACCGCCCTCCTCGAGGGCCTCGAGGGCCGCCGCGGACAACCGCGGCTGCGCCCGCCCTTCCCCGCCGTCGCCGGCCTCTACGCCAGCCCGACGGTCATCAACAACGTCGAGTCGATCGCGTCGGTCCCGGCGATCGTCAAGAACGGCGCCGCCTGGTTCGGCTCGATGGGGACCGAGAAGTCCAAGGGGCACGGCATCTTCTCGCTGTCCGGCCACGTCCAGAAGCCCGGCCAGTACGAGGCGCCGCTCGGCATCACGCTGCGCGAGCTGCTCGACCTCGCCGGCGGCATCCGCGAGGGCCACCAGCTGAAGTTCTGGACCCCCGGCGGCTCGAGCACCCCGCTGCTCACGGCCGAGCACCTCGACGTACCCCTCGACTTCGAGGGCGTCGGCGCGGTCGGCTCGATGCTCGGCACCCGCGCCCTGCAGATCTTCGACGAGACCGTGTGCGTGGTCCGCGCCGTCCTGCGCTGGACCGAGTTCTACAAGCACGAGTCCTGCGGCAAGTGCACGCCCTGCCGCGAGGGCACCTGGTGGCTGGTCCAGGCGCTCACCCGCCTCGAGAACGGACAGGGCAGCGAGGCCGACCTCGACCAGCTGCTCGACCAGTGCGACAACATCCTCGGCCGCTCGTTCTGCGCGCTCGGCGACGGTGCCACCAGCCCGGTGTCGAGCTCGATCCAGCACTTCCGCGACGAGTACCTCGCGCACCTGGCGCAGGGTGGCTGCCCGTTCGACCCCGCGCGGTCGACGGCCTGGTCCGGAACGGAGGTCTCGGCATGACGGTTTCGACAGGCTCAACCAGCGGAGGCGTCGAGAAGACCGACCTGGTCACCGTCACCATCGACGGCGTCCAGGTCAGCGTTCCCAAGGACACCCTGGTGATCCGGGCCGCCGAGCAGGTCGGTGTGCAGATCCCGCGGTTCTGCGACCACCCGCTGCTCGCGCCGGTCGGTGCCTGCCGCCAGTGCCTGGTCGACGTCCCCGACGCCGGCAACGGCCGCGGCTTCCCCAAGCCGCAGGCCTCCTGCACGCTGCCGGTCGCCGAGGGCATGGTCGTCAGCACCCAGGTCACCAGCCCGGTCGCCGACAAGGCGCAGCAGGGCGTGATGGAGCTACTGCTCATCAACCACCCGCTCGACTGCCCGGTCTGCGACAAGGGCGGCGAGTGCCCGCTGCAGAACCAGGCGATGTCCAACGGGCAGGGCGAGTCCCGCTTCTCCGACGACCGCAACCGCGGCGTGAAGCGCACCTTCCCCAAGCCGATCAACCTCTCGCCGACCGTGCTGCTCGACCGCGAGCGCTGCATCGTGTGCCAGCGCTGCACCCGGTTCGCCGACGAGATCGCCGGCGACCCGTTCATCGCGCTCGTCGAGCGCGGCGCCCAGCAGCAGATCGGCATCGCCGAGGACGCGCCCTTCCTGTCGTACTTCTCCGGCAACGTCATCCAGATCTGCCCGGTCGGTGCCCTCACCTCCGAGCAGTACCGCTTCCGCTCCCGCCCGTTCGACCTGGTCTCGACGCCGGGCATCGCCGAGCACGACGCGTGCGGCTCCGCGATCCGCGTCGACCACCGCCGCGGCACCGTGCTGCGCCGTCAGGCCGGCAACGACCCGGCCGTCAACGAGGAGTGGATCAGCGACAAGGACCGGTTCGCCTTCGCCTACACGCAGGGCGACGACCGGATCGGCTACCCGCAGGTCCGCGACACCCTGCCTGATGGAGGACGGGGCTCCCTGCGGCCGGCGTCCTGGCCCGAGGCCTTCACGGTCGCGGCCCGCGGACTCGCCGCCGCGAAGGAGGCCGGCGGCGTCGGCGTGCTGACCGGCGGCCGGCTCAGCGCCGAGGACGCCTACGCCTACGGCAAGCTCGCCCGGGTCGCGCTCGGCACCAACGACATCGACTTCCGGGCTCGCCCGCACTCCGCCGAGGAGGCGGCCTTCCTCGCCACCAGCGTCGTGTTGACCGGCCCCGGCAACGGCGGTGTCACGTACGACGACCTGGAGTCGGCGGCGAAGGTCGTCCTCGTGGGCCTGGAGCCCGAGGACGAGGCCGCCGCGATCTTCCTGCGGCTGCGCAAGTCGGTCCGCGCCGGCGGCACCGAGGTCATCAGCCTCGCGCCGTTCACGACCCGCGGCCTGGCGAAGCTGTCCGCCCGTGTGGTCCCGACCGCGCCCGGCGACGAGCCGACCGCGCTGCGCGCCCTCGCCGGCGAGCTGGACGCCACGAGCGTCGTGCTGGTGGGGGAGCGGCTCGCCACGGTGCCCGGCGCGCTGAGCGCCGCCGCCGAGGTCGCCGGCTCCACCGGAGCCCGCCTGGCCTGGGTCCCGCGCCGCGCGGGTGACCGTGGGGCGCTCGAGGCCGGCTGCCTGCCCACCCTGCTGCCCGGCGGTCGCCCTGTCGACGACGCCCGGGCCCGGGTCGACGTCGCCGCCGCCTGGGGCGTCGAGCACCTGCCCGAGACCGAGGGTCGCAGCGCCGACGGGATCGTCGAGGCGCTCCTCGACGGGACGCTGGGTGGCCTCGTGATCGCCGGCGTCGACCCCGACGACACGAGCAACCCCGCCGCCACCCGCGCAGCGATCGACGCTGCCGGGTTCGTGGTCGCGCTCGACCTGCGTCGTACCGAGGTGACCGACCGGGCCGACGTGGTCTTCCCGGTCGCGCCGACCGCCGACAAGGCCGGCACCTTCGTCAACTGGGAGGGCCGGGTCCGCAGCTGGGAGGCCGCGCTCCACCACCCGGCGTCGCTGCCCGACCTGCGCGCCCTGGCCGGCATCGCCGACGAGATGGGCAGCCCGCTGGGCTTCCGCACCGTCGACGAGGTCCGCGCCGAGATGGCCCAGCTCGGACCGTGGGACGGCGAGCGGACGCGTCTCGATACGTCCTCGCTCGTTCCTCACGAGGACTTCTCGACGAGCTCGGGGACGGTCAGGCTCGCGACCTGGAAGCAGCTGCTCGACAACGGCTCGCTCCAGGACGGCGACAAGTTCCTCAAGGCGACGGCCCGCACGCCGGTCGCGCTCGTCACGCCGGCCGACTTCGACCGCTACGGGCCGACCGTCACCCTCACCGGTGACCGCGGCTCGATGACGCTGCCGGCCGAGATCTGCGACGACCTCGTCGAGGGCGTGGTCTGGGTGCCGGCCAACTCGGTCGGCAACGGTGTCCTCGCCGACCTGGCGTCCGCGGGCGCCACGGTCACCATCACGGGAGCGGAAGGGGTGCACGGGTGAACGAGTCGCTCGCACTGTTCGGCAAGGACCCCTGGTGGGTCGTCGGGCTCAAGACCCTGCTGATCTTCGTCATCCTGGTCCTGCTCACGCTGTTCAACATCTGGTGGGAGCGCCGGGTCGTGGCCCGGATGCAGCACCGGATCGGCCCCAACGTGCACGGCCCCTTCGGCCTGCTGCAGTCGCTGGCCGACGGCGTGAAGCTGGCCTTCAAGGAGGACCTGATCCCCAAGGCCGCCGACAAGGTGGTCTTCGTCCTCGCCCCGGTGATCGTCGTGGTGCCGGCGTTCGTGACGTTCAGCGTCATCCCGTTCGGGCCGGAGGTGAGCTTCTTCGGGCACCGGACGCCGCTGCAGCTCACCGACATGCCGGTGGCCGTGCTCTTCGTGATGGCGATCGCCTCGATCGGCATCTACGGCATCGTCCTCGGCGGCTGGTCCAGCGGCTCGACGTACTCGCTGCTGGGTGGTCTGCGCTCGAGCGCGCAGATGATCTCCTACGAGGTCGCCATGGGCCTCGCGCTGGTCGCGGTGTTCATGTACGCCGGCTCGATGTCGACCAGCGAGATCGTCGCCGCGCAGGGCGACTGGTGGTTCGGGCTGATCCTGCTGCCGTCGTTCGTGATCTACACGATCGCCATGGTCGGCGAGACCAACCGGGCGCCGTTCGACCTCCCCGAGGCCGAGGGCGAGCTGGTCGGCGGCTTCCACACCGAGTACTCCAGCCTGAAGTTCGCGCTGTTCTTCCTCGCCGAGTACATCAACATGGCGACCGTCTCCGCGCTCGCGACCACCCTCTTCCTGGGCGGCTGGCACGCGCCGTTCTGGATCGACCACGTGTGGGCCGGCGCCAACGAGGGCTACTGGCCGGTGCTCTGGTTCTTCGGCAAGGTGCTCGGCTTCATCTTCGTCTTCATCTGGCTGCGCGGCTCGCTGCCGCGACTGCGCTACGACCAGTTCATGGCGTTCGGCTGGAAGCGGCTGATCCCCGTCTCGCTGGTGTGGATCGTCGCGGTCGCCACGATGCGGGCCGCCCGCAACGAGGGCGTGTTCGGCGAGAGCTTCGGCACCAACCCGCAGTTCTGGCTGATCCTGGCCGGCGTGCTGCTGGTGGTCCTGCTGGTGTCCTTCTTCGTCCCGGAGAAGGACGAGGAGGCCGCCGCCGAGCCGGTCCGGCCGCGTGCCGGGGGCTTCCCGGTGCCGCCGATGCCCGCGGGCGGTGCCGTGCGCGGTGCCGCCGCGCCGCTGGTGTTCCGCACGTCCGACAACGTCAGTGAGACCGTCCGCGACGCAGGGGTGAGCAATGGCTGACCAGCCACAGGAGAAGGGCCCGACGCTCAAGGAGCAGTTCTGGGACCCGGTCGCCGGGTTCGGCGTCACCTTCCGGACGATGTTCCGCAAGGTCGTCACCGAGCAGTACCCCAAGGAGAAGTTCCCCACCGCGCCGCGCTTCCACGGCCGTCACCAGCTCAACCGCTGGCCCGACGGCCTCGAGAAGTGCGTCGGGTGCGAGCTGTGCGCCTGGGCCTGCCCCGCCGACGCGATCTACGTCGAGGGTGCCGAGAACGTCGACCAGCCCGACGCCGAGGGGAACTCGCAGCGCTACAGCGCCGGAGAGCGCTACGGCCGCGTCTACCAGATCAACTACCTGCGCTGCATCCTGTGCGGGCTGTGCATCGAGGCCTGCCCTACCCGGGCGCTGACGATGACCAACGAGTACGAGCTCGCCGACGACAGCCGCGCCAGCCTGATCTACGAGAAGTCCGACCTGCTGGCGCCGCTGCTGCCGGGCATGGAGCAGCCGCCCCACGCCCAGCTGCTCGGCACGGACGAGGACTACTACCGGGGCGAGTTCAAGGGGGCCGAGCAGTGACCGCCTTCTGGGTCCTCGCGCCGATCATGGTGCTCGCCGCGCTCGGCATCCTGTTCGTGCGCAAGGCGGTTCACGCCGCGCTGCTGCTGGCCGTGGTGATGATCAGCCTCGCCGTGCTGTACGCCGTCCTCGAGGCGCCGTTCCTCTTCGCGGTGCAGATCATCGTCTACACCGGCGCGATCCTGATGCTGTTCCTCTTCGTGCTGATGCTGGTCGGCGTCGACGCCTCCGACTCCACGGTCGAGACGATCAAGGGCCAGCGGCCGCTGGCCTGGCTGGTCGGCCTCGCGTTCGTCGTGGTGATGGTGGTCGGCCTGACCCAGCTCACCTTCGGCACCGCGGTCGGACTCGACGAGGCCAACGCGGGCGGCAACGTCCAGGCCCTGGCCGACCTGCTGTTCTCGCGCTACGTCTTCATCTTCGAGGCCACCAGCGCCCTGCTCATCACCGCCGCAGTCGGCGCGATGGTGCTGGCCCACCGCGAGCGGCTCACCCCGAAGCGCACCCAGGCGAGCATCGCCGCCGACAAGATCCGCGCGTACGCCGAGACCGGCGCCCACCTCGGCCCGCTGCCGCCACCGGGTGTCTACGCCCGCCACAACGCGGTCGACACCCCGGCCCTGCTGCCCGACGGCAGCCCGGCGCCCGCGTCGGTCTCCCGGGTGCTCGCGGCCCGCGGCACGATGCAGAAGACCGGCCTCAAGGACATCGAGGCGATCAAGGACCAGCTCGGGGTTGAGGAGGAGTCCGATGACTGAGTACGTCGTGCTGAGCGCGATCCTCTTCACCATCGGGTCGATCGGGGTGCTCACCAGGCGCAACGCGATCGTCGTGTTCATGTGCGTCGAGCTGATGCTCAACTCCTGCAACCTTGCTTTCGTCGCCTTCGCCCACCAGCACGGCAACCTCGACGGCCAGATCGCCGCCTTCTTCGTGATGGTGGTGGCCGCGGCCGAGGTCGTGGTCGGGCTCGCGATCATCATGACCATCTTCCGGACCCGTCGCTCGGCCTCGGTCGACGACGCGAGCCTGCTGAAGTTCTGAGGACGGGACGATGCACGCACTCACCGCGCTGACCCTCAAGGCCAGCGAGACGCACATCCCCGTGGTCTCGCCGACCGACGCCGACGGGCCGTTCACCCTGCTCTGGCTGATCATCGCGCTGCCGCTGGTCGGCGCCGCGGTGCTGCTGCTCGGCGGCCGCTACACCGACAAGTGGGGCCACCTGCTCGGTACGGCGACCTCCGCGACGTCCTTCGTGATCAGCCTCGTGCTGTTCCTCAACCTGCTCGGTCGCGACGAGGGGGACCGTCAGGTCTCGCAGCACCTCTACGACTGGATCGACGCCGGCAGGCTGCACATCGGCATGGACCTGCTCTACGACCCGCTGGCGGCGCTCTTCCTGCTGCTGATCACCGGCGTCGGCTCGCTGATCCACGTCTACTCGATCGGCTACATGGCCCACGACCCGCGCCGGCGCCGGTTCTTCGCGTACCTGAACCTGTTCGTCGCGGCCATGCTCATGCTGATCCTCGCGGAGAACTACGTGGGCCTGTTCCTGGGCTGGGAGGGCGTCGGCCTCGCGTCGTACCTCCTCATCGGGTTCTGGCAGCACAAGCCGTCGGCCGCCGCCGCGGCCAAGAAGGCGTTCGTCATCAACCGGGTGGGCGACCTGGGCATGGGCCTGGCGATCTTCCTGATGATCGTCACCTTCGGCACCACCAGCTTCAGCGGCGTCAGCGCCCTGGCCGGCGGGGCGACCGAGACCACGCTCAACTGGATCGGCGTGCTGCTGCTCGTCGGCGCCTGCGGCAAGTCGGCCCAGGTCCCGCTCCAGGCCTGGCTCCTGGACGCGATGGAGGGCCCGACCCCGGTCTCTGCCCTCATCCACGCGGCAACCATGGTCACCGCTGGCGTCTACCTGATCACCCGCTCCAACTTCGTCTTCGAGCTCGCGCCGACCGCCCAGACCGCGGTGGTCATCGTGGCCACGGTGACGCTGCTGTGGGGTGCGATCATCGGGTGCGCGAAGGACGACATCAAGAAGGGTCTGGCCGGCTCCACCATGAGCCAGATCGGCTACATGATGCTCGGCGCCGGTCTCGGCGTCGCGGGCTACGCCTTCGCGATCTTCCACCTGCTGACCCACGGCTTCTTCAAGGCCAACATGTTCCTCGGCGCCGGCTCGGTGATGCACGCCATGGACGACGACGTCGACATGCGCCACTACGGTGCGCTGCAGAAGGCGCTGCCCATCACGTTCGCGACCTTCGCGCTCGGGTTCCTCGCGATCATCGGCATCCCGCCGTTCGCCGGCTTCTGGTCGAAGGACAAGATCATCGAGGTCGCGCTGACCGAGAACCCGGTCGTCGGCATCTGTGCTCTGCTCGGCGCGGGCATCACCGGCTTCTACATGACCCGGATGATGCTGATGACCTTCTTCACCAAGAAGCGCTGGGAGAAGGGCGTCCACCCGCACGAGAGCCCGCTGGTGATGACCATCCCGCTGATGGTCCTCGCCGCGCTCTCCGCCCTCGGCGGCCTGATGCTCGCCGGCAACTGGATCGTCGACTTCCTCAGCCCGGTCGTGGGCCACGCCGAGCACGAGGAGCCGCCGCTGCCGGTCCTCGTGCTCACGCTGATCACGATCGCCGTGGTCGCTGCCGGCGTGGCGCTCGCCTGGGTCCTGGTCGGCCAGCGCGACGTACCGCGCACCGCGCCGGCCGACGTCTCCCTCGCCACGAAGGCCGCCCGTGCGGACCTCTACGGCGACGCGATCAACGAGGGCCTGGTCGTCAACCCGGGCCGCGCCACGGTGCGCGCGCTCACCGACGGTGACCGCACCCTCGTCGACGGCCTCTTCATGGGCGGTACGACGGTCCTCGCCGGCACCGGCGAGCTGCTCCGGCGGCTCCAGAACGGCTACGTCCGGTCCTACGCCCTCGGCATCCTCGGTGGCGCACTGCTCCTCGTCCTGACCCTGGTGGTGGTGAACTGATGCTGTCCCTGCTCGTCTGGCTGCCGATCGCCGGTGCGGTCGCCGTCGTGCTGCTCCCGCGCACGGTGAGCAAGACCGCCGGCCTCGGCGTCGCGCTGGCGACCCTGGTCGTCGGCGTGGTCGTCGCCGCGTCGTACGACGCCGACGGCGGTCGCCAGCTCACCGAGGAGCACGAGTGGATCAAGGCGTTCGGGGTGCACTACGCCCTCGGCGTCGACGGTCTCGGCCTGCTGCTGGTCCTGCTGACGGTCCTGCTCGTCCCGCTGGTGCTCGGCGCCGAGTGGTTCAAGGCCGACGCTGAGGGCTCGGCCGGCGCCCGTGCGTTCGTCGCGTGGACCCTCGCGCTCGAGGGTCTCTCGCTCGCGGTGTTCTGCGCGACCGACGTGTTCCTGTTCTACGTCGTCTTCGAGGCGACGCTGATCCCTGCCTACTTCCTGGTCGGCGGCTTCGGCCGCGAGGGCCGGGGCGCGGCGGCGCTGAAGTTCCTGATGTTCCAGCTCGCGGGCGGTCTGATCCTGCTCGCCGCGGTGATCGGTCTCTACGTCGTCTCCGCCCAGCAGGGCGAGCCGTCGTACCTGCTGTCCGACCTCGAGAAGCTCGACATCGGCACCGAGGCCGGACGCTGGCTGTTCTTCGGCTTCTTCATCGCCTTCGCGATCAAGGCGCCGCTGTTCCCGCTGCACACCTGGCTGGCCGACACGACCGAGAAGGCGACGCCCGGCACCGGTGTGCTGCTCGTCTGCATCCTCGACAAGATCGGCACCTTCGGGATGATGAGGTTCTGCCTCGGCATCTTCCCCGAGGCCTCGCAGTGGGCGACCCCGCTGGTCATCACGCTGGCGCTGATCTCCGTGGTCCACGGCGCGTTCATCGCGATCGGCCAGGACGACATCTTCCGCCTCATCGGTCTGACCTCGCTGAGCCACTTCGGCCTGATCACGCTGGGTGTCTTCACGATGACCAGCCAGGGCGGCACCGGCGCGATCCTCTACATGGTCAACCACGGCCTCGGCACCGCTGCGCTGTTCCTGGTCGCCGGCTACCTCTACGACCGCAGCGGCACCGCCTCGATCCGCGAGATGCGCGGCGTCGAGAAGGTCGCGCCGGTCCTGGCCGGGCTGCTGCTCGTCGCCGGCCTGGCCACGCTCGGCCTGCCCGGGCTCTCGCCGTTCGTCAGCGAGTTCCTGGTGTTCGTCGCGGCGTTCGACTACGGCTGGTACGTCGGTGCGATCGCCGTCACCGCGGTGGTGCTGTCCGCGATCTACGTGCTGTGGATGTACCAGCGCACGATGACCGGCCCCACGCCGCCCGAGGTGGAGGCGACGACGAAGGACCTCGGCGTCCGCGAGATCGTCGCCGTCGCCCCGCTGATGGCCGCGCTGGTGTTCTTCGGGTTCTACCCCGCACCGCTGCTCGACGTGAGCAACCCGATGGTGGGCGACCTGATGCACCAGATGGGGATCCAGGACGACGCGCCGACCGTCGTCCACGCCGACCTTGATGGCGGCCACGAGGGCGAGGGGGCCAACTGATGGAGTTCGTGAAGCCCGAGCTCGAGTACGCCGAGCTGCTGCCGATCCTCATCGTCCTCGGCGGCGCCTGCGTCGGCGTCGCGCTGGAGGCGTTCCTGCCGCGCGGCACCCGCCGGCTGCCCCAGGTGGGCCTGGCCGCGGTCACCGTGATCGCCGCGCTCGTGTCGACCGTCGTGGTCGGCAGGAACCTCGACGTGCACAAGGGCGCCGACGGCGCCGAGGGTCGCGGCCTGGTCGGCGCGATGGGCAGCGTCGTCGTCGACGGCCCGACGGTCTACCTCTGGGGCCTGCTGCTCGTCTTCGCCCTGGGCGGCGTCGCGCTCTTCGCCGAGCAGCGGCTCGAGGGCGGCGTCTCCGCCTTCACCGGCCAGGCGGCCGCGCTGCCCGGCACCGAGAGCGAGCGCGAGGCATCGACCCGGGGGCTCGAGCACACCGAGGTCTACCCGCTGCTCCTGTTCGCCGTCAGCGGCATGCTGCTCTTCCCGGCGTCCGGTGACCTGCTCACCATGTTCGTGGCCCTGGAGATCCTGTCCCTGCCGCTCTACCTGCTCTGCGGCCTGGCGCGCCGACGCCGCCTGCTGAGCCAGGAGGCGGCGATGAAGTACTTCCTCCTGGGCGCCTTCGCCTCCGGCTTCTTCCTGTACGGCGCCGCGCTCGTCTACGGCTACGCGGGCTCGGTCTCCTTCGCCGGCATCAACGAGGCGGTCCGCGCCGGCACGGCCAACCACGGCCTGCTGCTCGCCGGCATCGGCCTGCTCGCCGTCGGCCTGCTGTTCAAGATCGGCGCCGCGCCCTTCCAGGCCTGGACCCCCGACGTCTACCAGGGCGCGCCCACCGCGGTGACCGCGTTCATGGCCGCCGGCACCAAGGTCGCCGCCTTCGGCGCCCTGCTCCGGCTCCTGTACGTCGCCTTCGGTGGCGAGCGCTGGAGCTGGCAGCCCATGCTGTGGGTCATCGCGATCGCCTCGATGGTCCTCGGTGCCGTTCTCGCGATCGTCCAGAACGACGTCAAGCGGATGCTCGCCTACTCCTCGGTCGCCCACACCGGCTTCATCCTGGTCGGCGTGCTGGGCGTGCAGAGCGCCGGCGAGCTCGCGAAGGGCCAGTACACCTCGCTCGAGGGCGTGCTCTTCTACCTCACCACCTACGGCTTCGCCATGATCGGCGCGTTCGCGATCGTCACGCTGGTCCGCGACGCGGGCGGCGAGGCGACGGCGTACGAGCGCTGGGCCGGCCTCGGTCGGACCTCCCCACTGGTGGCCGGCGCGTTCGCCTTCTTCCTGCTCTCCATGGCCGGGATCCCGCTGACCGCGGGCTTCATCGGCAAGTGGGCCGTGTTCACCTCGGCCCTGTCCGCGGGGGCGTGGCCGGTGGTCCTGGTGGCGATCGCGTGCAGCATCCTGGCGATCACGTTCTACGTCCGGCACATCCGGCTGATGTTCTTCACCGAGCCCAGCGCGGACGGCGCGGGCGTGGTCACCCGGTCCTCGCTGCTGACCTCCGGCACCATCGCGGTGTGCCTGGTCGCGACCCTGGTCATGGGCATCGTGCCGGGCCCGGTTCTCGATCTCGTGACCCGTACGGGAGACTTCATCAGGTGAACACACCTGGGGCCGAGCTTGCGCTGCCGATCGACGACTCCGCTCTCGCCGACCGCCTGCGGGCGCGGATGGCGACGGTCGAGGAGGCCCTCTACGGCCACGCGTCCAGCCGGGCGCCGTACGTCACCGAGGCGGCGCGCCACCTGCTGGCCGCCGGCGGCAAGCGGTTCCGGCCGCTGCTGGTCCTCCTGGCGGCCGAGGCCGGCCCCCGGCCCGACGCCGACGAGGTGCTCACCGCGGCCTGCGTCGTGGAGATCACCCACGTCGGCTCGCTGTACCACGACGACGTCATGGACGAGGCCGCGCTGCGCCGCGGCGAGGACTCGGCCAACGCCCGCTACGACAACCTGGTCGCGATCCTCACCGGCGACTGGCTGTTCGCGAAGTCCTCGGAGCTGACCGCCCAGCTGGGCCCGGACGCCGTACGCATCCAGGCCGAGACCTTCACCCGCCTCGTCGAGGGCCAGATCCTCGAGACCGTGAAGCCCGGCCCCGACGAGGACGCGCTGGCCCACTACCTCGAGGTCGTCGCCGGCAAGACCGGCTCCCTGATCGCCACCTCGGCTCGGTACGGCGCGCTGTTCTCCGGCGCCTCGGCGTCGGTCGTCGCGGCGTTGACCGAGTACGGCGAGCTCGTCGGCACTGCCTTCCAGCTCTCCGACGACATCCTCGACATCGCCTCCGAGAGCGAGGAGTCCGGCAAGACGCCCGGCACCGACCTCAAGGAGGGCGTGCCCACCCTGCCGGTGCTCATGGCCCGGGCCTCCACCGACCCGGCCGACGCCCGCCTGCTCGAGCTCCTCGACCCGTCCCGGTCCGACCTGGCCGCCGATGCGCAGCTGCACGCCGAGGCGCTCGACCTGCTCCGCAAGCACCCCGCGATGGACCAGGCGCAGGCGTACGTCGTCGCCCGGGCCCAGGAGGCCAAGCAACTCCTCCAGGCGCTGCCCGAGGGATCGGTCCGGACCGCCCTCGAGGCGTTCGCCGACGTCGTGGCGGTTCGCTCCGCCTGAACCGGCTGGTGATCGGCGCCGCCTGTCAGGGGGTCGGCCGATCCGTTGCAGGCTCCTCTCGGCGAACACGAGTAAAACGGCTAACTTGGTCGGCATGACCTTGCTGGGCACGAACCAGGACCTGGACGCGGTTGCCCTGCGCCGGGCCTTCGGGTCCTTCCCGACGGGCGTGGTCGCGCTCGCCGCGGAGGTCGACGGTCGCCCGGTCGGCCTGGCCGCCAGCTCGTTCACCTCCGTCAGCCTCGACCCGCCCCTGGTCTCGATCTCACTCGCCGCGGGCTCCCGAACCTGGCCCACCCTCCGCGGCGCCCCCTGCCTCGGTGTCACCGTCCTCGCCGACCACCACGGCGCGGTGTGCCGCCAGCTCTCCGGCCCCGTCGACGCCCGCTTCAGCGGCCTGCCGCTCACCGTCGCCCACGACGGCGCCGTCACCCTCGACGAGGGCCTCGAGCGGTTCTCCTGCTCGCGCTACCGCGAGGTCGAGGCCGGCGACCACGTCCTCGTCCTGCTCCGGGTCCACGCCGTCGACTCCGGCGCCGGACACCCGCTCGTCTTCCACCGCAGCGGCTTCGGCCGGCTCGAGCGCTCGGCCTGAGCTGCTCCTCCCGATCGCCTCGCGCGGCGGCGACGTGCACCCCGTCTGCCGCCGCGCGAGGTTCGTCATCTGTTTGGCGCTCGTTGCGCTGGCGCGACGGAGATCCTTCGGCGGCTCAGACCGCGCAGTTCTCGGCGGCGATCGCCAGCTGGCGGCGGTGGTGACGGAGCGCCTCGGTGGTGAGGACGACGAGGGCGACCCAGACCAGCCCGAACCCGATCCAGCGGCCGGTGGGCATCTGCTCGCCGAGGAGGGTGACGCCGAGGGCGAACTGGATGGTCGGCGTGAGGTACTGCAGCAGGCCGAGCGTGGTCATCGAGACCCGCGTGGCGGCGCCGCCGAAGCAGAGCAGGGGGATGGCCGTGACCACGCCGCTCGCGACGAGCAGGAAGACATGGCCGGGGCCCTCGCTGGCGAAGTGGGCGTGCCCGGTGCTGCCGAGCCAGACCAGGTAGCCGAGGGCGAACGGCGCGATGACCGCGGTCTCGAAGGCCAGGCTCTCGATCGCGCCGACACCGGCGGACTTCTTGGCCAGCCCGTACGTGCCGAACGAGAGGGCGAGGACGAGCGCGAGAACCGGGGGTCGGCCGTAGTCGAGGGTGAGCACGACGACGGCGGCGAACCCGATGGCGAGGGCGGTCCACTGCACGGGCCGGAGGCGCTCGCCGAGGACGAGGACGCCGAGCAGCACGGTGACGAGCGGGTTGATGAAGTAGCCCAGGGACGTCTCGACCACGCGGTCGGTGTTGACGCCGTAGATGTAGGTGCCCCAGTTGCAGGTGATCGTGGCGGCCGCGACCACCAGCAGCAGTGCCGTACGACGGTCGCGGAGCACCGCCCGGAACGCGCCCACGTGGCGCAGCGCGACAACGAGCACGCCCATGACGACCAGGGACCAGAGCATGCGGTGGGCGAGGATCTCGAGGGCACCACTGGGTTTGAGCAGCGGCCAGTACAGGGGAAAGGCACCCCACATCAGGTAGGCGAGGAACCCGAGGGTGAAGCCGCGGCGCTGGTCCGACACACTGGGACCCTAGCGACGTGCTGCCGTCTCGCAGGGTTCGAGGTGGTTTCAGGTCGTGCCCAGGTGGGCACGAAGGCCGTGTCCACGAACGAACCCGAGCTCGAGGGGGAGTCCCCGATGCGATTCACTCGCACCATCACCGTCCTGGTGGCGGCCATCACCGCCGCCCTGCTTGGCCTGACGCTGGCACCGACCAGTGCCCAGGCCGCCGATTCCGTCCAGGTCCAGCCTGCCCAGCCTGTCGCCGCGAAGGGCGTCACTCCGCGCACCGTCGGCATCGGCGACTGCGGCCCGCGGGTCGGCGACGACTGCCGCGGCAAGCGCCTGTGGGCCAAGTTCGCGACCAACCCGCTGGCGGCGGGCGTGAAGATCTCGGTCTACGTCAAGCGCAACGGCCACTGGGTCCGGATCGCCAAGGTCAAGACGAAGGCCAGCGGCCTGACCAAGAAGATCTACGTCAAGGCTGAGCGCCGCCGGACCACCCGCTACAAGGTCGTCGCCAAGGGTGACGCCGTGTACGCGAAGGCGACCTACAAGTTCAAGATCAACCCGGTCTTCTGAACCTCGCAGCAGCTGCACCAAAGCGAATGCCCCGCCGAGCTCGGCGGGGCATTCGCTTTGTCCGGGGCGTTGCGTGAGCGTCAGTCGATGGTCCAGGTGTCGCCGGCGTTGATGAGGGCGGTGAGCCGCTCCTCGGGGCTGCCCTGGGCAGCGGCGGCCTGGCTGGCGGTGGCGACCTGGGCACGCGCCTGGTCGTCGTACGTCGGCCGCTCGACCTGGCGGAAGATGCCGATCGGGCTCCGGTTGAGGTAGCCCGCGTCGGTGAGCCGCGAGATCGCGAACGCCGTGGACGGGTCGGGGTCCTGCGCGTCGTGGACGATGATCGCCTCGGCCGCGACGGACGCGGTGTCGGCGACCTCGACGCTGCCGCCGGCGCCGCGGACCAGGGCCTTGTCGCCGAGGCCGGTGGCCTCGTCGCGCACGCCGAACGTGATCGGCTCGCCGTGGGTGAGCGGGATCAGCGCGTGCGCGTTGTCGCGGTCCTTGATCGCGTCGAACGCACCGTCGTTGAAGATCGGGCAGTTCTGGTAGATCTCGACGAGCGAGGTGCCGCGGTGCGCGGCCGCAGCGGCGAGCACCGCCGTGAGGTGCTTGCGGTCGGAGTCGATGGTCCGGGCCACGAAGGATGCCTCGGCGCCGAGCGCCAGCGAGACCGGGTTGAACGGGTGGTCGAGCGAGCCCACCGGGGTGGACTTGGTGACCTTGCCGACCTCCGAGGTGGGGGAGTACTGGCCCTTGGTGAGGCCGTAGATCCGGTTGTTGAACAGCAGGATCGTCATGTTGACGTTGCGGCGCAGCGCGTGGATCAGGTGGTTGCCACCGATCGAGAGCGCGTCGCCGTCGCCGGTGACGACCCACACCGACAGGTCCTCGCGGGCCGTTGCGATGCCGGTCGCGATCGACGGCGCGCGGCCGTGGATCGAGTGCATGCCGTAGGTGTCGAGGTAGTAGGGGAAGCGCGACGAGCAGCCGATGCCGGAGACGAACACGATGTTCTCGCGGCGCAGCCCCAGGTCGGGCAGGAAGGACTGCACGGCCTTGAGCACGGCGTAGTCGCCGCAGCCGGGGCACCAGCGGACCTCCTGGTCGCTGGAGAAGTCCTTGGCCGTCTGGGTCTCGCCCTCGGCGAGGGTGGGGACCAGGGCGGTGCCCAGTGCGGGCATGGGGAGATCGATGGTGCTCATCGGACCGGAGCCTCCTCGTGGTCGGCAGGAAGGTTGAGGCCGTGCTCGCCGAGGTCGACCTCGCGACCCTCGGCGTCGCCGACCAGGACGCCGATGGCCTCGGCCAGCTCGGCGGCCTTGAGCGGCAGGCCGTAGACGTGGTTGTAGCCCTGGGCGTCGACGAGGTACTCGGCGCGCAGCATCTTCGAGAGCTGGCCGAGGTTCATCTCGGGGACGAGGACCTTGTCGTAGCCCTCGAGGATCTCGCCGAGGTCCTTCGGGAACGGGTTGAGGTGGCGCAGGTGGACCTGCGCGACGTTGTAGCCGGCGCGACGGACCCGGCGGCAGGCGGCGCCGATCGGGCCGTACGTCGAGCCCCAGCCGATCACCAGGACCTTCGCCTCGCCCGACGGGTCGTCGACCTCGAGCGGCGGCAGGGAGTCGGCGATGCGCTGGATCTTCTCCTGGCGGATCCGGACCATCTTGTCGTGGTTGGCCGGGTCGTAGGAGATGTTGCCGTGGCCCTCGCCCTTCTCGAGGCCGCCGATGCGGTGCTCGAGACCGGCGGTGCCGGGCACGGCCCACGGGCGGGCCAGGGTCTCCTGGTCGCGGAGGTAGGGCCAGTAGTCCTTCGTGCCGTCGCCCTTGTCGTGGTTGGGCTCGGTCGCGAAGTTCGCATCGATCTTCGGCAGCTCGTCGATCGACGGGATCGCCCACGGCTCGGAGCCGTTGGCGAGGTAGCCGTCGGAGAGCAGGAAGACCGGGGTGCGGTAGGTGATCGCGATCCGGGCGGCCTCGACCGCGGCGGCGAAGCAGTCACCGGGCGACTGCGGCGCGACGATCGGGACCGGCGCCTCACCGTTGCGGCCGTACATCGCCTGCAGCAGGTCGGCCTGCTCGGTCTTGGTCGGCAGACCGGTCGAGGGGCCACCGCGCTGGACGTTGACGACGACGAGCGGGAGCTCGGTCATCACCGCGAGGCCGATCGCCTCGGACTTGAGCGCGATGCCCGGGCCCGAGGTGGTGGTGATCGCGAGCTGGCCCGCGAAGGCGGCACCGATCGCGGCACCGATGCCGGCGATCTCGTCCTCGGCCTGCAGCGTGGTCACGCCGAACGCCTTGTGCTTCGACAGCTCGTGGAGGATGTCGGAGGCCGGGGTGATCGGGTACGAGCCCAGGAACACCGGCAGCTCGGAGCGCACGCCCGCGGCGACCAGGCCGTACGACAGGGCCAGGTTGCCGGTGATGTTGCGGTAGGTGCCGGCGTGCATGCGGGCCGGCTTGATCTCGTACTGGACGACGAAGGTCTCGGTGGTCTCGCCGTAGTTCCAGCCGGCCTTGAAGGCGGCGATGTTGGCGCCGAGGATGTCGGCGACCTTGGCGAACTTCTTCTCCAGGAAGGAGATCGTCGGCTCGGTCGGTCGGCCGTACATCCACGACAGCAGACCCAGTGCGAACATGTTCTTCGCGCGGGCGGCGTCCTTGCGGGACAGGCCGAACTCCTTGACCGCCTCGACGGTGATGCCGGTCAGGTCGACGGGCTGGACCTGGAAGCCGGCCAGGATGTCGTCGACCTCGCCCAGCTTGTCGAGCGGGTTGGAGGTGTAGCCGGCCTTGTCGAGGTTGCGCTTGGAGAAGTCGTGGGTGTCGACGATGATCGTCGCCCCACGCGGCAGGTCACCCAGGTTGGCCTTCAGCGCGGCCGGGTTCATCGCCACCAGGACGTCGGGCCGGTCGCCCGCGGTGAGGATGTCGTGGTCCGCGAAGTGGATCTGGAACGACGAGACGCCGGGGATGGTGCCCTGGGGCGCCCGGATCTCGGCGGGGAAGTTGGGCAGCGTCACCAGGTCGTTGCCGAAGACGGCCGACTCCTGGGTGAACCGGTCACCGGTCAGCTGCATGCCGTCGCCGGAGTCACCGGCGAACCGGATGATGACCCGGTCCAGCTGCTTGACCTGCTTGGTCTGGCTCACAACTGCTCCACTTCTCTCGACATCGACGGCGGCCGTGGGGAAGCGGCGACGGCGTCAGGTGGGTCGAGTCTAGAAGCAAACTAGAACACGTTCCACCTTTCGGTGAATGTCTTTCGTCGTCCCCTGCAGCCGGCGTACGACGCGGCTCTCGAAAACTCTTCACCACGATAGACCGCCACGCTCGCGCACTCGGACCCGTGCCGCCTGATGGGCCGCCCAGGGGTCCGCTGGGGCGTGTGACCTCCGTCATGTCGTCGATTTGTCTAGAACTGAGTCGCTTAACTCGCTAATGTGTATTATTCCGATCTAGTTTGAAGGAACCGGCTCCCGAGAGGCCGGCCTGAGCAAGCAAGGAATGGGTGCGATGAAGCGAGTTCTCAAGGCTGCGGCCCTGGCGATGACCGGCGCTCTGGCGCTGACCGCCTGCGCCAGCGCCGACGGTGGCAGTGGCGACGACAAGGGCTCGACGGTCAACATCGTCGGGTTCGCCGTTCCGGAGGCCGGCAACAAGGCCGCCGCGGCGGAGTTCAACAAGACCGACGCCGGCAAGGACGTCACGTTCTCCGGCTCCTACGGCCCGTCCGGTGACCAGAGCCGCAAGGTCGCGGACACCAAGGGCAAGGACGTCGACTACGTCGTCTTCTCGCTCGAGCCCGACATGACCCGTCTGGTCGACGCCGGTCTCGTGGCCGACGACTGGAACGCCGGCCCCAACAAGGGCATCGTCTCCAAGTCGGTCGCCGTGATCGCCACCCAGAAGGGCAACCCGCTCGGCATCAAGAACTGGGACGACCTGACCCGCGACGGCGTCAAGATCGTCACCCCCGACCCGGCCAGCTCCGGCTCGGCGAAGTGGAACATCCTCGCGCTCTACACCTACGCCAAGCAGAACGGCGCCACCGAGGAGCAGGCGGACGCCTTCCTGAAGAAGGTCTTCCAGAACGTCACCACCTGGGCCGCCAGCGGCCGTGAGGCGACCGAGGCCTTCAAGAAGGGTGTCGGCAACGTGCTGCTCACCTACGAGAACGAGGCCATCCTGGCCCGGCAGAACGGTGAGGACCTGGACTACATCGTTCCGCCGCACACCTTCCTCATCGAGAACCCGGGTGCCGTGCTGAAGAAGTCCGACCCGGCCGCGAAGGACTGGCTGGACTTCGTCCTCAGCGACGCCGGCCAGACCGCGTTCGTGGAGAAGGGCTTCCGCCCCGTCGGTGACCTGGACATCTCCGGCATCGAGGTCGAGGGCGCCAACGACCCGGCCAACCCCTTCCCGACCCCGACCTCGCTGAGCACCGCGGCCGACCTCGGCGGCTGGAGCGCCATCAACGCGGAGTGGTTCGGCAAGGACGGCGAGAAGCTCCGCTTCGACAAGCTGTACGCCGAAGCGACCAAGCAGTGACGGACACACTTGTTGCACCCCCTGGGCCGGCTCGCACGACGAGCCGGCCCAGCGGGCTGTTCCGCCTCACCCCCGCATCGCGGGTGGGGCTGGGTGTGGCGCTGGTCTGGTTCAGCGTCCTCGTGCTGCTGCCGCTCGCGGCGGTCGTGGGGGCCGCTGCCGCCGGCGGTTGGGGGGCGTTCTGGAACACGCTGACCGACGCGCAGACCTTTGCCGCGCTGCGCCTCACGGTCGTCGAGGCCGCGGGCGTCACCGTCGTCAACGCCGTCATCGGCACCGTCGTCGCCTGGGTGCTGGTCCGCGACCAGTTCTTCGGCAAGCGGATCCTCGACGTCGTCATCGACATCCCGTTCGCGCTGCCGACGATCGTCGCCGGCCTGGTCCTGCTCAGCCTGTGGGGGCCGGAGAGCCCGGTGGGCGTGAACGTCGTGAACACCCGCCAGGGCATCTTCCTGGCGCTGCTCTTCGTCACGCTGCCCTTCGTCGTGCGCACGGTCCAGCCGGTGCTGCTCGAGCTCGACGCCGACGTCGAGGAAGCAGCGGCGTCGCTGGGCGCCTCGCGGCTCACGACGTTCCGCCGGGTGATCCTCCCGAGCCTGGTGCCGGCGATCGCAGCCGGGTCCTCGCTGGGGTTCGCGCGGGCGATCAGCGAGTTCGGCTCGCTGGTCCTCATCTCGGGCAACACGCCCTACGAGACCGAGGTCGCGTCGCTGAAGATCCTGAAGTTCCTCGAGGGCGACAACCAGGCCGGGGCGGCGGCGGTCGCCGTGCTCCTGCTGATCGTCGCGGTGCTGACGATCGTCGTGCTCGACGTCCTCTCCAGGAGGGTGGCGCGCCGTGGCTGACACCCGACAGATCCGGGCACGTCGCGGTCCGGTGGCGTACCTCCTGCGGACACTGGTGATCGTCTACCTGGCCGTGCTGGTCATCTGGCCGCTCTACGAGGTCGGCAAGCAGACCTTCGCCCCGAGCAAGGCCGGCGCGGCGGGCGGCTTCTCCGCCTTCCTCGACCGGCTCAGCGACCCCTCGGTGACCTACGCCTTCAACCTGACCGGGACCGTCGCGTTCTGGGCCGTCCTGATCAACACCCTGTTCGGGGTGGGCATCTCGCTGCTCATCGTGCGCTACCAGTTCCCGGGCCGGCGCATCCTCTCGGTGCTCGTCGACCTGCCGATGTCCGTCTCGCCGGTCGTCGTCGGTCTGGCCCTGGTGCTGGCCTACAGCACCGGCAAGGGCTGGTTCGGCGAGGCGCTGGCGTCGGTCGGCTTCTACGTCATCGGCACCACGCCCGGCCTGATCATGGCGACCGCCTTCGTCAGCCTGCCGCTGGTGATCCGCGAGATCGTGCCCGTGCTCGAGGAGATCGGCACCGACGCCGAGATGGCGGCCAGCAGCCTCGGGGCGAACGGCTGGCAGACCTTCCGGCGGATCACGCTGCCCAGCATCAAGTGGGCGGTCGTGTACGGCGTCGTGCTCAGCATGGCCCGCTCGCTCGGCGAGTTCGGCGCGGTGAAGATCGTCAGTCCCGGAGCCGAGTTCCGCGGCGAGACCACCACCCTTCTCATCCAGAACCGTTACAGCAACTACGAGGAGCCCACGGCGTACGCCGCCGCGTTCGTGCTCGTGCTGGCCTCCGTGCTGGCCCTCGTGGTCGTCTCCCTGATCCGCAAGGAGGATCACGCATGAGCATCGAAGTGAAGGGTGTCGGCAAGCGCTACGGCGACTTCGTCGCGCTCGACGACATCAACGTCTCCCTGCCGACCGGCCAGCTGACCGCCCTGCTCGGGCCCAGCGGCGGCGGCAAGTCAACGCTGCTGCGCATCATCGCCGGCCTCGAGACCGCCGACTCCGGCGCCGTCGAGATCGAGGGCGTCGACGCCACGAAGCTGCCGCCGCAGAAGCGCAACGTCGGCTTCGTGTTCCAGCACTACGCCGTCTTCAAGCACATGACGGTCGCGAAGAACGTCGCCTTCGGTCTCGAGATCCGCAAGCGGCCCAAGGCCGAGGTGAAGGCGAAGGTCGCCGAGCTGCTCGAGCTCGTGCACCTCTCGCAGTTCGCGCACCGGCTGCCCTCGCAGCTCTCCGGCGGCCAGCGGCAGCGCCTCGCGCTCGCCCGTGCCCTCGCGGTGGAGCCCTCGGTGCTGCTGCTCGACGAGCCGTTCGGTGCGCTCGACGCGAAGGTCCGCAAGGAGCTGCGCGACTGGCTGCGCCGGCTGCACGACGAGGTGCACGTGACGACCGTGTTCGTGACCCACGACCAGGAGGAGGCCCTCGAGGTCGCCGACGAGATCGTGGTCATCAACGAGGGCCGGATCGAGCAGATCGGCAGCCCCGACCAGCTCTACGACGAGCCGGCCAACGACTTCGTGATGGGCTTCCTCGGCGCGGTGACCCGGCTCGGGCCGCTGGTGCTGCGGCCCCACGACATCGAGGTCGCGGTCCAGCCCGGCGTACCCGGTGCGTCGGCGGGTGTCGTCCAGCGCGCGCTGCGCGTCGGCTTCGAGGTGCGTCTCACCGTCGACGTCGAGGGGCAGGAGGAGCCGGTGCTGGTCGTGCTCTCCCGCACCCACGCACGAGCGCTCGACCTGGAGCTCGGCAGCAAGGTCTGGCTGAGCCCCACGACCGGCGCGACGACGGTCCCGGTGCTCGGGGTGCCGCGGGAGGCTGTGACGTCCGCCTAGTCTGGGGCGGTGAGCTATCTGCGGGCGACGCGGGTCCTGTGCTGGCTGCTCGGGATCGCGGTACTGGTGTCGGTCGTCCACTACGTCGACAACTACGTCAACTACGACGACTACCCGGTGCCCCCGGCTGACGCCACGCTGCCGACCGTGACCAGGGGACTGGTCGCGGTCGGCTGGTTCGTGTTCACCGCGCTCGGGGCGGTGGGGCTGCTGCTGTGGTTCCGCCGCCACATCACCACGGCGGCGATCTTCCTCACCGGCTACTCGGTCTCCGGGCTGATCGGCATCGCCCACTACACGGTTCCCGGCGCCACCGACATGGTCTGGTGGCGCCAGGCGCACGTGGTCGCTGACATCGTGTGCGGCGCGGCCGTCTTCGGGTTCGCGCTGTGGGCGGCGAAGAACTCCGACGACCTCATCCCGCCCGGCGCGAGGCCTCCTGCTCCGCCTGCTTCTTGAGTCCCTCGGCGTGGCGGCGGAAGCCGTCGGCGACCCGGCCCGGTCCGGCGAGGCGGACGAGCGGGCCGCTGAACTCCTCGACGGTGGCGTACGTCGTCGGGCCACCCGGATGCTGCGTGAGCCGCTGGTGGCGCACCCCCCTGACCAGCCCGAGCCGCGAGGGCAGGCCCTCGTAGACGTAGGACATCAGCGCGGTCGTCGTCCCGCTGGCGGGGTCGGTGGTCGGGCCGTCGAGCGCGGTGATCCGCTCGGGGGAGCGGGTCCGCCTGCCGTTGGCCCACACGACGTGGAGCACGATCGGGTTGCCGACGGCGGCGGGCTGCGCGGTCTCGGCGCGCTCGACGAAGGGGTTCCACTCGGCGTACCGCTCGGTGTCGGTCATCACGGCCCACACGAGGTCCAGCGGGGCGTCGATGTCGATCTGCGCGGAGGGGTTCACGAGGTCATCATGGCGGACCCGCGATCATGGTCGCGTGAGCGCGGGAACGATCGGCATCGTCGGCGGCGGGATCGTCGGCCTGGCCGTGGGCCGGGAGCTGGTCCGCCGGCGCCCGGGCGTGAGGATCGTCGTCCTCGAAAAGGAGGACCGGCTCGCCGCCCACCAGACCGGCCACAACTCGGGCGTCGTGCACGCCGGGATCTACTACCGGCCGGGCAGCCTCAAGGCCGAGCTGTGCACGCGCGGGCGCGCGCTGATGCGCGAGTACTGCGCCGAGCACGCGATCGCGTACGACGAGTGCGGCAAGCTCGTCGTCGCGGTCGATCCGGCCGAGCTCCCGCGGTTCGAGGCGCTGGCCCGCACGGCGCAGGAGAACGGTGTGCCCGGGCTGCGACGGCTCGACGGCGCGGCACTCCGGGAGGTGGAGCCGCACGCTGCCGGACTGGCCGCGCTGCACTCCCCGCGGACCGCGATCACCGACTACGTCGCTGTCGCGGAGGCACTGGCCCGCGAGATCGTCGCCGCCGGGGGAGAGGTGCATCTCGGCGCGGAGGTCGTGGGCGTCGAACGGGCCGTGGGCGGCCTCGACGTCCGTACGACGTCCGGCCGGCACCGCGTCGACCGGCTGGTGGTCTGTGGTGGGCTGCAGTCCGACCGGCTCGGCCGGCTCGTGGGCGGGCCGGCGACGCCGCGGATCGTGCCCTTCCGGGGCGAGTACATGAAGGTCGCCCCGACCAAGGAGGGCCTGGTGCGGGGCATGGTCTACCCGGTGCCCGACCCGGCGTACCCGTTCCTCGGGGTGCACTTCACCCGCCGCGTCGGCGGCGGCCTGGAGGTCGGGCCGAACGCCTTCCTCGCCTTCAGCCGCGACCACTACGGCCGGGTCTCGCTCTCACCGCGCGACCTCGCCGACACCCTGGCGTACGGCGGGTTCTGGCGGTTCGCGCGCCGGCACTGGCGCACCGGCGTCGGCGAGCTGCGCGGGGTGCTGTCGCGCACGGCGTACATGCGCGGCGCACAGCGCTACGTCCCCGCCATCGGCCCCGACGACGTCTCCCGCGCCGGGCTCGGGCTGCGGGCCCAGGCGGTCGAGGCGGACGGCTCACTGGTCGACGACTTCGTCATCCAGCACGGCTCCGGCGTCACCGTGGTCCGCAACGCGCCCTCGCCGGCCGCGACGTCCAGCCTGGCGATCGCCGAGCACGTGGTCGATCAGCTGGACCGCGAGGCGTAGACGTTCGCCAGGTTCGCGATGTCGGCGACATAGGCGTCGGAGTGGTTGAAGCTGAAGACCGCGCGCCGCCAGGTGTCGGGGGCGGCGAGGTCGCCGGCGTGGCACAGGTAGCGGGCCGCGGCGAGCGCAGCGTCGTCGATCTGGTTGGGGTCGCTGATCCCGTCGCCGTTGCCGTCGGCGCCCCAGGTCTCCCAGGTGGACGGGATGAACTGGAGCGGTCCGACCGCGCGGTCCCAGGTGGTGTCGCCGTCGAGCACACCGTCGTCGGTGTCGTGGACCGCACCGAACGCGCCTCCGTCGAGCACCGGCCCGAGGATCTGCGGGCGCGGGACGCCGTCCTCGCCGAGCACCGAGCCGTGCACGCTGCCGTGGGTGGACTCGATGCCGCCGATCGCGGCCAGGCTGTTCCACGCCACGCGGCACCCGGGCTGCTCGGCCGCCACCCGCAGGTGCGCCCGGGCGTACGCCGCCAGGGCCCGCGGCGCGATCCCCGTCTGCCCCGCCACCCGGGCCAGCCAGGCGTCGTCGGGGCGGTACGGGTCGGGCGCCGTCGCGGGGAGGGCAGGTGCGGCCGGCGCGACGGGCGCCGGGGCGCCGGTGAGCGCGGGCGCCTGCGCGGCCGGGTCCGGGAACGGCGTACGACGGGAACCGGCGTCGTACGCGAACGCCACGCCGACACCGATCACCAGCGCGACCGTGACGACAGCGAGGCCGATCGCGCCGGCCAGGTAGCGGTCGGGACGGGGCATCAGGGGTGCGTCAGCGGTAGTTGGTGAACTGGACCGCGAAGTCGTAGTCCTGCGCCTTGACCAGCGCCTGCACGGCCTGGAGGTCGTCGCGCTTCTTGGAGGAGATCCGCAGCTCGTCGCCCTGGATCTGCGCCTTGACGCCCTTGGGGCCCTCGTCGCGGATCAGCTTGGAGACCTTCTTGGCGTCCTCGGAGCTGATCCCCTCCTTGAGGGTGATCCCGATCTTGGACACCTGGCCGGACGGGCGCGGCTCGGAGGCGTCGAGGATCTTGAGCGACTGGTTGCGCTTGATCAGCTTGTCCTGGAAGACGCTGAGCACGGCGTTGGCACGGTCGTCGGCGGACGCGCTGATCTCGATCGCGTGCTCGCCCTTCCACTCGATGGTGGCGCCAGTGCCCTTGAAGTCGAAGCGGGTCGAGATCTCGCGCGCCGTCTGCCCGAGCGCGTTGTCGACCTCCTGGCGGTCGATCTTGGAGACGATGTCGAACGAGGAGTCGGCCATGGGTGTCACCTGCTGATTCGGAGGGGTCAGTCCTGCTGCGCTATTGTTCCGCGTAGCGGTCCGGTCGCCAAAAGCGGTCCGGATTGCACCGAGGCAGGTTGCCCGAGCGGCCAATGGGAGCGGACTGTAAATCCGTCGGCTTTGCCTTCGAAGGTTCGAATCCTTCACCTGCCACGGCATGAACCGCCCCTGGCCCGCGGAGACGCGGACCAGGGGCGGTTTGCTTTACTCGCCGTCATGACCGACGCCGACCGCCGCGAGATCCACGACACCGTGCTGCGCTACTGCCGAGCGGTCGACCGGCTCGACTACGACGGCATCCGGGCGGTGTACGCCGAGGACGGCGTCGACCACCACACCGGGTTCAGCGGGCCGGCGGACGACTACGTGGCGTGGCTGCGCGAGGTGCTGCCCCGGCTCGACGGGACGATGCACATCATCGGCAACCACCTGGCGGAGGTGGCCGGCGACGAGGCCGTGGCGGAGACCTACGGCACCGCCGTGCACTGGGGGACGCCCTCGAGCGAGGCGCGGCTGAACTTCACCACGGGCTTCCGGTACGTCGACCACGTCGTCCGTACGCCGGCCGGCTGGCGGATCCGGGAGCGGTTCGCCGTGCGGGAGTGGACTCGCAGCGATGCGGGGCGGCTGCTCGCACCGGAGGGCGCCGGTCCCCGGGGCCGCCGCGACGGGAGCGATCCGCTCGTCGTCCTGCGGCAGGCCGTGCTCGGGGACCGGGCCCGGGTCCAGTCCTAGGGCCCCTGGAAGGGGAACAGCGCCCGCGACGCCCAGCCCGAGCCGGACGGCGCGATCGCGGTGGCGGTGCCGGCGACCGCTCCGGTGGGCGTCCAGTCGGCTCGGGTCAGCGAGCCGTTGGTGCCGGCGAACCAGAGCTTCCCGTCGGCGACGAAGGCGCCCCGCATCCCGCTGTAGCTGACGCCGGTGACCGACGGGAACGAGTACAGCTGCTGGCCGACGACCCCGGACTCGACCTCGAAGCCGCGGCGGAACAGCTGGGACGAGCCGGCCTTGGTGAAGTAGATCCAGCCGCGGTCGTAGAAGAGGCTGGTGAGGAGCGGGACGTCGCCGTTGTGCCAGTCGGACTGGAAGACGAGCTGGTCGGCGGCGTTGATCGTCGTCGGTGCGCCGTACGTCGTGCCGTCGAAGGTACGACGGGTCAAGGTGCCGTTGGCGTAGGCCGTGTAGAGGCTGCCGTTGACCATGAAGGCGCCCACCGTCGTACCCCACCCGGTGCCGTTGGGCGCGTCGGTGGGGACGGTGGCCGTGGTCCCGTCGAAGCCGACGCTGACCAGCTGGGAGCCGCCGCTGGCGACCCGGTAGACGGTGGCGGGCAGGGCGGTGGCCTGGCGGGCCGGGAGGGTCGCGCCCGAGGCGAGCGGCACGAAGGCGACCTTGCGGTGCGTCTCGTTCGCGAACACGTCGGTGTCGGAGCCGACGAACAGGCCCTCGGGCGTGGCGACCATGTCCTTCACGCCGACACCGAGGGTGCGGGTCGGGTTCCAGGAGTACGGCATGCCGTTGGCCACGTCGAGGGCACCGATGCCGGGTCGGGACACGGCGCCCTGCCCGGCGGCGTCACCGCGGGTGGGGTTGTTCTGCCAGCGCATGTGGCCGCCGACGTACACGACGTCGGCCGTGACCTCGGTGTCCCAGGTGGTGTCGCCGCCGGTGTAGGCCACCCAGGTGGGGCGGACGTTCGTGCCTGAGGCAGCGGACTCGTAGCGGGCGACGAGGTCGCACCCGCTCGTGCCGGTGAGGCTGGCGGTGCCGCCGTACGCACCGGTGGTCGAGACGATGAAGAAGCTGCCGTCGGGGGAGAACTCGACGTCGGTCAGGTAGGTCTCGAACGAGGAGCTGCAGGCCGACTGGTACTGCGTCGTGTAGTAGTTCGCGAGCGCCATGCTCGCCCCGGAGATGTCGAGGACGGCGAACTGGTGACGCTGGGCGCCGTTGACGGTGCCGAAGTTGCCGACCAGCACCAGCTTGCCGTTGCCGGGGTCGGTCGCGATCTTCTGCACGTTGGTGATGCCGCCGTTGTGCACGCCGGCGATCACGCCGGTGTAGTAGGGATCGCGGGCGCCGGTGGTGGCGTTGAGCGTGCCGAGCGCGGCGCTCGGCTGGCCCTGCAGGTGGGTGAACTTCCCGGCCACCCACAGCCGGTTGCCGATGACCGAGAGGTCGCGCACCTGGCCGTTGATGGTGCCCGGCTGGAAGGCCGCGATCCGGTTGCCCGTGGCCACGTCGGCCTTGTAGAGCCGGCTGACCGCGACACTCGCGCCGCCCGACGTGGCGCTGGTGAAGGAGCCGCCGATGTAGACCGACGTCCCGTCGGCAGCGGGGGCGAGCGTGTAGACACGGTTGTTGGGGTTGGGGACGAAGGTGGTGGACACCTGTCCCGTGAACGCGTTGAAGGCGAACAGGTTCACCCGCGGGATGTCGGTCGAGCTGCCTGCGTTGCGGACCCGGGTGAACGTGCCGCCGACGATGACCATGTCGCCGACCCGGGTCATCGCGTAGACGGCGCCGTCCATCACGTGGGGCGTGAACGCCACCGGGTTGTCGTCCACGATCCGTCCGGTCTGCGGCGCCGAGTTGCCGGTGTCGGCGGCGTGGGCCGGGGGCGAGAGCGTCGCCGCCAGGAAGGTCGCGACGACGATCCCCACGAGGAGCAGCAGACCGGTGGTCCTGCGCGCGTTCACGGTTCCCATGCGAGTGGTTCCTTTCAGTAGGCGCCGCGGCCGCTGAGGACGGCGCCGGCAGTGCGGAGCAGGATCCGGGCGTCGAGCAGCAGTGACCAGTTGTCGACGTACTGCTGGTCGAGCCGGACCGTGTCGTCCCAGGACAGGTCGGAACGGCCGGAGACCTGCCACAGGCCGGTGATCCCGGGGCGGACGACCAGCCGGTGCCGGACGTCGGGCAGGTACGCCGCCACCTCCGACGGCAGGGCCGGGCGCGGTCCGACGAGCGACATCTGGCCGAGGGCGACGTTGATCAGCTGCGGGAGCTCGTCGAGCGACGTACGGCGCAGCCACCGTCCCACGCGGGTGATCCGTGGGTCCTGGTGGATCTTGAACAGCGGGCCGCTGGCCTCGTTGAGCGCGACCAGGTCGGGTCCGTCGGTGCCGGCGTCGCGGCTCATGGTGCGGAGCTTCCACATCGTGAACGGCGCGTCGTCCAGGCCGACCCGGGTCTGCCGGAAGAAGGCCGGGCCCGGCGAGTCGAGCCGGATCGCGAGCGCGAGCAGCAGCAGGACGGGCGACAGCACGAGGAGGGCGAGCGCGGCGACGGCGCGGTCGAGGAGGTGCTTGACCAGGTGGGACGGGCCGAACCGGCGCGGTGCGCCGAGGTGGAGCAGCGGCAGCTGCTCGGCCAGGTCGAGCCGGGTCCGCCCGACGGGCGACGTCAGCAGGCCGGTCCAGACGAAGATCGCGACGCCGGCTTCCTCGAGCTGCCAGCACAGGCGCTGGAGATCGGGCGCGGGGATGGTCGCGTCGGGGGCGAGGATCACCGCGTCGGCGTCGCCTTCGCGGGCTGCATCGACGCAGGAGGAGATCGCGCCCGCACCCACCACCTCGAAACGGTGGGACGGAGAGCTCTCGAGGCGCTCGAGCAGGCTGGGCAGTGCGTCCGTGGTGCCGGCGACCACCACCCGGTGGCTCACCCCGCTGAGGCGGACCCCACTGCGTGCGACGACGGTCATGACGCCACGGGCGACCCCGCTGAGGCCGGCGCTCGCCAGGCACACCGCGGAGACGGTGCTGGCCGACAGGGGGTAGCCGACCAGGTCGGCCACCAGCAGGGCACCCGTCGGCAGCACCAGGGCGGCCACCAACAGCCGTCGGCAGCGGGCGCCGAGGTGACCGGGCAGCTGGTAGTCCCCGGTGGCACACACCGCGACCACCCACATCGGCACGAACAGGAACGCCGGCGCCAGCCGGGAGATCGCGTCGGGCACCAGGCTCGCGACGAGGACGACGAGCAGGGCGGCCACCGCGTCCGAGACCGCGAGCATGCGGCCGGCGTGGTGGAGCGGGGCCGCGGCCCGGGACTCCCCGTGCTCGGCCGTCATCACCGCCGTCGTGCGGGCACCGAGGACCGTCATCGGTGCACGAGGTCCTCGACGAGCGCCTCGAACCGGGCGAGCGTGGGGGAGACCCGATGCTCCGTGGGGACGTGGTGGCCGGTCAGCACGGCGAGTGAGAGCCGGGTCGCGAGCTCGTCCTCGTCGTACGCCGTCACGACGAGGCCGGTCCGGGAGACGAACCGCGCGAACCGCTGTTGGTGGTCGTCGACGTGCTCGCCCTGGTAGGGGTCACGGGGGACGACGATCGGAAGGTGGCCGTGCTCGCGGGCATCCATGATCGAGCCGGGGCCGCCGTGTGTCACGACGGCGGCGGCGCGGTCGAGCAGGTCGGCCAGCGCGGCCGGTCCGAGCAGGGGAGTCCCGGTGAGGCCGTCGGGGAGTGGGGTGGCGCCGTGCTGCACGTGGAAGGCGAACAGGCCCTGCTCGGACAGGCTGACGACCCAGCGCAGCAACCGGTCGAACCGGTGGTGGTCGGTGCCCAGGAAGACCGCGACGAGCGGTGGTTGCGCCGGCGTCACCACAGCTCACCGACCAGCACCGAGGAGCGGTAGAGGTGCTGCTGCTCGGGCCACTGCACGAGGAACAGGTCGGTGGCCGGCCGGCAGAGCTTGCCCGTCAGGGTGCGGGTCTCGACCCGGTCGTAGACCTCGAGGTAGATCGACGAGGTCTGCCGGCGGTGACGCAGCCAGAAGTAGGGGACGGCAACGGCGGCGCCGGTGGAGACCACGATGTCCGGGGCGAACTCGTCGAGCACGTGGTGGGCCTGGACGGAGTTGCGCGCGAGGTTGACCAGGTTGCGGGTCGTCGGGTGGTGCGCCCAGGTCACGCTCTCGCCCTCGAGCTTGGCGACGGCGTCCGCGGTGTCGAAGGTGACCCAGTGCCGGTCGTGCTTCTCCCACCAGGGGCGCAGGCACATCAATTGGGCGAGATGACCTCCCGAGGAGGAGACGAGAAGTACCCGCATGACGCACTCCCGGAGCTTTGGTGGCTGACGGTGATCCCCTGACCCTAGGTAGGCGTCGAAGGGCTGACATGCCCCAAATACGGCATGTCTGAGCCGTTCAGCCGAGGGCTGACGAGGGCGGGGCTCAGGCGGCGTAGTCGTCGGCGAGGACGATGGCCTGCTGTGCGTGCAGGTGGAACTCCGCCTGAGTGATGGCGGTGGTGCCGTCGCCGGTGACGAGTCGGTAGAGGCCGTGGGGTGTGCCCCAGACCCACCTGTCAGGGCCGAGCTGCAGCACGGTGTAGCCACGTACGTGGGTCTTGGCGCGGTGGTGGTGCCTGGTCAGTGGGGTGTCGTTGTGGTCGCCGGTCTGGCCCGGTGGACCGTGCTTGTCGTAGGGCGTGGTGTGGTCGTGGTCGGGCGCCCTGCGCCGCTTGGTGAAGAGGCCGGTGGCGTGGGGGAACACGTCGCCGATGGTGCGGAGCTCGGTGCGGCGCTTGACGTCGGTGGGGTGCTCGTAGCCGTTGACCGACCTGCCGGTGTGGAGGTCGATCACCGGGGTGACCGTGATGTTGGCGTGGCGGCGGAGGAGGTCGCGGACCTGGTCGAGGAGGCGGGGGCCGAGGTTCTCGACGCGGGCGAGCGGGCCGAGGGTGCCGTCGGCGTCCATGGAAAGGTGGATGATCAGGTCCGCGGTCGGGTTGCGGGGGTCTCGTGACGCTCGCTGCGCGAGCTCCTCGACCTCCGGGGTTGGCTGCGCGAGCTCCTCGGCCTCCGGGTCGTCGGACATCGAGGCGAGGAAGGCGAGGACGGCGGCGGGGTCGGCGAGCATCGCGAAGGCTTCGGCTCGCCAGTGGTCCATCCCGAGCGGCTCCTCGCCGTCGGGAACGTCGGCGTGCTCGGCGAGGGCGGTGGCGAGGTCCTCGACCATCCGAGCATGCTCGGCGGCGTCGGCCTCGTCGATCCGCGCGAACACGACCCCGATCCCAGCGGTGTTGTCGGTGTCGTCGACCTGCGAGCCGGGGCGGGGTTGGGGGTACCAGACACCCTTGCCCTTGCGGTTGTCCTGGATCCGCTCGGCGTGGGCGACCGAGTCGGCCTCGATGACCTTGGCCTCCGCGATCGCGAGAATCCGCGAGGGTGCTTCGTCCAGCGCGGCAGCAACAGCATCGTCGACGATCCGGACCTGGTGGCGGTCGAGCTTGCGCGACATCCGGGCGACCTTCCGCACCACCCAGACCTCGCAGCGTCCGTCCTTCACGCCGGCCCACACGGCAGGGAGCCGGTGGCGCAGGTCGAACGCATCAGCCAGAGCGCTGCGGGTCGACATGACCGACTCGTGGCGGGCTATCGCGATCTCGACCAGCGCGAGGTCGACCACCTCAGGTGTGCCGTCGCCGCCGAGGCTGATCAGCTTCGGACCACCGAACCTCACCGGAACCGCGTCGGGCTCGGCCTGCGGGTCACCTGAGTGCAGGTCGGCCCAGGCGAGCAGCAGCTCGAGCTGTCGCACCTCGGCCGTACGACGGTCGCGGACGCCGCCCTCGGAAGCGTGGAGCAGTTGCTCCGGCGTGGCTTCCGAGAGGTCCGAGATCATGATCCGATTCTATCGCACACATGTTCGAACGACCAGTGTTGACGGAGGACTTTCGCCTTGTTTCTAGCGGGTTTTCGAGGTTGTTGCGGTGGTCTCGTGACGGTCGCTGCGCGACCTCCTCGACCTCCGGGGAGGCAGGCCGACCGCGGAACCCAGCCCCCACGTACCCTCCTCGTCGCTGCGCCTTTCAAGAGACTGTGCCGGCTACGCGACCGCAGCCCACCGACATCCAGCGGGAGGACCGCCGGGTTCGAGGCTCGTCGCCGGCGCTCCTCGCACCTCAACCACCGGCGGGGGCTCAGCCCTGGGGCGGGTGCCAGCCGACCTTGTACGCCGCACCGACGGCGGCGAGCTGGGAGCTCATCTCCAGCTTGGCCAGGATCGACTTCACCTGGGTGCGCACGGTGGCCTCGGAGACCACGCTGGTGCGGGCGATCTCGCGCACCGGTGCGCCGCGCATCAGGGAGCCGAGCACCTCCATCTCGCGCCGGGTGAGCCGGTCGAGCCGGGTGCGGATGTCGCGGACCTCGTCGCGGTCGTGCAGGGCCAGCTCGATCAGCGAGCCACGCTCCTGGGCGTTCATGAGCGGGAGGCCGTCACGCGCCCGGCGGACGGTGGCGACCACCTCGTGCAGGGGACAGGTCTTGACGAGCACGGCCTTGGCGCCGCGGCGCAGGCACTCGCCGCGGCGGGCGCTCTCGCCGCTGCCGGTGACCACGACCACGGCGATGCCTGCGGCGGCGAGCGGCGTGATCAGCCGCATGCCGTCGCCGACGCGGCCCAGGTCGAGGTCGAGCAGGATCACCCGGGGCGCACTGCGCAGGGCGGTCGCGAGCACGGTGGCCAGGGTCGTGTGCTCGTCGGTCAGGTCGATCCGGCGTACGGCGTAGCCCTCGGCCTCGAGGGTCAGCGAGACCGACTCGGCGAACAGGGCGTGGTCGTCGATGATGGTGATCCGCATCGGGCGGGGGCGTCCGGTCGACATCGGCGTCAGCTCGCGGCTACGGCCGTCGTGACCGACGGCTCCGGGGACACGGACGAGGGGATGAGCAGTGCCGTCGCGGGATCGACGTCGACGCCCGCGTTGCGCAGCGTGACCACGAAGGTCGCGCCGCCACCGGGACCGGAGGCCATCGGGTCGTGGTGCAGCGAGCCGCCCAGCTCGAGCATCAGCCGGTGGGCCCGCTGGAGGCCGATGCCCTGGCCGGTCGAGCCGGACCCGCGGGCTCCCCACTGGAAGAGCCGGTCCTCGAGGCCGGGCTCGAGGCCGGGGCCGCGGTCGGACACCCGGATCTCGACGCAGTCCCCGCTCACCTGCGACACGACGGTGGTGGCGTGCCCGTGGGCATGCCGGTGGGCATTGGTGAGCAGCACGTTGAGGACCTCCGCGAGGGCGTCGTGACGGGCGAGGACGTGGTGCCCGTCGGGGTGCCAGTGCACGCGGTGACCGAGTGCTTCCTGGGCGATGACGAGTGGCTCGACCACGTCGTCGACCGCGAGCTCGGCGAGCTGGTCGGGACCGTCGTCGGTGCAGGTGCGACCGAGGCGCGCTGCCTCGACGTCGACCATGTGCTTGAGCGCCAGCCGCCGCGGTCCCGGCGGGACCTGGTCACTGGCGAGCAGGTGGACGCCCGCGACGATGCCTGCGGTGGCGGCGCGCATCTCGTGGACCACCTCGCGGTCGTGCTGGACGGTTGCCTCCGCCTCGGCGGCCCGCAGGACCAGGCTCGCCTCGCGGGAGCTGTGCTCACGCAGCGATGAGACCAGCATCCCGATCGCGGTGGTGGCCACCAACGCGCTGCACAGCACCACCCCGACCATCACGACCGGCGGCGGCGAGGTCGCCTCGGTGACCGTCGCCCAGACCCGGGCCGCGAAGATCACGAAGATGCCGCACGCGATCCGCCGGGCCGCCCAGCCGGGCAGCGGCGAGCGCAGAAGTCGCAGGGTCACGAGGACCGTGACGCCGGCGATAGCCGCGAGCACCAGCACGTCCTGCCACTGGTCGATCGACAGGAACGGCGACGGGTCGGTGAGGATCAGGCCGAGCCTGGTCGCCAGCACGCCGAGCCCCAGCAGCAGCCCGCCGAGCATCGGGTTGAGCCGTGGCGGGTGCTGGTCGCGGGTGCCGACGGAGAAGACGCCGTACAGCACCACGACGGTCACCAGGTGCCCTGCGGTGAGCCGGTAGCTGTGCCCGCCGTGCGCGGCGTCGCCGAGAGACATCATCACGAGCGGCAGGTCCTGAACGGCGACCAGGGTCGCCGCGGTCGCCATCCGGGCCTTGGCCTGGCTCTGCCCGATGCTCACGTCGAAGGTCAGGACGAGCGCACTCGCGAGCAGGGCCAGGTCGGCCAGCACCATGCACAGGTGCCCGGCGGCGGCCACGGATCGGGCGGACGGGTCCTCGAGGAGCAGGACGCCGTACGGGTTGAGCATCAGACACGCGAGGAGCAGGGCCCACCACAGGGGCGCGCGGTCAGCAGCTCTCATCGAGGAGAGTGACGGCCGTCCAGCCACCGCCCGAGAAAGCGCTCGGTGAGAGCGCCGGGACTGACGGCCCTGGTGCGGACCGGTCATGTTGGCGATTATGCGCGGGTGTCCGGCCCCACGTCGAGGAAGGCCTCAACGTACCCAATTTTTGGGCGACCTGCTCGGCGTGTTGGTACGGCGTCACCATCCTCAGGGTGTGCTCACGGTGACCTGGCGGGTGGTCGTCGTGGCGACCCCCCAGCCGTCGGTCACCGTCAGCTCGACGGTGTAGGTGCCGGCCGCCGGGAAGGTGTGCGACACCGAGCTCGTGGTCGCGTTCGCGGTGCCGTCGCCCCAGACCCAGCGGTAGGTGATCGTGTCGCCCGTGTCGGGGTCGCTCGAGCCCACGGCCGAGAAGTTGCAGACCAGGGCCGAGCACGCCGGCGGGTTCAGCACCGCCACCGGTGCCCGGTTGCCGGGCGGCGTGGTGATCGTGACCGTCTGCGTCGCGGTGCCGGTGTCGCCCCACTCGTCCCGCGCGGTGAGCGTGACCGTGAAGGTGCCGGGCGTCGCGTAGGTGCGGGTCGGGAGCGGACCGGTGCCAGTGCCGTTGCCGAAGTTCCACGAGTAGGTCAGCGTCGCGGCGTTCTCGTCGGTCGAGCTGCGGGCGTCGTAGGTGCAGACGTTGTTGGTGCAGCTGACGGTGAAGCTCGCTACCGGCGGGTTGTTCGGCGGGTGGGTGACGGTCGCGTGCCGCTCGGACACGGCGCTGACGAAGTCGTGCTGGTCGATGGCCCGCACCTGCACGGTGTAGGCCCCGGCCGGGATCACCGGCGTCGTGTAGGAGAAGTTCGAGCCGGGGGTGCCGGGACTGTTGAGGAAGGCCGTGCGCCAGCTCGCGGTGGTGCTGGTGAACGTCCCCGTCGAGCTCATGTACTGCCCGGCGGAGTTCACGATCCCGACCTGCACCTGCTGCATCGCCTGGTCGTCCTCGGCCCGGCCGCTCACGAAGATCTTGCCGTCGGGGAACTCAGCGCCCTCGGTCGGGCTCAGCAGCGCGTCGGTCAGCACCGGTGGCTGGTCGCCGGGGTAGATCGGGTAGCGCGACGTCGCACCGGTGGTCGACGGGTCCTGCTGGCCCGCGGTGTCCCAGGCGTACGCCGTCACGTTCCAGTCGCCCTGGGTCGGGAGCGCCCGGTTCAACGTCCAGGTGGTGCTCGTCGCTCCGGGACTGGCCAGGGTGGCGTCGAGGTAGGCGAGCGAGGCGGACATGGTGCCGTCCGGTTGCAGGTAGCGGCTGGTGTCGGCGTCGCGGAGCGAGACGGCGACGCGGGCGACGCCCTTGTCGTCGGTGGCCGCACCCGACAGGTTCAGCAGCAGGACCTGCTGGCCGGTGATCGTCCCGGTCGGCGTGATCGTCGCGTTGGGCGGGGCGTCGCCCGGGATCGTGGCGTTGAGCGTCAGCCGGCCCTGGTTGGCGGACGACGTCGACAGGCCGATGTTGTCGTCGGCGCTGACCGTGAAGGTGTAGCTGCCGGGACTGAGGTTGAACGGCGTCGTGTAGCTCCAGTTGTAGCTTCCCTGGTTGATGTTGACCGGCGAGATCCGGTACGAGCCCGCGATCACGTTGGTGCCCCACGAGCCGTCGGCCGCCAGCCGCTCACCCGTCGAGGTGTTGCGCAGCGTCACCCACACCTGGTGCAGGGACTGGTCGTCGTTGGCCGAGCCGGCGAACGTGATCGGGCTGCCGGGCGTCACCGTCACCGGCTGGACCGCCGTCGGCGGCACCATCGACACCGGCTGGCTGATCGACACGGTCGGCGCCTGTCCGTTGGCCGTCACGATCCAGCGCCGGTCGGCGGTGTCGAGCGAGGACTGGCCACCCGTGTCGGAGGAGCGGGCCTGGGCCCACCACTCGTCCTCGAACGGGACGGTCACCTCGTAGGACCAGGTGGTCGTGGTCGCGCCGACCACGTCGGGCGTGATCTGGAAGGAGTTGTAGGTGAAGGACACCGTGCCGTCGTCCTGCAGGTAGCGGTTCTGCGTGTCGCGCAGGGTCAGGCTGACCCCGTTGACGCCGATGTCGTCGGCCGCGCTGCCGGTGATGGTGAAGGTCGTCTGGGCCTGCGGGCTCGGCGGGCCGGTGATGCTCGTCGTCGGCGGCGCGTCATCGGTCCCGAAGGTCTCGAACTTCTTCGACGCCTTGGTGTTGTCGCCGGTGCCGTTGCTCGCCACCGCGCGGGCCCGGACCAGCAGCTCGCGGTTGTTGGTCATCGTGACCGGGAGCCGCCAGGTGCGGGTCGGGCCGGTGCCCGGGTCCAGGGTCGCGTTGAAGGTGTTGAGCGTCGTCGTGCCCCACGTGGTGAGGTCGTCGTTGAGGTAGCGGTTGGAGTTGCGGTCCTGGATCTCGACCTCGACCCGGTTGATGCCGGAGGCCGCGGTCGCCGTACCGGTGATCTCGTACTGCTCGTTCACCGGCTCGATCCGGCCCTCGATGGGCGCGGTGATCGTGGTCTGGGTGCTGTTCTGCGCCGGCACGCTGGTGAAGTCCAGGAAGGCGATCCGGCCGACGTTGTAGCCGCCCTTGGTGTTGCCGTCACCGCCCACGAACAGGCCGCGCGGCGTCGCCTCGAGGTACTTGTCGCCCTCGTTGGAGTTGGACGACACGAACCACTCCAGGGCGTGCCCGTCCACCGGGTCGAGCGCCGCGAGGTGGGCGCGCTTGACCACCACGTCGCCGAGGGCGTACGCCGACAGCCCCTGGCCGGTGCCGTAACCGACGTCGTCCAGGCCGGGCCACGGCAGCGGTGCGGTCGCCGACTCGGACCACTGGAAGTGGCCGCCGACGTAGATGCCTGCCTCGGTGATCGCCACCGAGTACGTCGAGTCGAACTGCCGGGTGATCCAGACCGGCTGCGCGTTCGGGTCGTCGTTGAGGTTGAACCTGATCACCGTGTCGTTGATCGGCGGCCGGTCGCCGCCGGAGCCGCTGGAGACGATGAAGTACGAGTCGTCGGGCGAGATGTCACCGCCGTAGGCGCGCTGGATGCCGCCCACGAACTGGAGGTTGTCCTGCCACAGCGTGGTCTTCCACGGCGTCAGCTTGTTGGTGCGGGTGTTGATGATCGCCACGCCGTACCGGTCCTGGCCGTTGACCTGGCGACCGGTGTGGACCACCAGCAGCCGGCCCTCGTCGTGGCTCAGCTTGAGCCGCTGCACGGCCAGGTCGCCGTTGGTGCCGATGCCGCCGGTGATGTTGTTGACGAAGTCGCTGCGGACCGCGCCGGTCACACCGTCGATGGCGGCGAGGGCACTGCGCGGCACATTGTTGATCGTGGTGAACCGGCCGCCGGCGTACACCGTCGAGTTGGTGACGGCCAGCTCGTTGACCTTGCCGTTGGCGTTGGCGACGAAGCTCGCGATCGGCGCACCGGTCGTGGGACTGATCTGGGCGATCGCCTTCCTGGTCTGGCCGTTCACGGTGCCGAAGGTGCCGGAGATGTAGAGCTTGGTGCCGTCGGGCGTGGCCTCGACCGCGTCCACGCCGCCGTTGGTGAACGTCGGCCGGAAGGTCGTGTCGACCTGTCCGGTGCTCCAGTTGTACGCCGCCAGGCTGGGCTGGTTGATGATCGCGCCGTTGTTGGGCTGCCGGATCGAGGTGAACGTGCCGGCGATGTAGACCCGGTTGCCCACGACCTCGATGTCCCAGATCTCACCGTCGGTGATGGTCGGCTGGTTGGTGCGCGGCGTGTCCGGCACCAGCGTCGTGTGGCCCGGCCTCGGGTCGGACGGCACGGCCGTGGCGGAGCCCGTGGTCTGGTCGGTGTGGCCGTGGCCGTCGTTCACCGTGAGCGTGACCGTCCGGTTCCCGGTGGTCGCGTAGGTGTGCGACGGGTTGACGCCCGTCCCGGTCTGCCCGTCCCCGAACTGCCACGTGTAGGTCAACGTGTCCTTGTCGAGGTCGTAGGAGTGGGACGCGTCGAACTCGCAGGTCATGCCCGCGCAGCCGGTCGAGAAGTCGGCGACCGGGGGCTCGTTGGTGGAGGTCGCGTCGACGCCGGGGTCGATGACGACCGAGAGGAGCATGTCGCGCGAGACGGACGTGCTGGTGGTGGCGGTCCGTCCGGGGACGGGACCGACCGGCACCGCGCCGTCGGAGTCGCCGAGGATCGCGCTCACCTTGCCGGTCCCCGCCGCCGCGGCCTGGGTCCGCGTCTTCTCGCTGGCGGGCAGGGTCCACACGGTGTCGGTGGAGGACTTCTCGCTCCACACGTTGACCAGCCACGAGTTCGCGTTGGCCGCGGTGACGGCCGGTGCGGTGTGGCTGGTGGCCGGGGCGTCCGCACCCCCCAGAGCAGACGCCCCGACCACGGCAGGTCCGGTGCTGCGGTAGGCAGCCACGGTCATCGCGGACTTCACGTACGTCGTGCCGCTCGACACGGTGACGTCGCGGCCGGCGTCGGCCGCGGTCGCACTGCGGGTCCAGGCGCGGCCGCGGATCCCGTTGCCGTCGCGGGTCTGGATCAGGGTCCACCCGGCGGGGTCGTCGATCGGGACGGTCGTGGTGTTCGTGACGAAGAAGAGGACGAGCCGGTCGCCCGGCTGGACGGAGCCGGGGATGGTCACCGAGCGTCCGGGGGCGTTGCCGGCGCTGCTGGCCGCGTCGACGTACTGGATCTGTCCGGCGGTGACCGCCACGTCCGGGTTGACCTGCCGGGTCGTGACGTCCTGGTGGCTGCCGTCGCTGACGGTCAGGGTCACCGTGCGCAGCCCGGCGGTGGCGTAGGTGTGGGTGGGGGTGCGGCCGGTGCCGGTCTGCCCGTCGCCGAAGGCCCACGCGTAGGTGAGGGTGTCGCCGTCCGCGTCGATCGAGCCCGACGCGTCGAAGGAGCAGGTGAGCCCGCTGCAGCCCGCCGTGAAGGAGGCCTGGGGCGCCGTGTCGCTGAGCTGGCCGGGGCTGATCACGACGGAGAAGGTCGCGCTCCGCGAGGCAGCGGCCGTGAGCGTCGCGGTGCGCGCGGACGCCGTACCGGTGGCGACAGGTGCGTTGGAGTCCCCCCACACGCCGCTGACCTTGCCGCTGCCGGTGGTGGCGGCGGTGGCGCGGCTGGTGGTGCCGGCGGGCACCGTCCAGGTGCTGTCGGTCGAGGACTTCTCGGTCCACACGCCGACCAGCCACGAGCCGGCGCCGGCGACGGGGATGGCCGGGGCGTCGACGCTGGTGCTGGAGGTGTCCGAGCCGCCGGCGAGAGCGGTGACCGACGGCGTGACGCCGGTGCTGCGGTAGGCGCCGACCGACATGAACGACTTGGCAGCGGCGGTCGTCGTGACCGTCACGTTGACGTTGGCGTCGGCGGCGACAGCCGTGCGGGTCCACAGCCGGCTGCGGATGCCGTTGCCGTCGCGACTGGCGAGAGGGCTCCAGCCGGCCAGGTCGGGGATCGCCTCCGTCGTGTTCGTGGTGAGCTCCAGGAGCAGCACGTCACCGGCCTGGACGGTGCTCGGGACCCGTACGACGTGCGCCGTCCGGTTGCCGGCGGTGCTCGCCGCGTCGACGAAGGAGACGGCGCCCGGTGCGGCCTGGGCCGGTGGGACGAGTGGGCTGAGTGGCGCGAGTGCGGGGACGACCACGAAGGCGGTGATGATGGGGACGACCGCCCGGGCGACGCGCCGCCATCGTCGGCTAGGGACCGGTTGACGCCGACTGGTGGTGGTTGTGCGCATCTGCCTCACCGTCCCCGCACTCGCATGTTCCCTCGGTCCTTGAGGGCACGGCGATCGTGTCAACGGTCGTGCAGCGAGGGCATGACCGATATTGGGCAGGATTCGCCCGCACTTTCGGGGCTTCCGGCGACGTGCAGCGTACCCATCCCACAAATTGGGGGTATCTGCCGACGCCCTGCTCGCGGGCCCTCGGGGGCGCCCATGATGAACCGGTCATCGAGCGGACCGGCTCGGTCGACCAGACCGATCTGCCGGACCTGGACCGGGGAGGTGGACGTGGAGCAGCGCCGTGTGGTTCCACTGCGAGTCGTCGCGCTCGCGCTCCTGGCGGGCCTGCTCGCGGGCGCCGCGGCGTGGGGCTGGGGACAGCACCGCGCCCAGGAGCACGTCGGGACCGCCACGATCATGCTGCACCCGCTGGAGGGCAACGCCTACAGCCCCGGCGGCCGCGGCGACGACCTGGTCAACCTCGAGACCGAGGCGCAGGTGCTGCGCTCGGACACGGTGGCCCGCGCGGTCCTCGACCAACTGCACGAGGGCGGTACGCCGTCCGACCTGCTCGCGGCGGTCACCGTCGTGGTCCCGCCGAACACCCAGCTCCTCCAGATCACCGCCCGCGGCAAGGACGACGCCACCGCGGTCGCCCGGGCGTCCGCGTTCGGGGACGTCTACCTCAAGTTCCGCCGCTCGCGCACCGAGTCGGCGGTCTACGAGCAGACCTCGCGCCTCGAGGAGCTGGTCAAGCAGCGCGAGGACGAGCGGGACGCTGCGGTCGCCCACCTCGACCAGCTCAAGAGCGACGCTCCGGAGCGGGCCCTGATCCAGCAGCAGGTGCAGGAGGAGGTCGTCCAGATCGGGTCCCTGCGCGCCCAGCTCGCCGCGGCCCAGGCGGTCGCGCTCGACCCCGGCCAGGTGGTGACGCCGGGCCAGGTCGTCGGCGCCGGCCTGTGGGCCTCGCCGACGCGGGTCGGCGGGATCGTGGGCGTCCTCGCGGCCCTGCTGGTCCTGGGGATCGCAGTGGTCCGCCGGACCAGCGCGGCGCCCGACGTGGTGCGGCACCTGGACGACCTCGCCGACGCGGGACCCACCGTCCTCGGTGAGCTCTGGACCCCGGTCCGGGCCGACAGCGACGTGATCGCCCACGCGCGATCCGTGGTGCTCGCTGTCGGTTCGGACCGGCCGCCCGTCGTGGCCGTCGGCGCGGTCGTCGCCGGTCCCTCGATCACCTTCCCCGCACTCGTCGACTCCTTCGTGCGGGCCCGCTACGAGGTCGTCGCCGTCGACCTGACGCGTCGCGCGGACCGCCAGGCGATGGCTGAGCTGGTCCTGCAGGACGCCGTTGTCGCCGACGTCCTCGTCGAGGACGGCCACTTCCGCAACCGGCTGCGGCCCCTCGAGCCGGTGCCGGGTGCCCCCGACGCCGCGCCGCCGACGGACGACCTCGACGACCTGGCCGCCTCCGCGGAGATGCGCCGCATCCTCGCCGAGCTCGCCAAGCGCGCCGACCTGGTCCTGCTCCGCTCGCCCGGCCTGGGTACGACGGTCGGTCGCGCCGTGCTGGCCGCCGCGACCGTCGTGGTCGCCGAGGTCGCGCAGGGATCGGCCACCGAGGCCGATCTCGCCGTGCTGAGCGCCGAGGCAGAGCGCGTCGGGACCGTCGTCGCGGGGCTGATCCTCACCCACGGGCGTGAGGACGAGTCGTGACGGATGCACCCGGCTCGGGCCTCCCGGATCTCGAGGCCCACCACCTGCGCGCGGTCGCGCGAGGCAGCACCGCGACCCTGCTCGGTGCCGTGCTCAGCACGGTCGCCGGCTTCGGGCTGGTGCTGGTCGTGACCCGGGGCGTCGCCCCGGACCCGGCCGGCAGGTTCTTCGCGGCGACGGCCGTCTTCCTCGTCGCGCTCGCGGCAGCCGGGCTCGGGACCGACACCGGGCTGGCCCGGTTCGTGCTGCGGACCGACCAGCCGGCCGCCGTACACAGGCTGGTGGGGATGGCGGCGATCCCGGTGCTGGTGGTCGCCGGCACGCTGGCGCTGGCCCTGGCGGCCTGGTGGCCCGACACCCGGTGGCTGGTGTGGGCGCTGCCGCTCGCCGCCACCTCCGACCTGTGCCTGGCCGCGGTCCAGGCCCACGCGACCTTCCGCGCGGCCGTCCTGATCGACCGGATCGTGCGGCCGGCGACGCAGATCGTGCTGGTGACCGCGGCGGTCGTCGCCGGACTGCCCGGCGCGGCCCTGGCGCTCGCCTGGGGAGCGGCGTACCTGCTCAGTGCGGTGCTCGCCGTCCGTGCCCTGCGGGGCGTGCTGCGCACGACCCGGACCGAGGCCGTGGCGGGCGACCACGTCACGCCCCGCGAGTTCTGGGGGTTCACCTGGGCGCGCGCGGCGGCGCGGATCGCGCAGGTCGGCGTGCAGCGGCTCGACATCGTGCTGGTCGCCTGGCTGCTGTCGCCCACGGACGCCGCCGTCTACACGGTGGCGACCCGGTTCGTGGTGTTCGGCCAGCTGGCCAACCAGGCGGTGTCCTCCGTGGTGCAGCCGAGGTTCACGCTGATCCTCGCCGGCACCGACGACGGGGACGCCGGCGCCCGGCGGGCGCTGCTCAGCCGGGTGTTCGCGGTGACGACCAGCTGGAGCGTGCTGCTGGCGTGGCCGGTCTACCTGTGCGTCGCGGCGGCGCCGCTGGCCTACCTCGGGTGGTTCGGTACCGCGTACACCACCGACGACGCGCGCACGGTCGCCCTCGTGATGGCCTGCGGGATGCTGGTCGCGGTCGCCTCCGGACCGGTCGACACCCTGCTGCTGATGACCGGGCGCAGCACCCGCAGCCTCGCCAACACCCTGGTCGCGCTGGTCATCGACGTCGGTGGCTGCCTGCTGCTGGTCCCGCGGATGGGCATCGTCGGCGCTGCGCTCGCCTGGGCGGTCGCGGTCGTCGTCCGGTGCTCGCTCGCGGTGGTCCAGGTCCGGCCGGACATCGGGCTGCTGCCGGGGCGACGCGTCCTGCTCGTCGCCGCAGCCGTTCCCCTCGGCTGCGTCGGCGTACCGCTCGCGCTCGTGCAGGTCCTGCGCGGCCTGACCCCCGCCACCTGGCTGCTGGCCTCGGCGCTCGTCGCCGTGGCGTACGCCGGCGTCGTGTGGCGGCTGCGCACCCGGCTCGCCGTTGACCTCTTCCTGCCCCGGCGAGAGCTGGTGACGGCATGAGCGGCCTGCGCGCGGCCGTGGGGAAGGCCCGGCGCCGGCTGCCCGAGCCGGGCGTCCGCGCGGCCCGGGCGCTTCTCCTCGGGTGGGGCTGGCTGACCGCCGACCTGCGCGAGGAGCCCCGTGTCATCGTCGTCGGCGCGCAGCGGGCCGGGACGACCACCCTGTTCCGGCTGCTGAGCGAGCACCCGCAGCTGCGCCGTCCCACGGTCGACAAGGGGACCGGCTACTTCGACGACGGCTACCGGCACGGCCGGCGCTGGTACCGCGCCCACTTCCCGCTGCGCCGACCCGGCCGGTGGCGCCGGACCAGCTTCGAGTGCAGCGGCTACTACCTCTTTCACCCGCTGGCCGCGGAGCGGATCGCCCGCGACCTGCCCGGCGTCCAGGTCGTGGCCATGGTCCGGGACCCGGTCGCGCGCGCTCACTCGGCGCACCGCCACGAGCTCGCCCGTGGCTTCGAGACGCTGCCGTTCGCCGAGGCCGTCGACCGCGAGCCGGCCCGGACCGCCGGGGTCTCCGCCCGGCTGGCGGCCGAGCCCGGCACGCTGAGCTTCGAGCACCGGCACCACGCCTACCTGCAGCGCGGAGAGTACGCCGCGCAGCTGCACCGCTTCGTCGCGGAGCTCGGCCCGGACCGGGTGCACGTCGTCGAGGCCGACGAGCTCTTCGCCGACCCGGTCCCGGTGTACGTCGACCTGCAGCGCCGCCTCGGCCTGCCGGTGCACCGCCCCGACGAGGTCGGCCGCTGGAACGAGCGGCCCGGCGATCCGCTGCCACCCGACCTCGAGGCCCGGCTGCGCGGGCACTTCGACGACCACGACGCCGCCCTCACCGAGCTCCTCGGCCGGGTGCCCAGCTGGCGAAAGGAATCACTGCGATGACTGCTCTCCATCCTCCGCGCGGACGCCACACCGTGCTCTCGGGCCCCGTCCGTCACCGGCTGGCGCGGGGCACCCGCTGGCACCCCGGCACCCGCGAGGTGCGGCTGTCGCACCTGCTCCTCGGTGGTCAGAACGGGATGACCGGCCACGAGTTCGCGACGGCGATGATGGACCCGCTGTGGCCCTCGCGCCGGGTGGTCGAGGGGCCCCACGCCGAGCTGCTGGAGAGGGGACCCGGGCAGTCCGACCAGGACATCCTCCGTTCGACCTATGCACGGATGGCGCGGGCGTGCATCCGGCACACCGGCGTCTACTTCGATGCGACCGACGATGCCGGGATCGTGGCCCAGGCCCGGCAGATCCTGTCCCGGGCGGCCGGCGAGTCGGCGGAGGTGCCGACCGGCGTGATGCACTCGCCGCCGGGGCAGCCGGTGCTCGTCGTACCGATCGCGGACTCGAGCTGCTTCCAGGTGATCGACGGGCACCACCGGATCGCCCTGGCGGCCGTGGCCGGGGAGACCACCGTCCCCGTGCGGGTACGCCGCGGCAAGGTCAGCACGCCGCTGCAGGACCTGCTCCACGAGATGTCGTGGCTCGAGGGCGGCCGGGAGCTCTACCAGCCCGTCGACTCGCCCGAGCTGACGGCGCTGTGGCCGATCGTGCGTTGCTGCGTCGACCGGCTCGAGGCGATGGAGGGCTTCCTGCGCCCGCGGGGCCTGCTCGAGGGCCGCTACCTCGACGTCGCCAGCTGCTACGGCTGGTTCGTCGGCCAGATGGCGGAGCGGGGGATGGCGGCCGAGGGCATCGAACGGGACCCGCTCGGCGCCACCCTGGGCCGGCTGGTCTACGGCGTGGACCCGGACCGGATCCGGATCGGGGACGTCGTCGACGTGCTGCGCGGGACCCGGGAGACGTGGGACGTGGTGTCGTGCTTCAGCCTGCTGCACCACTTCGTCCTCGGGCGCGGCGCCTGCGACGAGGTCGAGCTGATCCGGCTGCTCGACAAGTCGACGCGGCGGGTTCTCTTCTTCGACACCGGCCAGGAGCACGAGCGCTGGTTCCAGAAGTCGCTGCGGGGCTGGAACCCCGACCACATCCGCGACTTCCTGCAGACGAACACGACCTTCGACCAGGTGCTCGACCTCGGGCCGGACCGTGACGCAGTGGGCCCGTACGCCGAGAACTACGGGCGGCACCTGTTCGTCTGCATCCGCGAGGGTCGGTGAGAGCGGTGGCCAGCGAGCTCCTCGACACCGTGGCCGAGCTGTGGCCCGGCGCCGACGTCGTTCCTGCAGGGACGGCGGGCGACGGCCGCCCCGTGCGGGCCCGCTACGCGCTGCTCAGCCGCGGCGACGACCCCACCGTCCTGGTGCCCGTCGAGTCGGCCACGGCCGCCGGCGCCTCGCTGCGCCGGTTCAGCACCGCTTCCTCCTGGTGGGAGACGACCTCGCGCGTGGCCGCGGGCGCGGCCGTCCGTGCTGTTCCCGGGCTGCTGCGCCAGCGCGTGGAGGTCCGGGGCGGGCACGACGGGCTGGCCGAGCACCTCTCGGAGGTCCTCGGGACGCCGGTCAGCTTCAGCCTCAGCATCGGCACCGCCCGGGTGAACCGGAAGCCCGTCCTCCAGGTCTTCGACGCGGAGGGCCGGTGCCGGGCGTTCGCCAAGGTGGGATGGTCGGAGAACACCTGCGCCGACGTGACGGCGGAGGGGCGGGCGCTGGCGACGGTGACGGCCCTGGAGTACCAGCACGTCGTACCGCCCCCGTTGCTGGCGCGTACGTCGTGGGCCGGGCGGCCGGTCCTCGTCATCGGGCCGCTGCAGCCCTCACCGTGGCGACGCCACCGGCGGGCCTGGACGCCCCCCGAGGAGGCGATGACCGAGCTGGCGTCGTCCTTCTCCTCACCGGACGGTCGGCTGACCGACTCCGCGTGGTGGCAGCGCCAGTGGGAGGCGACCGGTTCGCTGGTCGACCCGGTGCTGCGCGGCCGCTTCGGGCGGGCGATGGAGCGGGTCGACACGATCGTCGGTCGGCGGGCGCTGAGCTGGGGCGCGTGGCACGGCGACTGGACGCCGTGGAACATGGCGGTGGCCGGCGACACGGTCCTGCTGTGGGACTGGGAGCGCTTCGAGACCGGTGTGCCGATGGGCCTGGACCCGCTGCACTACGTCGTGAACTCGTTCAACGCCGGAGTGCCGACCTCGACCGAGGGGGTGCTGCGCGCGCTGTGCTTCGCGTCGTACCGCGACCGCAGCCTGGGTGGCGAGCCACACGTGACCAGCCTGCTCTACCTGGTCGCGATCCTGACCCGGTACCTGCGCCTGGTCGACGTGCCCGGCGGTGAGCACATCTCGCCGCGCGCGATGCAGACCCTGATAGCACTCGAGCGCCTGACCCAGGTGTGAAACCCGGGGCAGGCGCTCGAGAGGGGTGCGTCAGCGGTGTGCGTCAGCGCAGGCGGGGCGAACCCGCCAGCACCTGGGCGAACTCGTTGCGCTTCTCCGGGGTGCCGAGCGTCCACGGAGCCGTGCTGTTGAGCTCACTGTCGAAGTAGGAGTAGGCGATGCCCCCGAAGTCCTGCATGCTCTTCACGGTGTTCGCGATCTCGGTCGGGCGGTCGATGGCCGCCTTGTCGGTGATCCCGGTCTCGCCGAGCGCCCACTTGACGCCGACGGTGCGGGCCCAGGCCGCGATCTTCTGGAAGTAGCCGGGCATGTCGACCCAGCGCAGGTCCATCTTGCCGTTCTTGACCGAGCCGTACTCCTGGTAGATGTCGAAGCCGGCGATGTCGATCTTCACGCCGCGCGGCCAGATGTTCGCCAGGCTGTACTGCGGGTCGCCGTAGAACTGGTGCCACCCGGTCACGATCACGCTGAACGCCACGTTGGGGGCGTTGTTGCGGATGATCGGCGCGAGGTGCTCCTGCATCCGGCGCCACTCCTGGATGTCGCCGTCGTTCTCCGGCTCGTGGTGGAACGCGATCCAGACCGGCCCGTTCAGTGCGGCGAGGCGCTTGGCCAGGTCGGTGGCCCAGGCGTCACCCACGCCGTTGGCCATGTCGGTCCAGCTGTACGGCGGCTTGAAGCTGATCCACGGCAGCCGGCCGGCGGCCAGGTCGGCCGTGGCGTTCTTGACGGCGCTGGCGACGCCGGTGCCCGTGTAGTAGGTACGGCGCACCGCGAGCTTGTTGCCGAGCTGCTGCTCGAGCGCGGCCGGGTCGGTGTTGCCGCCGTGGGCCGCGCCGATGTAGGTGCCGCAGGACGGGATGCCCCGCGCGTCGCGGCTGCAGCCGTTGGTGAGCGAGCCCGTGGAAGCGTTGCCGCCGCCACGGGTGTTGACCCGCAGGTCGTCGACGAGCAGGCGCTGCGCCGAGGTGAGCGAGGGCGTGCGGAACCGGAGCTTGAACACCGAGTTCGCCGCCTTCGCGGTCATCGTGACCTTCACCCGGGTCCAGGCCCGGCCCTTGGCGTTGACCGTCTTGGTCTTGGTCTGGAGCGTGCTGCCCTTGACCTCACGGACCTGCAGCGCGACGGTGCGCTTGCCCGTGGAGCGGACCCAGGCCCGCACGACGTACTGCGTGCCCTTGGCGTGGGCGCCACCGAACTTGTGCTTGCTGACGGCAGCGGCCGGTCCGTGGTTCTTGGTGCGCACGACCAGCGCGCGGCTGTGGTTGCGGCCCTGGCCGGTGCGCGAGAGCGTCACCCGACTGCCGCCGACACCGGCGAACCCGTCCAGGTGCGACTCGAAGGTCCCCGTGGGGACCGTCGCCTGTGCCGCTCGGCTCGGCTGTGCCGACGTCGGCACCGCCGCGACGGCACTGGTCAGCAGCACGGCTGCCAGGACCGGCAGCCAGAGCCACTTGATACGGCCGTTCTTGTTCTTCGTCTTCTCGGCGTCGTGCAAGACGCCACCTCCCCGGATGTCCGGGGCCGTCGGAGCAAAACTACGGCCCGCGTTCTCTCTTGTCTTCGGCTCGATTGGAACCGGAACGAGAGATCGAGGCCAATATCCTCCCCCATTTGAGGTATGACGAGCGGGGAGTGCCGGGAGGCAGAACGGGGCCGGGGCAGCCAGGGCGAGCGCGGTCATCTCGGCAGGCCCCGTGGGTCTAGATCCCGTGCCCCCGTCGGTGCGCCAGGTGCAGCAGCCGCTCGGCGCTCACCAGGTGCAGGGCGACGGCCGCGGCGAGGTACGCGCGCGGCTCGAGCGGGGAGCTCCAGGCGGTGCGGGCGGCCCACGGCAGGGCGTCGCGCCGGCCGAGGGCGGCGAGGGCGAACGCCTTGCGACCGGTCTCCCGGGCCAGCGCCCTCCTGTCGTCGAAGAAGACCGGGTGCTTGGCCAGGCCGTAGTCGATCGCGGCGGCGATGGTCGCCCACTGCTGCGAGAACTGGGACCCGCCCCACCGCACCCGCACCAGGGGCGCCTCGACCAGGGCGAAGCCGCCCTGCTGGGACGCGCGGATCATCCAGTCGAAGTCCTCGCCGTAGCTGCCGGGGATCTCCTCGTCGACGAGCCCGATCCGGTGCACGAGGTCGTGGCGTCGTACGACGACCGAGGAGGGGTGCGCCGCCATCGTCCGGTGCCGGACCAGCTGCCGCAGCTCGAGCTCGGCCGGCGTCGGCACCCGCCGCGTCGAGGTGCCCTCGTAGGTCACCTCGATGCCGGTGACGGAGGTGGGGGCGTCGCCGGCCGCGAGCGCCCGGACCTGGCGCAGCAGCTTGCCGGGGAGCCAGAGGTCGTCGTCGTCGCAGAACGCGACCAGGTCGCCCTGCCCGGCGAGGATCCCGGTGTTCCGGGCGCCAGCGAGTCCGGGGCTGCGGGTGTTGCGGACGACGTCCACCTGTCGCTCGACCTGGGTGCGCACGAGCAGCGGGTCGGGCTCGGAGCGGTCGAACACGACGATCACCCGGATCCGGCCGGGGTACTCCTGCTCCAGGACCGCTGCGATCGCCTCGCGCACCATGACGGGTCGGTCGTGGGTCGCGATCACGACGTCGACGTCGGGCCAGATGTCATCCAGCATGGACCAGCACCTCCTCGGCGGGCACGCGCGGTGCGGGTGCCGGCTCTTCCGTGTTCCGTGTCTTCTCCCGAGGTCGCCTGCGTCGGGGCAGGCGTACGCCGATCAGCCCGGCCAGCAGGCCGAGCGCGAGTCCGCTGGTCACCGGGATGCCGCGGTCGGCGCCGACGGAGCGCACGGGCGTGAGCCGGATCAGCGTCCCGGCCTCCGGCCGGTGCGTGGTCAGGTAGTCGATCGCGGCCCGCAGGTAGGTGCGGGTGGCGGCCCAGGCGGGGTCGGTCGGGTCGATCGCGGCCAGCCGTTCCTGGAGCCGTGCGACGAGCGTGGTGCGCCGGTCCTCCAGGTAGGTGCGCCGTGCGGTCAGGTACTCCTCGGCGACGGCCCGGGCGGCCGCCCGGGGATCGTGCGCCGCCGTCGTGGTCAGGGTCAGCTCGAGCACGGTCGACAGCGGCGGCGCCGAGACGCTGATGTCGTCGCGCAGCTCGCCCGGCGTCATCGCGACCCGTTGCCCGGCCCTGGCCAACGCCCGCTGCGTACGGACCAGGGCCGCCTCGGTGTCGATCGTCGCGGCGACCGGCTGGACGACGGGCTGGTCGACCAGTGCCCCGATGGTGACCTCCCGGGCGAACTCGCCCACGTCGAGGTAGGTCGGCGAGGGGGTGAGCGCGACCGTCACCGTGCTGGTGCGCTGCTGCGCATGGCCGACGGTGGTGGCCGCGCCGACCAGGCCGCCGAGGGCCGCCGTACTGGCCACGACCGCGACCGCCCGGGCGCCGGGGGCCCGCAGCCGGTTGCCGCCACCCTGCTCGCGCCAGGCCAGCCCGATGCCCGTCATCACCAGCATCATCGGGAGCTCCATGGTGTCGTACACCGACAGCTGGAGCAGGAAGACGCCGATCACGAAGGTGGCGACGGTCTGGTTCACCGTGCGACATCGCCAGGTGCGCCGCAGCGCGAGCACGAAGAAGGTCAGGAAGAAGGCCGTCCCCACCCAGCCCTGCGAGAACAGCACGAGCCAGAGCTGGCCCTGGGTCCCGAGCGGGGGTACGCCGCAGGCCGGGCAGTCGGGTTTCGCCCCGCCTGCGATCGAGGTGAAGGTGCCCGCGACGTTGCGGGTGCTGCCGAAGCCGACCACGGGCGAGCCACGGGTCATCGAGTCGACCGTCGCGACGAGCAGCTGGGAGCGGCGCTCGTTGCTGTGCGGGTGGCTGAGGCGCTCGGAGATCGTCGTACCGAGCGGCGTGCTGGTGAGCGCGAACCCGCCGAGGACGACCACGACGACGAGGCCGGCGAGTGCGGTGTGGTTGCGGCGGGTCGCCAGCAGCACGAGCAGGCCGACGCAGCAGCTGCCGACCGCGAGCCACAGCCCGCGGTTGAGGCTCCACACGACCGGGATCGCGGCGAGTGCCAGCACCACCGGTGCCAGCAGCCGCCACCGGGAGCGCGACCGCGCGATCGTCGCGACGAAGTACACGAGGCCCAGCGACATGATGCTGCCCCACGTGTTCGTGTAGGGGAACGGCGCCTTGGGCCGGGGTTCCGGTACGCCGAGCACGGTCTGCACGTCCGAGGCGCGCGCCGACACGAGGGTGCTCACGAAGCCGTTGCTGCGCAGGCCGTGGGGGAGCACCCGCTCGGCGAGCGTGGTGATCGACAGGTCCGGAGCGAGCAGCCCGAGCAGCCCGCCGGCCACCGCGACGACGAACACCGCCGCCATCATCCGATGCACGACGCGGTCGGAGAGCCGGTCCCTGGGTGTGTTCCCCAGCCAGACCAGCACGACGGTGGAGGCGAGGTACCAGGAGAACCGGTAGCCGAACACCATCAGCCGGCCCGTGCCGCCGCCGGTCTCGGCTCCCGGTGCCGCGGCCCACAGGGTGCCCAGGCCGAGCAGCACCCAGGCCAGGAAGAGCAGCCACCACCCGAAGCCCGGGGGGACGATCACCCGGCGGCGGCGCCGCAGGTCCAGTGCCAGCACGACGGCGACCACCAGCGGCACGACCGATGCCAACCCCAGCACCCACCACACGGGCAGGCCGACGATGCCGACCACGAAGCAGCGCACGGTACGCCGTGTCGGTCCCCGTCCGGGCCGGTCCCCCGGTGACGTGGCGGACGTCATGGACCAAGCGAACCCGGCACCCGCGGATGGCGGCTCACCAATTTTGGGGGACTAACGGCGCACCCCGGCCGGGGCCGGTTGGACCGTCCTAGTGTCGCCAGAACCCGTTCATCGGACCGGTGGGGAGGGGAGGTCGCCATGAGACGGATCGCTGCTGTCGTGCTGTGCTGCGTGACCCTCCTGGGCTCGTCGCTGCTGGTCACGCCCGCCTCCGCCGGCTGGGAGGACGGTGGCACCCTGGTCGGCGAGGTGCCGGTCGCCGGCACCCCGCAGGTGCTCGACGGCGAGGTGCTCGCCATCGTCCAGGTCGGCGGCACGATGATCCTCGGCGGCACCTTCACCCGGGCCCGCGACGACGGCAGCGACGTCGAGCTCACGCGACGCGGCCTGCTCGCCTTCGACGCGGCGACGGGCCGGATCGACCCGGCGTTCCACCCCGACCCGGACGGAGCGGTCAACGCCGTCGCGGTGGGGCGCTCGGGCACCGTGTACGTCGGCGGTGAGTTCTCCACGATAGGCGGCCTGCCGCGGGCCGGGATCGCCCGGGTCGCCCTCGCCGGGGGGACGGTCGTGCCGGCCTTCGACGCCGGCCGGGTCGACGGCCCGGTCCGCGACCTCCGCCTTGTCCGCAACAGGCTGTGGGTCGCGGGAGCGTTCTCCCGGATCGGCGGGCGCAAGCAGCGCGCCCTCGCGGTGCTCGCCGCCCGGACCGGGCGCGCGCGGCCCCAGCCCGACCTGACGATCGCGGGCCGGGCCCGGCACGGCCTGGGCCGGACGTCGGTGTCGCGGATGGCGGTCAGCCCCAACGGGCGGTACCTCGCGCTGATCGGGAACTTCCGCTCGGTCCAGGGAGAGCGACGTGTGCAGCTCGCGGTGCTCGACCTGCGCCACGCAGCGGGGGTCACCTCGTTCCGCACCCGCTTCTACACCGCCACTTGCGCGGACATCTACTACAGCTACGTCCGCGACGTGGACTTCGCGCCGGACGGCTCGTACTTCGTCGTCGCCACCTCCGGCGGTCCGGGCGGTCCGGGCTCGCCCTGCGACAGCGTCGCGCGCTTCGAGACCCGCGGCACCGACCGCGCTGCTCGTCCGTCCTGGATCTCGTCGACCGGGGGTGACACGCTCCAGTCGGTCGAGGTCACCTCCAGCGCGGTGTACGTCGGCGGCCACCAGCGCTGGTTCAACAACCCGTACGGCGTCAACAGCGCCGGCCCGGGCGCAGTCCCCCGTCAGGGCATCGCCGCACTGAGCCCCGCGAACGGACTGCCGTTCCGCTGGAACCCGGGCCGCACCAGGGGTGTCGGTGTGGGTGACCTGCTCGCGACGGGCGCCGGGCTGTGGGTCGGCTCCGACACGGACCGGATCGGTGACCAGGACCGAGCCCGGATCGCGCTGCTGCCGATGGGCGGGACCTCGTACCCGGCCGTGGGGACGCCTGGGCGGCGGGCGACGGTCTACAGCGGCCGGGGCAGCGACCTGGTCCGGCGCAGCCTGCGGGGGAGTCGGGTCGGCCCCGTGTCGGCGGCGCCGGGCGGCGGGCCGGACTGGAGCGCCGTCGCCGGTGCCTTCGTGCTGGACGGCCGGCTGTACGTCGCGGGCCGCGACGGGTCCTTCACCCGCCGTACCTTCGACGGCACGACCTACGGACCGGCCGAGCCGGTCGACGCGGCCGACGGCGTGGTCCCGCTCCAGGCCTGGCACGCCGAGCTGGCCACCGTGACCGGGATGTTCTACGACCGCGGCCGGATCTACTTCACCCTGCCCGGGTCGCGCGCCCTCCACTACCGGTACTTCAACTCCGAGAGCGGCATCGTCGGCGCCCAGCGGCTGGTGGCGTCGCGCCGGGTCGGCGGCTTCGCGCCGCGCCGGGTGCGCGGGATGTTCGTCGCGGGCAAGCACCTCTACTGGGTCACCGGGTCGCGGCGCCTGAGGCAGACCGGGTGGACCCAGAACGCCCAGGCTGGCGCGCCGAGCGGCGAGGTCACCGAGGTCGGCGGTGGTCGGTGGGGGCCGGGCGTGGTGTTCGCGGGTCCGGCGCGACAGGGCGGCTGAGTCGTGTCGGCCCCGTCCCTGGTGGTGGTCCTGCTCGCGATCGGTACCGCGGGCGGGTGCGCGATGAGTGGCGACACCGTGACGCCGACGGCTGCACCACCGTCCGGCCCGCCGGCGAAGGGGCTCGCCAAGGTGGACCTCGGGCTCGGCTTCGATCAGGTGGTCGTGCCCGGCGACATGGTCCCGGGCACGGTCAACGGCGGCACCGCGCGGGTCGACATCACCGTCGTCACCCAGGGCGGTGGCCGGCTCACCTGGACGCCCGGGCGAACCGGGGGCTCGGCCATCCGGACCCCGGCGTACGCCGCCGAGGGGCCGGTCCCGGCGGCCGCGCTCGTCGTACGCACGGACCCGTCGGCCCCCGACCCGCTCGACCCCGGCACCGGCGACTTCCTGGTGGCGGTCGACTTCCGCGCGGATGCCGCGACCGCGGGACGCCCGGAGGACGACGGCGACAACCTCGTGCAGCGGGGTCGCTTCGGCCAGCCCGCACAGCTCAAGCTCCAGCTCGACCACGGGGTCCCGTCCTGCCGGCTCGCCGGGACGCTCGGTGAGGTGCTGGTCGAGGACTCGAAGCCGGTGACCCCCGATCGCTGGTACCGGCTGACGTGCACCCGGACCGGCCCGTCGGTGCGCATGCGGCTGGTGGACCTCGACGGCGGCGCCGATCCGCGGGAGCAGACCGTCACCAGCGACCCCGGCGCCATCAGCTTCGACCACGCCCCTCTGTCCATCGGCGCCAAGGTCTCCGACCGCGGCCGGATCGCCCAGGGCTCCACCGACCAGTTCCACGGAACGATCGACCGTGTCGTCCTCGATGTCCGTTGAGGAGCCGGTCCGGCGCGTCGCGCTGGTCGCCGAGCGGAGGCTCGTCGGCCAGGCGATCGCCGCAGCCCTGCGCGGGCGCGGCCTGGCCCCAGTCCTCTTCGAGTGGCCCGAGCGCGGCGGCCGGCTGTCGTTCCGCCAGGGCCTGGCCCGCAGCGGCGCCTCGGTCGGCGTGATCCTCTGCGACCTGCGCACCCCCGACCTACTGCACGACGTGGAGCTCCTGGTCAGCCGCGGCCCGATCCGCTGGCTGGTCCTCACCGACAGCGAGTTCGGCCCACGCTGGGGCACCGTCCTCGGTGCCGGGGCGACCGGCGTACTGCCGACCACGACGACCACCGCCGGCCTCGCCAAGGCCGTCCGCGACACCCTCGCCGGCGGCTCGCCCACCCCGGACGTCCTCCGCGAGCGGGCGCTGCGCGAGTGGGAGAGCGTCGCCGAGGAGCAGCGCGAACTCGTACGCCGGATGGAGCTGCTCACTCACCGCGAGTACGAGGTCCTCGGCGCCCTCTACGACGGCCTCTCGGTCCGCCGGATCGCCGACGCCTCGGGCGTCGCCGAGGCCACCGTCCGCAGTCAGGTGAAGTCGCTGCGCCGCAAGCTGGGGGTGGACTCGCAGCTGGCTGCGGTCGCGCTGTACCGGCGGTCGCTGGAAGTGTTCCCGCGGGCTCGGCAGTGAGGGTGTTCGTCAGGCGGCGCGTGGTTGCGCGGGTGCGTAGGTGACGCCGGCAGCCCGGAGGCTCTCGAGGGTGTGTCTGGGTGGTGGGGTCCAGACGGGTTGTCGAGTGTCGGGGTCGACGTGGACGGCCCAGGGGGTCTGGTGGATGAGGACGTGGTGGTGGCGACAGAGCATGACGAGGTTGTCGAGGCTGGTCGCACCGCCGTCGGCCCAGTGGACGACGTGGTGGGCATCGCACGCCAGGGGCATGCGGGTGCATCTTGGGAACGCGCAGTGCCGGTCCCGGATGACGAGGGCCATCCAGATCGCGGCGGTGACGAGTCGTTGAGCACGACCGACGTCGAGGACCTGACCGTGGGTGCCGAGCACGGTGGGGATGATCTCGGCGTCGCAGGCCAGGCGGCGTACGGCGCTCGCGGAGAACCGGGCACCGGTCGGGGTCTTGCCGTTGCGGGCCAGACCGGCGTCGATGACCTTCTGCTTGAGTGATTCCTGGTCGATGAGGACCACGATGCGGGGCTTCGAACCGTGGTCGCGGGGCAGGTCGTCGGTGGCGGCGAGCCGGTCGCAGGCGTCGACGAGGGCGTCCCACAGCCGGGCGCCGGCATCGCGGGGGTCACGCCCGTCGTGCCCACAGCCGGGGGTGAGGCACGCAGCGGCAGTGGCGACCCCGTCGTCGTCGAACAATGGCTGACCGGGCTGCCTGTTCACGCCGCCGCAGGTGCCGGGTTCGGTGGTGGCCGGGGCGGAGAGGGGGTGGAGGGTGGCCTTGATCTTCTCGGCGTCCTCGACCGTGCCGTAGCCCTTGACCCGCACTCCGCCGTGGCCGTCCTCGGCGAAGGAGAGGTGGCGGGCGTGATGGGCGGCGCGTTCGGCCTTCGCCTTCTCCTTCTCGGCGTTGATGATCTCCGCGTTGGGGTCGAGCTCACGGACCACGTCACCGAACGCGGTCTGCAGATCACTGGCGTCGTGGCCGTGGGTGTCGA